>JAZBOL010000108.1:0-30874 GCA_036351115.1 Lysobacterales bacterium | reverse complement strand
CCCGGAGCAGCTCGTTCACGCTGGTCTTGGAGCGGGTCTGCGCATCCACCTGCTTGACGATGATGGCCGCGTAGAGGGAATGACTGCCGTCACGGGCCGGCAGGGTGCCGGGGACCACCACGGAGCCCGGCGGCACGTGGCCGCGGAGGATCTCGCCGCTCTCCCGGTCGTAGATGCGCGTGCTCTGCCCGATGAACACCCCCATGGAGAGCACGCTGCCCTCGCCGATAACGACCCCTTCCACGACCTCGGAGCGGGCGCCGATGAAGCAGTCGTCCTCGATGATGGTGGGATTCGCCTGCAGGGGCTCCAGCACGCCGCCGATGCCCACGCCGCCGGACAGGTGCACGTTGCGGCCGATCTGGGCGCAGGAGCCCACCGTGGCCCAGGTGTCCACCATGGTGCCCTCGCCCACCCAGGCGCCCAGGTTCACGTAGCTCGGCATGAGAATGGCGTTCCTGCCCACGTGCGCGCCGCGGCGCACCACCGCCGGCGGCACCACCCGGGGTCCCGCCTCGGCGATACCCCGGTCGTCACCGGTCCAGCGCACCGGCACCTTGTCGAACCAGCGCTGGTAACCGCTCTCGATGACCGTGTTGGGGGACAGGCGAAAGTAGAGCAGCACCGCCTTTTTGAGCCACTGGTTGACGCGCCAGCCGGTTGGCTCGGACGCGTCGGGCTCGGCCACGCGCAGGGCGCCGGTCTCGAGGCCGTCCAGGACGGCTTCCACCGCCTCGCGGAGTTCAGCCGGCGCATCCGCCGGCGAAAGGGAGGCGCGGTCTTCGAAGGCCTGTTCGATCAGGTCGCGGAGCGCTTTATCGGTCATGGTTCACCTGGAGCTACTTCGTGGGTCAATGCGGGTATTTCGGAATCGGTTGCCGGCAAGGCCTAATCCTGGTCCAGGATGTCACGGATCGCCGCCGCCAGGGTCTCCTGCGCCGGTTGATCCAGGGGTCCATGGTCGCGACCGGTCAGGTAAAAGGTGTCTTCCACCCGGTCGCCCAGGGTCGCGATCATGGCGTCATGGATGTTGACCTCGCTCTGGCGCAGGGCCGCGGAAAGCTTCGACAGCAGTCCCGGCTGGTCCGTGCAGCTCAGCTCCAGCTCGGTGACCCGCCCACCCCGCGCTTCGCGGAACTGGATCTCCGGCGGCGCCACGAAGGGCCGCAGGCGCCGCGGTATCGGGCGCTGCACCGGATCGAGCACCTCCTTGGCGGCGAGCGCCTCGCCGAGTCGCTCCTGGAGCCACAGCGTGTCGCCCTCGTCCAGGGGCTCTCCCTGGCGATTCATGACCTGGAACAGGTCGAAGCTTCGATGGTCGCTGCCCGTGGCCACGCGGGCCGACAGGACGTCGAGTCCCATTTCATCGAAGACCGTGGTGACCGTGGCAAACAGCCCCGTGTAATCCTCCGCCACCACCAGCACCTCGCTGACCTGGCGCTCATCGCAGGGTCGCAGGGCGACCAGGGTGCGCTCGCCCGGGGACCGGAGCACGGTTTTCGTGGCCCAGGCGAGCTGCGCCGCACTCCACCGCAGCAGCACACTGCGCGGCAGCTTGTCCCAGAGCGCCTCCGCCTCCTGCCGTTCCACCCCCTCGCTCGCGAGCCGGTGCAGGGTCGCGACCCGGGACTGGGCGATGGCCTGCTCGCGCAACTGGGGCGTTTCCGGATCCTGCGCCAGGACCCGGCTGGTGACCTGGCGCAGCTCCCACAGCAACCCGCTTTTCCAGCTGTTCCAGAGCCTGGGGCTGGTGGCGGAAATATCCGCCACGGTCAGGAGGTAGAGATAGTCGAGACGCAGCTGGGTTTTTACCCGGTCGGCAAAAGCCCGGATCGTCGCCGGATCGCTGATGTCCTTTTTCTGCGCGGTCTGGGACATGAGCAGGTGCTCCTCCACGAGCCAGGCCACCAGGTCAACGTCCTCCGCCGCCAGCGGAAGGCGGCTGCAGAACGAACGGGCATCGACCGCGCCAAGCTCGGAGTGATCGCCACCGCGCCCCTTCGCGATGTCGTGAAACAGGGCCGCCAGGTAGAGCAGTTCGGGTTTGCGCACTCCCTGGAACACCCGCGGCGCCTTCGGATAGATGTCCCGGTACTTGCCATAGGCGAAGCGACGCAGGTTACGCACGACGAACAGGATGTGCTGGTCCACCGTGTACACGTGAAACAGGTCGAACTGCATGCGCCCGACGATGTCGGCGAACGCGGGGATCAGCCGGGCCAGGACCCCGTACCGGTTCATGCGCTGCAGCTGCGAGTAAACGCCCTGGGGCTGACGCAACAGCTCGAGAAAATGACCCAGCACCTCGGGATCGTTGCGGTAGTCCTCGTCCACCAGGTAGAGGTGGTCCACCACCAGGCGAATCGTGGAAGCGCGGACCCCCGCGATGAATTCGTGCCGGCCCAGCAGCAGGAACAGCTCCATGAGGGCGATGGGACGGCGCTTGAAGAGCCCCGGGTCCACGACCTCCAGGTAGCCGTTGACCAGCTGAAAGTCGTCACCGAGGGGTTCCGGCGGCAGGTCCTCCTGGTCTAGCAGCTCCTCGCGAAACAGCTGGAGCAGCCGTTCGTTCAGCCGTTCCAGCCGGGTCACCTCCCGGTAGTAACCCTGCATGAAGCGTTCCACCGCTTCGTTGGTGGCGGGATCGCCGTCGTAGCCGAACAGCTCCGCCGCCTGGCGCTGGAAATCAAACAGCAGCCGGTCTTCCGCACGGCCGGCGATCAGGTGCAGGGCGTAGCGGACACGCCAGAGGTAGCGCTGGCCCTCCACGAGCTCCCGGTATTCGGATTCGACGAGAAACCCATGTCGCACAAGGCCGTAGAGGTCCGTGTCCCCGAAACGCCGCTTCGCCACCCACCCCACCATCTGGATGTCGCGGAGGCCCCCGGGCCCTTCCTTGATGTTCGGTTCGAGGTTGTAGGCGGTTTCGCCAAACTGGGCATAGCGCGCCTGCTGCTCCTCGAACTTGGCGTGAAAAAAGTCTGCCGGTGACCAGACCCGGTCCGGGGCAATCGCCGTGACCAGCTCATCGTAAAGCGCTTCCGGCCCGCAGAGCAGGCGCACTTCCATCAGGCTCGTGGCCGTGGAAACGTCGGCCGTCGCTTCCTCGACGCACTGGTCGAGGTTGCGGACGCTGTGGCCCAGGTAGAAGCCCGCATCCCACAGCACCGTGACGAAGTGCTCCACGGCCTCCCGGGCCGGATCGGGGAGCTCGTCCGCCTCGTGGAGCAGGAGCAGGTCGATGTCGGAATGGGGATGGAGTTGCCCTCGCCCGAAGCCGCCAACGGCGAGCAGCGCCATGGGGCCGGCGTCGGCCATGAGGGCCGTCCAGGCGGTGCGCAGCAGGTGGTCCACGGCCCAGGCGCGGGCCTCGACCAGCTGCTGGATGTCCACCCCGTCCCGAAAACGCCGGTCCAGGCCTTTGTTCAGGGTTTCGAGGGCGGCGCGAAGCCGGGGAACGATGTCCGTGCGGCTGGGGACCCCCAGCGCTTTGCGGTCCAGGATCTCATCGGCGAAGGCGGGTTCAGGCAGGCTCGCTCGGCACACGCTTCCGGTGATCGCCGCCTCGGATACGCTGGCTTCCGAAGCCGGGGAAACGGCATTCCTGGGGTCGACGACTTCCGCCATGGCCGGTCGTCCGGCGGGGGGTCAGAGCGGATCGCCGGGCAGGCGGGTGAGCACGTCGTAGCCGTCCTCGGTGACGGCGATCGTGTGCTCCCACTGCGCCGACAGGCTCCGGTCGCGGGTGACCACGGTCCAGCCATCCGGCAGCAGCCGCGTTTCGCGGCGGCCGAGATTGACCATGGGCTCGATGGTGAACACCATGCCGGGCTTGAGCTCCTCGCCGGTGCCGGGGCGCCCGTAGTGGAGCACCTGTGGGTCTTCGTGGAAGCCGCGCCCGATGCCGTGGCCGCAGTACTCACGGACGACGGAGCAGCCCTGGCCCTCGGCGAAACGCTGGATCGCGTGGCCGATGTCGCCGAGGCGCACGCCGGGGGCGACCATCTCGATGCCCGTGCACATGGCCTTGTAAGCGATGTCGCAGATGCGCTTTGCGCGGATCGGCGGTGTGCCGACGACGAACATCTTGCTCGTGTCGCCGTGCCAGCCGTCCTTGATCACGGTGATGTCGATGTTGACGATGTCACCGTCCTTCAGCTTCTTGTCGCCGGGAATCCCGTGGCAGACCACGTGGTTGACCGACGTGCAAATGGACTTGGGGAATCCCTTGTAATTCAGGGGCGCCGGGATCGCCTTCTGCACCTCGGTGATGTACTGGTGGCAGATGTCATCGAGCTCACCGGTCGTGATGCCCGGCTGGACATGCTCACGGATCATCTGCAGCACGGTGCCCGCCATCTGGCCGGCCTCGCGCATGGCTTCGATCTCGTCGGGTGTTTTGAGAATGATTCCGTTGTCTCGTGCCTGGAGCATGTCTGTTTCCTGAGTCCATTACCCGAAGCCGGGGCGTTGCCCGGCCAGGCCGGCCATTGTAACGCGCCTGGTGTGATGCCGCCGGTGAAGGTGTCCGACAGCTCTGCCGGACTTCGGCATCCCGGTCGTCACGACGGGCGCTTCACCGGTTTCAGGTAAAAATTCGCAAATTCCTGATTGATAACAACTATGGCACTTTCGTGCGCTGCGCCCTTGCCCCATAATCCCGGCCGCGCGTGACACGGCGATCACTTTGTGGCGACCGCCTGACAAACAACGACACTGGGTTAAGACTGACATGACCTTTGCGAAGAAGTTCTTTCGATTCATCCTGCCCCTGGGCATGATCGCGCTTGCGATCGTGGCCGTGGTGGTCATGTCCATCTTTGCCGCCGGCAAACGTCCGCCGCGGCAGGATACGGGCCAGGCCGCTGTTCTGGTCGAAGCCGTGGAGGCCCGGGCCCGTTCGGTCAACTTCGTGGTGGAGTCCCAGGGCCCCGTCCGACCCCGCACCGAGACCACGCTGGTCGCCGAGGTATCCGGCCGGGTCGTCAACGTGTCTCCCGATTTCGTGGCGGGTGGCTTCTTTCGCAAGGGGGAAGTGCTGCTGGAAATCGATCCGAGCGACTACGCCACCGCCGTGAAGCGCGCCGAAGCCTCCCTGGCGTCCCGCAAGGCCCAGCTGGCCGACGAACAGGCGCGGTCGCGGCAGGCCATCCAGGACTGGAAAAACCTCGGCAAGAGCGGCGAGGTGCCCGATCTCGTGGCCCGCAAACCCCAGCTGGCCGACGCGGAAGCCAACGTGCTCGCCGCCGAGGCGGACCTGGACAAGGCGCGACGCGACCTGCAGCGCACGCGCATTACCGTGCCCTACGACGGCCTGGTGCGCAGCAAGGGCGTCGACGTGGGCCAGTTCGTCGGCGCCGGCACCCAGCTGGGTGTGACCTTTTCCGTCGACACGGCCGAGATCCGCCTGCCCCTTTCTTCCAACGACGTCGCCTTCCTGGATCTTCCGCGCGCCACCGACACGGAGCGGTCTGAATACCCGGCCGTCAGCCTGCAGGCGACGGTCGCCGGGGAGACCCGGACCTGGGACGCACGGCTCATTCGCACCGAGGGCGTGGTGGACGAGTCCAGCCGCGTGCTCTACGCCGTGGCCGAGGTGGTGGACCCTTACGGCCTGCTGGGCGAGAGCACGCAGGACGAGCTGCGCATGGGCACCTTCGTCCGCGCCGCCATCGAGGGACGCTTCATCGAGAACGCGGTAATCCTGCCCCGCTTCGTGCTGCGCAACGACAACACGGTGCTGGTGGCCAACGAGGAACGCGAGCTCGAGGTGCGGCAAGTCACCGTGGCCCGGGCGGAACCCGATGAAGTCTATCTGACGGATGGTGTGCGCGACGGCGAGCTGGTCATTACCACTACCCTGGACGCGCCGATCCCGGGCACCCGCCTGATCATCTCCGGCGAGGACCCGACGGGCCTGACCGCCCCGAGTGAGATTCCCGATGAAGTGCCCAGCACCGCCGCGCTGTCGGCGGAGGTCGGAGACGACGCGTGAGCAACAATCCCTACACCGCCCTGATCGACTGGTTTGCGCGGAATTCGGTCGCCGCGAACCTGCTCATGGTCATCCTGATCGTCGGCGGCCTGGCCAGCGCCCTGACGATCAAGAAGGAATCCCAGCCGCGCATCGAGACCAACTTCGTGACGGTGAGCATGCCGTTCCTGGGCGCCAGCCCCGAAGACGTGGAGGAAGGCATCCTCATCAAGATCGAGGAAGCCATCCAGGACATCGAGGGCATCAAGGAAATCCAGTCCACGGCGCGCCGCGGCAGCGGCACGGTGCAGGCGGAGGTGCTCTCCGACTACGATGTCGCCGAGGTCATGGACGAAATCAGGAGCCGCGTCGATGCCATCCCGACCTTTCCGGACAACACGGAAAAACCGGTGGTGTCCCGCACCCGCTTCCAGCAGCGTGTGCTCATCGTATCCGTGCACGGCGACGTGCCCGAGCGGACGCTCAAGGAATACGCCAAGCAGGTCCGCAACGAGATCACCACCCTGCCCGGCGTGAGCCGTGCGCAGATCCTGGGCTCCCGGGACTATGAAATCAGCATCGAGGTCAGCGAATACACGCTGCAGAAGTACGACCTGACCCTGGCGGAGGTGGCCCAGGCGATCGGCCGCGGCTCCCTCGACCTGCCCGCCGGCGCGATCCGCTCCGAGGCCGGCGACATCCAGGTGCGGACCAAGGGCCAGGCGTACGTGGGGCGCGACTTCGAAGACATCGTCATTCGCACCAACCCGGACGGCACCCGGCTGCTGCTCAAGGAAATTGCCGATATCGTGGACGGCTTCGAGGACCGGGGGCGCTTTTCCGAGTTCGACGGCCAGCCGGCCATCTCCATCGAGGTGCTTTCCGTGGGCTCGCAGAGCGAGCTGGACATCGCCGAGACCGTGCGCAACTGGGTCGATGCGCGCAAGGCCAGCCTGCCCGAGGGCATCAGCGTCGATTACTGGGCGGACATCACCTTCCTGCTGCAGGGCCGCCTGGACCTGATGCTGAAGAATCTGCTCTTCGGCGCCCTGCTCGTGTTCCTGTCCCTGTCCCTGTTCCTGCGGCTGAAGCTGGCCTTCTGGGTCATGCTCGGCCTGCCGGTCGCCTTTCTCGGCACCTTCCTGTTCCTGCCGACCCTGGACATCACGGTCAACCTGATCAGCCTCTTCGGATTCATCGTGGTGCTCGGGATCGTGGTGGACGACGCCATCGTCGTCGGCGAATCGGCCTATACCAGCATGCGGGCCAAGGGGCACTCGGTGGACAGCATCGTGGAGGGCGTGCACCGAGTCGCGGTTCCGGCGACCTTCGGCGTCCTCACGACCATCGCGGCCTTCTTGCCGGTGCTGCTGGTCAGCGGTACGTCGGGCCAGTTCATGTCGCCGATCGGCTGGGTGGTGGTGCTGTGCCTGGTGTTTTCCATCATCGAGTCCAAGCTGATCCTGCCGGCGCACCTGGCGCACATGAAGGTGAAGCACTACGGCGCGGACACGCACAACCCCTTCGTGCGTTTCCAGCGCTTTTTCAGCGAAGGCCTGCACCACGTCGTTGACGATTACTACGCGCCGTTTCTTCAGCGGGCCCTCAAGCGCCGCTACCTGACCGTCGCCCTGTTCGTCGCGGCGCTGATTCTCAGCGTGGGCCTGATCATCGGCGGCGTGCTCCGGGCGGTGTTTTTCCCGGACATCGAATCGGACACGCTGCGCGTTTCCCTCGAGATGAACGAGGGAACGCCCTCGACCCAGACCCACGCCGCCCTGCGTGAGCTGGTGCGCAGCCTGCAGGAAACCGACGCGGCGTTGAGCGCCGATCGCGGCCTCGAACCGGGCTCGATCGTCAACCACTTTCTCGCCATCGCCTCCGGTGAAACCTCGGGTCGGGTCATCGTCGAACTCGTGAAGGACGACGAAATCAGCCCGGGTGGCACCGCGGTCCTGCGCGCCTGGCGCGAGCGCGCGGGCCAGATCCCGGGCGTCAAGCAGCTCGGCTTCTCCAACCGGGGCGGCGGCCCCGGCGGCGGCGCGGCCATTTCCCTGCAGCTCATCGGCTCGAACATCGACCAGGTGGCGCGGGCCTCCCGGGAGCTGGAGCGGCGCATCCGCGGTTACGAAGGCGTCTACGACATCCGCAACAGCTACGAACGCGGTCGTCCCGAGGTCAAGCTGAACATCAAGCCCGAGGCCGAGTCCCTTGGCCTGACACTCCGGGACCTGGCCGGCCAGGTGCGCGCCGGCTTCTACGGCCAGGAAGTGCAGCGCGTCCAGCGCGGCCAGGACGAGGTCAAGGTCATGGTCCGCTATCCGCGGGACGAGCGTGACTCGGTGGGCTACCTCGACAACATGCGCATTCGCACCCCGGACGGCGGCCGCGTGCCCTTCGAAGCCGTCGCCGAGGTCGAGCTCACGGAAAGCCCCCTGTTCATCCAGCGCTTCGACCGGGAGCGCGCCGTGCGCATCACCGCCGAGGTGGACAAGGAAATCGGCGAGCCGGAAAAGATCGTCTCCGACATTCTGCGCCGGGAGCTGCCGCAGGTACTCGCCCAGTTCCCGGGCGTGCGCTCGCGCCTGAGCGGCTCGAGCCAGGCCGCCCAGGAAGTGCGGGGTGACCTGCTCGCCGGCGCCGCCCTGGCCCTGTTCCTGATCTACGCCCTCATGGCCATTCCCCTGCGCTCCTACTCGCAGCCGCTGCTGATCATGTCCGTGATCCCCTTCGGCACCATCGGCGCGCTGGTGGGACACTGGCTCCTGGGCATTCCCATTTCCCTGCTCAGCTATTTCGGCATCATCGCCCTGAGTGGCGTGGTGGTGAACGACAGCCTGATCCTCGTGGATTACATCAACAAGGAGCGGGACCGGGGCATTGCCCTGTCCCAGGCGGTGATCGACGGCGCGCGGGTGCGTTTCCGGCCGATCCTGCTCACCTCCCTGACCACGTTCCTGGGACTGGCGCCGATCACCATCTTTGAAACCAGCACCCAGGCGCAGCTGGTGGTGCCCATGGCCACCTCCCTGGCCTTCGGCATTGTTTTCGCCACGGTGATCACGCTGATCCTGATTCCCTGCCTGTACCTGATCCTGGACGACTTCGCTGCCTGGTGGCGCGAGGCCAGGGTCGAACTGCTGCCGGGTGGCAAAGGCGAAAAACGGGCGGATAAGAGCGTCGGCGGCAAGGACGAGAGCGGACGACCGGTCGAGGCCTGAAACCGGGTGTGAGCGCTTCGCCGACACTGCGGCAGCTGCTGCTCCGGGGCTGCGAAACGCTCGGAGCGGCGGCCAACCCGGACGCCTCGCCGCGCCTCGAAGGCGAGCTCCTGCTCGCACACTGCCTCGACGTCGATCGCGCGTACCTGTACGCCCACGCCGACGATTTGGCAGACCCGACAGCGGTGGCGTGCTTCGACAAACTGGTGCAACGCCGCGCGGACGGCGAACCCGTCGCCTACCTGACCGGTGAACAGGAATTCTGGTCCCTCCCGCTGCGGGTCACGCCGTCGGTCCTGATCCCCCGTCCGGAAACCGAACTGCTGGTGGAACTCGCCCTGGCCCGCCTGCCCGGAGACCAGGACATCCGCGTCGCCGATATCGGCACCGGATCCGGCGCCATCGCGCTGGCCATCGCCAGCGAGCGGCCCCGGGCGGAGGTGCATGCGGTGGACGTGAGCGCCGACGCCCTCGCAGTCGCCCGGGAAAACGCCAGGCGACTGGCCCTGGGCAACGTCATCTTTCACCCCGGCAGCTGGTGTACGCCGCTCGCGGGTGATTTCGACCTGGTCGTCAGCAACCCACCCTACGTCCGCGCCGACGATCCCCACCTGGGTACCGGGGACCTCCGCTTCGAGCCGCGCGCGGCGCTGACCCCCGGTGAGGACGAGTACCTGGCGTTTCGCGCCATTGCCGACGGCGCCGCAGCGAGGTTGCTGCCGGGCGGCGGGTTGCTGTTCGAGCATGGTTTCAGACAGGGGGAAGCGGTACGGTCCTTGCTGGAAGAACAGGGCTGGAAAGACGTGGAAACGTTTCGGGATCTGGCCGGCCTGGAGCGGGTCACCGCGGGCCGCAAGCCGGGCGACGCCTGACGGTGGGCGCGGCCGGGCGCCCGGCCCAAGCTCGAATGGCTGCTCGAATGGCCGGTCAGCTTTTGTCTTCGTCCTTCACCAGCGTGAGAGACGACTTTTCACGCTTCTCTTCGCCGTCTGCATCGTCCTCCCCCGGGATTTCGGACGGCTCGTCTGCCGGGTGATCGGAGGCATCTTCGAGCTTTTCCACCAGGGCCGCGTCCAGCTGCTTCTGGTGCCGGGCCCCCAGTTTGCGGAGGTCCTCGACCTGCCGCACCAGGTTGCCACGCCCCTCGGACAGCTGGGACAGGGCGCCGTCGTAGGCGCGTTGCGCCTGGTCGAGCCGCATTCCGACTCCCTTCAGATTGTCCGTGAAACCGACGAACTTGTCATAGAGCTTGCCCGCCCGGTCGGCGATGTCCCGGGCGTTGGTGTTCTGCTTGTGCACCATCCACACCGAGGCCACGGTGCGCACCGTGGCCAGGAAGTTGGCGGGTGACAGGAGCGCCACGCGTTTGTTCAGGGCGTGCTCGGGCAGGCCCGGGTCCTGGTGCAGGGCGGCAATCAGCGCGGCCTCGATGGGGACGAACATGAGGACGAAATCCAGGGCGTTCAGGTCCTCGGCGGAAGCGTAGTTCTTGGCGCTGAGACCGTCGATGTGGGCGCGGAGGGACTTCACGTGATCCACCAGGTGCCGTTCCCGTTCGCCGTCGTCCGTGGCCGCCTGGTAGCGCGTCCAGGCCTTCAGCGAGACCTTTGAATCCATGACGATGGCGCGACCCTCGGGCAGTCGCAGCACGAAGTCGGGCTGCAGCCGCTCGCCGTTTCGGCCCGTTACGGACACCTGGGTGTGGTAGTGCTCCCCCTTGCTCAGGCCGCTGAGCTCCAGCAGCTTCTCCAGCTGCTGTTCACCCCAGCCGCCCTGGGCCTTGACGTCTGCGGTGAGGGCCCGGGTCAGGTTACGCGCCTCCTCGTTGAGTCTCTCATTGAGGCCTTCGAGCTGGCTCAGTCGCTCACGCAGGGCGGCATGTTGCTCCAGCTCCTGCTTGTGGGTCTGCTCGACCTGGCCCCGGAATGATTCCAGGTCCTTGCTCAGGGGTTTGAGCAGCGTTTCCAGCTGCTTCTCGCTGTGCTCGGAAAACTGCCTGGAGCGGGTCTCGAGAATGCGCCCGGACAGGCGCTCGAAATTTTCCGTCCAGCGTTTTTCCGTCTCCTGCAGATTGCCCCGCTCCCGTTCGAAATGCGCCTGCTGCTCTTCCATGCGTGTGCGCAGCACCGCCGCCTCCCGCTTGGCGTCCTGCAGGGCCTCGTCCAGCACAGCGGACTCCCGCTGCACGGCGGCCAGGGCCTGCGCTGATCCATCCAGCTCCTCGCGCAAAGCTGCCGCTTCGATCGCCCCGGCCTCCTGTCCCCGCCGCACGCCGCTGCGCCAGGCCAGGATGCCCGCGATGGTGGCGACGAGCAGCCCCGACAGGGCGCCGATGACCAGGCTGTTGGGATCGAGGTTCTGGAAAAATTCGTTCATGAGTCCTTCTTGACCGCTTGCCAGAGGGCTTCCTGCGCGTCCAGGTCCAGTTCCGCCAGGGCATCGGCGCCGCCGGCCCGATCCTCCATGGCGCGGAAGCGCTGTTCGAACTTGGCGTTGGCGCCGCGCAGCGCCTTGCCCGGGTCCACCTTGAGCTGGCGGGCGAGGTTCACGGCGGCAAAGAGCAGGTCACCGACCTCTTCCTCGATGTGCCTGGCGTCGCCGGACGCCAGGGCGTCGCGGACCTCCCGCGCCTCCTCGTCCAGCTTGTCGAGCACGGGCCCGGCATCGGGCCAGTCGAAACCCGCCTCCGCGGCGCGTTTCTGGAGCTTTTTCGCGCGCATCCACTCGGGCAGGCCCGCTGCCACACCGTCCATCAGGCTGTGCTGACCCCGCGCCTTGCGCTCCTCCGCCTTCTGCGCCTCCCAGGCGACGGTCTGGGCGTCCGCGCTGTCGATATCCGCGTCGCCGAAAACGTGCGGGTGACGCCGTTCCATCTTGTCGCTGATGGCGGCCTCGACGTCGGCGAAGCCGAACCAGCCCCGCTCGTCGGCCATCTGGGCGTGAAACACGACCTGCAGCAGCAGGTCACCGAGCTCGTCGCGGAGATCCTCGGCGTCGCCGCGCTGGATCGCATCGGCCACCTCGTAGGCCTCCTCGATGGTGTAGGGAGCGATGGTTTCGAAGCTCTGCTTGACGTCCCAGGGGCAGCCGGTTTCCGGGTCCCGGAGCCGGCGCATGATGGTCAGAAGGCGTTCCATGGTGGCGTGGGTGGTTCGTTCCTGCAGTCGTGGTGGGGCAAGCTCAGCCGGGCTTCGCCTCACCCTCGGGCGGGATCGTGACGACGACCTCCGCGCCGCCGAGATCCGAATGGCCGAAGTCCAGGCGCCCACCATAGGCGCTGACCAGTTCGGACACAATGGCGAGGCCGAGGCCGTGGCCGTCAGCCTGCTCGTCCCCGCGGCGCCCGCGCTGCACGAAGTCGCCCAGCGGGGCCGGCGCGCCGTCGTTGCCGACGGTGATGCGGAGGCCGCTCCGTGCGCCCGGCGCGGCCGCCGGAAGCGATGCGACGGCGAGGCGGACCGCTCCGTTGCCGTACTTGCAGGCGTTATCCAGCAGATTACCCAGCAATTCCATGAGGTCACGGGATTCCCCGAAAAACTGAACACCAGGTTCGATGATGCACTCGAGGGTTCGCAAATCCTGAGAATGAACCTTGCGCAGGGACTCGGCGATGCGCTCCGCGGCCGGGGCCACGTCCACCGGAGTCGCGAGGGCACGCCGCGTGCCCGCCGCGGCGCGCTCCAGGCGGGTCGCGATGAGCCGCTCCATGTCCTCGATGGCCTGGCGCGTCGCGGCCGATGACGCGTCACCCGGCGCACCGGCCTTGAGCACCGCCAGGGGCGTTTTGAGGCTGTGGGCCAGGGAATCCAGGGCGCTGCGATAGCGGGCCTGGTTGGCCTGCTCCGTGTCGAGGAGGCGGTCGATGTTGCGCGTCAGGGGGTCCAGCTCCACGGGATACGGCCCATGCAGGCGCGTCTCGGCGCCCGATTCGACGGCCGCCACGTCGGCGGCCACCTGGCGCAGCGGCCGCAGGCTGATGGCCGCGAATACCGCCTGGGCCAGCACCAGCAGGACTGCCGCCGCACCCAGGGATTTCCAGAGGCCGTCCCGAAAGGCATCCAGCGCCGGCGCCAGGAAATCGCGATGCGCCAGTGCGGTCACGGTCAGCGGCTCCACCGAACCGTCTTCGAGCTGCCAGTCCAGCCCGAAGGCGCGGCGATAGAAGGGCATGTCATCCGTCGCCGGAATCATGGCGGCCTCTCCCGCGGGTAGCCGGGTCGTTATCGGCAGCTCGACGCCGAGGGCCGACGCCGAGCGCCAGCGATCCTTGTCGCCCTCGATCTGGGCATAGACGCCGGAAGCGGGCTGCAGCAGCAGGGGGTCCGCCGGCTGAACGCTGAGGACGATCTCGCGCTCGCTATTGACCTCCATGGCCGCCATGACGCCGTAGGCCCAGGTGTCCAGTTGCTGGCGCAGGGTCGTTTCCGCACCCTGGCGGTAGGCATTGTCGAGCGCCAGGCCGACCACGCCAAGGGAGACCAGGAGCGTGATCGTGGAAAACAGAATCAGGCGCAGGCGCAGACTCGCCGGTCGCCGTTTCGACGGCGGCTCCGCGGCGCCCCCGCGACCGACGGCCGCCCCGGCGCCTCGCGACGGCGACACGGCGCGCCTGCTCACTCCGGATCCGTCTGGTCCCGCAGGCCGCGGACGTTCAGTCGGTAACCCCGGCCCCGCAGGGTCTCGATGGGCTGGAGCGTGCTGTCCGGGTCGAGTTTTTTGCGCAGCCGGCCCACGAACACCTCGATGACGTTGCTGTCCCGGTCCGCGTCTTCCTCGTAGATGTGTTCGCTGAGCGTGGCCTTGGTCACCACCGCGTCCGGATGCATGGCGAGGTACTCCAGGACCTTGTACTCGAAGGTGGTGAGTTCGACCTCGCCGCCGTCCAGGGTGACGCGCTGGGCCGCCAGGTCCAGGTGCAGCGGGCCGAAGGAGACATCCGGCTGGGCGTGCCCCGCGGCGCGGCGCAGCAGGGCGCTGACCCGGGCCTTGAGCTCCTCGGGATGGAAGGGCTTGGTGAGGTAGTCGTCGGCGCCGGCCTCGAGTCCCTCCACCTTGTCCTGCCAGTCGGAGCGGGCGGTGAGAATCAGGATCGGAAAGTCACGCTCTGACGCCCGCAGCTTGCGGATCAGGTCGAGGCCCGACAGACCCGGCAGGCCGAGATCGACCACGGCCAGGTCGATCGGGTATTCCTCGCCGAAGTACAGCCCCTCGGTGCCGTCGCTGCTGACGTCCACGGCGTAACCGGCCCCGCGCAGCAGGTTCGCAACGGAATCCTGCAGCTGCGGATCGTCTTCGACGATGAGGATGCGCATCTTCTTTCCCTAGTCCGACGCCGGCACGCGGACGGTTTGTACGGTTCCGTCCTTCGTCATGATCTTGATCTCGTGTACCCGCTGCCCGTCACGCGTGACGGTTTTTGCCGACAGCACGCGGGCGTCGTACTCCTTCGCGACCTGGCGCGCGGCTTCCTCCAGGGAGATGGCCCACGCGGAAGTGCTAAGGAGCAGGATTGCCAGCCCGGTGGTCAGGATCGATTTGGCGTGTTTCCCCATGGTCGGGATTCTAGCGGATCAGACTGAATGCATTCTGAACCGGCTCGCGGCTCACCCCATGCGCAGCACGCGAAACACACCAAAACACTCGAAATCGCGCCAGTCTGTGGTCGCAATCTGCGTGATGCCGGCACTGTGGTAGTTGGCGGCCAGCAAGGTATCGAGAACGCGCTTTCTTCCGAGGCGATGGCAGCGCATCCAGTCGACGAACAGGGGAAACGAATGCGACGTTGGCTCGACGACACGACACTCCATGGCATGCCACCACTGACGGGTAATTTCCAGCGCATCGGAAATGTCCAGGGGTTCTGAAAACCGCTTCGGATCTGTCACGACGTGAGCAAATTCCCCCATGATCTGCGCGCAAATGGCCGCACTGGCAGGTCGGCCGCGGATGTGCGTTTCGAACAGCTGCCAGCACGTCTTGTGCGCCGGATGCTCACGGATGGTCAGCGCGACCAGGAAGCTGGTGTCGAGGCCGATCAACTTTCCGGCAGCATGTCCTGCAGGAGGTCATCCTGCGCTTCCAGGTCATGAAGCACTCGACCCGCCGAACGGGGCCGGAAAGACCGGAGATCACCCGCAGGCCTCAAACGTTCGCGTCGATAGAACTCCATCGCTTCACGAATCAACTCAGACGTTGGTCTGCCAGCGGTCTGGGATGCCGCCTTGAAATCAGCATAAACCGGCTCGGATACATTAATGGTAATTGTCTTCATACATTGAAATTAATGTATTTCCGCCATGCCGTAAAGCAGAAAATCCTTCGAAGACGTGTCCTGGAACAGCTCCGTGATCATGCAGCGCAGGCTGCCGCCGGCGAGTTCGAGCTCCGAAAGAACCGTGGCGTGGATGCGGAAGCCCCACTCGGCGACCGTCTTCTCCGCTCGTCGACCGCAAACCGGCTTCGGCCGGGGCCGCGCTTTTTTATTCCTGGTCGTGGTTCAGTGGGGTGCTCGTGGCCGGTCACCCGGACTCAGCCTCGTAGCCGCCGTAGAAAGCCACCGGTGACCATTCCGGTGTGATCGGTTCCAGTGGCGGCGCCAGGGAAGCGAAGGGATCCCCTGCGGATACGATCTGCCCCCCAACCACCGTGAGGATGCTTTCGATGTCGCGTATCGACTCGTCTCCAACCTTCAGGTAGGGCTCGCTCAACACGGCGAAATCCGCGAACTGCCCAGGCTTCAGGCGACCCTTCAGCACTTCTTCCTGGCTGAACCAGGCGGACCCTACGGTGTGGTGAAAAAGCGCTTCCTCCCGAGTCAACCGCTGCCGTGCCCCATGCAGTTCCGTCCCGCCCACGCTGCGACCGGTGGTCGCCCAGTACAGGGTATTCCAGGGGTTGTAACTGGCCACCCGCGTCGCGTCCGAACCCAGGCCGAGAGGCAGCCCGGCGGACAGCGCATCCCGCAGCGGCGGTGCGTTTCGTGTTCGTTCCTCCCCGTAGCGTTCGAGAAAGAATTCACCCGCGTAGGCCATGCGCGCCTGCATCGCCAGTCCGCCGCCGAGCGCCCGAATCCTCGCCATCGTTGGCGGCCGCAGGGTCTCCCCGTGATCCAGGGCCCAGCGAATGCCGGCGAAACCAAGGCGCCCGGATTCCACTTCCAGCGCGTGTGCCTCCTCGAACACGTCGAGGATGTGATTCGTTGACTCATCGTAGGTGGCGTGGATGCGCAGGGGCCAGCGCTCGGCGAGCAGGTGGCGCGTCACTTCGAGGAGGTCTTCCCGCCACCGCGTCCGCGTCGTGATGTCCGGCTGGTCGGCGAGAAAATTCTCAAAGTCCCCGGCGGCCCAGGCGAGGAATTCACCACCGCCACGCAGGACGTAACCGTTCGCCAGGCCGGCGGCCCGATTGTGATGCACCTGCCATTCGGCGGTCCAACGCTCGAACTCCCCGAGCTCTGCGCCCTTGTTCTGTGGGAACAGGTACTTGGAAATTCGGATCGGTAGCGTACCTTCCATGGCAAGCGCGTCCGAGCCCGCGTAATCCTCCGGGAAGCGGTGTCCGCCACCGCCAGCGTCGATTACGCTGGTCAGCCCGAAGCGGTTCAGCTCGCGATAGAAATGCCGCGTGGAGCGCCCCTGCTCCGCCCGGCTGAGGGCAGGCAAAGCGCCGATGGTGCCGTAGAGCAGATCGGGGTTTGGGCGAGCGTGAATGATTGCGCCGCCATCTTCCGTGAACTCGTAGGCGGTCCCCGGGGGCGTTCGGGTCTCCGGTGAAAGGCCAAGCGCACGCACTGCCGCCCGGTTGAGAAAACCCTGGCTGTAGAGGAACAACACGTAGACCGGCGTATCCGGGGCGGCAGCGGTCAGCTCCGCCGGTGTTGGCATGCGGCGCTCCTGGAACTGGAACGGCGACCAGCCGCCGATCACCCGAACCCAGTGACCCCCAGGCGTGCGCTTCGCCTGCGCCCCGATCCGACGCAACCCTTCCGCCAGGGAATCAAGTCCGTCCCAGCGGAGTTCCAGGGCGTAAAAGCGTCCGGCTCGCGTCGGGTGCATGTGGCTGTCGTTCAGCCCGGGGATCACGGTCCGACCGTCCAGCGCCAGCACCTGGGTCTTCGGTCCGCGCAGCGCCAGCATGTCGCTGTTCGTACCGATGTCCTGTACCAACCCGTTCTTTACTGCAAGGGCTTCGGCGCGGGGACGAAGCGGGTCCTGGGTGATGATCTCACCATCGGTGATGATGAGGTCCGGCGTGCCATGGAGGCTCGCGCGGATCGCGGCCGGGACTGCGGCGAACCCACTTGCGGCTGCCGCACTGGTCAGAAAATCCCGGCGGCTCAGACCAACGCGACGCTTGCTTTTCTCGGTCATGGCTTCAACCGCCTTCTTCGGCGTCAAACATTTCCTTGGCATAGATGATGCCAAGCCCATAACCGCCTCCGTGTTCCTTGGCGATGCCGGTCACGTTCACATAGGTGCCCTGCCGCGCCCAGTCACGCTGCAACTCCAACAGGTACTGGAGCCAGGTGATGGGCCGTGCCCCCGCCTGCACCATGCGTTGCACGGCCATGTCGTGCGCTTCGACGCTGACGCCGCCCGAGGCGTCGGTCACGAAGTACACTTCGAAACCCTGCTCCAGGGCCGACAGCACAGGCCCGACACCACAGACTTCGGTCCAAAGCGCTGCGATGACGAGCTTCTTTCGGCCGAATTCATTGACGACGTTCGTGATCCGCTCGTCTTCCCAGGTGTTCATGGTGGTCCGGTCGATGGGTTCCTTGTCCGGAAACACGGCCTGCAGCTCGGGAAAGAGGGGGCCCGCAAATGATTCCTCAGCCACGGTGGTCAGGATCGTAGGGACGTCGAACGCCCGGGCGGACTTGGCGAGACCCGTGACATTGTTCCGCAAGGTAACGATGTCGATCGAGTTCGTGGCGAAGGCCATCTGGGGCTGGTGGTCGATCAGGATCAGGGCATGGTCGTTCGGAGAGAGCAGGGTCGAGGCCGCTGTCGGTTGCGCGGTCTGCGCGACCGCCGGCAGGGTAAAGAGCAGGGAAGCCAGGGCAAAAATCAGCTTGGCGGATGTTTTCATCGTCGTGTCCTCGTTGAGAGTGAAAATCGGTACCTGACGAAGTATGTGCATGACCGATTGATTCTAAAATAGCTATATATGACTACAGACTGTTTCTATATACGCGACAATGGTCACCCGGACGCTGTGCTGCAATATTCGTTAACGGCACGCCTGCCGCCGGGGAAACGAGGAGAACTCCATGGACAAGTTCACGGCGATGACCCACTACTGCCGGGTGGTGGAACACGGCGGTTTCGCCGCGGCGGCGCGGCAACTGGACGTCACACGCTCGACGGTGAGCAAGCAGATCATCGCTCTCGAAGAGGACCTGGGTGTCGCCCTGCTGAATCGCTCGACCCGGGTCGTTAGCCCCACTGACGCGGGACTGCGGTTTTATCAGAGGGCGTCGGCCATTCTCGATTCCATCGAGGCGGCCGAGGCGGAAGTGTCCATCGGCCGGGAGGTGCCCACCGGCAGACTGCGAGTCAACGCACCACTGCCTTTCGGCGAGCTGCACCTGGGACAATACGTTTGTGATTTCGTGAATGCCTACCCCGACGTGGAGGTCGAGTTGAACCTCAGTGACCGGTTCATCGACCTGCTCAACGAGGACTACGACCTCACGATCCGGATCGCAGAGCCGGTCGAGGAATCAACACTGGTCGTCAAGGAAATCTGCCCGGTACGCATCGTGCTCTGTGCCGCGCCTTCCTACCTCGACGACCATGGCACTCCGCAAACGCCAGATGACCTCGCGAAGCACCAGTGCCTGCATTTCGGCCATCATCGGACCGGGCGTCAATGGCTCCTGGGAAACCGACGCATTACGCCGACCGGGCGGTTGTGCACCAACAATGCGACGATCCTGCACCAGGCAGCGCGGGCGGGCCGGGGAATTGTCGGTCTGCCTACCTTCATCGTTGGACCGGACCTGAAGGCGGGCGTCTTGCGCACCGTCTTGCCCGACCATGCGATTCCTGCCCGATCCCTGCAGGCGATCTATCCATTTCATCGCCAGGTGGCGAGCAAGGTGACCGTTTTCATCAACGGGCTGATCGACCGATTCGCCGAGGCGCCCCCCTGGCAAGATGACGTCTGACACCGGCCGCGCAACCCACGCCAGCTCGCGACCCGTAGCGAACGCCCTCCCCGGCTAACTTTAGTCAGAACATGGCGCAGTACCTCGCCATGATGCGGGGAAATCGCCTCTAAGAAGTCGGGACGGTGTGTCGTCATGGGTGATTGACCATTTAACGGTGAGATATTCGGGTAGCGGGAGGCGCGCCTGAGGCCCGGGTAATAGGACCAACTGAACAGGGCGCGAACGGGGCGAAAGGGCGGCCGCCCGGATACAGTCTGGTTCAAGTGTTTCACAGCCACAGTCTCCATGGCCATGCTTCAGGTCGCGTCCGCGGAAGACACCAGACTATGAGACACCGGCATAGCGATTTAACGCCTGTGTTGCGACGATCCACTGAATCCACAGCCGCTAGCAGACGCCAAACACGCTCCGGCCGAGCCCCTCAGAAGAGCTCGGTGATCATGCAGCGCAGGCTGCCGCCGGCGAGTTCGAGCTCCGAAAGATCCGTGGCGTGGATGCGGAAGCCCCAGTCCGTCAGAGTCCGCCGGCTTTCCGGCCGCAACCCCGCTTCGGCCCGGGCGCTCATGAACAGGTCCCGATCGGTGAGTGCGATGCAATTGGCGGCAAAGTCTTCCTTTTCCCGGGTCGTGAGGAACAGGCACCGGTCCGGGAAAGCCTGCTCGAGAACCCCGGGCACGGCCGAATCGACGAAGGCGTCCGGCACGGCGATGCAGGCGCGGCCGGCAAGCACCGAGAGCACCACGTTCGTGTGGTATTCGTCCGGCTGCAGGTCGAAGCGGTAGGTGAGGTCGAGGCCCAGGGCATCGTGCATGGCCACGGCCCCGGCATCGTCCACGCGCTGACTCATGCCGCAGAAGCCGACGTTCCGGGCCCGGTCGATGATGAGGGCGCCGGTCAATTCCGCCACGCAGGCGTCGCGGTCGAGCACGGTCAACGAACTCCCCTGCTCCTGTTCGAGCCACGCACGAATGTCGTCCCGGTCGCCTTCGGGCTGGCGCACCGGGTGGTACATGGCGCCGACGACGCCGCGCCCCGGTGCGGTGGCGAACACGTTGTTGGAGAACACCCCGTCGGGTTCCTCCGGACGCCCCGCAAAACGCTTGACCGGCACGCCCGCGGCTTCCACCAGTCGGGCAAGCGCCTCGGCCTGACGGGCTGCCTTGCCCGGGTCCGCCTCGGCGTCCGTTTCGACGTAAACGTTGTCCCGGGCGGTCTGGGTCTCGACGTAAAACTCCTTGGGCATGACCATGAGGATGCCGCGCGGCAGGGCGCGGGCCGGGTCGGATTGGAGCCCCGCCAGCTGCCTGAGGAACTGATCGGCGTTCGCCGTGATCACGCGGCTTGACTCCTGGACATGGCGGCGAGGGCCGCCTCGAGCATCCCCGCGTTGCGATCGTCGCGAAACGCGTTCTCGCTCAGGTAGCGGCGCCAGACCTTGGCGCCCGGGCGACCCTGGAACAGGCCCAGCACATGCCGCGTGGCGTACTTGATGGGCACGTCTTTTTTCACGAGATCCTCCAGGTAAGCGGTCATCGGGGCGATGAGATCCGCCGGATTGTCGGGGCCACCACCGCCCAGCAGGGCCGCCTGGCACTCGGCCAGCAGCCAGGGCGCGTGGTAGGCCGCGCGGCCGATCATGACGCCGTCCACGTGCTCGAGGTGCCGCCCGACGGCGTCCAGGCTGTCCACACCCCCGTTGATGATCACGGTCAGTCCGGGCGACTCCCGCTTCAACCGGTACACCCAGTCGTGGTCCAGCGGCGGCACGTCGCGGTTCTGCTTGGGGCTGAGGCCGCTGAGCCAGGCGCGGCGCGCGTGGGCGATGAACACGTCCACACCCGCCTCGCGCACCGTATCGACGAAACGGCGGAAGTAGTCATAGTCATAGAGATCATCGACCCCCAGGCGCGTCTTGACCGTCACGGGAATGGCCACGGCCTCGCGCATGGCCGCCAGGCAGTCGCGCACCAGCTCCGGCTCCTTCATCAGGCAGGCCCCGAAGCGCCCGCGCTGCACCCGGTCCGAGGGGCAGCCCACGTTGAGGTTCACCTCGTCGTAGCCCCATTCCTCGGCGATTGCCGAGCAGCGCGCCAGGTCCGCCGGGTCGCTGCCGCCCAGCTGCAGGGCCACCGGGTGCTCTTCCGCGTTGAACGCCAGGTGGCGTTCCAGGTCACCGTGCAGCAGCGCGCCGGTCGTGACCATCTCCGTGTAGAGCAGGGCCGAGGGCGACAGCAGCCGGTGAAAATAGCGGCAGTGGCGGTCGGTCCAGTCCATCATCGGCGCGACGCTCACACGCCGGTCCAGCGTGCGCCGTTGTTTTTTCCCGGCCGCCGGTCGCCCGCGCTCAGGGCCGCGGCTTTCCCCGGACTGTCCGATGGTGCTCATGGCGCGGATTATAGCGCCGGTGATGGACCGAAAATCACCCCCCTCCAACGCTACAGGCCGCTGCAGGGCTGAAACCTGAAGGTGTATTTAATGAATCGTTTAATGAATAGGATGCGATGACCAACCCACCGCATCAAAACCGCCGCCCCGGCCGTTGCCCTCACCGCGTGCAGCGAACCGCCCACCGCGCAGAGCCGCGACTGCGCGAGCCGCAGGTCGCCGCTAGAATGGATGCAGAGACCGCAAAAAGGAGAATCCCCATGGAAGTCACCACGCAACGCGCCCCGTCCGTGGGCGACTGGTTCGTCACGATCTTTGTTCTGGGCATTCCGCTGGTCGGCCTGGTTTTCTACCTTTACTGGGCTTTCGCCGATGGCGTGAACGAGGCCAAGCAGAATTTTTGCCGCGCCAGCCTGCTCTGGGCCCTGATCGTGATTGGCCTGGTGCTGGTCATGATGGCCCTGGGATTCGCCGGCGCGGTGATCGGCGGGGCCACGCAGTCGCTCTAGGCGAACGGGCTCAGTCGAGGCGCGACAGGAACACCTCGCCGCCTTTCATCACGAAACCGATGGACTCGAGGGCCGTCACGTCGTCGAGGGGATTGCGTTCCAGGGCGACGAGATCGGCGAACTTGCCGACTTCGAGGGTGCCGATGTCCGCCGCCATTTCGAGATGTTCCGCGGCCACGACGGTGGCGGCGCGGATGGCCTCCTCGGGCGTGAAGCCGGCTTCCACCATGAGGGCGAATTCTTCCGCGTTTCGCCCGTGCTTGGACACGCCCGTGTCCGTCCCGTAGGCGACGGTCACGCCGCCCTCGTAGGCGCGGCGCAGCATGTCCAGCATCTTCGGCCCCACCTCCGCGGCCTTGGCGCGGGAGGGCGCTGGCAGCCAGGGCTCGTCGACCCAGCCCGCCACGGTCACGCCGGCCAGCACCGTGGGCACCAGCACCGCGTCGTTCTCCCGGAACAGCCTGATGCTTTCCCGGTCCAGGTAGGTGCCGTGCTCGATGGACGAGACGCCGGCGCGCAGGGCCGCGTCGACCCCGCTCTTGCCGTGGGCGTGGGCGGTGACCTTGCGGCCCATGGAGGTGGCGGCCTCGACGATGGCCCGCAGCTCCGCGTCCGTGAATTGCTGCTCGACCCCGGCGGCGGTGTTCGAGAGGACGCCGCCGGTGGCGGTGATCTTGATCAGGTCCGCACCTGCCTTGACCTGGTGACGCACGGCGCGGCGACAGTCCTCCGGCCCGTTGCAGATGCTGGGGTGGGCGAAGAGGGTCATGACCCGGGAGGAGTAGCCATTCACGTCGCCGTGTCCGCCCGTGATGGATACGGACTGGCCGGACGCGCGGATCCGCGGCCCCGGCACCTTGCCGTCGGCGACCGCGTCGCGCAGGGCAAAGATGGCGTCGTTCTCGCCGCCCACGTCCTGGACCGCGGTGAAACCGGCCTCCAGCGTGCGCCGGGCGAAGAGCGCGCCGCTCAGGGCGACATCGGCCGAGCTGTCGGTAAACGTTTTGAGGCGCTCATCCGGGCCACCCTCGCCCAACAGGTGCACGTGGCTGTCGATCAGGCCCGGCAGGACCCAGGCATCGCTCAGGTCAACGACCTCGGCTCCGTCCGGCGTCTCGAACCCGTCGCGCACCGCGACGATGCGGCCGTCCTCGACCACCAGGGTCTGGCGCTCGACGAAGCCCTCACCCGGTACGGCCAGCAAGCGGCCGGCATGGATGACCGTGGTTTGCCCCGCGTGGCCATCGGCCAGCGCCGGGGTGGCGAGCTGGATGAAAAGACAGGCGGTCAGGCCGGCGAGGAGTCCACGCAGCACACCGCTCATCCAGCGATCACCTGGTCGGCCACGCGCAGGCGGTTGGCCATGACCTGCATGAGATGCAGGGCGAAATCCGGATTGTCGACAATGATGGATTTGAACTGCTCGCGATCCACGCGGGCGGCGGATACCTTCGACAGGGTTTTGGCCGTGGCGGAACGGCTGGAGTTGTTGATCATGGCCATCTCGCCCACGATGCCACCCTCGAGCTCGGCGCCGAGGGGCTCGCCGCGCAGGGTGACCTCCACCTCGCCGCTGAGGATCACGTACATGTAGTCGGCGGAATCCATCTCGTGGAACATTTCCGTGTTCTTGTCGAATTCGATGACGTCGTCCCAGTTCCTGAAGTATTCCAGCATGTTCATCGTGCGTTTCCTTCCTGTCTGCGCGGGGCTTGAAAGCGCGCTCAGTATAGCCAAATAGAAGGGAGCAGGGCATGGGACGCGGACACGCGCTCCGCTATAATGCGCTGCTCAGCGCCCTACCGCTTTCCACAGGTTAGCCCTTGAACGACCACGCCACCGCCGTCGAGACCCCGAAAGAGCCACGCGAAGTCATGGAGTATGACGTCGTGGTGGTGGGCGCGGGTCCTGCGGGCCTTGCCTGCGCACTACGGCTCAAGCAGCTTGACGCGGATCTCATGGTCGCGGTCATCGAAAAGGCCTCGGAGATCGGTGCACACATCCTGTCCGGGGCCGTGATCGAGCCGCAGCCCCTGGACGAGCTGGTGCCCGGCTGGCGCGAGGCGCCGCCGCCGATCTGCGTGCCCGTCACCGGCGACGAATTCTGGCTGCTGGGCAAGGAATCGAAGCGCAAGCTGCCCACGCCGCCGCAACAGAACAACCACGGAAACTTTATCGTGTCCCTCGGCGCGACCTGCCAGTGGCTCGCGGAGCATGCGGAAGCGGCTGGCGTGGATATCTTCCCGGGCTTTGCCGCCTCCGGCATCCGTTTCACGGAAGACGGCGCCGTCGGCGGCGTCATCATCGGCGACATGGGCGTGGCCCGCGACGGCGCCCACAAGGACAGCTACGTCCAGGGCATCGAGATCCACGCGAAGGTGACCGTGCTCGGCGAGGGCTGCCGCGGGCACCTCAGCAAGCAGCTCATCCGGCATTTCGGCCTCGACGCCGACAGTGATCCGCAGACCTACGCCATCGGCATGAAAGAGCTGTGGAAGGTGAAGCCCGGCAAGGCCAAACCCGGCCTGGTGCAGCACAGCATCGGCTGGCCCCTGGACAACGCGACCTACGGCGGCAGCTTCATCTACCACCTGGACGAAGACCGCATCGCCGTGGGCTACGTGGTCGCCCTCGACTACGCGGATCCCGATTTCGTGCCCTTCGAGGCGTTCCAGCAGTTCAAGCACCACCCGATGGTCCGCGAGCTGCTCGACGGTGGCGAGATCATCTCCAGCGGCGCCCGCGCCCTGGTGGAAGGCGGCTACCAGTCCCTGCCGAAAACCGAGATGCCCGGCGCCGTGCTCATCGGCGATTCCGCCGGGCTGGTGAACGTGCCCAAGATCAAGGGCACTCACCAGGCGCTGCGCTCCGGGATGCTGGCGGCGGAACACATCAGGGACAAAGGCGTGGCCGAGGGCTTCGACGCCGCGCTGCGTGACAGCGCCGTGGTGGCGGAGCTCAGGAAGGTGCGCAACATACGCCCCGGCTTCAACAAGGGGCTCTGGCGCGGCCTGCTGACGGCCGCCATCGAGACGGTCACCGGCGGCGCCCTGCCCCGCACCCTGTCGAACCACGCGGACCACGAGGAACTGGAAAAGCGCGCCGGCTACCACGCGCCGGACCGCGCCTGGGTCGACCGGGACCTGCCGCCGCGGGACCGGCTCGCCTCCGTCTACTTCGCCGCCACCGAGCACGACGAGGACCAGCCGGTGCATCTGCAGATCCTCGAACCGGACGTGTGCACCACGCGCTGTACCGAGGAATACGGCAACCCGTGTACGCGCTTCTGTCCCGCGCACGTCTACGAGATGGTGCCCGACGGCGAAGGTCAGCGGCTGCAGATCAACGCCGCCAACTGCGTGCACTGCAAGACCTGCGACATCAAAGACCCGTACCAGATCATCAACTGGGTGACGCCTGAGGGCGGCTCCGGCCCGAACTACCAGAACCTCTGAGCGGCACCCTGACCTGAATTCCTAACCCCAGCATTCACACCCCATTCAGCCGAAAGGACACCCCATGAAAATACTGGTCGGCATCAAGCGCGCGGTGGACTACAACGTCCGTATCCGCGTCAGGAGCGACGGCAGCGGCGTCGAAACCGACGGCGTGAAGATGAGCATCAACCCCTTCGACGAGATCGCCCTCGAAGAAGCGCTGCGCATCAGGGAGGCCGGCAAGGCCGACGAGGTGATCGTCGTGTCCATCGGCGGGAACGAGGTGCAGCAGCAGCTGCGGACGGGCCTCGCCATGGGCGCCGACCGCGCCATCCAGGTCGACACGGCCGACACGCTGCAGCCCCTGACCGTGGCGAAGGTCTTCGTGGCCCTCGCCGAGCGCGAAGGCGCCGGCCTGGTGTTCCTCGGCAAGCAGGCCATCGACGACGACAGCAACCAGGTGGGCCAGATGACCGCAGCCCTGTGGGGACGGCCCCAGGCCACCTTCGCATCGAAAGTCGTCATCGACGGCGACAGCGCCACGGTGACCCGGGAAGTGGACGCCGGGCTGGAGACCATCGAGATCGATCTGCCGGCGGTGATCACCAGCGATCTGCGCCTGAACGAACCGCGGTTCGTGAAGCTGCCGGACATCATGAAGGCCAAGCGCAAGCCCCTGGACGTGATCGCCCTGGACGAGCTGGGCGGACACGCGGGCGTGGCGCCCGAAGCCGGCCACCATGCCCCGCCCGCACCGCGCGGGGGCGGCATCATCGTGGAAGACACGGCCGCCCTGGTGGCGGAACTGAAAAACCGCGGACTGGTGTGAGGAACGACCGATGAACAAGATTCTGATCCTGGCCGAACACGACGGCACGACCCTCAACCCCGGCACCGCCAAGGCCGTGAGCTGCGCCGCGGCCATTACGGGCCACGGCGGCGGTGACATCGACCTGATCGTGCTGGGCGACGGCATCGACGCCGTGGCCGCCCAGGCCGCGGCCATCGACGGTGTCAACGCGGTCCTCGCCACGAATGCACCGCACCTCGCCGCACCCCTGGCCGCCAACCACGGCCCCGAGCTCGCCGCGGCGGCCGACGGCTACACCCACGTGCTGGCGCCGTCTTCGACCTACGGCAAGGACGTGTTGCCCCACGCGGCGGCGCTCAAGGGCGTCAACCCGCTCAGCGACATCATGGCCGTGGACGGTGAGCGCCGGTTCAAGCGGCCCATCTACGCCGGCAACGCCATCGTGGACGTGACCGTGCCCGAGGGCAGCCTGGTCATGGGCACGTCCCGTTCCGCCTCCTGGCCCGCAGCCGGCGACGGCGGCAGCGCGTCCGTGACCACTCGCGAGGCCGCCTGCGCTCCAGCGGAGCACACGCGCTACGTGGGCGTGGAAACCTCCGGCGGCGACCGGCCGGACCTGCAGACCGCCAGCGTGGTGGTGTCCGGTGGCCGGGCCCTGGGCAGCGCCGAGAATTTCGAGATCGTCTACGACCTGGCGGACGCCCTCGGCGCCGGCGTGGGCGCCTCCCGCGCGGCGGTGGATGCGGGCTACGTGCCGAACGACATGCAGGTGGGGCAGACCGGCAAGATCATCGCCCCGGACCTGTACCTGGCCTTCGGGATTTCCGGCGCCATCCAGCACCTCACGGGCATCAAGGACGCCGGCACCATCGTGGCGGTCAACAAGGACGCGGACGCACCGATCTTCGAGATCGCGGACATTGGCCTGGTGGGCGACCTGTTCACGATCATTCCCGAACTCAAGGCGCAGCTGTCCTGACCGCGGCCCTGAACGCAACCCGAACGACGCCGGCGGGCTGAACGTCCGCCGGACCCGAGGGGCACAGACCCCGTGAGCAAGGAGTCCCCATGAGCGCTCCCCTGTGGCAACCGTCCGATGCTCAGGTCGCTGCATCGAACCTGGCCTGCTTCGTCCGGTCCCTGCCCGCGGAGGCGCCGAAGGCCGTCGGCAGCCAGGAAGCCTATGAAGCGCTATGGCGGTGGACCGTCGACCACCCGACGGACTTCTGGCGCCAGCTGTGGGACTACTGCGGCGTGGTCGGAGACCCCGGCGACACGGTGCTCCTGGACGGCGAACGGATGCCGGGCGCGCGGTTCTTTCCGGGGGCGCGTCTGAACTTCGCCGAAAACCTGCTGCGCTATCGCGACGACCGGCCGGCCATCGTGTTCCGCAACGAAAGCGGCCTGGCCCGCGAACTGACCTATGCCGAGCTGAACGGCGAAGTGGCCCGTACCGCCCGCGCCCTGCGCGAGCTGGGCATCGAGCCCGGCGACCGGGTCGCCGGCTTCATGCCGAACGTTCCCGAGACCGCCATCGCCATGCTGGCCGCCACCAGCATCGGCGCCATCTGGTCTTCCTGCTCGCCGGACTTCGGCGCCAGCGGCGTGCTGGACCGCCTGGGCCAGGTGGCCCCGAGGGTGCTCTTCACCGTCGACAGCTACTGCTACAACAACAAGGTGCACGACTGCCTCGGCCGGGTGCGGGACATTCTCGACGGCATACCCAGCATCGAACGGGTGGTGGTGTGCCCCTACCTCGAGGCAGAAGCCGACACCGGCGGCATCGAGGCCGCCGTCACCTACGGCGCGTTCACCGGCAACGACGCCAGGGTCATCGAGTTCGAACGCCTGCCCTTCGACCACCCGGTGTACATCCTGTTTTCCTCCGGGACGACCGGCGTGCCCAAGTGCATCACCCACGGGGCCGGCGGCACGCTGCTGCAGCACCTGAAGGAATACGTGCTGCACACGGACGTCACCCGCGAGGACACGGTGTTCTACTTCACCACCTGCGGCTGGATGATGTGGAACTGGCTCATGAGCACCCTGGCCACCGGCGCCACCATGGTGCTGTGGGAAGGCTCGCCCTTCAAACCGGAGCCAACAGCCATGTTCGACCTGGCCGACGAGGTGGGCATCACGGTCTTCGGCACCGGCGCCAAGGCCATCTCCGCCTGGGAGAAGGCCGGCCTCAAGCCCCGGGAAACCCACGACCTGTCGGCCCTGCGTGCCCTGCTGTCTACCGGCTCGGTGCTGGCGCCGGAGAGCTTCGATTACGTGTACCGGGACATCAAGGCGGACCTGTGCCTGTCCTCCATCTCCGGGGGCACGGACATCATCAGCTGCTTCGCCCTGGGCTGCCCAACCCTGCCGGTCTGGCGTGGCGAACTGCAGTGCCGCGGCCTCGGCATGGCCGTGGAGATCCGCCGCGACGACGGCAGCGTGGCCAACGTGGGCGAGACGGGCGAACTGAGCTGCTCGAAACCCTTCCCGTCCATGCCGGTCAGGTTCTGGAACGACCCGGACGGGAGCAAGTACCGCGCCGCCTACTTCGACTCCTTTCCGGGGGTCTGGGCCCACGGCGACTTCGCCCAGCTCACGGAGCACGGCGGCGTGGTCATCTACGGCCGCTCGGACGCCACCCTGAACCCCGGCGGCGTGCGCATCGGCACCGCGGAAATCTACCGCCAGGTCGAAAAACTCGACGAAGTGCTCGAAAGCGTCTGCATCGGCCAGGACTGGGAAGACGACGTGCGCGTGGTGCTGTTCGTGCGCCTGCGCGAAGGCCTCACCCTCGATGACGAGCTCGTGGACCGCATCCGCAGCACGATCCGGGCGAACACAACGCCCCGGCACGTGCCGGCGAAGGTGCTGCAGGTCGCGGATATCCCACGAACCGTCTCGGGCAAGATCACCGAGCTCGCGGTGCGGGACGTGGTGCACGGCCGCACGGTCAAGAACACGGACGCCCTGGCCAATCCCGAGGCGCTTGCGCTCTACCGCGACCTGCCGGACCTCGCGACCTAGCGATCGGTCGGCCGGGGAGTGAGCCGTCGACTTGATGGGCATCAAGCCGGTAAAACGCCGGTGCATTAGCATGTGGGTGTGATTGGCGAATCGGATAACTCGGCATGGCATTCATTCCTGGCAAGATCATTCGCAAGCTGTACAACCACACGAGCCTCAGAAACGAGGCCTCGGGCGTCCGCTTTTCTGTCAAGAATCGGCTGAGTCCCGCCTCGCTGGAGTCGATCAGTTCCGTGACCATCGACGGTGAGGCCATCGCGCCAGAGCGCGTGACCCTGGTCATCGACCAGTCAGACCCGCAGACCCTGGAGCGCTTCAACGCCGGTGAACCGGTGGACTTTCCCCTGGGTACGCTCATCACCTTTCACCTCGACCGGGACGCACTCGACGACGGCGAGCACGAGCTGGAAGTCCAGTTTCGCGTGCAGCCTTTTGGCGGCCTCAAATTGAAAGTTTCCGATACGCCGGCACCGGGTACGCGGGCGCCGGATGCGTTGCCCCGGGACGTCGAGAATGACTACGGCGAGGACATCATCCACGCGAGGCAAGCCTTTATCCGCGAGGAGACCGGGGCGGACCTTCGGCACCTGTCGAGCTACTCCATCGATCCGGCGGAGACCCGCGGCAACATCGAGCATTTCACCGGCGCCGCCCAGGTCCCCGTGGGCTTTGCCGGCCCGCTTCTGGTGCACGGCCAGCATGCCCAGGGTGAGTTCTACGTCCCCCTGGCCACGACGGAGGGCACGCTCGTGGCTTCCTACAACCGGGGCATGAAGGTGCTGCACGACAGCGGTGGTGTGAAGTGTGCCGTGGTCGGCGACAACATGCAGCGCGCGCCCGTATTCATTTTCGAGGATGCACTCCAGGGCCGCCGCTTCGCGGACTGGATCGTCGAGCACGATGCCGACATCCGCGAGGCCGCCGAGGCCACGGACCCCTACCTGAAGCTCAAATACGTCGATTACTACCTGTCGAACAAGTTCGTGTTCCTGCGCTTCAACTACCGCACCGGCGACGCGGCGGGCATGAACATGGTGGGCAAGGCCACCTTCGCGGCCTGCAACTGGATCCTGCAGAATTTCCGGGACGCCCCCATCGAGCGGTTCTACCTCGAGGGCAACTTCGCCACGGACAAGAAGTCCTCCATGATCAACATCATGCGCACCCGCGGCAAACGCGTGACCGCCGAGGCGGTCATCAAGCGGGACGTGCTGCTTGAGGTCATGGACGCGGAGACCGAATCCCTCTACCAGCACTACAAGGTCGCCACCATCGGCTCCTTCATGGCCGGGGTGAACAACAACGGCTGCCACTCGGCCAACGCCATCACCGCCAT
>JAZBOL010000107.1:0-6523 GCA_036351115.1 Lysobacterales bacterium | reverse complement strand
CTCGTGAATGCGGACGTGCTGGAGTACGCCAAAAGCATCGGCGCCTTTCCCACCTACGTGCACCCGGGCATTCCGGTCGACGACCCCTTTGCCACGCCGGCGGAGTCCTTCAGGAACCTCGATTCCCTGAACGAACTGATCCTGCAGGACGGCATCGGCCTGGAGATCATTTCCGGCTGGGACAACCCCATGGGTAATGTTCAGCTGTGGTATCGGCTGTTGAACATCGGCAAAGCGGTGCCCGGTATTTCCGGCACCGATGCCTGGGTCGATTTCTACCGCACCGCCGCCCTGGGGACCGCGCGTAATTTTGTTCCCGTGGAGGGTGGCCAGAGCGATTTCGACAGCATCCTCGCCGCCACGGCAGCCGGCCGCGGATTCCTCAGCACCGGGCCGGCGTTGTTGTTCCGCGTCGACAACGCCCGCCCCGGCGACGTGGTGGAGAGCGGCCCCCGGGACTGGACCCTGACCCTGGCCAGCGTTGCGACGGTGGACCGGGTCGAATTGGTCGTCAACGGGCAGGTCGTGGAAACCCTCGACGGAATCGAGGCCGGCGAGACCCGCGAGTTCAGCGGGACACTTAACCTGCCGGCAGGCGGCTGGGTCGCCGCGCGCGCCCTGAGCCCGGAACCGCTGGACGACCCCTGGCCGCCCATGCTGAAACACCCCTTCGCCCACAGCATGCCGCTCTGGATCGGCAGCAGGGGCAGCACGGATCCGGCGAGCTATGCCTCGAGCGCAGCGGATTTGTTGCGCGCGCTGGAGGCGGTGGGGGGACGTGCCAGGGAAGCCTATGGCGAACGTCCCATGGAGAAGCTTTATGGCCGCTATGCGCTCGCCCGGCAGTTCCTGGACGCCTCGGAACAATAAGGCAGGGGCCCAGACACTGGGGCTGGCGCCTTAAAGCCCCCGATACACCCCTTTCCGGTCCGCGATCCGGATCACGGTCACCACCAGCTCGTCATCCTCGATGGCGTACACGATGCGGTAATTGCCCTGCCGCAGGCGGTAGCGCTCTGAAGCAGAGAGTTTCTTGCAGCCATGCGGGCGCGGGTCCTCGGCCAGGGCCTGGATGCGCCGGGCGATGCGTTGCCGGTCGGCTTTGCGGGGAATGGTCTCGAGTTCTTTCGCTGCCGATTTCTTGATGCGCAGCCTATAGCTTGCCACGTTGCTTCAGGTCCTTGAGCACGTCCTCGAAGCGCAGACTGGGCTCCGCGCTGCGTTCCTCGAAAGCCGCCAGATCTTCCGCGTCCTCGGACAACGCCTCGCGCACGGCCCGGTTGACCAGGTCCGAAACACTGGTGTCCGTCTCAGCCGCCTTGATCCGCAGCGCCTGGTGCAGGTGCGGCTCGAAGTAGACCGTGGCGCGCTTGGGGGTCGATTCGTCACTCATGTCCGACATGTTAACGTTTTGACGTCATAACGTCTAAATACTGGACCTTCCAGCTTAACCGGCGCCAACACACCCTTCATCCGGTGAATTGCCGATGATGCTGTCGGTCGTTTACTCGAAACCTGCACAAGACCGGACAGGCGCCCGGAGCGGCAGGCTCGTTGCGGCGCACTAGCGACTCACCCGCAGCAACCCCCAACTCACCCCCGCCACCCACACCACGTACACCACCCCCACGATCCGCTCATACAGCCCCAGCCAGCTCGCATTCACCAGCAGGATCGTCGGGATCAGCCACAACCAGGCCCCCAGCATCACCACCGCAAACGCGCCAAGCCCCTTCGCCTGGCGGGCCAGCCCCGGCTGCACCGCGCCCATGGCCAGGCCGGTCAGGCTGGCGATGATCCACAGGGGGTCGTTGGCATCGGGCCCGTAGAGGGCCGCGTCCGTGGAGGTCACGAAGTAGTACGCGAGATACATATTGCCCAGTCCCGCCGCCACCAGCAGCCCCCGCGCCACGGGCCAGAGGCGGCCTTTGTCGAGACCGCCGAGGGCGACGGCCAGGGCGATGTGCGCCAGGCCGAACAGCACCAGCGCCCCGTTCTGCAGCCAGGCCAGGTCGCCGCGGCTCAGCTCGCTGACCGGGGTCGGGATCGGGTTCTGGCCGTTGGCGATGAGCACGGTGATGTGCGCCAGCGGCGTCAGCAGTGAACCCAGCAGGGCAAAGCGCAGCCAGTGGCTGCGTTGTTGGTCGGTCATGGTGTCTCTCGCGCAAATAATGCCGTTGTGGGCGGTGACCAGCCTACCCTATTTGCAGGGCGATGCTTATCCTTGCAAATCTGGAGCAGCGCTCCACGGACTACTTCGTCAACCTGGACGTGTGGCGCATCGAGAAGGTGGGGGGCGGCGCCGAGCAGGGGCCGCCGAAGATGGTTGAAGAGCCGCCGCTGGCGGAGCCGTCACTGACCTGCCGCACCTTCAGGAAATCGTCCGCGCCAGTTCCTTCCTCGATACGCCCAGGGCGAGCAGGGACTTCACGAGCAGGTCGATGGAAACCGTCGGATCGCCGGCTTCCATCTTCGCCACGCGGGACTGGCTGGAAGCGATCACCCGGGCAAGGTCGGCCTGGGTCAGCTGGTTCTGGCGCCGACGCTTCCGCAGCGCGGCGCTAAGCGCCAGCTTCATTTCAACGTAAGCCGATTCTTCGGGCGATAAACCCAGAAAATCGGCGGCTGAACCCACCTTCCAGCCCTTTCTGGCCAGCCGCGCTTGCTTGTCCTTATCCATGGTCGTACTCCCGAAGCCTGGTCTTGCAGGTCTCGATCACATGCCTGGGAGTCTTACCGGTCTTCTTGGAAAAGACCTCCAGGATCACGCTGGCGTCTACATCGACGCGATAGACGATCCGCCAACTCAGGCCGCCGTCCCCCAGCCGGAGCTCGTGGCAACGACGCCCAATGCCCGGCATCGGGCGTGAATGGGGCATCCCAATCGTCTCACCCTGCTGCAACAGACGCAGCATAAACCCCGCTTGCAGCCTCGCAGCTTTTGAAAACGGAGGCGACTTGACGTCGCCATGCAGCCACACAAGAGGTTTGTCGGTCGCATTCATCGCGACGACCGGTATTATGTCATATTTGACATGTCACCATAGACATACCGCCTGTCACGATGTCAGCAGTTCAGGGATACTTGGGCTGTGGCAGGCGCCGCGTGCACCCGGGAGGAACTCGACCTGGAACGCCACGAGGATGCTGCCGATGATCAGCAGGCTTTCCGCGAACCAGCGGCGACCCCGGCCCGCGCTCACGGCTCAGCCGGCTCCCGGATTCCCAGCACCTCGGTCTCGAAGAACTCGAGGAAGTCCGGCGCCCAGCTGCCTTCCGGCTCCAGCGAGGCCCAGTACTCGAGAAAGTAGGGGCTGCGGAACCAGTTCGGATTCGAGGTGCCGCCGGCGATGCCCATGTCCTCGGGATCGATGATGCCCATCTGCACCTGGCGGTAGCGGTTCTCCATGATGCGCACCGTGGCGCTGACGATCCAGCCGTAGCGCTGTTTGTCCTCCGGCGAGAGCTCGGCGAAGGGGACGCCGCTGCGCAGGGCCGTGAACACGCGGATCGCGTCCTCGTCCGTGGCCACCTCGGCTTGCCAGTCGAGGATCTGCTCCGCCGTGGCCTGGATCGCCGCCGCCCGGGCCACCTTCGTGTTCTGGCGGATTTCCCAGCCGACGAAGAGCAGGGAGACGATCACGCCGACCAGGGCGAGGGTGTTTTGCGTGCGAGAGGATTTTTCTGACATGGGGCTGGTACTCCGTGATCGGGTTGTCTATCCGGGGCAGTGGCCCCCGTGGCGGCACCTCACGGCGCGCCGGGCGCCTCATCCGGCCCGGCCACCTCGAAGCGGATCGCCGCCAGCTGCTCCGGCGCGATGCCCACCTTGCGCAGGAAAGGCAGCCAGCGCGGATCGTCCGCGATGCGTTCCAGGTGCGGGTTGCTGGGGAAGTGGGCCCAGCCGCTGCTGCCCTCCCGGGCCCACTCCTTTTCCATCCAGTAAAAGGCGCAGTCCGCGTCCCGGATCCAGGCGCAGACCAGGGCGATCTCCGAGGAATAGGCATCTTTCTCCCGTTCCACGAGACGGTCGAAGGCTTCCTGGTAGTCCGCCATTTGCCCCAGGTCGTAATGGGCGATGGCCTGGCCGTGCGCGCGGAAGGTCTCGTCCGGCTCCTCGTTGAACACGGCCAGCGCCTCGGCGGGTTTGCCCTCCAGCATCAGGGCCAGGCCCTTGAGGAAATGGGTCTGGTAGCGCGTCGGCGACAGCATGATGGCCGTGTCCAGCTCGTCGATGGCGCGCCCGGTCTGCCCCGTGTTGAGCAGGGCCGCACCGAGGTTCGAGTGCGCGGTCGCGCTGACCGGGTCGGCGCGGGCCGCCCGCTCGAAGTAGGGCAGGGATTCTTCCACGCGGCCCAGGGTGTAGAGAAACAGCCCGGCGGTGTCCGCCTCGGACGGGTCCAGGGACACGGCGCGGGCATAGTGCGAGGCGGCCGCCTGCAGGTCGTTGTGCCAGACCCACTCCAGCCAGCCCAGGCCCGCGTAGGCCTCGGCCAGGTCCGGGGCCAGCTCCAGTGCGCGGGTCAGGTACGTGTCCTGCAGCGCCAGGCCCTCCTCGAGGTCCCCGACGCCGTTGCGCATCTGCTGATCCGTGGTGGACGCGAGCGCCACCCAGGCGCGGGCGAAGGCCGGGTCCATGGCCAGGGCGCGACGCAGGAGTTCTTCCGCCTGCGCCAGGTCCTCCGGGTTGTCGCGGTCACGCAGCGCCCGGGCCCGCAAAAACAGGGCGTAGGCTTCCGGGTCCGCCTTGCGGGTCGTGGGCACGTCCCCCAGCAGGGTGAGCTTGAGCTGCTCCACCACCGTGCCGGCAATGTCGTCCTGCACGGCGAAGAGGTCATCGAGGGCGCGATCGTAGGTTTTCGACCACAGGTGCGTGTCCGTGCGCGTGTCGATGAGCTGCGCCGTGATGCGCACCACGTTGCCGGCCTTGCGCACCGAGCCCTCCAGCACGTGGCGCACCCCCAGATCCTCCCCCACCTGCATGAGGTTGACGTCCTTGCCCTTGTAGGCGAAGGCGGAGGTCCGGGAGATCACCTTCAATTCCGGGATGGCGGCCAGCAGGTTGAGGAGTTCCTCGGCCAGCCCGTCACCGAGGTACTCCTGGTCGCCTTCCGGCGACAGGTCCTCGAAGGCCAGCACGGCGATGGAGCGCTCTCCCAGGTCGGGCACGCTGCTTTCCGCCTCCGCCCGCGCCTCGCTCTGCGCCTCGCTGCGGACCTGCTCGAGCGCCGCGGCCTGCTGGGCGCTCCGCGCCGCCTCGCGCTGGGGCGTGAGCACGAACTTGTCGAAGGCGAAAATGGTCAGCGCCAGCCCCAGCACCACCATGATGACCCGATCCAGGCGCCGGGCCGTGTGCGGGGTGATGGAGCTGGAACGGTCGATGTCCCGCTCCTTCTTGAGCCCCTCCGGGGTGAGCTCGAACACCCAGGCGAAGATCAGCACCGGCAGGAAGCCCACGGCCAGGACCGCCACCACCAGCCGGATGGCCGCATCGGACAGGCCGTAAACGGGAAACAGCGTCTCCGCCACCTGCACCACCAGCCAGGAAAACACCACGTACGCCGCCCCGACACGAAGGACGTTGCGGCGCTTGAGTTCCTGGTACAGGGACATGGTGTGATGTCGGCAGCGAGTAGGGGCCTAGCCTAACCGAATTCCGGGTCCCGGGCGCTGGTCCCGCGTGCTGAAAGCCGAACCGGGTCTGGCTACAATGCACGCCTTCCGAGCCGCAACCTGAGCCCAAAAGAGCCGCGATCAACCCATGTCCAACTCCAACAAGTACGAAGCCACCGGCACCCTCAAGGTCATTAACGACATCCAGCAGTTCTCCGAGACTTTCCGCAAGCGCGAGTTCGTCATCGAGGTCGAGGACGGCGCCTACACCCAGCCCATCAAGTTCCAGGCGGTGCAGGACAAGGCCGAGCTGCTGGACGCCTTCGAAGAGGGAGACACGGTCACGGTGAACTTCAACCTGCGCGGCCGCGAGTTCACGCGCAAGAACGACGGCTCCACGGACTACTTCGTCAACCTGGACGTGTGGCGCATCGAGAAGGTGGGCGGTGGGGCCAGCGACGGTCCGCCGAAGCAGGATGAAGAGCCGCCGCTGCCCGAGCCGTCACCGGGCGATTTCAAGGACGACGATATTCCGTTTTGAGAGCTCGCTTGAATAGCCGGCGGCGCACCTGGCGATAGCGGCATCGCGGGCATCCGCGAGGAGCGCCTCGAGGAGACCGGCTCGGCGGTTTGTCCCTGACGCTCAATGGCCCGCCGGGGACACCACCAGGCCCCGCTTCCGCTTGCCGAAGCTCGCCTGCGGCGGGGGTGATTCAGGCTGACGTTGACTCATGGGGCACATCCGTCACGGCACCCCGGTCCGGGGCGCATATTCCCTATTGAGCCCGAGTCACAGCCGCCGTGCATGGCCCTTATGTCCTGGACTGTTGCTTGCCTCGTGAGACGTGGTGGCCGACATCCGCGCTTTGGTGAACGAGGGCGATGATCTCGACACCACGGGAATCAATCT
>JAZBOL010000106.1:0-3294 GCA_036351115.1 Lysobacterales bacterium | reverse complement strand
GCCCACCCCTTCCTGTCGCCGGATGACGCCTTCGCCGACTACGAGACCTGGGACGTCGGCAACCTGGACCTCTCCGAGGTCAAGACCCAGGGCATGCTGCAGTACGAGTACGCCCGCGAGGCGCTGAAGAACGGACTGCTGCTGGAACAGCGCCACGGCACCAACCCTTACAAGTTCGGCCTGGTCGGCTCCACCGACAGCCACACCGCGCTCGCCGCCGTCGAAGAAGAGAACTTCTTCGGCAAGGCCACCAACGCCGAGCCCAAGCCGGACCGCATGACCCATCCCTTCGCCGAGAACGAGAACGGCGTGTTCCGGGGAGACATGCTCACTGCCTCGGGCTACACGGGGGTGTGGGCCGAGGAGAACACCCGCGAGGCGATCTACGACGCGATGGCGCGCAAGGAGGTCTACGCCACCACCGGCCCGCGCATGATCGTGCGCTTCTTCGGAGGCTGGGACTATTCGGTCGATGACCTCAACAGCCGCCAGCCGGCCTTCCGCGGCTACGAGAAGGGCGTGCCGATGGGTGGCGACCTGAAAGCGGTGAAAGGCAAACAGGCACCGACCTTCATGGTGTACGCCCTGCGCGACCCGATCGGCGCCAATCTCGATCGCGTCCAGGTCGTCAAGGGCTGGCTGGACAAGGACGGCAAGACCCACGAGAAAGTCTACGACGTCGCCTGGTCCTCGGGTCGTGAGCCAGACGCCGACGGCAAGCTGCCGCCGGTGGGCAACACGGTGGACGTGAAAAACGCCAACTGGACCAACACCATCGGCGCGTCAGAGCTCGGCACAGTGTGGACCGACCCGGACTTCGACCCGGCCCAGTCCGCCTTCTACTACGCCCGGGTCCTGGAGATCCCGACGCCGCGCTGGGTGGTCTATGACGCCTTCCGCTTCGGCGTGGACCTCCCGGAAAAGGCGGAGACCACCCACCAGGAGCGCGCCTACACCTCGCCGATCTGGTACACGCCCCGAAAGGGCTGAGGCGAGAACGATCCGTGTGCAACCGAGTGACTGTCTGCCAAGGGCAGGTAAAGCAACACTCCAGGAATCGACATGCCTCTGAAGCAGAGCAAAGCGAGGGGAGGAAACCTCTGATGCTGAGACCCTTGTTCACGATCACGCTGCTGGCGCTCCCTGCCTTATCGACCGCCAACGGCAGCAGCGCGGGGCTCGCTCAGGATCTGACGAACCCGATCGCCAACCTGATCACGGTGCCGATCCAGATGAACATCGACCGGGACATCGGCCCGGCGGACGACGGCAGCAAGATCACCACCAATGTGCAGCCGGTGATCCCGTTCGACATCAACGAGGACTGGAACCTGATCACCCGCACCATCGTGCCGGTGATCCACCAGGACGACATCTTCGCCGGCGAGGGCTCCCAGTTCGGGCTGGGCGACATCAACCTCAGCCTGTTCTTCTCGCCGAAACAGCCGACGGCCGGGGGCATCACCTGGGGCGCCGGCCCCGTGGTCGTGCTGCCGACCGCGACCGACTCGCTGCTCGGCGGCAAGAAGTGGGGCGCCGGACCCGCAGCGGTGGGGCTGGTACTGCGAGGTCCGTGGACAGTCGGCATGCTTGCCAACCACGTCTGGTCGTTCGCCGGCGACGACGACCGCCCGGACATCAACAACACGTTCGTGCAGCCGTTCGTGTCCCACACCTGGCCGAGCGCATGGACCGCGTCGCTGCAGAGCGAGACCAGCTACAACTGGGACAACGAGCAGTGGTCGGTGCCGGTCAATGCCGCCGTCTCCAAGCTGGTCATGTTCGGCAAGCTGCCGGTCAGCCTGCAGGGCGGTATCGGCTACTGGCTCGAATCCCCCGACAGCGGACCAGAGGGTTTCCGCTTCCGGCTGCAGGCCAATTTCGTGCTGGCCAAGTGACGCAAGGCAGCCAGGCGGTCAACAACCAAGCTCATGAACACAAGTCTCGTGAACGAAGACGCACAGCATCCGGGTCATGCGAAAACTGCTGCGTGAACCGCTGGCTCACTTCCTGATCCTGGGGGCCGTCCTGTTCCTGGTGTTCGACCTCACCAGTGAGACGGACCAGCCGGGCGAACGGCGGATCGTGGTGACGCCCGAGCAGGTGGAGCAGCTGTCCGCCCAGTTCTCGCGCACCTGGTTGCGTCCGCCCACCCCGGGTGAACTGGAAGGCCTGGTCGAACGCTACGTGCGCAGCGAGATCTACTACCGCGAGGCACTGGCGATGGGGCTGGGCCAGGATGACCCCTACGTGCGCAACCGCCTGGCACTGAAGCTGGAGGTGTTGCTCGACGACCTGTCGGCGGAGGCCGACCCGGGCGACGCCGCGCTGGAAGCCTTCCTCGAGACGAACGGGGAGCGCTTCGCCGAGCCGGCACGGCTGTCGTTCCGCCAGGTGTACCTGAACCCGGCACAGCATGCGGACCCGGCGGCCGAGGCGCAGCGCCTGCTCGGGCTGCTTCGTAACGGAGCCGACCCGGACCAGCTCGGTGATATCTCGATGCTGATCCCCGGCCTCGACGCGGCCAGCCGGGACGGGATCGCCCGACAGTTCGGGGAGGACTTCGCCGAGGCACTGCTGGCGCTCGAACCCGGGGGCTGGCGCGGCCCGGTCCGCTCGTCCTTTGGGTTGCACCTGGTCCGGGTCACGCAGCGCCAGCCCGCGCGCCAGCCGGCACTGGCGGAGATCCGCGACGCGGTGCTGGCCGAGTGGCGCGACCAGCGCCGCCGCGAGGCGAAGGAGCAGGCCTACCAGCGCCTGCGCGAGCGCTATGACGTCGTCATGGAGACCGAATCACCCGGCGGCGCACAGAATGGCGACGCAGCATCCAAGGCATCCGCACAGCCGCGGACGCCGGGCCAGGACGAGAGCATTGCCGCCGCGTCCGGTGCGCCAGCGGACACCGCTGCGGGAGAACGGCCGTGAAGGCCACCCCGGGCCATCTCGTCGCCCTGCTCCTGCTGCTGACAGGCCTGCTGCCGCCCCCTGGCCTGGCCCACGAGTCCCAGCCCGGCCTGCTCGAGATCCGCCAGCTGACCAGCGAGCGCTGGGAGGTCGTCTGGCGGGCCCCGATCTACTACGGCAAGCCGCACCCGGCGCGCCTGGGGTTGCCGGCGGACTGGCAGCCCGTTGGTGAGCCCAGCGTGCAGCGGCTGGCCAGCGCCGACCTGCACCGCCAGGTCGTGACCATACCGCCGGGCACCCTCGACGGCAGCGTCGTCGGCTTCCCCGGCCTCGAGCAGACCATCACGGACGTGTTCGTGCGCCTGTCGCGGCTCGACGGCAGCGAGGCAT
>JAZBOL010000105.1:0-2850 GCA_036351115.1 Lysobacterales bacterium | reverse complement strand
GCGAGGGGCCCCGGACCCTGCTGTGCCTGCCGGGGCTGGCCCGGACCGCTCGCGACTTCGAAGGCCTTGCCGGGCGGATACCCCCCGGCTGGCGCCTGCTGTGTCCCGACCACCGGGGCCGGGGCCGCTCCGCCCGGGATCCCCGCCCGGGCCGCTACCACACGGCAACCTACGCCCGGGATGCGCTCGAATGGCTCGATCATCTCCGGGTCGAGCAAGCCGCCGTACTGGGTACGTCCTTCGGTGGCTGGGTTGCCCTGACCCTGGCGGCGAACCATCCGGAGCGGATCAGCGGCGTCATCCTCAACGACATCGGTGTGACCGTACCCCGGGCCGCCGCCCTGCAGTACATGGAGCGCATGGCGCGCCGCACCACGCCTGAGTCGGTGGATCCGGCCTTCAACCGTCAGATGGGCCAGGCCCGGCGGCTCGCGCCCTTCCTCGGCGTGCTCTGCCGCCTGGGCCTGATGCGGCATTCGGCGCCGCTGGTCACCGGTTACCGCGACACCCTGCGACGGGTTGAGGCGCCCCTGCTGGTCCTGCACGGCGCCCGCTCCCGGGTGCTGACGGAGGCCGGCATCCGGGAGCTTCGCGCAGCCTGTCCCGGCATGACCCTCGCGACCATTCCGGGCGTCGGTCACACGCCGACCGGGACGGAGCCGGAATCGGTCGAGGCGGTGCAGGCCTTCCTGACCGGACTCCAATCTTCAGCCTCGGGGTAGAATCGGAACCATGAACGAGGGCACGTCACACTGCGCACACCATTGCCACGACGCTGGCGACGCTCCCGTGCGGCCGGGCAGGAAACTCATCATCTCCCTGGTCGCCCTGGCGCTGGTATTCCTGGTTTCGATGCTGCCGGCGCTGGAGCCGCTCAACGACGCCCTGCGCTCCTACTTCGGCATGATCTGGTGGGCGGTCCTGCTCGGCTTGCTGGTCGGCGGGCTCATCGACTACTTCGTCCCGGACGCGTTCATCCGCTCCCTGCTCGGTGGCTCCAGCGGTGGCGCGGTGGTTCGCGCCGTACTGGCGGGGTTCCTCATGTCCGCCTGCTCACACGGCATCCTGGCCATCGCGATCCAGCTCTACAAAAAGGGCACCAGCGTACCGGCGGTCATCGCCTTTCTGCTCGCTTCTCCCTGGGCGAATCTTCCGGTCACGATTCTCCTGTTCTCCTTCTTCGGCTGGCAGGCGCTGTGGATCATCGGCGCCGCCATCGCGGTGGCCCTGACCACGGGATGGGTCTTCATCGCCCTCGACCGGCGCGGGTGGATCGAGCCGGCGCGGGAGGCGTCGGAGGCCGAGGTGGTCTCCTGGAATCGCGTCAGAAACTTCGATGCAAAGGATGCGCTCCGCGGCACGGCCCGCGGCGCCCTGTCCCTGGCGAACATGGTCCTGTGGTGGATCATCGTCGGCTTTCTGCTGGCCGCCCTGATCCAGGCCTACGTGCCTTCCGACCTGTTCATGACCTGGATGGGGCCCACGCTGACGGGCTTGCTGGTCACCCTCGCCGTGGCGACGGTGATCGAGATCTGCAGCGAGGGGTCCGCGCCGCTGGCCTTCGAGCTCTACCGGCAGGTAGGCGCCCTGGGCAATCCCTTCGTCTTTCTCATGGCGGGGGTGGTGACCGATTACACGGAGATCGGCCTGCTGTGGACCAACATCGGTAAAAAGACCGCCCTGTGGCTGCCGGTGGTGGCCGTGCCCCAGGTGCTGCTGATCGCCTGGGCCTTCAACCGGTTCCTGATCTAGGGGCTGGGTCTAGGGGCTGGCCACCAGCGCCTCGAGTGCGCTTTCGATGTCGCCCGGAAAAGGCATGAGTTTCGTGAACCCGTGCGACCCCATCATGCTCAGGTTGGGGAAATGCACGGCCATGCGGAAGCGCATGTGCAGGGCCTCGACGTCATTGCCGTTCACCAGCACCTCGTAGGGGAAATAGGCGCGCTTGCGACAGCCTTCGAAGTCGACCACGGCGAGTTGTTCGGCCTCGTCGATCCGGCGGTCCTCGCCACTCGAACTCATGCCGATGCCGATCACCGTCTGGGACGAACCGGGCACGTCGATGCGATACACCAGGTCCAGTCCGTCACCGGGCTTGGCCAGTCCGTCGAGTACTGCCGCCACGGCGGCTTCGTGGGAGGCGAAGCTGCCGAGTTCGGAAGGGTCGTCGAACTGCTGCATACCCATCATGTAGCGGTACTTGCCCAGCCGCTCGGCAGTCATTTTCTTGTCGCCGCCGCCGCAGTCCCGCACATAGCCCAGGGCATCGACCAGGTCATTCCGCACCGGGCCCAGGTCCGTCTCCATGCGATAGGCGTACTGGAGATAGACCGGATTGACGAAGGCGACCTCGACCCCGTCGTCCACCTGGCTGACGCTGACTCGCTGACCCGCGGCATATCCCCCGCGATCAGACGCGGCGGCGGCCTGGAGGAGAGCGTCGCTGGTCACCACCAGGACATGGCTGTCCGGCACCGGTGAATGACGGCCCACGAGCCGGAAGCCCGCGGCTTCCAGCGCATCGACGGTCTCTTCGGTTCGCACGTCCAGTGTTCCAGGCCCGCTGGACGCAAGCACGAAGGGTTTGAAGGTGGCGTCTTCCGCGTGGACATGGGTGGTGGCCAGCGCGAAGGCGGCCAGCAGCATGGCTCCCAGGCGTTTCATGATCTCTCCCTCGGGAAGCGCTCAGGCCGCGGCCCGCGCGTCCTCGTCCAGGTGCTCGGCGAGGAGCTCCACGAGGCTGTCCAGCCCGTGGTCCCAGCCCCAATGGTTTTTCGACTCGTCCATGGTGAGCCGGCAATTGGCGCAGGCGGATATGAGCGTGTCGGCGCCCGTGTCCTCCACCTGCTT
>JAZBOL010000104.1:0-3209 GCA_036351115.1 Lysobacterales bacterium | reverse complement strand
GGTTGCCGACAGGAGGTCATCTTCCAATAAAAACGCCGCGCAGAAACTGCGCGGCGTTTTCATCACGCGGGGCTGCGATGAGTCATCGCAGTTCCGCCGTACCTAGTCCGCGGTGAAGCGGAGCTCGGTGACCCAGTTGCCGGGGCGCTGCAACAGCGGTCCACCATCCCGGGAGAAGTAGGCGTTGCCTGCCGGCTCAAAGCTCGGGGTGCGGGAGTCTGCCGCTTCATCCAGGGCGAGGAAGTGCGGTGGAAACCCGGACGGGCCCGGCGCTTCCGTTTCCGCCGCCTCGAGCACGAGGAACAGTTCCCGGTCCGGGTTCTTCTGCAACTCGCGCCTGATCGCGTTGGCCAGGGATTGCCCATTGCGGAAGAAGAACGGTGTCAGATCTCCGTCCTGCCCGACAAATTCGCCGGACTCGTCCAGCGAGTCGACCAGGGTGGCCTGCGAGCCATCCGCGTTGAGCTCGCCAAGGGCAAGGCTGGCGTTCGAGAACAGCGGCACCCGGGAGGCGTCCAGTGTGCCGGTCCGGTAGGTCGCCGACACCGGGATCAAGCCAGCAGAGAGGGCGTTCAGCACGACCTCCTTGTCGACCCGCTGCGCGTACTGGATGCTCGCCGCTCCTCCGATGGCGCCCGTGCCGATGAAGGCCAGGGGGAAGTCGCTGGCCGGGAGCACGCCTTCGGCGTTCAGTTTGAAGTCCAGGTTGCGGCTCGATTGCGAGGGCACCGGCGTGGCCTTGCCCGGCTGCCGCTCCAGGAAATCCTCCCGACCGGTATTCTGAAACTCTTCCGGAAACGCATCGTCGCCCAGGATCAGCGCCGTGATGGCCAGCAGGCTGATGCGATTCGCCGCCACCGGGTCGCCGTCCAGCGCTTCGATGTCGAGCAGGTAGGTACCGCCTTTCGGAACCGGAAGCTCGTACTCGCCATTTCGCACCCGGTCTTCAGGGGCGAAGAAGAACTGGCCGTCAAGAGACAGGAAGGTTTCCGGGGTGCCGCTCAGGATGCCGGATACGCGTTCCCCGGTGTCCTTCGTGGTGGCCGAAACGAACGCGCCAACGACGCCACGGTTTTCCCGCAGGACTTCACCGCGCAGGACGTCGTAGGCGTCTTCAAAGGCGATGTCGCCGGGCTGCAGGGCAGCGATGCCGCTGTCGCCGGAACCCTCCGGGTAAATAAAGGCCGAGAGGGCCAGGTCATCCACGTGCAGGGAGCGGCTGCCGAACTCCGACTCTGCATCCGCCGTGTCGATGAACGGAAACATGGTGGTGCCCGTGCCGTCGTCGCGGGAGATCTGGTTCAGCGGCGTGTGGGCGTGACCGTGGCTGTGCCCGAACTCGTGGGTCGAGACGGCGTCCACGTCGGCGAAAGCAATGTTGAAACGCAAATCCGAGGGTTCCAGTTCCCAGAACACGGTGGTGTTGAACTGGACGTCGTTGTCCAGGATCGTGCCCGCCTTGTAGAAGCCCGCCGGGAACTCGATGTCCCCATCGCCGTCGGCGTCGAAGCAGGTGTTGCGGCCCTCGACCTCCGGATCGAAGACATCCGGGTTGCCGTCACCGTTCAGGTCCTCGCCGGCGATGAATTCCGTGTCGAAGGACAGGGAGGTGGACGGAGAGCTGGCCAGCGCATTGAAAGTCGGCGCTGTGAAGAAGGTCACCTCGTTGATGAAGTCCCCCCCGACCCGCGGCCGAGCCCCGAGGTCCCGGATGCTCGTAACATTCATCTCGATGTAGGATGCCGGGTTGGCGTTCCAGCGATCGAGGCCGTTCTGAACGGCATTGGCCAGCTGTTCCGGCGTGAGCGCGATGCCAAAGGCGGCAAAGGGTTCGTTGGCCCCGATGGTGCTGTTGAAGGTGTACTCCACGTTCGCGCAGCGTTCATCCCAGAAAATGCCAACCAGCGGAGCGTTGATCCGCGGCACGCCATTGATTTCGACGATCTCCGGGTTGGACAGGTCGAAGGTGTCGAGCTGGCGACGGGTCTGGTTTTGCGCCTCCGCCGGCGCGAAGGTCACCAGCGCGGTGACCAGTGCCGTGGATACGGCCAGTGTGTTCTTCAGATTCATGTTTAATCCCCCTCAGTCGTCTATCTTCTTGCCCGCGCCAAGCGCGCGTGCTTTGCGGACCTGTTCCATCGCATTGGCAATGGCCGTCGCCCCGCCATCCGAGGGAGCCAGGTGCACGGCACCGTTCGTCACCCCGAAGTAGCCCTGGTTGAACCCGGCTACTTCGTACGCACCGCCTTCAGCCTTGTTGAGAAACAACATGGCTTCCTGTCCGCCAGCGAAGGCCGGGGCGCCGGCGACCACTTCGGATACCTGCAGCCGTCCCAGGGTTGACCGTCCTCCCGGGGTCTTCACGGTGACGGTCGAGGGTGCGCCGCCGAACGCGTCGGCGGAAACCGCAAACGTCGTGTGGGTGAAGGTCTGACCGTCTTGCGTCACGAATTCGGCGTCGATCGGTGTGCCGACGACCACGATTTCAGCGCTCTGCGCCATGTCCGCCAGGGTCATTTCCTCCAGCGTGGTCGCGGAGACGGGGGCGGTACTGATCAGCGCAAGCGCCGACACCAGTCCCGCAAATTTTCGAGTGTGTCTGTACACGGGGGATCCCTCTTGATTCAGGTTGAATTGTCGCGCGACAACGGGAAGTCGAAGCCGCAGCTTCAATTGAATTCAAACGGCTTTCCCCCGCCACCGCCCGGCTTGCGTTGCGCGCAGCTTTCCGCGCGGCTCGGACGACGTGATCGTGGACCTGACGCCTGGTGCGATGGTCCAACGAACCCGCCGAGCATAAGCGCTCGATCTGAAGATTTCATCAAATTGACTGGGCAACGCCTTGCACCGTGCAGATCCAACCGGACTCGACACCGTCCCTGGGCGAGCGGTCGCCCCTAGGCGGCGTGCCGGCCCCGAGCCTCCGCGTCATCGGTGGACGCGGTCGCGACGGCATGCAGCGATGTCGGTGTCGCCATCGGCCGACCCAGGGCCAGCGAATCCTCGGTGCCGTGGATCAGGGCATTGGCCAGCTCGTGGTTGCGATCGCGATGGCCCGCCTCGTCGGCGCGGACCGCGAGGACCACGTCGCGCAGCCTCGCGTTGTCGCCCAGGCGCCAGTAGTCGATGGCGATTTGCGGCGCCGGTACGTTCGGCACCTTGCCCGCATCAATCTCGGCCAGGTAGCTGGTGTAGCTCACCACCGCTTC
>JAZBOL010000103.1:0-3254 GCA_036351115.1 Lysobacterales bacterium | reverse complement strand
CCATCCAGTTGACACTCGGCGGCGGCATGGTCATTCCGGGCTTTGAAAACGCCCTAGTGGGAATGACCGAAGGCGATACCAAAAGCGTCACCGTGGAACCCATCGATGCCTACGGGCCGCATGACGCCCGCCTCGTCCAGATGGTCGGGCGCGATCGTATTCCCGATGAAATCGATCTCCAGGTCGGAACCGGCCTTCAGACGTCGGACGAAAGCGGCAATACGATCCACTTGATGGTTATCGACCTCGACGACGAGAACGTGACCGTGGATGCCAACCATCCACTGGCCGGAAAGTCTCTGAACTTCGATCTGGAACTGGTGGAGTTCGTCGGCGCCTAATACATAGCGTAATTCCGGCGGTCACTCTCCCGGTCCTAGAATGCGGGGTCGCATATGAACGCCCCAAAGGGCCAAGCAAGGAGAGTGACCATGGTTGAGTATGTAGGATTGGACGTATCGAAGGAAGAGACGGCGTATTGTGTGAAGGATGCGGACGGGAAGATTTTGGCGCAAGGCAAGGTTGCCACGGACCCAGACGTGTTGTTTGCGGTGTTGAAGGAGCATTGTGTTTGTCCGGAGCGGATCGTGATGGAGACCGGGACGCAGTCGGGGTGGCTCTCGCGCGAGCTTCGCAAGCGCGGTCTTCCGGTTGAGTGCCTGGAAGCCCGCCAGGTGCATGGGGTGCTTCGTTTGCGGCACAACAAGACGGATACGAACGACGCGGAGGGTCTGGCGGAGCTGGCGCGGCTGGGGTTTTGCCACGCGGTTGCGATCAAGAGCGAGGCGGCGCAGGCGGATCGGGTGTTGGTGAAGGCGCGGGCGCAACTGGTGAGCGGGTGCCGCGGCCATGAGAACGCGCTGCGCGGTCTGTTGGCGTCGATGGGTCTGCGCTTTCCCCTGGGTGTGGCCACGTTCGCCGAGAATGTTCGCGAGCTGGTGGCGGACCGTTCCGAGCTTGTCTGCGTGGTGGAGGCGATGTTGTCGGCCCGCGAGGGGCTGCTGAAGAGCATCGCCGCGCTTGATCGGGAAGTGGCGGCCCGGGCGCGGCGGCGGCCGGACTGCCAGCTGTTGATGAGCGTGCCCCATGTGAAGTCGCTGACGGCGCTGACGTTCTGCGCAACCATCGACGATCCATGGCGCTTTAGCGGCTCGCGGGCGGTGGGGGCCTATTTGGGACTGACATCTCGGCGCTGGCAATCGGGCCAGGTGGACTATGGCGGTCGCATCTCCAAGATGGGCGACAGCCTGATGCGCTCTTTGCTCTACCAGGCGGCGAACGGCTTGCTCACGCGGGTGCGCCGGGCGCATCCGCTGAAGGACTGGGCGCGCAAGCTGAAAAAGCGCACGAGCCATAAGAAGGCCGTCGTGGCGTTGGCGCGCAAGCTGGCGGTGATCCTCCACAAGATGCTGATCACCGGCGAGCCCTTCCGCTGGCCGCAAAACGAGGAGGCGAGCGCCAAGGCATAGATCGTGACCACAAGCTAGGAGATCCGCCGACCGGCGGAAACCCGCGTCCCCGCCGGGACGATGGCAGAGGCGAGCCCGCACCGTTGGTTGCAAGGCGAACGACCGTTCGCGGAATGCGCCTAATACCTTGGGACGTCCGAGCCGATTGAACGCTATCCTGAAGCGCCCCGGCCACACCGCCGGAGACGACTTCGTAGACAACCGTGAACCCGGCGAGGATTTTGGGCCAGGAGAGCTTGACCGCAGAACCGGAATTAGACAACCAGTTCTCACTGACAGGGACTCGCTCCGACTAATAGGCGTTCTTCTGGTGCCAGCCGAACAGGGCGGTGAGGACGACGATGCGGAGGTCCAGCCAGGGGGACCAGTTCTCGATGTAGTGGATGTCATGCTCCACCCGCTTGCGCATCTGGTCGAGCGTGGTCGTCTCGCCCCGGAGCCCGTTCACCTGCGCCCAGCCGGTGATCCCGGGCTTCACCCGGTGACGGCCGTGATAGCCGCCGATCAGCGCTGAGTACTGCTCGTTGTGTTCCACCGCGTGCGGCCGCGGACCCACCATGGACATACTGCCGGACAGCACGTTCAGCACCTGCGGCAATTCGTCGAAACTCATCCGGCGCAGCAGCCGGCCCACGCGCGTCACCCGCAAGTCGTTGCGTCTTGCCTGCGGCACGCCCACTTCCGGCGGACGATCATGGTACATGGTCCTGAACTTGTTGACGATGATCACCTCGTTGTTGAACCCGTAGCGCGCCTGGCGAAACAGCACCGGCCCCCGGCTGTCCAGCTTGATGGCCAGCGCGATGAGCAGCAGGAGCGGCGAAAGCACCGCCAGCGCCAGCACCGCGAGGATCTTGTCCTCCACCACCTTGATCACGCCGCTCCAGCCGGACAGCGGCACGGCCGCGATTTCCAGCACCGGAACGCCCTCCAGCTGGCGGCGGTGGTGGCGCGGAAAGTGATAGCCGATCAGATCGGATCCCAGATAGACGTGCACCGGCAAATGGCGCAGCCGGTCGATGATGCTCACCAGCCGGTCGTCGGCGTTCCACGGCAGCGTGATCACCACGTCGTGCACCATCCCCCGGCGCACGTATCCCACCAGGTCGTCCAGGTCGCCCAGCACCGGAAAGCCGTTCACTTCCGAATCGATTCGTGTCTTGCGGTCGTCGAAAACGCCGACGATGCGCTTCCACGGGACATCCCTCTCCCGCAACTCACCCAGCAAATACCGGGCCTGACCGCCGGCGCCCACGATCGCCACGTTCCGCGCCATCAGTCCGGCACGCGCGGAGCGTCCGAGAAAATATCGGAACAGGCCGCGGCACGCGCAGATCATGACCGCGGTTCCCATGAACGAAGCGAAAAACCAGAGTCTCGAGAATTCATCGGTCAGCTTCAGCGCGAACGCCAGCGCCACCAGAACGAGGAATACGAAACCGCAAATCACAACCGCCCGGCTCATGTGGCGCGGCCACGCGATGACGCGCTCGAAGTCATAGAGGCGGGAGTACTGAAGCGCGCCCACCGTGAGCACGACGTTGAGCCCAATCACCGCCAGGTAAATCTGATAGTTTTCCGGGGACCAGCCCACATAGGCCCAGTAGAGAAGGCCGCCGACCAACGCGGCGACCAGCGCGTCCATGGCGCCGACCAGGCCGGAGACAACGCTTTCCGACAAGATGGTATGCCAGTACGCGGATGCCGGCAGGTCGAAAACCTTCGAACTGGACTCGGTATCGATCGAACTCTTGCCTGCGCGGTGGAACATGCCGCCTGCCATCT
>JAZBOL010000102.1:0-9498 GCA_036351115.1 Lysobacterales bacterium | reverse complement strand
TCCGGGAAAACACCGCATGACGCACAAGACGATGTCCGGCCTCTTCGCCGCTCGGGATCTGATGGGTGAGCTCTGGCTGGATGCCCACCGCCCAGAAGACTCGGAGGATGAGGGTCCTGGGTCCCTGGTGTTCCGGCCCATCAGGGCCGGCGCCGAGTGATCCGGAGCGACTGGGACGGGCCAAAGGCCCGAGGTGAGCAACCGGATAAACCGACCATCGTGATGGCCATCGTGCGAACCGGTCCCACCAAGCGCAGGAGAAGGAGGGAACCCGAAGGGCGCCGGACCGGCCGGAACACCAGGGCCCCAGGACCCGCGCCCCGACTCGCCCAGGGACCCAGGACCCCCACCCGGGCCCCCGAGTTCTCCGGCAGGCAAAAAAAACGGCCCGCCGAGGCGGGCCGTTTCGTTAGCGAGAACCGCTGATCGGGGATCAGAAGTTCTGCTTGTAGCGCAGGTAGGCAATGCGGCCTTCGACGGAGTAGAGGCTCCGATCGAGGGGCTGCCAGCCGTAAACGATACCGTTGAGGGGACCGTTTTCATCAGCGCAGTTTCGGCAACCCACCGCGATCTGACCGTCCCACGGCGTGTTCCAGGCCACCTGGAGGTCGTGGTAGAAGATCGCGTCGTTGGTGATGAGCGCTGCGCCGGCCGTGTCACAGGACGTGGTCGTCCGGTTGTCCACGGTGCAGAACTGGTCCGCGCCACCGTTCTCGCCGATGTACTGACCGGTGTAACCGGCCTGCCAGTTGCCGAGGTTCCAGCCCAGTTGCCAGACCGCCCGATCTTCCGGGAAGCCGTGCTGGTCCAGTTCGTCGGTGAAGCCGTCACCCGGCACGTTTTCCTGATCGTAGGTCAGCACCCGGGAGTACTCGAACCGGAGGGTGAAGAGACCGGCGGAATCGGTGGCGAGGTTGTACTGCACGCCGAAGTCGATACCATCGGATTTCACGCCGGACAGGTTCAGGTTGGTCAGCTGGACGAAGTCCACCTGGCCGTTCGGCTGACGCGTGACCGTGTTGCTCAGGCCAGCGGCTTCGAGGTCGAACATGTCCTGCAGGCTCAGGGTTGCGATCTGGTTCGTGAACTCGATGTCGTAGTAGGTCAGTTCGAAGGACAGATCGTCCGTCGCGTTCCACACCACGCCAGCGGTCCAGGACTCGGACTCTTCCGGCTGCAGGTCCGGGTTGCCGCCGAAGAACGCGCGGTACTGGGCGGAGCCACACGGCGCAACGCCGTTGGCGCAACCCACGCGGTCGATGGCCGGCGGGAAGGACTCGGACTGGTTGCCGTAGAGCTCCTGCATGTCCGGGGCCCGGAAGCCTTCGCCGTAGGAGGCGCGGAGCAGCAGGGAGTCGATCGGACGCCAGGTGACGCCGAGTTTCGGGTTCGTGGTGTTACCGAAGTCGGAGTAGTCGTCGTAGCGCACCGCCAGGTTGATCTCCACCGTGCTCAGCAGCGGAATCACCGTCTCGGCGTACAGCGAGGTCACGTCGCGGCCCACACCGAAGATGTTGTCACCACCCGAGGTACCGGCAATGATCAGTCGGTTGGCTTCCGGATCGTTCTGCTGGTCGAAGCTCAGGTCGTAGTACTCAAAGCCCACCACCAGCGGCACGGGACCGTTGTTCATCTGGAACATGTCGAAGCTGTAGGAACCGTCCAGGGAGACCCGGGTGGTGTCCGCTTCGAAGATGGAGGTATGGTTGAAGTTCAGCAGCGTGCTGTTGGTGTTGTCCAGCCACTCCTGGGTCGGCAGACCCTGCACGTTGAACAGGTCGAGTTCACCGCTGTCGATGGCGTTCTGGATTTCCACCTTGTTGGCCAGGTCGCGCGTCAGCGCGACCGTGCGACTCCGGGAGTATTCGAAACCGAAGTCCCAGTCGGAACCGCCGAGCCAGTCGTTCGTGCCGGCGAAACCGGCGAACAGGTTGTTCTCGTCGTAGGTCTGCTCGCCGATTCGCGGGCCGTTCGGAACCGTCCGCATGTAAACACGCGCGTCCCCCAGGTCAGCGTCGGTGAAGGTGTACGGTTCGCCGCCGTTCAGCCCCGGATCCGTGATCGTCTGTCCAATGAACAGGTTGATCGGGTTGTTGGGGTTGTCGGCACCATACACGGGGAACGGACCGGTCACCGGCGCGCCGGCGAAGCGGGACTCGTTCTCGTTCTGCACGATCAGGGCGCGGGCCAGGAACTGCGTGTTCGGTGTCACGTCGAACTGGGCGTCGATGTAGGCACTGGTGCGCTCGAGACGCGGCAGGGCGATCGTGTCGGCGGCAAAGTTGTAGCCACAGCGCGCGTCGAACAGCTGCGAGGAGCCGGCGAAGAAATCGTTGAAGTCCCAGCGGTAGCTGTTCGGGAAATCACTGGATTCACCGACATTCGACGGGCATCGCGGATCCGCGAAATCCAGGCCTTCGAGGGCGCCGCCGAGCATGAGCGCGGAACCGGGGAAGCCGTAGCTGGAGATGCTGTCGAGACCCGGGGCCACGGCATTGTCGAAGCCGGGGATGTCGCGGTCGAAGATCTGGGAACGACGCAGGTGCTCGATGGCGAAGGACACGTTGCCGTTGTCGCCGCTGGCGCCGCCGCCGATGGAGTAACGTTCCGTCTCGCCGCCTTCGTGGGTGGAGTCTTCCACCTGCACGGTGGCGGTCACGCCGTCGATGTTGCGGCGGGTGATGATGTTGATTACGCCCGCGATCGCGTCGGAACCGTAGATGGCGGATGCGCCGTCGCGCAGGATTTCCACGCGCTCAACCATTTCCAGGGGAATCAGGTTGATGTTCTGGTTGGCGGCGCCGGAACCCGGGTTGGAGTTCATGCGGCGGCCGTTGATCAGCACCAGGGTACGCTGGGAGCCGAGGCCGCGGAGGCTGACGGTGGCCACACCGGCCTGTCCGTTACCGAAGCCCGACTGTTCCGTGAAGGAACCGAAGCTGTTGAAGGGAGTGGCGCGAAGCAGTTCGGCCACGCTGGCGTCACCGGCGAGATCGATTTCCTCGCGGTCGATGACGGTGACGGGCGACGAGTTCTCGATGTCCACGCGCTTGATGCGTGAACCGGTCACCTGCACGCGGTCGAGTTCGAGGCCTTCCTCGTCGTCGTCCTGCGCGAAGGCCACGCCCGAGCCGAGTGCCATGCTAGCGGCGGCACCGGCGCAGAGGGTCGTGCTGATCGCCTACGTCAGAGGGTTACGGTTGTATTTCATCTCTTTAGGTCTCCCAAATTGACTTTGGTTTTTTGGTTTCGATCGAAGTTGTCCCACCGCCGGCCCTCTGCATGCATGACCGACTGGTGGGGTCTAAACCCCAACTCGCGGGTCATGGTATCGCAAGCGCAAAAAGATGCAAAGGGTTTGTTATTTAATCGTTAAGTGTCGTTAAGCACCTAATTTCTTTGACAATGAAGACCATTCGGGCACAAAAAAACCGGCCGCGAACCCGCGGCCGGTGACCGTTTCGTGACTGCGTGATATGACTTAAACGCTTATTGCGTAAGGCCTGCCAGCCATTACTTATGGCCTATCCGCACGTCCCCGCTGAAGGTTTCCAGGCGGATGCTCGCACCGTTTTCCCCGGTTTCATGGTCCAAACGGGTCCCGGAACCGGACCGGCTCCTTTGCGGTGAACCGAAGACCGAGCGGATGTCGCCACTGAACGTCTGGGCCTGGAAGACGCCCTGCTGTTCGGCCGGCAACAAGAGGATGACGTCGCCGCTCATGGTCTCCACCGAGAGGCGTCCACCGGGGGCCACGGTGACTGCCATGTCCAGGGTGCCGGAGACGGCCTCGAAACGCCCCAGCTCCAGCGTCCCCGCCAGCAGCTCCAGGTCACCGGATACCAGGCTGACCTCCAGCTCGCCTTCCACGCCGTCCAGATCGATGTCGCCGGAAACGCTCTCCGCCACGGTGCGGCGCGCCGACCCCCGGAAATCCACGTCACCACTCACGGAGGTGAGCTCCAGGCGCTCGACATCGCCGGTTGCCTGTACGTCGCCGCTGACGGACTCGGCCTCGATCATGCGTCCGCCGGCGCCGTCGATCCGCACGTCTGCGCTGACGCCGGTCACGACCAGGTCAGCCTTTCGCGGCACGCGCAGCACCAGGTCCGAGGACTCGGGGCCGCGGCCCCAGCGGCCGCCGTCTTCGACTTTCACCTCGACACGAACGTCCCCGCCGGAGGCGTCGAAGGACAGCTCCGAGCCCTCCCCAAGTTCGCCCGTGAGGTGCACGGCGGCTTCATCCCAGGTACTGATGTCGATTTCGCCGCTGATGTTGATGACCGTCACGGTGCCGTCTGCGGCCATGTCCGCCCGTTCGTCGATGGCCGTTCCCGCCAGCGCCAGGGACGGCATGGTGAGCAGCAGGGGAATCAGGGTTCTCATCAGGTTTCTCTCCGGTTGTTCTGCTCGAGCATGTGCATGTCGCGCATGAATTCGAGCTGCTGTCCGCGCAGCTCAAGCAACTTGTCTGCGAGGTACGGGTTGTCGGGATGTTCGTCCAGCGCCAGCAACAAGGCGCTTTCCGCCTCCTTCATGACCTGCCAGCTTCGCGCCAGGGCCTCCAGGGTCTCCGGCTGGAGCATGGTGGGCGAGAGGCCGAGCGGCCCCAGACTCTTCCAGGCCGCGCGATACTCGCGCTCGCTGGCCTCCAGGGCCATGGACACGGCGGGTGCGGATGCTTCCGCCAGGGTCAGGGGCTGGCCTGGGGCCAACCGGAGCCCATCCGTCGGGGACGGCGCATCCGGCGCCTGGCGACCCAGCAGCAACCCGGCCAGGAACGCTACGGCGATGGACGCCGCCACGGCGGAAAGACCCCAGTGACGTCGGCCCTGTTGACGCGGAGGTCGATGCACTGCCGAAGTCCTCGGCGCCAGCCGCTCCTCGATGCGAGGCCACAGGTCACTGCCCGGCTCGATGCTTCGGGGCAGATCGCGCAGCGCTTCGATGGGTTCGCTGGTTTGTTGCGTCATGTCGTTCATGTTCTCACTCGCTTCCCGGCTCCTTGCTGGCCGGACCGGGCCTGCTGTCGCTGGCGCCGGCCCGTCCGTCCGGCGGATCGAGGGCGGCACGCACCAGCTTTCTCGCGCGGTGCAGCTGCGCCTTGGACGATCCGACCGCCATGCCGGTCAGATCGGAAATCTCTTCATGCCGGTACCCCTCGATGTCGAAGAGCACGAGCACGGTCCGCGCACGCTCCGGCAGGGTCGCGATCGCCTGTTCCAGGTCCGTGCGCAAGGCCACTTGCAGGTCGCGCTCGCCGACCGCTGTCCGTTCGACCGCATCGTCCATGGGCAGTTCGCGGGCCACGCGACGGACGCGAATTCGCCGGTCACTGAGCGCCACGTTAGCCGCCAGGCGATGCAACCAGGTACCAAAGGCGCTCTTGCCTTCGAACAGGTGCAGTTTGTCCCAGGCCCGGATGAAGGCATCCTGCACCAGGTCTTCGGCCAGGGCCGCGTCGTTCCCGGCCAGGCGCCAAACCAGCGCATGGATGCGTCCCGCGTGCCGGCGGTACAGGTGTTCGAAAGCGCGGGTGTCACCCGCCCTGGCCGCTTCCACCCAGGATCGCTCCTGCTCCCGTTCATGCCGGCGACGGGCCTTTTCAGCCTCGTCCTGTCCGGCCTGGCCGGGTGTATCGGGGCTGTTCCGCCTCTGCACCGCCTGTACGCCTCCCATGCCCTTGAGACGGGCCCGGTGCCCGAAGGGTTTAAAGGTACACAGGTTAGAACGCGCGGGCAGCAGGCGTCGACCTCGACCCGACGATATTGCCCCTCAGGCCTCGGGGATCAGCGTTTCGATCACGTGATCCAGGTAGGCCTCGAACTGCTGGCTGCTGAGTGCCGGAACCTGGCTTTGGCGCTGAAGCTGGAGAAAACCGAGATAGACGGAGTAGGTCAGCCGTGCGCGATGCTCGGCCGTGGTCTCGTCCATGCCAAGCTCCGTGAACGCCTGGGCGATGTGCTGCATACGTCGTGCCGCCACGCGGTCCAGCAGGGGCTTGACTTGCGGGTGATCCGCAGCCGCACAGAGGGCGCTGTATACCTCGTGGGTCAGCCCCTCACGGCTGACGCGCCGGAAAAAGGAGATAAGCCGATCGCGCGGGCAGTCGAGTTCGCCCAGGGACGCGTTGAGGTTGCGGGCGTCGTGTTCCTCCCAGCCGAGCAGGGCCTGCTCGAGGAGCGATTCGCGGCTGGAGAAATGCCAGTAGAAACTGCCTTTCGTGATGCCCATGCGCCGGGCCAGGGGTTCCACGGCCACGGCAGCCACGCCCTGTTCAGCGATGACCCGCAGGGCCTCCTGCTCCCAGTCCGCCGCGGACAGGGTGGTTCGTTTGTTACTGGCTGCTTCCGGCACCGGCTTTCCGCCTTGTCATGAACACGTCTGCGCGTGCAATGGCCCCGGATGATAAGTCATTGCGCCCTGAACCGACAGACCCGCCGGTCGCGCGGGGAAGCAGCTGACCTGGATCAGGCGAAGTGTCTCGGCTGGTTGACAAGTTCACGACGCTTTTCCATACTCTGCCGTATGGAGCCCTGAAAAGAGACTGGATGGCAGTCCTCGTCCGGGCGAAACGGACTGCAACGGGTCCGGGCCGGGTCCGCAACGGCACCGCACCCCGCAAAACGAGGTATACCGAGCATGACCTGGATGTTCTTTCTGACCCTGCTGGCTGTCTCCTTCGCGGCCGCATTCCGTGGCGCCGCGCTGCGCCAGTTCAGCATCGCCGTGGCCGCTGTTGTCGTGGGCTTCGCGCTGTTCACCGGTGCCTCCGGACTCGCGCTGGGACTTTCCGCCATCGTACTGGCGGCAATCCTGGTTCCGCTGAACGTGCCTGCCTGGCGTCAGCAGCTGATTTCCGCGCCGTTCCTCAAGCAGTACCGGCGCATGCTCCCGGAACTCTCCCAGACCGAGAAGGACGCCATGGAAGCCGGCACGGTCGGCTGGGAAGGAGAGCTGTTTTCGGGCGACCCGGACTGGACAGCCCTCAAGCAGCGGCCGTGGCTGAATCTCAGCGACGATGAACAGGCGTTCATCGACGGCCCGGTCGAGGAACTGTGCGAAATGCTCAACTCCTGGGACATTTCGCACAAGGATGCGGACCTGCCCCCCGAAGTCTGGGACTTTCTCAAGGACAACCGCTTCTTCGGCATGATCATTCCGAAGGAGTACGGCGGACTCGGCTTCAGCGCGATGGGTCACCGGGCGGTCCTGCAGAAGATCTCGTCGGTGGATGCCGTCGCTGGAACCACTGTGGCCGTGCCGAACTCCCTCGGTCCCGGAGAGCTCATCCTGCATTACGGCACCGACGAGCAGAAAACGCATTACCTGCCCCGACTGGCGAACGGCCAGGAAGTGCCCTGTTTCGCCCTGACCAGCCCCACGGCTGGTTCCGATGCGACCTCCATTTCCGATTACGGCGTGGTGTGCCGCAGAAAAGTCAACGGTGAAACCGTGCTCGGCATGCGCCTGAACTTCGACAAGCGCTACATCACCCTGGCGCCGGTCGCCACGGTGATCGGGCTGGCGTTCCGGCTCTACGACCCGGAAGGCCTGCTGGGCGACCAGGAAGACCTGGGCATCACCCTCGCCCTCCTTCCCCGCGATACCGACGGCATGGAAATCGGACGCCGGCATTTCGCCCTCAATGTGCCGTTCCACAACGGCCCGATCCGCGGCAAGGACGTCTTCGTCCCGCTCGACGCGATCATCGGCGGCGCGGCCAATGCGGGCAAGGGCTGGCGCATGCTCGTGGAAGCCCTGTCCGTGGGTCGCGGCATCACCCTGCCCTCGTCCTCCACCGGTGGCGGCAAGGCATGCTCCCTGTCATCCGGCGCCTATGCGCGCATCCGCAAGCAGTTCGGACTGCCCATCGGACGCTTCGAGGGCATCGAGGAGGCCCTGGCGCGCATTGCCGGCAAGTCCTACACCATCTCGGCGCTCTCCCGCATGACCTGCACGGCCGTGGACCTCGGCGAGAAACCCGCCGTCGCCTCCGCCATCGCCAAGTGCCATGCGACGGAAATGGCGCGCGAAGTCATCACTGACGCCATGGACATTCACGGCGGCAAAGGCGTGATTCTCGGACCGAGAAACTACCTGGGCCGGGCCTGGCAGGGCTCCCCGATCTGGATCACCGTGGAAGGAGCCAACATCCTGACGCGCAGCATGATGATCTTCGGGCAGGGCGCGATCCGCTGTCACCCCTTCGTGCTCAAGGAAATGGAAGCCGCCCGGATCACCGATCCCCGTGAACGCCTGGAGCGCTTCGACGATCTGTTGTTCAGCCACGTGGGCTACACGATCCGTAACGGTGTTCGCAGCTTCCTGCTGGGGCTCACCATGGGCCGCCTGGCGAACGTTCCGGCGAAAAACAATCGCCGTGTCGCCGGCTACTACCGCAAGATGTCCCGCTACTCCGCCGCCCTGGCCTTCTGCGCGGACATTGCCATGCTGTCCCTCGGCGGCAAGCTCAAGCAGAAGGAAAGCATCTCCGCGCGGCTCGGTGACGTGCTGAGCCAGCTCTACATGGCGTCGGCGCTCATGTACCGCTTCGAAGCCCTGGGGCGCCCGGCCTCGGACCAGGCGCTGCTCGCGTGGTCCTTCCACAACGCCATGAACGAACTGCAGGAATCCCTGAGCGGCTTCGTCGACAACTTTCCGAATCGCTGGATCGGCCGCTTCATGGCCGTGGTGGTGTTCCCCCTCGGCCGCCGCGAGCGCGCCCCGGGCGACCGGCTCAGCCACCGGGTCGCACAGCTCCTGCTGTCCCCGAACGAGTCCCGGGAGCACCTGACGAACGGCATCTACGTGTCACCGTCGAGCGACAAGCCGCTGCCCTTCATGGAACGCGCGCTGCCCAAGGTGATCGCCGCCGAGCCGCTGGAGCGTCAGCTCGGGAAGGCCATCAAGGCCGGCGAGGTCGCCGGCATGACGTGGGAAGAACAGCTCGCCTCCGCCGAGGCCCAGGGCATGTTCACGAAAGCCGAGGCCGCGCAGCTGCGCGAAGTCCGCGAGCTGGTCATGGAGATCATCGCCGTGGACGATTTCGACACGGAAGAACTGCGGCTCGGCAGTCGCGAAGCAACACCGATGGCGCACTCCGACGCGGCCTGAACCGGAGGCAAGGTGCGGGTTCTGTGACCTGCGCCTTGCGGCCGGTCCGGGGGCGAGTCGGGGTGCGGGTCCCGGGTCCCTGGTGTTCCGGCCGGTCCGGCGGCCTTCGGCTTCCCTCGCTCACCTGCACTTTGTGGGACCGGCTCGCACGGTTTCCATCACGATGGTTGTTCTAGCGAGTTGCTCACCTCGGGCCTGCGGCCCGTCCCAGTCGCTCCGGATCACTCGGCGCCGGCCCTGATGGGCCGGAACACCAGGGACCCGGGACCCTCATCCTCCGAGTCTTCTGGGCGGTGGGCATCCAGCCAGAGCTCACCCATCAGATCCCGAGCGGCGAAGAGGCCGGACATCGTCTTGTGCGTCATGCGGTGTTTTCCCGGA
>JAZBOL010000101.1:0-66212 GCA_036351115.1 Lysobacterales bacterium | reverse complement strand
GGACGAACGGCTCAAGAGCCACATCTGCGTGTTCCACCAGCGTTTCTCCACCAACACGCTGCCCAACTGGAAGTACGCCCAACCCTTCCGCTACCTGGCCCACAACGGTGAAATCAATACCATCGCCGGAAACCGCAGCTGGTCCGAGGCGCGAACCCCCAAGTTCCAGACGCCGCTGCTGCCGGATTTGCAGAAAATCCGTCCACTGGTAAACCAGGAAGGTTCCGACTCCTCGTCCCTGGACAAGATGCTGGAACTCTTCCTCGCCGGCGGCATGGACGTGTTCCGCGCCATGCGGATTCTGATTCCGCCGGCCTGGCAGGCGGAGCCCGACATGCCCGCGGACCTGAAGGCCTTCTACGAATTCAATTCCATGCACGTCGAGCCCTGGGACGGGCCGGCGGGCATCGTCATGACGAACGGCACCATCGCCGCCTGCAACCTCGACCGCAACGGCCTGCGGCCGGCGCGCTACGTCATCACGAGCGACGATTTCATCACCCTGGCCTCCGAGGTCGGCGTCTGGGACTACGAGCAGGCCCAGGTGCGGGAAAAGGGCCGGGTGGGACCGGGCGAGATGTTCGCCGTGGACACGAGCACCGGCAAGCTGTGGCGTTCGAATGAAATCGACAACCAGCTCAAGGCCCGGCGGCCCTACGCGGACTGGCTCGCGGAAAACATCATCCGCATCAAGAACAACGACGAGCAGGAAGCCGCCGCCGCGGCCGAATTCCTGCAGCACATCCCGGCCAACTTCACCGTTTTCCAGAAGCTCTTCGGCGTGAGCAACGAGGAACGCGAGCAGGTGATCCGCGTCATGGCCGAGGACCAGGTCGAGGCGACGGGCTCCATGGGCGACGATACGCCCATCGCGGTCATGTCTCGCCTGCCGCGCTCCCTGTACGACTACTTCCGGCAGCAGTTCGCCCAGGTCACCAACCCGGCCATCGATTCGCTCCGGGAGGTCTCGGCCATGAGCCTGGAGACCATCTTCGGCCGGGAACACAACATCTTCCAGGAGACCAACACGCACGCGCACCGCGTGGTGCTGCCCTGGCCGGTGCTCAACATCGTCAAGTACCGCAAGCTGCTGGAGCTCGATCAGCGCCACTATCGGCATCAGCCCTTCAGCCTGAATTACCCCGTCGAGTCCAACCTCGAGGAGGCCCTGGACACGCTCTGTGACGCGGTGGTCGAGGCCGTCCGGGACGGCGTGGTCATCGTCGTGCTCAGCGACCGGGACGTGTCGCCGGAAACGTTGCCGATCCACGCGGCGCTGGCCGTCGGCGCGGTCCACCAGCGGCTCATCCGGGAAGGCCTGCGCTGCGACTGCAACCTCATCGTGGAGACCGGCACGGCCCGGGACGCGCACCAGTTCGCCGTCCTGCTCGGGGTCGGTGCCACGGCGGTCTATCCGTTCCTCGCCTTCCAGATCATCAACGACCTGCACGCCCGCGGGGCGCTCAAGGGCGACCTGTTGCAGCACCGCAAGTTCTATCGCCGGGGCGTTCGCAAGGGCCTGCTCAAGGTGCTGTCCAAGATGGGGATCTCCTGCGTGTCCAGCTACCGCGGCGCGCAGCTCTTCGAAACCGTGGGCCTGGGCGAGGAGGTCACGGCCCGGTGTTTCCCCGGGGCGGCCGGCCAGGTCGGCGGCCTGGGGTTTGCCGACATCGACCGGGAGGTGCGCGAGGTGGCGAAGGTCGCCTGGCAGAACGCCGCGCCCCTGACCCAGGGTGGCCTGCTCAAATATGCCCACGGGGGTGAGTTTCACGCCTACAACCCGGACGTCGTGACCCTGCTGCAGAAGGCCGTGCAGTCCGGCAAAAAGGCGGACTACCAGGAGTTCGCGGACCGGGTGAACATGCGCGCGCCGGCGGCCCTGCGTGACCTGTTCCGGGTCACCAGTGACCGGCCGCCGGTGGACCTCGACGAGGTGGAGCCGGTGGAATCGATCTTTCCGCGCTTCGACTCCGCCGGCATGTCCATCGGCGCCCTGTCTCCCGAGGCCCACGAGGCCCTGGCCATCGCCATGAACCGCCTCGGCGGCTCGTCGAACTCCGGCGAGGGGGGCGAAGACCCGGCGCGTTTTGGCACGGAACGCAATTCCCGCATCAAGCAGGTCGCCTCCGGACGCTTCGGCGTCACCGCCCATTACCTGGTCAACGCCGACGTCCTCCAGATCAAGATCGCCCAGGGCGCCAAGCCCGGGGAGGGCGGTCAGCTGCCCGGCCACAAGGTGACGGCGCACATCGCCGCCCTGCGTCACGCCGTGCCCGGCAGCACGCTGATCTCGCCGCCGCCGCACCACGACATCTATTCCATCGAGGACCTCGCGCAGCTGATTTTCGACCTCAAGCAGGTCAACCCGAAGGCCGTCGTTTCCGTGAAGCTCGTGGCGGAGCGCGGCGTGGGCACCATCGCCGCCGGGGTCGCCAAGGCCTATGCCGACTTCATCACGATTGCGGGACACGACGGGGGGACGGGCGCCAGCCCCCTCACCTCCGTCAAGTACGCCGGCTCGCCCTGGGAAACGGGGCTGCCCGAGGCCCACGAGGCGCTGGTGGCCAATGGCCTGCGTGACCGGGTGCGCCTGCAGGTCGACGGGGGCCTGAAGACCGGCCTCGACGTCATCAAGGGCGCCCTGCTGGGCGCGGACAGTTTCGGCTTCGGCACGGGACCCATGGTGGCCCTGGGTTGTAAATACCTGCGCATCTGTCACCTGAACAACTGCGCCACCGGCGTCGCCACCCAGGACGACGGGCTGCGCCGCGACCACTTCAAGGGCCTGCCGGAAATGGTCATGGCCTACTTCCGCTTCGTGGCCGAGGAGACGCGGGAGCACCTCGCGGCCCTGGGGTTCACCCGGCTGGAGGACATCGTGGGCCGCAGCGACCTGCTGGAGCGTGTCGAGGCGCTGACCCCGAAGCAGGCTACCCTGGACCTGTCGCGCATCATCGCCGCGGCCGGCGCGGCCGGCGGCCAGGGCGGGGGCTACGCGGGCATCATCAACCACCCCTTCGACGAGGGCGCGAAGAACCAGGAGATTCTCGAGGCGCTGGCGGACCATCTCGAGTCCGGCGCCCCCGGTCGCGCCGGCTTCGAGGTTCAGAACTTCGACCGCTCCGTGGGGGCGGGGCTGGCCGGGGCCATCGCCCGGCGCTACGGCCGCGAGGGTTTCCCCGGCGAAGGGCTCAAGCTCCGCTTTACCGGCACCGCGGGTCAGAGTTTCGGGGTCTGGAACACGCACGGCGTACACCTCAAGCTGATCGGCGACGCCAACGACTACGTGGGCAAGGGCATGTCCGGCGGGTCCATCGCCATTGCGCCGCACTCGGACGCGCCGATCGTGGCCAAGCGCAGCGCCATCATCGGCAACACCTGTCTCTACGGCGCCACCGGCGGCGCCCTGTTCGCCGCCGGCCAGGCGGGGGAGCGCTTCGCCGTGCGCAACTCCGGCGCCACGGCCGTGGTCGAGGGTGTCGGGATGCACGGCTGCGAATACATGACCGGCGGCGAGGTGCTGATCCTCGGCCGCACCGGGTCGAACTTCGCCGCGGGCATGACCGGCGGCGTCGCCTACGTGCTGGATCTGAATGAACGTTTCCGCTTTCGCGTCAACCACCAGTCCGTGAGCGTGCAGGACGCGGACACGACCGAGGGCAGCGAAGAACTGGCCGCCATCCGCGACCTGTTGGAGCGGCACGTGCAGCTGACGGACAGCGCCTGGGGCGCCCGCCTGCTCGAGGGCTTCGAGCACTTCATGTTCTACTTCCGCGTGGTGCGTCCTCGGGTCGACAAGGAGGCCATGAAGCAGGGTGGAACGATCCAGAAAGTGCCCCTGAAGGTGGTGGGCTGACATGAGCAAGGCACCGATCCGACGCAACTTCGAGTTCACGGACCTCGCCCGGGGCGAGCCGCACAAGTATCCCCTGGAGATCCGGCGCTCGAAGTTCCAGGAGATTTACGAGCCCTTCGAACAGGCCGAGGGCGAAGCCCAGTCCGAGCGTTGCATCGCCTGCGGCAACCCCTACTGCCAGTGGAAGTGCCCGGTGCACAACTTCATTCCCGACTGGCTCAAGCTGGCGGCCGAGGGCCGCATCATCGAGGCGGCGGAGCTGGCGCACCGGACCAACTCCCTGCCGGAGATCTGCGGCCGCATCTGTCCCCAGGACCGGCTCTGCGAAGGGGCCTGCACCCTGAACACCGGTTATGGCGCGGTGACCATCGGCGCCATCGAGCGCCACATCGTGGACACGGCCTTCGCCGAGGGCTGGCGCCCGGACCTGTCCGGGGTCCGGGACACGGGCAAGCGCGTGGCCATCGTGGGCGCCGGCCCCGCCGGGCTCGCCTGCGCCGATGTCCTGGCGCGCAACGGCGTGACCCCGGTGGTCTATGACAAGCACCCGGAGATCGGTGGCCTGCTGTCCTTCGGCATCCCGGAATTCAAACTCGAGCACCGAATTGTAAAAATCCGCCGGGGCATCCTCGAAGGCATGGGCGTGCGCTTCGTGCTCGGCATCGAAATCGGCGCCGACATCTCCTTCGACGAACTGCTCGACAAGCACGATGCGGTGTTTCTTGGCATGGGCACCTACACGGCCCTGGACGGCGGGCTCGAGGGACGCGACCTGCCCGGCGTACACAAGGCCCTCGATTTCCTGATCGGCAACACGCGGGCCCTGCTCGAGATGCCGGCGGGCGACTACCCCTTCATCGACTTCCGCGGCCAGCGCGTGGTGGTGCTCGGCGGGGGTGACACGGCCATGGACTGTGTCCGCACCTCCGTCCGCCAGGGCGCGAAGGAAGTCAACTGCCTCTATCGCCGCGACCGGGAGAACATGCCCGGTTCCCAGACCGAGGTGGGCAACGCCATGGAAGAGGGTGTCCGGTTCCACTACAACGTGCAGCCCCTCGAGATCGTCGAGGAAAACGGGCGCGCGACGGGCGTACGCGTGGTGGACACGCGGCTTGGCCCGCCCGACGACTCGGGGCGCCGGCGCCCGGAACCGGTGCCGGGTAGCGAACGCGTGTTCGAGGCCGACGCCGTGGTGATCGCCTTTGGTTTCAACGCGTCCCCGGCACCGTGGTTCACCGACCAGGGCATCGAGGTGGACGAATGGGGCCTGGTCAAGGCCGGCGAGCACGACCGCTACGCCTTCCAGACCACCAATCCGAAGGTCTTCGCCGCGGGCGACATGGTCCGCGGCGCCGACCTGGTGGTGACCGCCATCGCCGACGCGCGCAAGGCGGCGGAAGGCATGGTGGCGATGCTCGTCGATTAGAACCCCGTGTCCGGGTCTGCGGGAACTGGCGGCGCGTTCGCCGGTCACAGGCTCAGAGGCTCAACAGAAAAAACCAGGCAGGACATGACCATGAAAAATCCGCTCGTGTGGATCATCCTTTTCGTCCTCGCGGCGGGCGCCGCCTGGTACCTGACCATGCGCCAGGACCAGGCCGAGGTCGAGGAGGCCGTGGTCATCCCGTCGGAAGTGGCGCCGGAGCCGCCGCCGGAACAGTATCCGGTGGAGGAGATCCAGGTGCCCGAGCCTGAGCCCGCCGACCCCGGCCCCAGCGAGCCCGAAGTTCCGGAACCGGCGCCGGAGCCCCTGCCCATCCTGTCGGAAAGCGATCCCGAGGTGCTTGAGCAGGCGGCGGCCCTGTCGCCGGCGCTGGAGGCTTTGCTGATCCCCGAATTCGTGCTGAGCCGCATCGTCACCACCGTCGATGCCCTCGACACGGCCCGCGTGGCGCCGCCCATGCGGCCCACGACCTCCGTACCCGGGCGCTTTACCGTACTCGAGGCCAACGGCCAGGCCGTGATCAGCCCGCAGAACGCCGAGCGCTACGCGCCCTTTGTCGACATCATCAAGGACCTGGATACGGCGCAGGTGGTTGCCCTTTACGTGCGCTATTACCCGCTGCTGCAGGAAGCCTACCTGGGCCTCGGCGAGGGTGATGGCCGTTTCAATGATCGGGTCGTGGAGGTCCTGGATCACCTGCTGGCGACGCCGGAACCGGTTGGCCTGCTGGAAGTCAGGCAGGTCGAGGCGAACTACGTCTTCGTGGACCCCGAACTCGAGGCCCTGAGCGTCGGGCAGAAGGGCCTGTTGCGCCTGTCCCGGGAAGACCGCGCCATTGTGAAAAACCGGATTCGCGAGCTGCGGAACGCCCTGGCCGGCGAAACACCCGAAGACGCGTCGGACCCGACGCGCTGATCAGCCGCCGACCGGGCCCCCGTCTTTCCGGCGGATTGCCAGGACGGCAGGGCGCGGTGGAACCCCTGCCTCGAAGTCGGGCCAGCGCGTGCCGGGGTTTTCGAACGTCGCGTCGTCGCTAACGTCACCGGGGTGCTGGACCGCAACGAACAGGGTGTCGCCGGCCGGCGTGAACTTCGGCCCGCACAGTTCGGCGCCGATCGGGGCGCTGAAGAACGCCCGTCCCGTCCCGCGACCCTGCCCGTCGGTTTCCATGGCCCAAACGCCGTCGTTGGCGCCCGTTTTTTCATTGCCGTCCGTGGCCACCCAAAGACGACCCATCGGGTCCACGGCGCAGTTGTCCGGGCTGCCGAACCAGCCGTTGTCCGAGGTGCTCGGGTTCCAGGTGGCGCCCTGGGCCGGATCCCCCGGGTCGCCGCAACGAACGAGGATTTCCCAGCGGGATCGCGTGGCGGTGAAGTCGCCCCCCGGTTCGCGGATCTCGATGATGTGGCCGTGGGCGTTGTTGGCGCGCGGGTTGGCGGCATCGACCTGGCCTGCGGTGCGCCGCGAGTTGTTGGTCAGCATTACCCACACACGGCCGCCGGCCGGATCCGGCTCCACGTCTTCCGGGCGGTCCATGGGGGTGGCGCCCAGCAGGTCGGCCGCCAGGCGCGTACCGATCAGCACGTCCGCCTGGGACTCGAAACCGTTCTCCGCGGTGAGCGGGCCCTCGCCGTGCACCAGCGGGAGCCAGGTCACGTTGCCGTCCGCATCGAAGCGGGCCACGTAGAGCGTGCCTTCGTCGAGGAGGTCACGGTTGGCGGCGGCGTCCCCCGGCACGAAGGGCTGCGCCGTCACGAACTTGTAGACGTAGTCGAAGCGCTGGTCGTCGCCCATGTAGAACACCACGCGCCCGTCCGGCGCCACCACACTCTCCGCACCCTCGTGCTTGAAGCGGCCCAGGGCCGTTCGCTTGATCGGCATGGCGTCCGGCCGGAGCGGGTCCACCTCGACGACCCAGCCGAAGCGGTTCGGTTCCTGGGGCTCACGACCGACGTCGAAGCGCTCGAAGTGCAGGTCCCAGCGGTACCAGCCCCCGGGAATTCCGTAACGCGCGAAGGCCTCCGTTTCCGGGTGCCCTGCGGGAAGCTGGCCGGCGAAGTTGCCGTTGATGTTTTCCTCGGCCATGAGGTACGTGCCCCAGGGCGTGATGCCACCGGCGCAGTTATTGAGCGTGCCCAGAACCCGTGTCCCGGTCGGGTCGGCGCCGGTTTTCATCCGGTCGTGACCGGCGGCCGGGCCACGGATTTCCATGGGGGTTTCACCGGTGATGCGCCGGTTGTAGGGCGAGGACTTCACGACGCGCCATTCCCCGCCGTGCCGCGCCAGCTCGACGATGCTGCCGCCGTGGGCGGCCAGCTCGATGGCGACCTGCTCACGGGTCAGTTCCGGTACCTGGACCGGCCCGACGTCCGGGAACATCAGCCGCGCCTGCGAGTATTCGTGATTGACGCAGAGCAGGCCCCGTTCGTCCTCGTCGCCGGTTGTCTCGAGCGGTCGAAAACCGAGGTAATCGTTGTTGAAACCGAACTGGCGACGCTGGGCGGCGGCGGACTGCATTCGCGGGTTCCAGGCCGGGGAATCGTCGAACAGCGGGTCGCCCCAGCGCAGCAGGACCTGCGCTTCGTGGTCCGGCGCGAGCCTGTGGGTTTCGGATGTATTGCGGGCAATCTCGGTGAAACGGAACGTGCCCTCTTCCAGGCGCCCTGCCGGCACAGGTTCCACCACATCGGCCCGCTGGCATCCGGACAGGCCGGTCGCCAGGGCGCCACCGGCGACGAGGGCGCCACCGATGAACTCACGCCGGCTCAGGCGCTGTTCCACCAGGCGGGAAATCGTCGGCCGCTGGTCGGCCCAGGGATTGGTGCTGCGGTCTTCGCTGTGGTCCATGGGAAATCCTCAAGATCTTTTTCCATTTTCTCATTCCGATTGTGACAGTCCATTGAAAAACCGGTTCTCTGCCCACGGCGGTTCCCCGGACGGGGGCCGTGCATTACCCTGTAAGGCGAGATTCCAAAGGGGGCGACGCGTGGCGCACGGAGAAAGTCAGGAAGAGCGACCGAAGGCCGAATCGATCCGGCCGCTGGCCATGCTCGTGCCGTTCCTGCGGCCCTACCTCGGGCTGATGCTGGCGGCCCTGGCGGCGCTGCTGGTGGCGTCCACGGCCCTGCTCGCCCTGCCGGTCGCGCTGCGGTTTCTCATCGACAACGGTTTCGTCGCCAACGACATCACCACGGTGAACCGCTACTTCGGCTGGTTTTTTCTCGCGGCGGCCGCCTTCGGGGGTTTCGCCGCCCTGCGGTTCTACCTGGTGACGCGCCTCGGGGAGCGGGTCGTGGCCGATATCCGCAGCGCTGTATACGACCGGGTCGTGCGCATGGATCCGACCTTTTTCGAGGTGACCAAGTCCGGCGAAGTGCTGTCGCGACTGACCACGGACACCACGCTGGTTCAGAGCATTGCGGGCGTGAGCCTGTCCATCGCCCTGCGATCTTCCCTGAACCTGGTTGGCGGGCTGGTCATGCTGACCCTCACCAGTCCCCGCCTGACCGCCTACATTGTCCTCGGCGTGCCGCTGGTGCTGCTGCCCATGATCTGGGTGGGCCGACGCATTCGACGCCTGTCCCGCACGGCGCAGGACCGGGTCGCGGACACGAGCGGCGTGGCCGGTGAAACGCTCGAGGCGATCCAGACCGTGCAGGCCTACACCCTCGAAAGCATGCAGGTGGAGCGCTACGACGGCGCCGTCGAGCACAGCTACCAGGCAGCACTGCAGCGTATCCGCACCCGCGCGGCCCTGACCGCCATCGCCATCACGCTCATTTTCGGCAGCATCACCCTGATCCTCTGGATGGGTTCGCGGGCCGTGCTGTCCGGCGACATGACCGGGGGTGAGCTGGCCCAGTTCCTCGCTTACTCGATGTTCGTCGGCGCCTCGGCGGGCGCCCTCAGCGAGTTGTGGGGAGAAATCCAGCGCGGCGCCGGGGCCATGGAGCGCCTGGCCGAGCTGCTCTCCGCCCGTCCCGCCATCACGGCGCCGGCGGAGCCGGAGTCGCTGGGGGAACGGGCCCAGGGTGAAATTCGCTTTGACGACGTGGTGTTCTGCTATCCCTCGCGTCCCGGGGACCGGGCGCTGGACCGTGTGTCCTTCACCGTGTCACCGGGTGAGAGCGTCGCCATCGTGGGCCCCTCGGGCGCGGGCAAGAGCACCTGCTTCCAGCTGCTCCTGCGCTTCTATGATCCGACCGCGGGTTGTATCCGCGTGGACGGACACGCCCTGGACTGCCTCGACCCGGTGGCGCTTCGCGGCCAGATGGCCCTGGTGCCCCAGGACACGGTGCTTTTCGGGGAAAGCGCCCGGGAAAACATCCGCCTGGGCCGACCGGGCGCCACCGACGAGGATGTTGAAGCGGCCGCCGTCGCCGCCGCAGCCCATGATTTCATCACGGCCCTGCCGGAGGGCTATGACAGCTACCTGGGGGAGCGAGGCATCCGCCTGTCCGGCGGCCAGCGCCAGCGTATCGCCATTGCCCGGGCCATTCTGAAGGATCCCCCGATCCTGCTCCTCGACGAAGCCACCAGCGCCCTGGACTCGGAGAGCGAACGGCTGGTGCAGGCGGCGCTGGAGCGTCTCATGGAAAATCGCACGACCATGATCATCGCCCACCGCCTTTCCACGGTACAGAAGGCCGACCGCATCCTCGTGCTGGACCAGGGTCGTCTCGTGGCCCAGGGACGGCACACGGACCTGGTGGCCAGCAATCCCCTGTACGCTCGCCTGGCGGCGCTGCAATTCGGAGAAAAAGCCGCCTGAGCGGATGCGTGCGGCGTCGGTTTCGGACCCGACAGCGGGACCGGCCCGGCGTGGACAAAGCCCGGGGAGCAGAAGTGCGGAATCGTTGAGCGTGCCCCAGACAGGCGAAAGCCCGGCCAGGAGAAGCCGGGCTTTCTATTAATCACGCGGGTGGCGACGTTATTCCAATAAAAACGCCGGCAGGGCATCCCCTGCCAGCGTTCCACGTGATTAAACCGTAAATCGATGGTGTGCTGAGGGCGCATCATCCGGATGCTCCCGATCGGGCGTCATGTCGGCGCCTTCAGGCTCGTCGATGGGCCACGTTTGTGGATGCAAACACCGCAGGGGAGTGGTGTGGCGCCCGTTTCGACAGCTTTTCGCTGCTACAGCAGCGGTTGCAGTTCAGTATAGCGCATTTTTGGCTAAAAACCACCCGAAATCCGGCTGAACTGCCTTAAATCCATGATTCTCCGGCAATAAAAATTGCTTTATCAATGCATTAAAGGCGAAAGCCCATTCACGGGGCGAGGTGCCGTTCCTCGACTTCGCCGGGACTGCGGCAGCCCAGCAGCGCCAGGTTGAGGCGGATTTCCTCTTTCAGGATGGCCAGGGCGCGCGCCACGCCTGCCTCGCCCGCGGCCGCCAGGCCCCACAGGTAGGGCCGGCCGGTGGAGCAGGCCGTGGCGCCACGAGCCAGTGCCTTCAGCACATGCGTGCCCCGGCGGACGCCCCCGTCCAGGATGATTTCGCAATCGCCGGCCACCGCGTCGGCGATGGGCCCGAGCGCCTCGAACGCCGATACGGCCCCGTCGAGCTGCCGCCCCCCGTGATTCGACACCATGACCGCCGTGGCACCGATGTCGACGGCACGCCTGGCATCGGCGGGTGACAGGACGCCCTTGACGGCGAACGGGCCGCCCCACTCGGCGATCATCCATTCCATGTCCTGCCAGGTGACCGACGGATCGAACTGGTCCGCTACGTAGCGTATCAGGGAGGAGTTGTCCCGGCTGCCCTGGTCGATGCGGTGGGCGACGTTGGCGAGAATCGGCGTCGGTGTGGTCAGGTAGCGATAGAGCCAGAGCGGACGGCGTGCAAAACCCAGCAGGGAGACCGGCGTCACCTTCGGTGGCAGATTGAAGCCGTAGCGGATCTCACGCTCGCGCTTGCTGGGTACGGGCACATCGACGGTGAGGGCGAGCGCGTCGAACTTCGCGTCCTTGCAACGCTGGATAAACTCGCGCGTGAGCCCCCGATCGCGCATGACGTAAATCTGGAAACACTTCGGCCCGTCACTGACCGCGGCCACGTCCTCGATCGTGGTGGCGCCCAGGGTCGAGAGGGAATAGCAGGTACCCGCCAGCGCCGCGGCCCGCGCCACGGCCTTTTCGCCCTCGTGGTGAAACAAACGCGTCATCCCCGTGGGCGAGAGAAACAGTGGCATCTCGAGCTCGCGACCGAGCACCGTGGTCCGGAGGTCGATGTTCGCGACATCCACCCCGTACTCGGGCACCAGCCTGGCTGCGTCGAACGCCGTCACGTTGCCGAGGACGTTCGACTCGTCCTCCGACCCCCCGTCGATGTAGTGAAACAGGGGGGCAGGCAGCGTCTGCCGCGCCAGTTCACGAAGCTCGTGCGTGTTGATGACCCGGTCGAGCCGACTCACGGGCCCGCCTCCGCGGGAAGCCGGGGCGCCTCGGTCGTGACCGTCGCCGGAATCTCCAGCCCCAGCCAGCCGGCGACGAGGGGGTACACGGCGCGCGCGTCCACGGGACCGACGCGTTCGCCGGGAGCGATGCCGGGGCCCCGGGCCAGGAAGATGCCGTGCATGTCGGGAGCTTCCGGCGCCCATCCATGGTCACCCACGCTCATGGCCCGGGACCGGTCGGACGAGGACAGCACCGCGAAACCCGCGTTGGCCTGAAACACGAGGTCCGGGTGCCGCGGGTTGTCCGCCAGCCCCCAGCTTTCCGGTGCGGTCCGGCGGGTGTAGGCCCGGCCGTGGAGCCACCGGCCGTTGATCGTCTCCGCGAGGCGTTCGGCGGCCTCCGGGTCCGGCGACGCCTGCCAGGCGTAGACCGCCGGCCCCTGGTCCACGAGATCAAGCCCCTCGAGCGACACGTGGTCGGCGAGAAGGAACGGCGGCTCGTCCCGGTAAGCGGTCTGACCGTGGTCGGAGACCAGCAGCAGGTAGACCTCGTCGGCGTGTGGCAGCGCCTCGATGCCGTCGAGCAGGCGGCCCAGGGCCTGGTCCACCCTCGTGAGGGCCGAATGGAAACCCTCGCTGCCGACACCACGGTAGTGTGACCAGGAGTCCACGTCCGAGAAGTACAGCGTGATCAGGCGGGGACGCGTTTCCGGCGGTTCCGCCGCCCAGGCGAGCACCTGGTCGACCCGGGCGTCGTTGGGAATGTCCTCGTCGTAACGCCGCCAGTGGGTTGGCCGGACCCCCTGGATAGCCGCCTCGCTGCCGACCCAGAAAAAGCAGGCCGCGACCATGCCCTGGAACTCGGCGAGGTTCCACAGCGGTGCGCCGCGGTAGTAGCTGCCGTCCTCCACGGCGCTCCGGTCACGGAGCGCGTAGCGGCGATCCCCGTCGGGAAACTCGTTGCCGACGATGCCGTGACGGGACGGCGCGACGCCCGTGACCAGGGTGTAGTGATTGGGGAAGGTCAGGGTGGGAAACACGGGCAGCAGGCGCTCCCCGCGCACGCCGGACCTTACCAGGCGGTCGATGGCCGGGGTCGGGTACAGGTCCGGGTAGTCCCAGCGATAGCCGTCCACGGAGACCAGGATGACGACGGGCTTGTCGAGGTGCTCCGGTGCGTTGACGCCCCGGCTCGGACTGCCCGTCGGGGCCGGCTCGACCGCCAGCGCCCGGCCGGCCAGGCAAAGCGTGAACGCCCAGGCGGCGCCCCGCCGCGTCCACGCCGCCTTGCGACGCGACGCCGTCACGGTTCGAGCGCCGCCATGATCGCGGTGATGACCTCCTCGAGGGCTGGAATCCAGCGCAGGACCACGAGCAGATCGTGCTCCTCGTCGATGTAAATATAGTTCCCGCCGAAACCGGCCGCCCAGTAGGCGGAGGCCGGCGCGGCCGGAATCCGTTCCTGTCCCGTGTTGAGCCACCACAGGTAGCCATAGTCGGTCCGCTGCGGGGTGGGTTCCCGCGCCAGGTCGAGCCAGGCTTCCGGAACCAGTTGCTCGCCGGCCCAGCGCCCGCCGCGGAGAAACAGCAGGCCGAAGCGGGCATGGTCGTAGCTGTTGATGAACAGGCCGCCACCGAAATGGCCGCCACCGGACACGGACTGCAGTCGCCGGCCGTCGAGCTCTACCCAGGAATTTTCGTAGCCGGTCCAGCGCCAGGTCGGCGAGGCGCCGATGGGATCCATGATGCGCTCACGCAGGACGACGGGCAGGGGTTCGCGCAGCACCTCCAGCAGGCCGTAGGCAAGCAGGTTGATGCGCACGTCGTTGTACTTCCAGGTGGTGCCCGGCGTATTCAGCACCCGGTTGGGCCAGGCTGCGGGGTCGTCGCCTTCCGGGCGGTCGGCCCAGTCGGGCACGTCCCAGAGCGTTCCCGACCAGTCCGAGGTCTGGTTCAGGAGGTGGTGCCAGGTGATTTGCCGGTTGTGTTCCGAGGCGAACCAGTCACCGCGCACGAGCTTGCCAACCGGGTCGTTCACGTCGCCGATGAGCCCGTCGGCCCAGGCCAGCGCCGCCACGGTGGACAGGTAGCTCTTCACCACGCTGAAGGTCATCTCGACGCGTTCGAGGTCGCCCCATTCGGCGGCGATCTTTCCCCCGCGAATGATGAGGCCTGCGGCGGCTTCCCGCGTGCCCGTGGGACCGAGGATGCGAAAGTTTGGTTCGTCGCCGAAGGTGTCGAGGATGGATTCCGACAGCTCCCGGGGTTCCAGCACGGCCCGCTCCTGCGCCAGGTCGATGGCCGCGGCGAGCCGTGCCGCGTTGAAGCCGGCCGTTTCCGGGTCGACCCGGGCCCAGTCGCCCCGGGGCGGGAAATAGTCCTCGGCGAGGCGTTCGTCGTCGGCAAAGCCGGCCGTCGACACCAGGGACAGCAGGAAAACGCATGCCAGCGTTTTCAGGGGCAGCCGTAACAGGTTGCGCGGCTCAATGGGAATCACGGTGAGCACCTCGATGGGCCGATAGACCAGCAAGTCAATGAACGGGAGCCCGGATTATAGCCACCGTTGATGGCGGGGCGTCCCGGGGAGTGCCGCACTGGCCGGCTTCAGTTCGATTCCGTGCCGTCCGGGCGGCGCAGCAGGGCGCCGGCTTTCTCCACGCGGGTAGCCACGGGCACCTGGCAAACGTCCAGGATTGCCGGGGGCTTGTTGACGAAAAAGGCGTGATCCCGGTCGCGGCGTTCCTCCATCATGGCCCGGAAGCCGCGGCTGGTGGTGTCCATGACGTAAAAATCGCGACGCTCCTCCGGCTCGAGCTGGTCGGCGAGGCGCATCCGGCTGATGCGGCTGCGCGCCAGGTCGTTATCGATGATGCCGTTGTTTTCCGTGGGCCCGCGCTGGATGCGCTGCGCGACCTCCATCCCGTCGATGACCCGGGCAAACACGGTGAGGTTCCGGTCGAGGTAGCGCGGCGCCTGGCCGATGACGATGTAGAAATCGCGGGCGCCGGAGTCCGGCTCGTTGCCCCGGGCGACCGCCACGGCGCCGGGACAGTGGGTCAGCCACACATGGCGATCGTCGCGGGCGGCGGGGAAGCCGTCGATGAAGCCGGTCTCCGGGGCGAAAAAGGCGTCGCGCTGCACGGTGACCCAGGGAAGTTCGTCACCGCGGGACAGCTGAAACTCCGCCGGGAGGAAGTCCTCTTCATCCACGGGGATGTCCCCGCCGGGCCCGGCCTGCGCCACGAACCCCTCGATGACCCGGTAGAAGCTCATGCCGCGGAAAAAGCCGTCGCGTACTTTCTGGCGGAACCGCGCGACGGTCTGTGGCGCGAAGGTGGGATTCAGCTCGAGGACGATCTCGCCCTCGCGCATGCCGATGAAGACCAGGTTTTCCGGGGGAACCTGGCGCCAGGTCACGCCCTCCTGGGCCGCGGCGGACAGTGCGCCCGACCCGAGCGCCAGACCCAGGCCGAGGGCCGCCAGGGTGCGTCGGAACGCGCGTCGTTTCACGGCGTCAGCGAAGGCGACCCAAGAGATCAGGGCAGCTGGATGCCGCCGCCTGGAACGCCGCCGCCGCCCATGCTGCCGGGATCCATGCCGCCTTTCGGCACGACGATCTGGGACGCGGCCTGGCGCTGCAGTTCCCGCAGCTCTTCCATGGTCTTGTCCACGGCTTCCCTGGCGGCGTCACCGAAGCCGGCGACCGCGGCCTCGAGGGATTCGTTGGGCAGTTCGAAGCTCAAGGGCAGGGCGCCGGCGGGCGTCATGATCTGCGTCGAGCCGATGTACTGCACGGGCCGGTCCGGATCGACCTCGCCGTTGGCGGTCACGGGCGTGAGGCGGCGTACGGTGCCGACCCGGTTGTCCGTGAACACGTCCTCACGGCAGAGGTTGTCCGCATCCATCCGGATGTCCTGTTCCTGCATGGGATCACTCATGGTGGGGTCCTGTCATTCGGTGTCTGGTTTGCTATGTTGGGGCAAGCGACGTCCATCGCAACGAACGCTTCCCGTCTGCGCCGCCAGTGTAACGGGCCGGCCCGGGAAAATTCATCCGAAACAGAGAACGAGGAAAAGCCATGACGACCGTCCACACCGAGGAACTCCGATACGCCGCGGGCAACGTGGAAATGCGTGGCCACCTGGCCTTTGACACGGATCGGTCGCAACCGATGCCCGTGGTGCTGGTGGTCCACGAGTGGTGGGGCCGCAACGACTATGCCACGGGCCGCGCGGAACAGCTGGCGGCGCTCGGCTACGCCGGTTTCGCCATCGACCTCTACGGCGACGCCCGCGTCGCCGCCGACCCGGACGAGGCCGGCGCTGCGATGACGGCCCTGGTCGATGACATGGCGGCGACCCGGGCGCGTTTTCTCGCCGCCCTGGAGGCGGTCTCTGCGCACGCCGCGGTGGATGGCGAACGCGCCGCGGCGATCGGCTTCTGCTTCGGCGGCGGGGTGGTCGTGCACATGGCGCGCTCCGGGGCCCCGCTCCGGGCCGTGGCCTCGTTCCATGGCAGCCTGGGTCTCGCGGTGACGGACGGTCCCGACGCCATCGATTGCCGCGTGGCGGCCTACAACGGCGAGCAGGACGTGCTCGTGCCCGCCGAGGACATCGCCGCCTTCGAGGCGGAAATGGCGAAGGTGAAGGCGCATCACTACCTGGTCCAGCTGCCCGGCGCCCTCCACGGTTTCAGCAACCCGGCCGCCAGCACGAACGGCGAAAAGTACGGCTTGCCCCTGGCCTACGACCCGGTGGCCGACGCCACCGCCTGGGGACACATGCAACTCCTGTTGCGGGACGTTTTCCGCGACGCATAGGCCGGGGGCCGAGCCGTTCAGTGTCGATTCAGGCGCCTGGGCCTAGGGTTGTTCCTGTCAGGGACGGGAGCGTGAGCGGTGGCGACGACAGGCGATGGGGATTCCTTCAGGCTGAAGGTGGCGAAGTGCTTCGACGGATTTCCCTACGTTCGGGACCTCAGGCGCGAAATCGCCAAGGGCGGACTGTTTCCGGCGGGCCATCATCATTCTCCGGTTCCGGATCACCAGGCGATCGAGCGGTTGACCGCGGAACGTTGCGGAGACGCAGGGGACGACCTGGAGGACATCGATCTGAATGTCTCCGTCCAGCTGGAGATGCTCGAGCGCTGGGTGCCGTATTACCGGGCCCTGCGGCTGCCGGCCAAGCAGCGGCCCGACTATCGCTACTGGTTCGAGCAGGACGCCTTCAGCTACGCCGACGGCATTTTCCTGCACTGCCTGCTGCGGGATCTGCGGCCGAGGCGCGTGATCGAAATCGGGGCCGGCTTCTCGTCGGCGCTCATGCTGGACACGGCGGAGCGCGCCCTCGATCGAGCGCCGGACTTCACGTTCATCGATCCCGTGCCGGATCGCCTGCTGTCACTTCTCCGGCCCGGCGACCTCGCCTCGGTCCGGATCGTCGACCGGCCGGTCCAGGAACTCCCGCCAACGGAATTCCGGCGCCTTGGCGAGGGCGACCTGCTCTTCGTGGATTCGAGTCACGTCATCAAGTTCGGCAACGACCTGCATGCGTTGTTTTCCCGCGTGCTGCCCGCGCTGCCGGAGGGTTGCGTGGTGTGCTTCCACGATATTTTCTATCCCTTCGAGTACCCGGCGTCGTGGCTTCGCCAGGGGCGCTACTGGAACGAGGCTTACCTGCTCCGGGCCTTCCTCAGCGGCAACCGGCACTGGGAGATCCTGCTGTTCGGTGACTACCTTACAGGCGCCCACAAGCGGTTCTTCGATGTCGCCATGCCCATGTGCCTGCTCAATACCGGTGGCAGTCTGTACCTGAGAAAGCGCCGGCAGCCGGCAGGCGACCCGGCAACCGCACGGCCTAGCGCAGTTCGTTGATCAGGTAGGTGTAGGCCAGGGCCTCGACCTTCGCGGCCTGGCGGTTGTTCGCCGCGCCGCCGTGGCCGCCCTCGATGTTCTCGTAATAGAACACCTCGTGCCCCTGCGCCCGCATCTTCGCGACCATCTTGCGGGCATGGGCCGGGTGCACGCGGTCGTCCCGGGTCGAGGTGGTGAAGAACACGCGCGGGTAGTCCACGTCTTCCTTGACCTGGTGGTAGGGCGAGTAATTCTGCAACCAGGCCCAGTCTTCCGGGTTGTCCGGGTCGCCGTACTCCTCGACCCAGCTGGCGCCGGCCAGGAGCTTGTCGAAACGGTACATGTCCAGCAGGGGCACCTGGCAGACCACGGCGTTGAACAGGTCCGGGCGTTGCGTGAACAACATCCCCACCAGCAGGCCGCCGCCGCTGCCCCCGCGAATGCCCAGGTGGCGCGGGCTGGTCACGCCACGCTCGATCACGTCCTCGGCAACGGCGAAGAAATCGTCGTAACTCTTCTGGCGGTTCTCCCGCTGGGCCTGGCGGTGCCAGTTGGGGCCGTACTCACCGCCACCGCGGATGTTCGCGAGCACGTACACGCCCCCCTGCTCGAGCCAGTCCATGCCGATGGTGGCGGAGTAGCTGGGCCGCAGGGATACCTCGAAACCGCCGTAGGAATAAATCAGGGTCGGGTTCCTGCCGTTCAGTTCGACATCCTTGCGGGCCACCATGAAGTAGGGCACGCGCGTACCGTCGCTGCTCTCGGTAAAGTGCTGCGTGACCTCGAAGGGTGTGCCGTCGAAGAACGCCGGAAGGGACTTGGCGGCCTTCGGTTCGCTGACGCCCTCGGCCTCGTACAGCGTCGTCGGCGTCAGGAAGTCCGTGTAGGTGAAGTAGAAGAAGTTGCTGTCTTCCGCCGTGCTGGTGACATTGATGCTTCCCAGGTTCGGGGCGTCGATGGCCCGGGCGCGCCATTCGCCGTCCACCAGGGAGTAGGCATCGAGGCGGTTGCGCACGTCCTCCATGCGGTTGACCAGCAGCAGGTCCTTCGTACGGGCCACGCTGGTGATGGAGGATCGGCTGTCCGGCGTCACCACTGCCTGCACCGTGCCTTCGCCCGCGATCAGTTCGTCGAGGTCCACGCTGACGAGCGTGCCCTGTTTCCAGGTTTGCCCGTCGTGTTCCCAGTCGGACTTCAGGCCGATGAGCAGCTGGTTCCTGAAGATGGCCTCGAGGTCCGCGTCTTCCGGAACAGGCACCCGCTTCATCTCGTCGCCTTCGCGCAGGTAGAAGCGGTTGGTGAAGAAGGTCGGTGCGACGATCACCATGGGGTAGTCCCGTTCCGGCGTACGGATGACCGTGGCGAAGACGCCGATGTCCTCGGTCTTGCCTTCGAATACGGTTTCCGCCTGCGCCAGTGGCTGTCCGCGCTTCCAGATCCTGGCGATGCGCGGGTAGCCGGATTCGGTCATGGAGCCTTCGCCGAAATCGGTGTTCACGAACACCGTGTCCCGATCGATGAAGGTGGCGCCGCCCTTGGCCTCCGGCAGATTGAAGCCGTCGGCGACGAAGCTTTTCGACGGCACATCGAACTCGCGGGTCACGGAGGCGTCGGCGCCGCCGCGGGACAGGGAGATCAGGCACCGCTCATAGTCGGGCGGCAGACAGCTGGACCCGCCCCACACCCAGTTTTCGTTCTCTTCCTCGGCCAGGGCGTCCAGGTCCAGGAGCACTTCCCAGGCGGGTTCGTCCTTGCGGTATTCCTCGACCGTGGTGCGCCGCCACAGGCCGCGCTCGTTGTTCGCGTCGCGCCAGAAGTTGTAGAGATGCTCGCCGCGGATCGCCGGATAGGCGATGCGTTCCTGCGAGTCGTAAACGGCGAGGTTTTTCTCGAACAGCCGCTCGTATTCGGGCTTGCCCTGCAGGGCGGCGAGGGTCTCCTCGTTGCGTTCCCGCGCCCAGGCCAGGGCTTCTTCGCCCTCGACGGCTTCGAGCCAGAGATAGGGATCTTCGTGGTGGTCGGCATTCACGGTCATGGCGTTCAGGCTCAGGATGGAGAAAGCGGAAACTGCGGTGAGCAGCGTACGATTGGGAAACATGGATCGGGTCCGGTTGCAGCCGTGTCGGGGGCCGGTAAAGGTAGGGGAACCCCGGTGCCTGGGCAAGTGTCGATCGTTGGGTCTCCGGGCGCTCAACCTTCCTGTTCGATGGGCAGCCAACCGATGAAGCGGACGGCCCGATAACGGACGAGGGCGTCAGGTTCGCACACGCAGGGTGGACGCCGTGAGGTAAGCTTGCGGAATTCAAGCGCAACTCGGAAGCAAGGTAGAACCATGGCAGAAGCAAAAGGTCGGGTGCTGGGCGTGGGCGGCGTGTTTTTCCGCTCGCCGGACCCGGAAAAACTGGCAGCCTGGTATCACAAGGCCCTCGGCATCGCCGTCGAATCCTGGGGCGACACGCAGGGCACGAGCTTTTCACCGGCGGACATGCCGCGGAACGCTTTCACCGTATGGAGCGTCTTCGCGGCGAACACGGAGTACTTCGGTCCCACGGGCCAGGGGTTCATGATCAACCTGGTGGTGGACGACCTCGACGCCGCCCTCAAGCGCGTGGCGCTGGCCGGCGGGGAAGTGCTTCCCAACCGCGAGGATGCGGACTTCGGGCACTTCGGCTGGTTCGTCGATCCGGACGGCAACCGGGTGGAGCTCTGGCAGCCCCCGGCCGAGATTCCCGAGAACATGGTGCCGGATGCGGACGGATGAGCGACCGTTCTCTCGCTGCCCTGGAGGCGCGTGTTGCCGAGCTGGAGACCCAGCTCGCCTTTCAGGATGACCTTCACCATCGGCTGGACGCCACGGTCGCGCGCCAGGACCGGGAAATTCTCGAGCTGAAACAACGGCTCAGCGTCCTGGCTGACCGGCTCAGGGAAATGAACGACGCGACGGCGCCGGGTGAGGGTCCCGTGGACGAGGTGCCGCCCCATTATTGATTGGCCTGGCAGTGTACTGCCAGGCCATCGGACGGTGGCCACGCCTGGGTTCCTGCCCGCTTGTCCGGTCTTCACCACGCGTCGGGAGGCAGTTCCAGCGCCGGTTCCTGCATGCGGCCGAGCTGCTCCCTGAGACTCAGCACCAGGTCTTCCCAGTAGCGGGGCTCTCCGAACCAGGGAAAGGCGATGGGAAAGGCCGGGTCCTCCCAGCGACGGCCCAGCCATGCAGCGTGGTGGAGCATGCGCTGGGTCCTGAGGGCCTCGATGAGCTGCAGCTCCTTCAGATCGAAGTCTGCGAATTCCCGGTACCCTTCGAGGAGGTCCTTCATCTGCTGCGCCATCTCGTCCCGTTCCCCCGACAGGAACATCCACAGGTCCTGTATCGCCGGGCCGGACTGGCAGTCGTCCAGGTCGACGAAGAAGGGTCCGTCCCGCCACAGGATGTTGCCCACGTGACAGTCGCCGTGCAGCCGGATCGACCGCCCGCCGCCCGCGCGCTCCCAGGCCGCCTCGATATGGGCCATGAGGTCCGTGCCCAGGCTCTCGAAGGCCGATTCCAGGTGGGGCGGCAGCCATTGGCCTTCCCGGATCGCGGCGAGGGATTCGTGGCCGAAGCGCTGCGGGGTGAGCGCCGGCCGGTGCGCAAAAGGCCGGGCGGCGCCGACCGCGTGAATCCGCCCCATGAACCGTCCCAGCCACAGCCGTGTTTCCCGGTCGTCGAGTTCCGGGGCGTGGCCACCGCGACGCTCGAACAGGGCGAAGCGAAAGCCCTCGAACGCGTGGAGCGTTTCCCCGTCGATCACCATCGGTGGCACGAGCGGAATCTCGGCGGCCGCGAGTTCGAGGGCGAATTCATGCTCCTCGCGAATCTGCGCATCGCTCCAGCGACCGGGTCGGTAGAACTTGGCGATCACCGGGGCGCCTTCCTCGAGGCCGACCTGGTACACCCGGTTTTCGTAGCTGTTCAGCGCCAGGAGTCGCCCATCGCTGAGGTGGCCTGTGGATTCGACGGCCGCAATGACCGTGTCGGGGCCCAGGTCGTAGTAGGGCGTGTGGTCCGTATTCGCGTTCATCAGCGCATCTTAACGGTGCGGGGGTTAAGGTAGCGCACCTTTACGCGACCGGGAGCGTCTGACGCCCGCGGTGGCGATCCCCTAAAATAGACCCCGGACCCTGCGGGGATCCCGATAACCATACGGTGAGAGCGGCATGAGTAATGGCGATAACAACCTGGCCCTGTACTGCGACTTCGAGAACATCGCCCTCGGGGTGCGGGACGCGCGCTACGCGCGCTTCGATATCCAGGAGGTCCTCGAGCGCCTGCTGGTCAAGGGCAACATCGTGGTCAAGAAGGCCTACTGCGACTGGGAGCGTTACAAGGACTTCAAGCGGGACATGCACGAAGCCAGCTTCGAGCTGATCGACATTCCCCATCGCCGTCTCTCCGGCAAGAATTCCGCGGATATCCGCATGGTCGTGGACGCCCTGGACCTTTGCTACACCAAGTCCCACGTGGACACGTTCGTGATCATTTCGGGCGATTCGGACTTCTCACCCCTGGTGTCCAAGCTTCGCGAGAACAACAAGATCGTGATCGGCATCGGGGTCAAGGAATCCACCTCCGATCTTCTGATCTCCAACTGCGACGAGTTCATTTACTACGAGGACATCGTCCGCAAGGCAGCGCAGCGCAAGCCGAAGAAAAAGAGCGCGCAGAAGAAGAGCGACGGGGACGGCGGTGGTGACGGCGGCAACGGCAGCGGCCGGCGCGCCGAGGAGCGCGCCCAGTCCGCTTTCGACCTGGTGCTCGAGACCCTCGACGACATCACCAGCGAGCGCGGGGAGGAGAGCAATATCTGGGGCTCCATGGTCAAGCAGGCGATCAAGCGTCGCAAGCCGTCTTTCTCCGAGAGCTATCACGGCTTCAAGTCCTTCGGACTGCTGCTGGAAGAGATGGAGAAGCGGGATCTGCTGAAACTTCAGCACGACGACAAGTCCGGCGGTTTCATCATTACCGATTACAACTCGGACTGACGGTTTCCGAACCCAAAACAGGCGCGCTAAAAAAGCCGCACAAAAAGAAAAGGCCCTGCATCCGCGGGCCTTTTCAGTGTGTGGCTTCGACAGGCGTCTCCACCACACTCCCCTAGAGCGTAATCATCGTCGATTTCCCCTGCGACGAGACTACGGCCTTACAAACCCCCAAGCTGACATCGTGTGTTCTTGTCTCGGGTCTTGCCGTCAGAAGTCCCCCCGGGCTGCGGGTGGGCAGCCGATGGGGGCGGATCGCCGGGGGACCTGAACGTCGTCCTTGTCTCCCCCGGCGGGGTCTTCCCTGGGTTCCGCGTCTGGCGTTGCGGCATCCTTTCCACAGGTCAAGATGTTCCGTCACTTCCATGTGCCGGGAGAACAGCGGATTCCTCCTGGCGGGCTCAGCAACCAGGAGCCCTGGTCACGGAAGCCGACTTCTTCCTTGTCAGCGAGGCAGGTCGATTGGGGCAGACCGTTTTCGCCGGCGTAGAGATAAATTCAAAGAGGATGCCAAAACGCTCGACGCGTTCTCAAGTAAATGAAAATATTGGTTTTGTTCGGGTTTACGCGGGTAGGGTGATTTCCGGACCCGGTGTCCCCGGGTGTCGCTTTGCGGCGCTCCGGTGACATAAATTGTCACTTGCTAACGGGTTTGTTCCGGCTTTTACTTTCGCTTTAAAAAATCTCCGCATCGGCGCAAAGATCCGCCGCGTCGACACACACGCCGATTCGCGCCGCAGGCACGCCGAGTGGGATCAGAGCGCCTCCAGCCAGCCCCAGCGGTCCTCGGTGCGGCCGTCGAACAGGCCGAAAAAGGTGTTCTGCAGCGATTCCGTGACCGGACCCCGCACGCCGGAGCCGATCACCATGTGATCGACCTTCCGGACCGGCGTGATCTCGACGGCCGTGCCGGTCATGAAGATCTCGTCCGCCGCATACAGCTGTTCGCGGGAGATCGACTGTTCCACGAGCTCGTAGCCCAGTTCCCCGGCCAGCACGATGGCGGTATGCCGCGTGATGCCGCTGAGAATCGAGGCAGAAACCGGCGGCGTCAGGATGCGTCCCCCGGACACCACGAAAATGTTCTCGCCGCTGCCCTCGCTCACGAGACCATCCGTACCCAGGGCGATGCCCTCGGAAAATCCCCGCTCCCGGGCCTCGGAAACGATCAGGAAAGAGGAAAGATAGTTGCCGCCGGCCTTGGCGCCGGCGGGAATGGTGTTCGGCGCCACCCGCTGCCAGGAGCTGACGCACACCTCCACGCCGCGTTCGAGTGCGCCTTCGCCGAGGTAGGTGCCCCATTCGTTGACGATAATGGCGGTTTCCACCACGGACAGGTCTCCCGGGAGGACGCCCAGCCCACAATCGCCGCGAAACGCGATAGGGCGCAGGTAGGCCGCTTCGAGTCCGTTCTCGCGGATCGTTTCCCGGCAGGCGGCGTGCAGTTCCTCCAGGGACCAGCGCATGGGCATGCGGTAGACCCCGGCGGACCAGAGAAATCGCTTCAGGTGGTCCGTGAGCCGAAACACGCGGGCGCCGCCCGGCGTGGCGTAGGCCCGGATGCCCTCGAACACGGACGTGCCGTAGTGCAGGGCGTGAGTTCGCACGCTGACCGTGCAGTCTTCGAAAGGGCGAAGCTCGCCGTTGAACCAGACTTTGAATTCGTCACTCATGGCGCAGTGTTCCCGCAAGCAAAAAAGCAGTATCGGTCCGGGGCAGCGGGCGAAGCAAGTGCCGAATCAGGCGTTTCCCTACCCGGCATCGGGTGAATACCTGTTTGTTTCAGTGGTTTGCAGCTCCTAGACTTTGAAGAGATGCCAGGACGACAGGCAGGATGGTTCGTGACAGGGCAAATTCCGCTCAAGCTGTTGATCGCGGTGGCCGACTGGAAGGCCAGGCTGGCGATCGAATCGGCCAGCAAGGGACCCGATTTCTCGGTATCGCTGGCCTCGAACTCCGACGAGGCCGGCGTGCTCGTCGCCCTCGACCAGCCGGACGTCGTCGTCATGGATCTCAGGTTGCCGCCCATGGGCGGTATCCGCCTGTGCGAAAAGCTCCGGTCAGCGCCCGCCTCGGAGGGTGCGCGTCTCGTCGTCCTGGGTGACAGTGAGGATCGCGCCAGCGAGCTCGCTGCCCTGAACGCCGGCGCCGACGCCTATCTGTCCCGCCAGCTCGACGCCGCCTCCCTGCTGGAGCAGGTCGTGGCAGTCGAGCCCCGGGAGCCCGCCGAGCCGGACCCGAAGGTGCTTCGGGCAGGCCTGATCGAAATGGTGCCGGAGCAGTGGGCCGTCTCCGTGGGCCGTGACCCGGTCCATCTCACGGAAATCGAGTATCGCCTGCTGCAGGAGCTGCTCCAGGTCAAAGGCCGTGTGTTGACGCGGGAAACCCTGATGGAGCGGGTCTGGGGCCACTCCCGTGCGGTCAAGCTGGAAACGCGCACCCTGGATGTACACATGAGTCGTTTGCGAAACAAACTCCGCTCGGCTTCGGAAAGCATCATCACCGTGCGAAACGTGGGCTACCGCATCGACGTCTTTCCCGACTGGCTTGGCCGATGAGCCATCCGGGACAGCCCGTCGCGGGTGCGCTCACGATGGTGGAAGTTGCTCAGGCCTCGATCATGCCCCGTCGAATCGCATAGCGCACCAGGCTCGCGACGTTGTGCACGTCGAGCCGGTTCATGATGTTCGAGCGGTGGGATTCGGCGGTTTTGACGCTCAGGTGCAGCAGATTGGCGATGTCCTTGGTCGTCTTTCCCTCGGCGATCAGCTGCAGCACCTGCTTTTCCCGCGCCGTGAGCAGGTCGGCAGGCTGTTCTTTCTTGGACAGCAGGGCGGTGACCACCGATTCCGAAATGCCGGGGCTGAGGTAAATCGAGCCGCTCAGTACCTGGCGCAGCGCGGCCACCAGTTCCTGGGCCGCCTGTTCCTTGAGCACGTATCCCCGGACGCCGCTCTTCACCGCGTCGAGGGCGAAGGTTTCATCGTCGTACATGGTCAGCAGCACGACCTGGGTCTCCGGGGACCGTTTGAGGATCTCCGCTGCGGCGAAACTCCCGTTCAGGATGGGCATCCCGTAGTCGAGAAGCGCCAGCTGGGGCTTCTCCTGGGTGACGAGCTTGACGGCCTCGTGGCCGTTGGTCGCCTCGCCGACCACGTCGAATCCTTCGTCTTCCAGCAAGGACCGGATGGCCTGCCGGAACATGCAGTGGTCATCGGCGATGACGCACGTCGGCCGGGTGGTGCTGTTCATATCGGTATCCCCAATTTCAATTCCATGCCTTCGCGACCCCCGGAGAGGATGTGGCACTCCCCGCCGAGCGAATCGACCCGTTCAAAGATACCTACGAGCCCCAGCCCCGATTCGTATCTTCCCTTTGCTTCCAGTTCCCGCGGTTGATAGCCGACGCCATCATCGCGAATGGAACAGTGAATTCGATGTTCCGTCTGCCAGAGCCGGATTTCCGCCTTGCGGGCGCCGGCGTGACGGACCACGTTGGACAGTGCTTCCTGGGCAACCCGGTAAATGCAGACCTCGATGGCCGGTGACAGGTCGGTGACCTCGCCGACGACCCTGACCGCGAGACCGGAGCGCTTGCTCACACCGCTGGCCAGCTTGTGCAGGGCGGGCACCAGGCCGTGGCGCTCGAGCACCATGGGATGTAATTCGTGGGACAGGCCGCGCAGCTGCTCGCAAACGGAGTCGAGGTGCTGGATGACCCGGTCGATGCGGTCCGCCGTGGGTTTCGGGCTCTTGCGCGCGATATTGGCCAGTTCGAGGTACACGAGCGCCAGCATCTGCGAAGCTTCGTCGTGAAGACTCTGGGCGATGCGTCTTGCGGTGTCTTCCTGGGCGTCGAGAATGCGCGCGATAGCGGCCTGCGCTTCGTTCTGGGGCCCGGCGTCGACGGTGCGGCCGGCGACATCGCTCACCATGTCGCGCAGGGACAGCCGAAAGCCCCCGTTGTTCACGGCGAAACCGAGCCGAGGCGAAGCAGCGCCCTGCTCGGAAGACGTTCGGTCACCCGATCCGATCGGTGTGATTGTTGTCGGACGGCGCCGTTGGGTGGCGCGATCTTCGTTTTTTGTGCGTTGCGAATCAGGAGCCCTGGACTGGCTATCCTGATCCGGCATATCCCCTGATACTCACGGTGAACTCCCTTAAAACACTATGCGTGTCAGTCCAGTATAGACACAAAATTAAGTTTTGTATGAAGGCCACCTAAATTTTGATCGATCTCCGGTGCGCTGTTCAGTGTCCTGAAGTTCGCGCATGGACGCCTTGACGCTCTCGCAATCAGGAAGTCCGGCCGGAGAATACCTCGCACTCGACCTGGGTTCCCGAACCTGGGCGGCTGCTGATCTGGAAGCGATCCATGCACGCGTTGAGGCAGCTGAGGCCGCGTCCGCCGAGGCAGGGATTCGGGTTCGGGGAATCCAGCACGCTGTTGACGTCCGCGATGCCCGGGCCGGTGTCCCGGGCGAGCACGACGACACCCTCGCGCCCTTCCTCCCGGGATCGGGTCAGCACAATTTCTCCGCCGCCGGCATGCATGAGGAGGTTGCGGGCAAGTTCGGAGATCGCGGTGAGCACGAGCGCCACGCGGCTTCCGGAGAATTCGAGTTGCCTCGCCAGCAGTCGCCCGGAGCGGCGCGCCTTGACGATGTCGTCCAGGTGGCGAATGGGAATGCGAATCTCGAGCCGATTCGGCGCAAGGAGCAGTTGAGGCGCCGCGTGGCCCTCTGGCAAGGCTCCCCGGTCCTGGCCGGACCAGGCGGTTACGGGCCAGGCGGTCTGTGAATTGAATGGCTGAGCGTGTTCTGCGGGCTTGAGCAGAGAATCCGACACAATGCTGGACACTTCATGGTCCCCCCTTTCGGCCGTTCACGGCCTGCTGCAAGAGACCTCCCTGCTCCCGGTACGGACGCGACTATCCGTACACCACGAAGTCTAGACACCGCGGGCCGTCGGGGACATGGGGTATGGTCGGTAATTGCCTCAGGTAAAACCCCTAGTGCGGCGGCGGGTTTTTCCGCTCTCGCGCCTGATTGCCAAAACTTGCGCTTCATTTAACCAAAGTTATACACTTACCTAGCACAAATAAAACGAAATCGTTGCATGACATAGGGGTTTTCTCTCCCTAATCTAGGGCGGTCCTTCGGCTGGCCCTCGTTTACGATAACGTTTTGCTCAACCCAGTCTGTTTACAAGGAAGTAAAAGATGAGGTTGTACACCACGATCCTGTGCGCGGGATGCGCATGTGTTTTGTTCCTGCTCGGCATGCCGGGCGGCATCGCTTATGCCGCCGGAGCCCCCGGCGGGTTTATCGAAACGCCGGCCACGGCTCAGGGCCGTCCCCTTCTGAGCAGCAGCCAGATCGAGAGCCTGCTGCCCAACCGGGGCAAGTTCACCTTTCCGGCGCCCTACAACACGGAAGCCTTCCGCCTGACCAACCCGAGCGACTGCGGCGGCAACGACTGCGTGCACTACGTGGGCTACTCGTACTGGCGCAACACCAACAACCACGTCGGCCAGGACACCATGCTCATCCTCGTTGGCCTGCGCCGCACGCAGGGCGGAAGCGGTCCGTCCCTGGTGGCCTACAACAAGGTCACGGACCAGATCGAGCCGCTCGGCCCCATCTTCAACCAGAATTCCAGTTTCAGCTGGGCGAACGCTGAGGGCATGTACTTCAGCGGCACCCTGCCGACGGCGCTCTACGTCGTGGAAGGCTCGAGGCTGCTGCGCCATGACGTGCTCAACGGGTCCAGCGAGACCGTCTTCGACGTGTCCGCGGAACTCGGTGGCGGGTACCGCATCTTCCAGGCGCACTCGAGTGACGATGACCGGGTCCATTCCGCGACGCTCCAGAACAGCGCTTACCAGAGCCTCGGTTGCGTGGTGTATCGAGAGGATCGCGACGAAGTGCTCGTGTTCAACCGGCAGGGTAACTTCGACGAGTGCCAGGTCGATCGAAGTGGAGACTGGCTGGTCATCAAGGAAAATGTCGACGGCCAGGCCGGTGAAGACAACCGGATCATCAACCTCGACACGGGCAACGAACGGGTTCTGTACGATCAAAACGGCGCCGGCGGGCACTCGGACCTGGGTCACGGCTACATGGTGGCCGCCGACAACTGGGCCAACGACGCCAACACGCAAAAGCTGTGGAAGTTCGATGGACCGCTCCAGGGCACCCCCGTCTATAACAATGACGACTGGTCTGCCCAGGCGCCGGCCCATGTCAGCCACACCAACAGCATCCCCGGTGTGTCGGCCGAAAACCAGTACGCCTGCGGAAGCAGTGCGAACTCCCGGACGTCGACCCATGCCAACGAAGTGGTCTGCTTTCCACTCTCCGGTACGAAAGAAACGCTGGTGGTGGCGCCCGTCATGACCAGCCTGAGCGCCGGTGGCGGTGGCGACACTTACGGTAAATCGCCGAAGGGTAACCTGGACGTGACCGGTCGCTACTTCATCTGGACCAGCAACATGCGCAGCGACCGGCTCGACGTGTTCCTGGTCAAGGTGCCGGCACACCTCCTGACCGGCGAAGAGCCGGAGCCCGTGCCGCCGCCGCCACCGCCGCCGCCGGAGCCGACTCGACCGCCGCTCATCTTCAAGGACAACTTCGAGACTGACCCGGCCTGACCCGTGGTCCCCGGAGCCTGCCCTCCCGCCGTTTCGGCAGGAGCCCGGTGTCCAGAAAGGGACACTTACGGTGATCCGGAACCGAGCACGGGCGCACAGACGGACTGGCGCTCGACTTCCGACAGGGCCAGGCACAGGGTCCGCAGATTCGCGCCGGCGGCGTAGCGTGATTCGGCGACGGCCTCGCTGGGCGCCGCGCCCGGCAACAGGCGATCCTCGGGAAATGCCGCGGGAAACTCGTTGTCCGTCGGATAGGACTGCCCACCCCCGCCCACGATCATGTTGCCGACGAACCGGGCGTCGGGAAAGTACCATTCGAGCGCATCGGTTCCGGGCGCGCGGTCCGAACCCACCACGCCGTAGCGGTTGTGGACGACGATGTTGTCCTCCATCCGAAACCGCTCACTGGGTCGGTACTCTCCGATCAGGATGCGTCCCGCGTGGCGCGCCGTGTTGTCCTCGATGGTGACGCTGTCCGCCGCGTCGATCAGCTGAAACAGGTCACCCGGGCCCCAGGCCTCGCCGACCTCGTCGAACAGGTTGTTGCGGATCAGGATGCGGCGGGTCTGGCGGCTGGTGTGGATGTCATCGTAGCCGAGAATGTTGATGGCGCTGCCGACACGGCGCATCACGTTGTCCGTGAAAGTGATGTCCTCCACGACGGACCAGGGGGCATCACCTTCCTGGTTCCGAACCGTGAACAGGACGGCGAACCCGTTCTGGGACTCGGGCCAGTTGTGTTCGAACAGGTTGCCCTTCACCAGCACCCGCCGTGCATTCTTCAGTTCGAACAGGTTCTTGATTGTCCAGCGGGTGCCCGCGAACTCGTCGGACCCCACGCGCCAGGCCAGCGGTTTGGTGAAGTGGTTGCCGATGATCTCGATGTCGGACGGCACCAACCCGTCGATGGCGGGATCGGCGCCGCCGAACATCACGTTCTCCCCGGAGCCCTCCAGGCGGTTGTTCTCGATCCGGAATGGCCCGGGCCCGGCCCAGCCGACGATGGCCTGGGCGTCCACGCCCTGCGCCATGAAATTTTCGAAATGGGAGTCCACAACCGCCGTGTGGCGGGAGTTAAGGATCATGCCCCGACGCGTGCCTTCCTCCGGATCCCCGATGAACAGACACCGCTCGAAGATGAAGTGGTGCGGCGTGTCATTCGCCGAGTCGCTGCCGGCGTCCAGGCTGACGAGGCTGTCGAATCCCGAGCCGGCGCCGCCCGGCAGCCAGCTCGAGACGCGCCGAAACTCGATGCCGATGAATCGATAGTGGCTCGCGCCGGCTTCCGTGCGCAGCACCGCGTTCCGGCCGGACACCAGGCGGGCCATGGCGGGACCGTCTCCGGGCATCACCCGGGTGCCGGGCAGGGGCAGCGGCCCCGAAGCGGCAGCGGTGCGCACGGTGATCCACGGTTCCGCGCCGTCCTCGCCGGCTTCGACTGCCTTGTCGCGCAACACGAAGGGCCCGTCGAACTCCGCGCCGGGCTCCAGCTCCACGATATCTCCGGGCCGGGCATCGTCCAGGGCGTCCTGCAGGTTGTCACCGGCGCCGACCCGGATCACCGTTCCCGGAGAACGGACGTCCAGGCTCACCCGCTCCCGGGGCAACTCCGGCAGCGGGTTCGTGGAATCCGCGGTAGCCATGGGAAGCAACATCACGAATGCCGCGATGCCCGCAAGCAGGCGTCCCGCGTTGCTGTGGGTGATCGACCGTAGGCTCATTGTCCGTCCGTCCTGTGTTTCGCCCAGACGGTTCAGGCCGCCTGCTGCGCCGGCGCCGACCGGTTCCGGGCCTTTCGGGTCAGGTCAACGATGACCTGGTCGGGCCGTGCGAGGGAACAGAGCTTTTCCGAGTCCGCATTGTCGGTTCCGACCACCAGTACCTCCGCATGTTCCACCAGCGCTTCGGGTGCCTCGCACATGAGCGAGGAAATATGCGGGATTTCCTCGTTGATGTACTGCCGGTTGGCGCCGGTGAGCCGCGCGAGGGAAACGTTCCGGTCCAGGATCTGGACGTCGAGCCCCTTGCCGATCAGTGCCTCGACCAGGGTGACGAGCGGGCTCTCCCGCAGGTCGTCCGTATCGGGCTTGAAGGCCAGCCCGGCGACGCCGATTTTTTTCTTGCCCGTGGCGAGAACGGCATCGATGCCACGCTGAATCTGCGCCTGGTTCGACGGCAGGATCGCTTCCAGCACGGGAACGCTCACATCCGCGTGGTGAGCGGCGTAGAGCAGAGCCTTCACGTCCTTGGGCAGGCAGGAGCCGCCGAAGGCGAAGCCAGGCCGAAGATAGGCCGGCGACACGTTCAGCTTGTCGTCCATGCGGAAGATTCGCATGACTTCCTGGGCATCGGCGCCCAGGGCCTCGCAGCTGTCACCGATTTCATTGGCGAAGCACACCTTGAGGGCATGAAAGGCGTTGCAGGCATACTTGACCATCTCGGCGGTGGTGATGCTCGTATGCAGGAACGGCGCCTCCACGCCGTTGTAGATCGATCGGAGCAACTCGGCGGTTTCTTCCTCCTCGCAGCCCACGAGGGTGAACGGCGGCGACTCGAAGTCCTTCAGGGCGGAGCCTTCGCGAATGAATTCGGGGTTGATCGCCAGGCGCACACGGGATTCGAACCCGGCGCCGGCCGCTTCCCGGAGCGCGGTCCGCACCGTGTTGTCGAGCGTGCCGGGCAGCATGGTGCTGCGCACCACCACCGTGAAGGGGCGCTCCCGGTCCCGCAGGCATTCGCCGATGTCACGGCAGACCCGCCTGAGCGCATCGAGATTCAGCTGCCCGTGCTGGTCACCGGGGGTGCCGACGCAGATGAACGCGATGTCCGAGCGCTCCACGGCCTCGCGGCAGTCGGTCGTGGCGCGAAGCCTGCCAGCCCGGGTGGTTTCCCCCATGAGCTCCTCGAGGCCCGGCTCGATGATGGGCGACTTGCCCAGCTCGTTGATCAGGCGCACCTTCTCGGTGTTGATGTCCACCCCGATCACCTCGTGACCCGCCCTGGCCAGGCAGGCGGCGCTCACACAGCCGACGTACCCCATGCCGAACACACTGATCACCTGTTTCATGTCACTTGCTCCCATTTCGCAAATCGTTTCGCAAATCGTTTGAATTGCGTCGTCAAAAAATGTCCCGGCCCCGGTCCATGGCGTCAGGCTGACCGCCTGAGACCCCGCCGGTGTTCGATCGCCCGGCGGCAGTGCCGCTCGAAGTCCCGGGCGACCTGGGCCCAGGAAAAGCGTTCCTCCATCAGGGACCGGCCGGCGTCACCGAGGACCTCGCGCCGTTCCCTGTCTTCCAGAAGTCCCACGACCTCGCGGGCGAAATCGCCCGGGTCGTCGGCGCGCACGATGTGTTCGCCCTCCACCAGGGGCAGCCCCTCGGCGCCGATGGTGGTGCTCACCACCGCCTTTCCCATGGCGAGCGCCTCGTAAATCTTCAGCCGCGTGCCGCCGCCGATGCGAAGCGGCACCATGTACACCGCGCCGCGCTGCACGTACGGCCGGACGTCGTCGACCGTGCCGGTGACGCGCACCGATGCCGCCTCCGCCGCGGCGCGGAGGCGATCGCTGGGGTTGCGGCCGACCACGGTGACCGTGACCGCCGGCCGGGCCTCGCGTATCCGGGGCAGGATGGCCTCGATGAAATGGAGGATGGCGTCTTCGTTGGGGAACCAGTCCATGGACCCGCTGAAGACGATCTCGTCCGGGATTTCATCGCCACGCTCCCCGACCTGGAAGTAGTCGAGATCGACGCCGGTCGGAATCGATGCGATCCGGCCGGGTTCGAGCCCGTCGCCGAGCTGGTCCCGGTCCTGGTCGGATACGGCCACGGTGAAATCGGCCTTGCGGCAGGCCTCGAGCTCGGCGCGACGCATCTTTCGCCACTCGAGGGCCAGCAGCGCCTTGTGAACCGGCCGGGTCTCGGTGGCGGCGAGGCGTTGCCAGATCATGTATTCCACGTTGTGCGAAAAATGCAGCACGGGGGTCTCGGTCCCGAGGGGGACATTGGGAATGGCCACCAGGAAGTCCGCGATGATGAGATCGAAGCGTTCCTCCGCAAGGCATGCGGCAACGGTTCGGCGAACCGGATCGATCCGGTTCTTGAACATGTCCAGGGGCAGGGGGCTGAACCAGGACCGGGCCAGGGCGAGGAGGAAGCGCCCACTGTTCTTCTTTGCCGGGGTGTGGGGCACGGACTGGACGTCCCGGCAGCGGGGCAGTTGGCGCCCCAGCGCGTCCGGGTCTTCCGCCGGCCCGTGCGTGGTCACCACCGTCACGTCGTGCTGGGCCGACAGCTCGCGAAGCAGGTGAAAGCTGCGAAGCCGGCCGCCGGTGTTCAGCGGCCAGAGACCGCCAACCTTGACCCACAGGATGCGCAGGGATCCCGGCTCTGCGACGGGCTCGGCCTGCATCCCCGGTTCCCCGCCCGGCGCGACGGGAGCCGATGCCATGGGGTGGCTCAGCGCACTCATTTCACCGCCACCAGTTCGGCCGGCGGGACGGAAGGCGGACCGGCGTCGTGCAGCTTTCGGCCCCGGGCCTCGAGGCGTTCCACGGGCTCGCCGTCGATGAACAGGCGCTGCCAGATTTCGAGATTGATGAGGAGCCACAGGCGGTCTGCGTGATCGATTTTGCCGCTGCGGTGTTCTTCCGCCAGCGCGCGCACCGCCGAGTCCTCGAAGTGGCCACGCTGCCGGGCCCGGGCGCCGAGGACATACTCGTCCACCATGCCCTGGAAGGGGCCCGCGAGCCAGCGACCCACGGGAACCGGGAAGCCCATCTTCGAGCGGTTCATGATCGGCTCGGGCACCAGGTCCCGGACCACGTCGCGCATGAGTGCCTTGGTCTTGCCTCCCCGCAGGCGAAGGTGGCCGGGAATCCGGGACACCCGCTCCACCAGGGGATGGTCGAGAAATGGCACGCGGCTCTCGAGGGAGGCCGCCATGCTCATCTGGTCCTGCTTCATGAGCAATTCGACCAGGTAGGTCTGCAGATCGGCCCGGCTCATGGCCGCGAGGTCGTCGCCCGAGGCGCGATCAAAGGCGTGCAGCCCGAAATCGTGCACGTCTTTCCCCGAGGCCGGCTCCGGATGACGCATCAACCGGGTCCGGGCGGCCTGGCGAAACACGGAGAAATTCTCGAAAAATGCGTCCCGCGGGCTTCCGTCCATGGCGAGAAAGCTGCGTTCGGCGTAGCGCCGCAGGCGCCAGGGCAGGTGCGGTACCGCCTGCGCCAGGGCTTTCCGGGCGGCGCCGGGCAGCATCCGTTCGTAACGCTTGCCCCATCGAAGGTTCCAGTCGGTCACGCGATAGCGGTAGTCATAGCCCAGGAAGAGTTCGTCGGCCCCTTCGCCCGTCAGGACCACCTTGACGTGCTCCCGCGCCGCGCGGGAGACGACGTGCAGGGGCACGCTCGAGGGAAAGGCGATCGGCTCGTCCTCGTGCCAGATCAGTCGCGGCAGTTCATTGAAAAACTGCTGGGGCGAGAGCACGACCTCCCGGTGCTCGGCCTGGACATTGCGCGCCGCGAGGCGCGCATAATCCAGTTCGTTGGCTTCCTTTTCCTGGAACGCCACGGAGAAGCTGTGCACCGGTCCGTCCATGCGGGGCGCCATGAGCGAGGCGAGCACCGTCGAATCGATGCCGCCGGAGAGAAACAGCCCCAGGGGCACGTCACTGACCAGGTGGCTTTCGACGGCGTCTTCCAGCGCGGCCCGAACCTCCCGCACCGTGTCCTCGTAGGTCTCGCCGGGGCGCTCTTCCGGCAACGGCGGTTGCCAGTAGCGCCGGGTCCGGCAGCCTTCCGATGGCGTCCACGTGAGCCAGTGTCCGGGCAGCAGCTTGTGCACCCCTTCGAACAGCGTTTCCTCGCCGGCGCTGTAGCGGGTCGCGAGAAACTCCGGCAGCACGGCCCGGTTGAAGACCGGCTCCCCCGGCAAGCCCGCCAGGACGCCCTTGATCTCCGAAGCGAACAGCAGTTCCCGGTCCCGCCGGGCCAGGTACAGGGGCTTGATGCCGAGGCGATCCCGCGCCAGGAACAGGCGCTGTTCCTTGCGATCCCAGATGGCGAAGGCGAACATGCCCCGGAGCTGTTCGACGCACTCGTTGCCGAACACTTCGAAGGCCCGCAGGACCACCTCCGTGTCCGACTGGGTCGTGAAGCGGCACCCCCGGGCCTGCAGTGTTTTCCGCAGGGAACGGTAGTTGTAGAGCTCGCCGTTGTAGCTGATCCAGAAGCGGCCCTGCGGGTCGCTCATGGGCTGGTGCCCCCCGGCGAGATCGATGATGGACAGGCGACGATGGGCCAGTCCGATCCTGCCGTCGATCCACAGGCCGGCATCGTCCGGGCCTCGGTGTACCAGGGTGTCACGCATGCGCCGCAGCCGCTCTTCGCTGACCGCCGTGTCGGCGCCGAACTCGAGGATGCCCGCGATGCCGCACATGGCGTTACCCGACCTCCTCGCCCGCGCCGCGGTTTCGCAGCGGGATCAGCACGGTGATGAGCCGCAGGGGAAGTCGCTGGGCGACACGCGTAATCAGCATCGGCGCCGGCACCTGTCGGCCGTAGTTCGGGGAAACCCAGCCGGCCATCGGTTCCTCGGCGCCGGTGACCAGCTCGGAAGCGAGCGGGGCGCTGGAAAAGGTCCTGAGCAGCAGGGAGCCGTGTTCGCCACGGGCCCGAAACCACCCCCGGACATCCTCCTCCACCGGCAGGGGCGCGAACTGGAATCGCAACTCGACGTCGTGAGCCGCCTTGCCTTCAAGCTCGTCGATGATGAGCCAGTAGCCCGGTTGCAGGAATCGCACATGCCGTCGATGCGTCACCGGATCCCTGAGCCTGGCATAGGCGTCGTGTTCGGCGGTGGCGAAGACGTCCCTGGATCCCAGTCCCGACGACAGCAGGCGGGCGGACGGGAGGTCCTTCCAGGCAAAGGGCCCGGCGGTGTCCACCTGGTCTCGCTGGTCCACGCGGACCGTGTTGTGCGCTGCCGTGCCCCGGAAGTAGTCCCGCCAGGGAGAGCCGGTGGTATAGCAGCCCGTGCCGGGGTCCACGAGGAAGTTCTCTCCGAAGGCGCTGAGCTGGACGGCGAGCAGGTCCGCGTGTCCATGCCCGGCGCAGCCGGGGTGGCCGATGGGTCCGGTGTCGAAAATCAGGTGGTGCGCGTCCGGTTCCCAACCGCTGCGCATGACCACGTAGCCGCCGTCTTCGTGGACGCGAAGCGCGTGTTCCGGCGGGGACTGGGGGGCCAGCCGTTGCCAGCGGACCTCGGCCTCGCGGCCGAACAGGCACCGGGCTTCCTGGGTCACTGACCCCGCGGCCCAGGCGTAATGCGGATCCTCCAGGTGCACGGCCGCGATGGAAAACACGCCCCGGTAGTCGCCCACGTCGCGTCGAACCAGGGGACACAACCAGCCGCCGTCCGTGTCCCCGATCTGGGGAATCGTGCCGTCCGGTCGTCTCAGGTCGAGAAGGAAATCCAGCATGTCGGCGATGCGTTCGTCGACCAGTTCCGGCAGGGCATCGTCATTGCGGGCCGCCAGGATCGCAAACTGCAGGTAAATTTCCAGCGTGTAGTACTGGTAGCGCGTGGACTGCTCGAAGTAGACCCCGCTGCGGGGCACCTGGATCGGCAGCTGTTCCAGCAGCACGCGCCGCCCGAGGGACTGCCAGCGCTCGGCATCCTGGAGTTCGTGCAGCAGCGTTCCGAGCGTATAAAGCGCCAGGGCCTCGACCGTGAGATGCGTGTTCGGCGAGTAGTACCGGGACAGGTAGCGCTCGATAAATCGCGCATGGCCCTGGAGCGCCTCGAGCAGCGTGTGAAAGACATCCGGGGTCAGTGCGCGCGAGCCGCGAAAGAGTCCCAGGGCCCAGCACCAGGACAGGGACCGCATGGCCACTTCCAGGGCGCTGCTCCAGTTGATGCCCATGCCGTAGGGATTGCGGTAGATCCAGTCGAGGGCCAGGGTGATGAATCGTCTCGCATACCGTTCGTCCCCGGTCAGCCGCCAGGCCTGGCCGAGATCGAGCAGCCACTGGTGGCGGTTCAGTTCCCAAACCACCTTGCTGTCGCCCACCTGGGCGGGGTCCAGGGGGTCGATGCGACTCCAGTGCACCTGCGGACTCTCCTGACCTGAGACCGGATCGAGGTGCCAGTTCACAGGATGGCCGAAGGACAGGGGGCCATGGCCGAGCAGGTCGAAGGTCCCAAGGCACACCGCATCGGCCCGTTCGATCAACGCTTTTGCGCCCGGGCCGAAATCCCGCTCCAGCCGGGGCCGGTGCGCTTCCAGCCGCCAGTCCTCGTCGAGGCCGGCGAAAAACCGCTGGCCGATCCGGTCCTGGAGCAGTTCCTGCAAGGCACGGACATCGTCGGGCGATTCATCGCCCTGCAGCCGCTGCAGCAGCGCTCCGATCGACGGACCGCACCGGTCGCGATCGAAGCGGCACGGTTGCCAGCGACCGCCCGGCGTGGACAGCCGTTCGACCGCCTTGAACACTTCCTGCCGACTCCGGAAAGCCAGTTCGGCAGGGTCCATGTCAAACAGCCGCTGGAGTTTCATTGGGTCCCCCTTTCCCTTCCAATCGATCCTCGACCGATGTGTTGTTCGAAGTCTTTTCCGCGTGTTTCGTCGATGCCTGGGCCTCCCGGTCCAGTGGTGCTTCGACGCCGTAGGCTTCCATCCAGCCCGCGCGGACCCCCGCCCAGGTAAAGTCCTGCACGGCCGCGCGGGCTTTCCGGGTCATGGCGGCGGTGTGCTCCGGTGACGCCAGCAGGGCCTCGACTGCTTCGGCGAGGGCGCGGGGCGATTCCGGTGGAACGAGTGCGCCGAGGCGTCCCTCGTCCAGCATCCAGGGAATGTCCCCGGTGGGCGTGCTCACCACCGCGGTACCCGCGGCAAAAGCCTCGAGGATGGAAATCGGCTGGTTGTCGATGACCGATGCATTGAGAAAAATGTCCGCGCGGTCGTACAGCGCCGGTATGGCCTCCGGTTCCACGCGACCCAGAAACGTTACGCCCGGCAGACCGCGCTCTGCCACCCAGCGTCGCAGCCGGGTTGCCTCGCTGCCGTAACCGGCGACCTCCAGCGTGGCTTCCGGAACGGTTTGCCGCAGCAGCGCGAAGGCCTCGAGCACGTCCCGGACCCGGTAATGCGATTCCAGGTTGCGGCAGGACAGCAACCGGGGGGCCACCGGCATGCGCTCGCGAAACCGAAAGCTCGACAGGTCAATGATGTTTCGCAGGACCCGGGCCGTGTACCCATGGGACGCGAAAACGCGCTGGAGATAGACCGACGGAACGACGATCTCGTCCACGCGCCGGAGGAAGGGATGCACGCGCATCCCCCACCGGGAGAGATGATCGTCAGCTTCGCCGCTGTGATAGTTGAGGATGACCCGCTTGCCGAAGGCCCGCGCCGCAAGCACGGCGGGGACCGGGGCCAGCAGGAAAGACCAGTAGGATGCGGAAAAGACGTGCACGACGTCCACGCGGCGCAGGCGCAGCAGGCTGATGCCGTAGAACAGCTGATTCACCGCCGTGCGCACCATCGGAATCCGTCGCAGCCAGCGCAAACCGCGGGGGAACCGGGGATTCACGGGCAGGAACAGGACCTCGAACCCATCATCTTGCAACGCGTCCGCCAGGTCCCGCGCCTGGATGCCCTGGCCGCCGAGAATGTCGAGGCTGGGAGCGACGATGGCGATTCGGGGGGGCGAATCCCCCTGGAAGTGGGTGCCGGACTTCATGCGGTCCTCGCCTCGCCCACGGGCTCGAGAGGCTCTGCTGCAGGGGAGCCATCCTGGTGGGCCGGGACGGCACGTGCGGGCCGGGCGGGCATGCCCTGGCCGGCCGGCTGATCGAGAAAGCGGCGGCACCACAGTTCGAAGGAGACCAGGGTCCAGAGATTCAGCTCCAGCGGTCTCCCTTCGGCATGCAGGCGAAGCAGCTTTTCGATGTAGGCCGTGTTGAACAGCTGGCGGCCCCGGCTCGTGTCGGACAGGAGGAGATCCCGCACGAAACCGTCGAGCTGGCCCCGGAACCAGTGATTGAGCGGCACCGCGAAGCCCTGCTTGGGCCGGTCGATGATCCCATCGGGCAGGATGCCCCGCATGGCCTCCTTGAAGATGTACTTCGTGTTGCCCTGGCGCAGCCTGAGTTCCGGCGGAATTGTCGCCGCGAACTCCACCAGCTTGTGATCGAGCAGGGGGACCCGCGCCTCCAGGGAGTTCGCCATGCTCATCCGGTCGACCTTGGTCAGGATGTCCAGGGGCAGGTAGTTCTTCAGATCGTGCTCCTGGATCACCGATAGCCAGTGACCTTCCTGGCGGGCAAGGGATGCGCTGGCCTGGCCCCAGGGGTCCGTTGCGAGGACCTGCTCGGCGACCTGGGCCTGGAACAGGCACTGCTGTTCCTCGCGGTCGAAAAGCGTGCCCGCATCCGTGTAGCGTTCCGCACCGTCCAGGGCAATATGGCGCAGAAAGTTACGGCCCTTCATGCCTTCCTGCATGCGGGCGCCGACGGCGCCCATCAGCGCGCGGACGAAGGCGGGGATGTGGCGATAGCGGCGTTCCCGGCGTTCGACGCAATAACTTTCATAGCCGCCGAACAATTCGTCTCCGCCATCGCCGGACAGCACGACCTTGACGTGCTCCGCCGCGAGGCGCGACACCATGTACGTGGGGATGGCGGACGAATCGCCGAAGGGTTCATCCACGTGCCAGGCGAGGTCGTCGAGCATGCTGATGACGTCCGGCTTGAGTACCAGTTCGTGGTGGTCCGTCCCGAAGGCTTCCGCCACGACACGCGCATGCCGGGTCTCGCTGAACTGCTGCTCCTCGAAGCCCACGGTGAAGGTCTTGATCGGCTGGTCGCTGAGCTGGCTCATGGTCGCCACCACGGCGCTCGAGTCGATGCCGCCGCTGAGAAAGGCGCCGAAGGGCACATCGCAGATCATGCGCAGCCGGACCGATTCCGTGAGCCGTTCGCGCAACCCTTCGATGAAGTCTGCTTCTTTCAGGGACTCGTCGGTTTCGAAGCGCACGTCCCAGTACCGGGACACCTGGGGTGACTTGCCGGCTTCCACCACGATCCGATGGCCCGGCTCGAGCTTGTGGATGCCGGAGAGAATGCTCTGGTCCCGCGGCGTGGTCATGAAGGCGAAGAGATTCGCGACCGCGCCCCAGTCCAGGTCACGGGGGACCCAGGGCAATTGAAGCAGGGCCTTGAGTTCCGAGGCGAAAATGAATTTGCCGTCGAACACCCCGTGGAACAGGGGTTTGATGCCGAGCCGGTCCCGGGCCACAAGCAGCCGGCGCCGCGGCGCGTCCCACACGGCGAAGGCGAACATGCCCCGCAGGTGGTGCACGCAGTCGTCCCCGTACTCCTCGTAAAGGTGCACGATGACTTCCGTGTCGGATGCCGTGGAGAAGCGATGGCCACGGCCTTCGAGCTCGCGGCGGAGTTCGCGGAAGTTGTAGATCTCACCGTTCAGCACCACCTGCACCGTGCCGTCCTCGTTGGCGATCGGCTGCTGGCCGTTGGCCAGGTCGACAATGCTGAGGCGCCGCATCCCCAGTCCGATGGCGCCCTGCACGTAGTAGCCCTCGTCGTCCGGCCCCCGGGCGATGAGCGCATCGCACATGGCTTTCACCTGGCCGGCGTCAACCGCCGCCCCATTCAGTCCGTAGATGCCTGCGATGCCACACATGTTTCGTTCCTTCAGTTACCTGGCGCCATGCCGCTGGTCCGACGCAACCAGGCCAGCCGTTTCTGTACCCAGACGCCCAGTTGCGCCCGCTCCTCGGCTTCCAGCGGCCCGAAGCGGTGCAGCAAGGCGGCATAGGACAGCAGGAAGATCGGCCCGCTCACCATGAGCACGATCAGTTCGTGGGCGTCCAGCAGCAACGTCACCCCCAGCGCCGGCAGGGCGGCCAGGATCGATAGCGCTGCCGTGATCACCAGGGCCCGCCAGGGCAGGAGACGCGCCGTTTCCACCTTGAGGGCCCGCCGCACCCGGAGCAGCGCCATGACCTTGACCACCGTGTCGGCCAGCAGGGTCACGAGGACGGCGCCGATCAGGCCAAAGGCCTCGATGAACACGTGCACCAGCAACACAACCAGGGCCAGCGAGACCAGGTTCTGCACGATGAGGAAGCGGGTCAGGGCGAACACCCGGAGAGCGCTGTCCGTCAGCAGGGTGGCGAGCAGCATGACCCCGGTCCAGACCATGAAGATGGGGACGCTGGCCGCATACGTATCGGTGAACAGCAGCACGATGAAAGGCTGCGCCATGACGAGCAGGCCCGCCACCAGGGGGAAGAAAATCATGGCCAGTTTTCGGTTGCCGTCCAGCCACACGGCCACGGCGCCCTCGCTGTCCTCCTCCAGCAGGCGCTCCCGCATGTTCACCATCATGACGTTGGACGTCGAGGTCATGAGGAAATCGAAAATCGGGATCTGCAGGCACCCCACCGCGTAAATGGCGAAGGTCGCGGCGTCGAAAGCATGGGACACGGCGTACATGTGGAAATTGGCCTGGGCGACCTCGATCATCCCTGCCAGCCCGAAAGGCACGGCATAGCGGGCCTGCTCGCTCAGGGAGGATCGGTCGGGCCTGAGTTCCGGGCCGAATTCCCGCCGAACGTACACGAGGGTCACCAGGAAGCGGGCCAGGGCGAAAACCACCGCGCCGACCATGAGGGCCCGCAGATCGGCGAACAGCAGGACCGGGGTCAGATAGAAAATCGCGCGTGCGAGGTCCGTAGCCGCGTAGGTGGCGGACGCCGCCCTGAACTGGCGACGAATCGTCATGATGATTTCGAGCACCACGGCCATCAGCATGAACAGCAGATACAGGCCGACGGGCAGGATGAGATCGGCCAGGGCCGGGTTGTTCATCAGGCCCGCCAGCTCGAAGCGGAACAGCCACAGCCCGAAGAGGCAGGCCAGCCCGAGCACGGTGGCGGTGGCCAGGGTGTTGAAGACGAATCGCCCCGAGTCCCTGCCGCGGGAGGGCAGGAAATAGTAAAGGCTTTCCGCCATGCCCAGCTGGGCGATGCCGAAAAGCGTGCCGAAAATCAGGAACAGTTGCTTGTAGGTGCCGAACTCGGTCTGGTCGAAGACCCGTGCCAGGACCATGGGGATGGCGAAGGCCATCACGAAACCCAGCATGCGGCCGGTCATCAACACCAGCGCAGGCCGGAAGAGCGCCGCCAGGGGTTTCGCTTCCGTGTTCATTGCTCACCGCCCAGGCTCGGAGCCGCCAGGACGTCGAATACCCCGTTGACCTGGCAGCTCAGGATGGCCGGTGAGAACTGCCCCAGCGAGTCCATGCAGGCGCCTTCCCACAGCATTCGGCGCGGGAGGGTCAGCGTCGGGGCGCTCGGTTGGGCCCGGCTGTCCGTGGTGCAGGCCGTCTCGTAGCCGGCTGCCCGGACCGCCTCCAGGGCGCTTGCGTTGTAGCTGCCGTCGGGATAGGCCAGGTGGCGTATCGGCGTTTGCAGCTGCCGTTCCAGATCGCGACGAGACCCTTCGAGCTCGACCTTCATGACCGCCCGGGACGCCGTGCCCAGCAGCGTGTGTGAGCGCGTGTGGGAGCCCACGGTGCATCCGTTCCGCGTGAGATCTCGCAGCATGTCCCAGTCCATGCTCTGGAGTTCACGACGGATGGCGTCGTCCACCCGGGCGTGGGACTGCAGCACCCAGAGGGCCTGGCGGACTTCGACGCCGCCCAGACCGTGAAGCATGAGGCGGGTGGCCAGGTAGGGCGAGCCGCTGTCGTCCACCCGCTGGAAGAGGCGCTGGAACCGGGTCGGCTCCGTGTCATAGCCCTCGATCACGGACTGCCAGATCGCCTGCCGGGCAGCTTTTTCCTGCCTCAGGACCTCGGACAGCAGCAGGTACAGCTCGTCGTGCAGCTGCAACCGGTCCGTGCCGACCAGGTCCGTGACGACATAGGCGGTGAAAGGAATGCCCTTTGCCTGCAGGAGCGGAAAGGCGTTCTCATACACGTCGAGGTAGCCGTCGTCGAAGGTGACCGCCGCCAGGGGCTTGTCTCCGCCCTGGGCGCGGCCTCGCCCCGGGCCCCGGCCGCTGACGCGGTTTCTGCCGTTGGCATACCACCTCGCCACCTCGTCCAGCGTCACGAAGCGGTAGCGTTGCGCAACCCAGTCCAGGTGCTTTTCCAGGGTGTCCAGGCTGACGAGCATGGAGGGCATCGCGTGCCGGGCGCTTTCCTCGAAATTCCGGACGACGCGGTGGTAGCCCAGTACCAGCGGGGCCTGGTCATAACCGCGCTGCGACCCGATCAACCGGTCCAGCTGGCTCCAGTGCGCCCCGAGGGCGATGCCGGTCTTCAACAGCCGGCGCAGACCGTTGCCGTTCATCGCCATGCCACCGATCTCCTGGCTCGCTGCAAGCGCGTGCGGTACAGCGTTTCCGTGCAGTCCACGACGGCCGGGAAGGCGTGCATCTGCCTCGCCCTGTTCCTGGCCTGTTTGCCCATGCGTTCCCTGAGTTCCCGATCGCCGAGCAGCGTGTGCATCGCTTCGCCGAGGGCCTCCGGCGCCTGCACCGGAACCAGCAAGCCGTTCTCGCCGTGTTTGACGAGCTCGGGATTGCCGCCCACATCCGTCGCGATGGTCGGTATGCCGGCTGCCATGGACTCGAGCAGCGTGTTGGACAGTCCCTCGCTGTGGGAGGGCAGCACGGACAGGCTGGTCTCGGCGAGAATGTCCGGCGTATCGTCCCGCAGTCCGGCGAAGATGATCCGGTCGGCGATGCCCAGGGATTCGGTCAGTCGGCGGAGTTCGTCGCGGTACGCCTGCTGTTCGCAGATGACCCCGCGCTCCGAGATGAGGGATGCCCCCACAACCAGGAAACAGGCGTCCGGAAACCGGGGTGCGACCTGGGCCGCCGCCCGGATGAAGTCGTCGATGCCTTTCTGCGGGTTCAGGCGGGCCATGAGCAACACGATGGTCGCGCTTTCCGGAATGCCCAGGGACTGACGGACACCGTTGCGCGGCGGGTTCTCCGGATAGCGGCTCATGTCGATGCCGTTCTTGATTACGGTGACGGACCGTCCGTCCAGGCCCTGCTCCATGAGCCAGTCGCGGATCGAGTCGGCGTTGACGAGCACCTCGTCCGCCAGGCCACAGACGTGGCGCTGGAGCTTTTTCTGCGCCGGCGTGAGGTACACGCCCCGGTCCCGGATGGATGCCAGGACGACGGGTACCCGGGCCATGCGGGCGGCGGGAATGGCGAACACGTTGGAGTAGAAGTTGTAGCTGTGCACGACCTGGACGCGTTGTTTGCGCAGCGCGGCGGCGAAGCGCAGCTGTTGCCGGAAGGTGTGCGGGTGGTACAGCTGCCGGATGCGATATTCCTCGATGGGCGCCCCGAGCGCCTCGTAGGCGGCGAGGTGGTCGCCGTCCCGGTCGAGACAGGCAAAGCTCAAGTCGAACCGTTGCCGGTCCAGGCCCCGGGCCAGGTTGAGAACCTGGAGCTCGGTGCCACCGGTGAAAAAACCGGTCACGACCTTGCAGAGCCGGATGGGTTCCGAAGCCGTGAAGGTGCCGTGCTGCGATGCGGCGGACAGGGAGGGCGCGCTCATGCGGGCGCCTCCGCGGACCGGGCGATGCGCCAGGCGGCCATGGCGAGGCCGGCGAAATAGTAGAAATAGAAGTTGTACGCCACCGGGTAGAACATGGCGGACAGGGCGAAGGCGAGCAGGCTCACGCGCAGGGCCTCGGCGATGAGCACCATGCGGTCCGGTGCCCCGCGGTCTTCACGGCCTGACAGGAGCGCACCCGTGACACGCAGGCACTGGAGCAGCAACAGCACGAACAGCATGAGGCCGATGAAGCCGAGGTCCAGGGCGAGTTGCAGATAAACGTTGTGGATGTCGATCCAGCGCTCGCCCCGGGCTTCGTTCATGGCCAGGATGCTCATTCCGATGCCGGATCCCGTGATCGGTTTCGAAAACGCGGCGGAGGTGGCGACTTTCATGTCCGCCAGCCGGTTTTGCGCCGACTGGGTCTGGTCGTTTTCGATCTGGACGATCGTCTCGATGCGGCCGAAGAAATCTCCGGGCACGAGCGGCAGGGCGAAGACCCCCAGGATCATGATGACGGGTATCCACATTCGCTGCGGGCGCTTGCGCAGCAGCCAGGCGTAGCTGGCGCCGATGAAGGCCAGGGTGAGGAAGCCGGCGCGGGAAAAGGTCAGGATCACCGCCACGACGATCAGGACCGTGGTCGCCGCCAGGGCAAGCTTTCCGAGGGCGTTGCGCGTACCCAGCATCAGGGCGAGGCAGAGCGGCAGAATGAGGTTCAGCATCAGCGCCATGTCGTTCGGGTTCTGCGTCAGACCGGAGGTGTAGCCCAGCACCCGGTCGCTGCCTTCGGCCAGGCTGATCCCCGCGGCGTAATTCGCCAGGGTGGTCAGCGTCAGCGGCACCGTGCACAGCACGAGGCACCAGCAAATGCCCCACAGCTGCCGGAAACCGGTAAGCGCGTGTGACAGCAGCAGAAAGCACAGGACCGACTTGATGTAGATGCCCGTGAGAAATCCGGCGCTGCCGCCGGGCCACACGGACAGGGGCAGGGTCATGACCGCCCAGAAGACGAGCAGGAGGATGAGGACCACGTCCGGGCTCATCTCGAGGATGGGCATCCGGGCTTTGACGCGCTTCACGGTGCAGGCAATGGCGGCCACGGCCGCGCACAACAAGGCAATCCGCAGCGGCGCCAGGGCCGGGAACCGCTCCTGGGGCGCCAGCAGCAGGATCACCGTGAACGCGGCGACGGCCCAGGACGCGAGGTCGAAGCGCGAAGCCGGCATGACGGCGGGATCTGGCTGGCCCGGCAGGCCCGCTTCACTCGCCGATTCCGGCGGTCGCCACCATTCGCTGCGCAGTTCCGAACCGCCCTCCTTCATGGGGTAACCGCTGCCGGCCGAGCCGCTCATGGTGTCGTGGTCTGGCGGCGGTCGCCCACGCCGGTTGCCGATGGGGAATCGATCTCCTCCGCTGGATCGCTCGCCACCGTGTGTCCCGCGAACACCACCCACACCGTTTCCAGCAGGATTTGCAGGTCCAGGGCCAGGGAGTAGTGCTTGATGTAGTAGAGGTCGAAGTGCAGCTTTTCGATTTCCTCCTGCAGGTTGTTGGCGTAGCGGTAGCGGACCTGCGCCCAGCCCGTGATACCCGGCCGGACCGTCGATCGAAGGTCGTAATAGGGAATCGGGACCCCCGATTCCGCCGTGTTTCGGGCCACCAGGGAAAGCAGGGCGATGTTGGAGGCCGGGTGCGGCCTCGGGCCTACCAGGTTCATGTCTCCCTTCAGGACGTTGAAGAACTGGGGCAGCTCGTCCAGGCGAAACTTTCTCAGCCAGCGTCCCACGCCCGTGATTCGGTCGGCGTTGTCTCCCTCCCACTCCGACCGGTGTTCCTCCGCATGCCGCATGGTGCGAAACTTGACCAGCATGAAGGGCCGGCCCAGGTAGCCGGAGCGCTCCTGGCGGAACAGGGCCGGTCCGGGAGAATCGAGCCGGATCAACAGCGCGATCAGGAGCATCAGCGGGGCCGTGAGCACCAGGCCGACCACGGCCGCGGCCAGGCTGAGGAGGCGGGTGGCGACCAGGGAAGACCGAGCGGGCTGGAAAGTCTCCGAGTACAGCACGTCTTCCAGATCGTAGGATTCCAGTGGCAGCTTTCCGCTCAGTTGCTCATACACCGTCGAGGCCTGGGCAATCTGGAACGAACCGTGGACACTGGCCTCGAGCAACTGGTGCTCCGAGAGGTCGACCGTCCCGGGCGCGTGCGCCACGATGATGAGCTGCGGCCCGTGCTCTTTCAGTACGCGTACGAGCGAGTTCAGCTTGCCCAGCACGGGATAGCCGCCGAGCTTGTCGCCGCGGTAGGCCGGCTCCGCCAGCACGCCGACCACGTCGATGGGACACCGGGGCCGCCGGCGAATCTCCGCGAGCAGTTCCCTGGCCATCGAACCAGACCCGAGGATCAGCGTCCGCTGCTTCGATGTGCCCCGGTTCAACATCGGAAAGCCACGGCCGGCTCAGCGCTTCTCGGTGTCGGCGTTGAACACCATGCCGAACACCTTGTCCGGCCGCATGAGGTTCAGGGCTTCCTCGAGGCGCTCCTGCTTGGTCACGTTCGCTTTCACCACGACGACGAAGCCGTCCACCACGCGGGCAATGAGTTCCGTGTCCGGCAAGCGGAGAATCTGCGGCGTGTCGATCACGACGAAGTCGTAATCACGCCGCGCCCGGCGGATCAGCTGGTCCAGGCGGGTCGATTTCAGCAGCTCGTAGGGCAGTTCGGGTTCGCTGCCCGCGGTCATCACGTGCAGGTTGTAGGGGTGCAGGTAGTGAACGAACTGTTCGTAGCCGTATTCGGTTTCGCGTATCCAGTCCACGGCCCCCTCGCCGTCCTGGGCACGCATGCCGAGGTATTCCGAGACACCGCCGGCGGGCCGGTGCCTCAGGTCGAGGTCCAGCAGCAGCACCTGGGTGCCCGTGTCCTTGGCGAGCGCTCCGGCCAGGTTGATCGCGGTCAGCGTCTTGCCTTCACCCTCGCTGGCGCTCGTGACGCCAACCACGAGGGCAGCGTCGGAGCGGCGACGCGTTTCGATCTTGTAGCGCAGCCGGTAATAGTCCTCTGCGTCCGCGGACCGCGGCTGCAGAAGGCAGACGAGGCGCGGATTGATGGGACCTTCCCGTACGTCTTCGGGTTCGGCCTGCGCTGGTGTCTCTTCAGGGTGCTCCGGCTCCGGCTCCGGGCCCGGCTCGTCTTGCTGCCGGGCGGAGTCGGCATCCTCGCGGACCGGCTCCGGGGCCGGGGAGGCCTCGCGCCGAACCGCGGACTTCGAGGCCGAGGGGGGTTGTGCCATTTCACTGGCAAGCGCTTCAAAGGATTCTTCGATCGATTTCATCGTGGTTAACCCGAAATGGCCAGGACCAGTTGTTCACCGCTTTGCCCGATCTGATAGCTGGCCGCCGTCAGCAGGAAGAGTCCGCCGGCGATCAGCACCGTATTCAGGGCAAAGCGCGCTCTTCTCATCCAGCGATCACGCGGCGTCTGGATCATGCCGACGCTCGCCAGGACGGGGATGCGGGTGAAGCGGCGCAGGTCCTGCGTCGTGTGAAAGGTCTTGTTGAGCTGCTCCACCAGGAGCAGCAGCGCGGCGGCAAAGCCGCCCGCGAGCATGAGGCCGACGAACAGGAGTCGCATGCGGTGCGGCGCCGAAGGGAAGTCCGGTGGGATGGCGACTTCCACCACCCTGACCTCCTGTTTGTTCTCCGTTTCCAGGGACTGGGCCAGGACGGCGTCGCGGTAGCGGTTCTGAAGCTCCAGGTATTCTTCCCGGGCGGCGTCGTAGTCCAGGGTCAGGCGCTTGAGCTGCTGTTCGATGCGGGGGATGCCCTCGATGCGCTGGGTCAGGGAGTCGATGGCGGCTTTGAGGCGTCGTTCCTCGGCCTTGAGTCTCGCCATGTCCCGATCCATGTCCGCAGGGTTGTTTCGTTGAACCGCCGATCCGTCCAGGGCGTTGATCTCGACCGCGGAGTCAGACAAGTCAAGCGACAGATTCTGGATCTCCCGTTCCAGGCGGATGACTTCCGGATGACTGTCGGTGTAGAGGTCGCGCAGCCGGTCGAGGTCCTGGCGCATGCGCTCGAGGCGCATCCGGTCGGTGACGACGGTGCCTGCCGCGGCCGGCGAGCCTGCCACGGCGGCACTGAACGCGGCCTCCTGGCGCTCCATCAGCTGCATCTGCCGCTCACCGTTGACGAACAGCTCCGAGTTCAGGCGGTCGAGGGTCGCCAGGTTGATCTGCTCCTGCTCCGGCAGACTGCCCATGTGCTCGTTCCGGAAGTCCGTAAGGCGCTGCTCCTGCACCAGGAACTCTTCGCGCGCGCCGTCGAGCTGCTCACGGATGATGTCGGTGGCGCGGGTCGCCTGGCTCGAGCGAAGCCGCTCGTCTTCCGCCCGGAAGCGCCGGGCCAGTTCATTGGCCACGTCCGCCGCCAGGTCGGCGTCCCAGGTCTGGTAGCTGATGGTGACCGCGAAGGTGGCGCTCTGGCCCCACTGGGGCTGGGCGTAGGCCTCCTGCTCGAAACCGATGTCCTGGCGCAAGCGCTCGATGACCGAGGCGGGTGGCGACGTGGCGCGCAGGGACTCGTACAGATTAAATTGCTCGATGACCTCCTGGAGCTGTTCCCGGCTCATCAGGGCCTGGCGCATGATCCCCAGGCGAAGCTCCAGCTCGGTCGACACGTTGTTTTCGACCAGCGATTCGGTCACGTCGTCCTGGCCGACGATCAGGGTAGTCGACGAGCGGTACAGGTCGGGAAGGGCCAGGACCAGTCCCGCAACCAGCCCGAAAACGGACACGAAGCTGACCAGGAGCAGCCATTTGCGGCGACCCCAGATCTCGAGCGCCGTTTCGATGAGCGTTGGACCGTGTGTGTCGTTAGCCATGTCTTGGTGTCTCGCGTCAGGGGACCAGGATGATGTCGCCCGGCAGGACGGGCACCCAGGCCGCGGTGCCGTCGGCCTTGACGAGCCGGTCGTAGTTGAATTCCAGCTTCTCTTCCTTGCCGCCGAAGGTCCGGAAGATCACGATGTCCGAGCTGTCAGCGAACTCGGTCAGGCCGCCGGCCTGCGCCAGCGCGTCGAGCACGGACACGCGAATCTGGAATTCGAAACGCCCGGGGTCCTTGACCTCGCCGAGCACGGACACCTTGTAGCTGTGCACCGCATCGACGATCACGGTCACCTCGCCCGGGAGGATGTTGATGAACTTGCCCAGCGCGGCCTCCACGCTTTTCTGGAGCTCGGCCGGGGTCATGCCGGCCGCGTCCAGGTCGCCCACGAGCGCGAAGGACAGCTTGCCGTCCGGGCGGACCGTCACGGTCTGGCTCAGCCCTTCGTGGCCCCGCACGCGGATGCTCAGAACGTCGGACGGGCCGATGCGGTACTCCATGAGCGGGCCCCATTGGGATGCCGCCGCGTTGCCCGCCCCCTGTCCATGGGCGAGGGGTGCGATCCCCGCGAGGGTGAACGCCACCAGCAGGCCGATCGTCGGGACCAGCGCCCGGCAAGGGTTGCCTGTCGGCTCCCGGGTCGCCGGTGCGCGGTGGCCGAATGCTTTCAAAACGCGTTGAAGGATGTCTGGTCCGGTCATGGGCCTCAGCTGTCCTGCGGGTCGCGGCGCGCCCGGGTGAACGTGATGTAGAGGGACGCCACGTTGTGCGTGATCCGTCCCAGCGGATCGCCCATTGCCGTGTCCTGGTCGTTGAAGCCATAGCGGGCGGTCAGGAAGATGTAGGGATTGATCCGGTACTCGCCGAAGAAGTCGAAGTAAGCGATGTCGGAGGAGTAACCCGTGCCCTCGACCCGCGCGAAGCCTGCGCCGGTTCGGACCTCGAAGCTGTTTGTGAACGAGTGGGTCCAGGCGCCGTAGATGGACTTCGATTCCAGCCGGCCCACTTCGCCCAGGAGCGTGGTCTCGTCCCACAGTGCCTCGATGGTCGTGTTGCCCCGGGCATAGTCGCGGCGCCAGTTGGCCAGGAGGTAGGGCTCCGTGTCGCCATCGGAGAACCGGGGGCCGGCGCGAAGCTCCAGCCGGGACGACTCGGTCAGCGCCTGGGTCAGCCCGATCCACAGCGTGTGGCTGTCTTCCTGGTCCGTGACGACCGGGTCCGATTCATCCTGGGGAATCTCGCGAAACTCGTAGTCCCGGTACTCGTAGACGTAAAACAGGGATCGGGCCGACGTCAGCACCTGTTCGACCCGGGTCGTGGCGGCCAGCCGCTCGTTCTCCGTGAAGCCCTCGAGCTCATCGTCGATCCAGGTCAGGTCGACGTTGCCGATCCACTGGGGCGTGAAGCGGTATTCCGAGCCGCCCGACAGCAGCATTCGCTGCGCTTCGGCCCGGCCGACCACGCCGGGGATCTCACCGCCCGGGTTCAGGGAGAGGTCCTGCACGGAGTTGGACTGGATGTATTCCGTATTGGCCCGGAGGGACCAGCGGCGGTTCACCGTGTAGTCGATCTGGCCCAGGCCGAAGCCGCGAGCGGTCGACGAATCGAGTTCCGAAAAGTCCCGGTACCACTCGGCGTCGTTGCGATAGCTCAGCAGCCAGCTCAGGTTCGCCGAGTCATAGCCGACGTCCAGCTGCGGGCTGACCCGGGTGATGAAGTCCGACACTTCATCTTCCGTGTCGAAGAAAATGTTGTCGTCGTAGGACCCTTCGACGAACAGCCAGGGCACCACGTAGTAGCCGGACTGTGCGTGCACCGCCGGCGAGATCAGCACCAGGCAGGCCAGCATCAGCCCGGGAATCAGGCACGCCATGGCGTCCGGGAAAGGGATGAGACAGGATTGACGCGGCATCATGAAGCGCCGCTCGCTTGCCGACTCGTCAGCATGGTTGTTCCCCCTGGATTGCCTTTGGGTCATCCCTGCTCACGTGCCGACGTGCACCGTGATTTTGTGGAGGCTCAGTCCCTTTGAGCCCAATATCCCTATTGGATGACTGAAGAATAGGCGGCGGTCCCGATTCCCGCGATGGGGTAAAACCCCCATTCATGCATTGAAAACCCTTGATCAGGTCCCGGAAACCCGGGGTCTCGCTCGCCATAAACGGGACGGAGTTTTTATTGAAAGATCATGCAGCTAGCTCACCGGAGGAGCTGACCGTCGCTTGCGGCGGGCTCAGGGACGAGTTGGAATGCGGCCTCTCCTGCGAAGGAAATGTTACGGATTGGTAACAGCCAGTTTCACTGCGGTGAACCCCGGTTTTCCCGTTTCCGAATGCGCCGGAGGGCTACCAGGTCACCGTATGCCGGCCTGCAAGGTACCGGTAGAGCCCAACGACCGCGGCGGCGTTGAGCACCACGAACGTTCGCGCCAGGGCGCCGGGCCGACCCAGGCGGCGGCCTGCGAGTGCGGCCAGGTAGAACAGGCCCTGGCCCAGCGCCAGCAGGGCCAGCAGCGGATTGCCGACGCCGGCGATGGACACCGCCGCCAGGGCCAGGAGGGCCCAGGGACAGAGCAGCCGAAACACCTTGTGGGACATGAACTCGAAGAACGACGGGTTCAGCACGGGAACCAGCAGCCGGGGTAGCCGGGCGAAGAGCTGGTAGTTGCCGGCCAGGGTGCGCACCTTGCGCTGAAACTCCTGCGGATCCTGGAAGGCGTCGTCATGCGCCACGGCCCTTTCCTCGAACACGATCTTCATGCGGCGCAGGCGAAGCTTCAGGGGAACCCACATGTCATCGAGGATGATGTCCGTGGGGAGCGGCTCCAGGTCGCGGCGACGAAGCGTATAGATGGCGCCCGTGACGCCCACCATGCTCCGGAACGTTCCCTCGCTGTGCCGCAGCCAGCGCTCGTAGCGCCAGTACAGACCGGCGCCCGAGCGGCCCCGGAGCACCAGGTTCCCGGAAACCGCACCGACGGAAGGATCGGCGAGGGGAGCGACCAGGGCGCGCAGGGCGCCCGGGTCGAGGGGCTGGCGAATGTCGGTCATCAGCAGGACCTCGCCGCTCGCGGTTTCAAGCATGCGGTTGATCCCGGCGGGTTTGCCGCTTCGGCGATCGGCACGCAGCAGGTGAAGGTCGGCGTGGCGGGCTGCAAAGGCCTCGACAGCCCGGTCGCTCCCGTCGCTGGAGGCGTCCGAGTAGACGAGGATCTCCAGCTTTTCCATGGGATAGTCGAGGGCGAGGAGGCTTTCGAGCTTGGGCCCCACGTGGGCTTCGGCGTTGAACACGGGAATCAGGACGCTCACGCTCGGCTCGTAGTCCGCATCCCGCCGGAGCCGCATGGGAAAGCCTCGGGCGAGCAGGGCGATCAGCACGGGATACCCCAGGTAGGTGTAGGCCAGCAGCGCCAGGCAGGCGAGCGCGACCCCGGTCATGCCGGAAAAGCGGTCGTCGCCCAGGTGGCGACCGCTTCGAGCAGCCGGAGCCGGTCCCGCTCGAGCCGATAGGTGTGATCGGCGGCCGGGGCGTAGCGCACCGTGACGGGTCCATTCCGCGCCTCGGGGCACACGTCGAAGAACTGGTCCTCGTAGGTGTACTCGCGTACCGAGCCGGTGTAGACGTACAACAGGGGCATGTCCCGCGCCAGCAGCCCGGCGAGTTCGGTGCGGAACTGCTCCAGGGGTGGAAATTCGCTGTCCCAGAAATCCGCCTCTTCGTCCTCCGCTTCCGGATCATCCGGGTCTTCGCCCTTGCGAAGTCGCGTATCGATCCACTTGCGCCACATGTCGGGCCGGTGGACGCGGGCGGAGTAGTAGCTGAGCGTGGAGCGTGAGTTTCGGTAGGCGTAGCCATCCAGGAACACCGCTCCTTTCACACGGTCGTCCGCCACCGCGATGCGGTGCGCCAGGTCGGCGCCGGAGCAGGACCCCAGCAGCACCGGGCGTTCGAGACCGCAGGACGTCCGCAGCCAGTCGAACACGATGTCGGCGTCTTTCCGTGCCGAGTCCACCCGCTGCGGACCGGGCCTCTTCGGCGTGTAACCGATGCCGGAAAGATCGATACGCAGGACGGGAAACCCGGAGCGGGCCAGGCGGCGGGCCAACACGACGTGCAGGCGGAACGGCCCGACGCGGTGCAGCAGACCCGCGTTGAGCAGCACGAACACCGGCCGCGACCTGTCCGTTTCCCGGGGCCGGGTCAGCATCGCGCTCAGGCCCTCGCCGGGGCCGATCTGCTGCGGCTCGTCGACGATGTTCACCATCGGCTCACCGCCTCGCACAGGGCGCCGATGGATGGGAAGGGCGTCAGGGCGCGCTCGAGATGAGGGGCTGATCGCCAGTGCGCCGCTTTTGCCGGGTGACGGTCGATTTCGGCAACGTGGGCGCCCAGAACCGCGAGTTCCCCGTCCCGACCCGGATCGTCTGCCGCGTCACCCAGGACCAGGGCCAGGCGCTCGTAGTGACGATCCGCGACGATGTCGGCCAGGTCCAGGTTGCAGAGTTCGTCGAGCAGGGCGCCGGCGTAGCGATAGCCGGCGAGTTCCGGGTTTGCCGCCTCGTCTTCGTCGGCCGTGGGGGGTGGGTCGTCACGCCCTGCGTCGAGTTCCCGGGTCAGCCCAACCAGCGAATCGACGTAGTCCCGGCCGCTCAGAATCGGGTCCCAGACCACCACGCGGTCGCTGTGTTCCAGGGCCAGCCAGGCGCCGAGGCGCAGACCGAGGATCACCACGCGGGCGTGGCCGCTGATGTCCATCAGCTCCTGCCGGGCGATCGCCGTGTCCTCGCGCAGCTGTGCCAGGGTGTTGGTTTCGGGGTCTCCGGCGGAATCTCCCGTTCCGCGGTAATCGAAATGCAGGACCGGGCCGCCGACGGCGCTGAGGCGCCGGGCGAGCAGTCGAAGCACCAGGTGGCCCCGCAGGTAATCCTGTCCCAGACCGTTGCAGATCAGCACCGGCGGCGAGTTCGCGGGTCCGAAGCCCTCGTGGTAGGCGCCGAACAGCCGCTCGCCGGGGCCAAAAAGGAAGGTCTCCACGGTTCAGTCGAGCACCGACCGGAAATAGCGGATGGTCTTTTCGAGCCCATCCTCGAGTGGGGTGGTCGGTGACCAGCCGAGGGTCGTCTTCGCCTTCGTGATGTCCGGCATGCGCTGTTTCGGATCGTCCTCGGGCAGGGGGCGGTACTGGATGCGGGACCGGGAACCGGTCAGCCGGATGACCTGCTCCGCCAACTCGGCGATGGTCCACTCGGACGGGTTGCCGATGTTGATCGGTCCGGGGTTGGGCGACGGTGCGTCCATCATGGCCACCATGCCGTCGATGAGATCGTCGACGAAACAGAAGGCGCGGGTCTGGCTGCCGTCACCGTAGAGCGTGAGATCCTCGCCGCGCAGGGCCTGCACGATGAAGTTGCTGACCACCCGGCCGTCATCGATCTGCATCCGCGGCCCGTAGGTGTTGAAGATGCGCACGACACGGATGTCCAGCTGGTGCTGGCGGTAGTAGTCGAAGAAAAGCGTTTCCGCGCAGCGCTTGCCCTCGTCATAGCAGCTGCGCGGACCGATGGGATTCACCCGGCCCCAGTAGCCTTCCGTCTGCGGGTGCACTTCCGGGTCGCCGTACACCTCGGACGTGGACGCCTGCAGGATGCGCGCCTTGAGCCGCTTGGCGAGGCCCAGCATGTTGATCGCGCCGTGCACGGAGGTCTTCGTGGTCTGGACCGGGTCGAACTGGTAGTGGATCGGCGATGCGGGACAGGCAAGGTTGTAAATCTGGTCCACTTCGACGTACAGGGGAAAGGTCACGTCGTGTCGCATGAGCTCGAAGGTCGGGCGCTCGAGCAGGTGCAGGATGTTGGTCTTGCGGCCGGAAAAGAAATTATCGACGCACAGGACGTCGTGGCCGTCGCCGACCAGCCGTTCGCACAGGTGCGAGCCAAGAAAGCCCGCGCCACCGGTTACCAGGATCCGTTTCATCATTTGCATCGCTCCCCGTGAAACGCTTCCGCCGCCTCGGCGGCGGCGGAAGCGCTGTCCCGTGCCAGAATCTTAGACGAGGCCTCGGCGCATCGCCCACGCAGCGATTCCGAGGTCGTGAGTTGTTGCAGCGCCTCCACCACGGCGCCCACCGTGCACTGCGGCAGTGCGATGGACGCGCCGATGCCGCAGCGTTCGACGCGGGCGCCATTGTCCGGCCGGTCCGCACCGAAAGCGAGGATGAGCTGGGGGACCCCGGCGGCTGCCGCGGCGCCCGTGGTGCCGAGCCCGCCGTGGTGAATCACCGTGCTGCAATGCGGCATCACGACCCCGAAGGGCAGGTGATCCAGCACCAGGCAGCGATCCGGACGTTCGCCGGGCAGGCAATCCTGGTCACGCGTGACGACGATGGCGGCGAGGTCCAGCTGCCGCGCCGCGGCCAGGGCATTGGCATAGAACGTCTCACCGAGGTAGCGGCCGGTGCCGCCGGTCACCAGGAGCGGCGGCGGCGATCCCCGTGCGGCTTCTGCCGCGATGAAGCCGGCCACGGACCCGGGCAGCGCGCTCCGTTCGGCGGGATGGTCGATCAGGAAGCCGATCGGCTCGACCCCGGGGAGCCAGGCCTCGTCGGGACTCCCGGCCTCTTCCGGCGTGGCGAACCAGTCCGGCCACTGTCCCAGGGAGCGGCTCGAGTAGGCCAGCCAGGCATCCCAGTCTCCGATGGGCGAAAGACCGGCGGTCTTCCGGACGTCCTCGATGGCGCCGCCGAGGACGCGGCTGAACATGGCGCTTCGCACCGCCCGGCGCCGCGGCCACTCGGAGACCTGCACCGGCGCAATGAACAGCCAGAGCGGATCGAGACCATGGATTTCCGCGGCAATCCGTGCCGCCGCATCGAAGGTTGGAGACGTCAGCAGCAGGCTGTCGCCGTCGAGTACGGCATTGAGCTGCTCCAGGGCGGCAGGCGCCCGGGGCAGGGAATGTTCCTGCAGAAAGCGCGTAATGCCCCCGGGGGTATTGAGCAGCGACGCGTGCCGCAGGTACTCGCCATACTCCGCGTCCGTGTCGAAGGGCCGATAGGCCATCCCGGCGTCCGCCGCGAGGCGGTCGTAACGCGCGTGACTGATGAGCGTGACCCGGTGATCCCTCGCCGCCAGGGCAGCGCCGACGCGGACGAAGGGCAGGATGTCCCCGGCGGAACCGGACGTGAACAGCACGATGTTCATGGGCCGGTTCGAAGCAGTTCGATTTCCTCGGCGAGTTCGCGGACGGTGAAATTGGTCGTGAACAGCAGCGTGGTGTCCAGCTCGACGTCGAATTCGCGGCTGACCTGTGCCAGGATCTGCATGGCCTGCAACGATTCGCCACCCAGCTCGAAAAACCCGTCGTCAGCGCCGATCTCCGTCGTGCCCAGGTGCTCGGCGAACGCGCGGGCCAGGGTCATCTCGACCGGATTTCCTTCGGCGCGTGATTCCCCGGTCGGCTTCCTGCTCACGGAGGAAGCAGGCTGTCCCGGCCCTTCCCCCGGTCCCGCTACGGCTTGCTGGATCGCCTCGAGGCGATCCAGGGTCCCGGGAACGGTGGCCAGGAATTCCACGCGCCGATGGGCGTCGTCCGGCTCCCACCGGGTGTCATCGGCTTTCGTGACTTCGGCACGCTTGACTTCCTGGGGCTGGGGCGCTTCGTCCAGGTTGAGCGCGACGGCCTCGGCCTGGTTCGCATCGACCACCAGGGACATCACCCCGGATTCCGAAACCTGGGGCTCGCCCAGGGACCGGAGAAACTCCCGGGCGGGATCGTTCCGCTCCGTCGGCGTGCAGCTCAACGCCACGCGTTCGGCGCCCGAGCGCCGGGCCAGCGCCCCGAGATGGGCCATCATCCGGTGTTCGACACCCCGGCCCAGGGCGCGGCAGCTCAGCAGGAACACGGGTGCCCGGAGCTCGCGTCCGGTGGTTTCGGTCAGGATCAGTCCGACCAGCCCGTAGTCGCCAAATCGGTCCCGGACCCGGACCCGGAAGCCGTGCGTGGCGCCGTCGCGAACCCGGTTGCGAAGCTCGGCTTCCGTCAGGCGAAGCCCGGTCAGGTTGAACTGGTTGGTTCGGTGCGTCAGCTCCGTGGCGCGGGCGAGATCCGCTTCCTCGAGGGGTGCGATGTCGACCTCGAGCGCCAGGCTGTCCAGGAACTGCGCAAAAGAGAGACTCGACGCGCGCACGTCCTCGCGAGCGACGTGTTCCCGGTAGGCGCCGGTGCGACGGCTGCTTTCCGCGGTGCCGGGCCGGGGGTCAAGGGGCCACAGGTGCGCGCAGAATTCGGCGACGCCCCGCTTGGGCACCTGCAGCGCGAGGACGCCGGGGTGGCGGCGCCGGACTTCGGCGCACTGGACCGGATCGTCGTCCAGGAAAACGAAACTGTCGAGCCCGAGGCCGAGCCGGTCCGCCAGCTCGGCGAGGCTGTCGGACTTCAGGCCCCAGTGGATCTGCCAGGCGGTGAGGTCATCCCGGTTGAGCGCCATGCGCGGGTGCTCGTCGAAGACGGCGAGGACGTCCGCTTCGTTGTTCCGGCTCGCCAGGCAGACCAGGCGGCCTTGCCGCCGCTGGTCGGCGGCAAAGTGCTGGAGCGCCAGGTGCTCCTCCGTAATCGCGACTTCCCGGGGTCCCAGCTCGCTGCACAGACCGCCCCACAGCGTATCGTCACAATCGAGGACCAGCACCTTGTGGGCCGGAACAACCAGGCCGTAGATGCAGCGCGCCAGCGCTGTACCGAGGAGGCAGAAGCCGGCCGGGGTATAGGGCATGCCCGCCAGGCGCTCGCCATGCTCGTCCGCGATGTCGGCACCGGGGTAACGTTCGAGCAATTCGGGGCTCGTCAGGACCCGGACTCCACCGCGGTCCTGCAGGGCTTCGGCCACCGTGCGTTCCGCCTGCTCCAGGACATCGGAACGGTGCGCGTCGAGGCCCGTGGAAGGCGCAAAACAGAGGATGAGGTCACCCGCGACGCCGCTTTGCGCCGCAGTGAAGGCGTCGATGAGCTCCCGTGCTACCCGGTCCGGTGGCGTGTCCGCATCCAACCAGTCCTGCAGCCGGATGAGCGCGATACCGATGCCCCGGTGGTTGGCGCGCAGCGGACTGGCGGGGTTCAGAAGCTGCTGGAACACCTGGTCGAAGGGCGCATGCTCGATGCGTATCGGAATCTGGAGCGACTCCAGCCAGAAGCGCAGCGATGCATCGACCGGCTCGGCGGTGAAATTCGCCGCGACCACCAGGTCGAGCGGTGCGTTGTCGGTGCCGCGGGCGGTCATGGCGCCGGGCACGGTTTCCGTGCGGATTCGTTCATGGTTTACCCCTTTTATGCGAAGCGCGTCGACGCGACCAGGCCACGCCTCACGGCGCTCCGCGGCGCGTGCTGGATCGTACGCGCGTTCCCCAAATAGTGTGCAGCGCTTATCCCTACTGCACAAACTTCCCTTGAATCCACTCTAGCAGGGTGTCGGCCAGGATGCGCCGGTCTTCGATCAGCACGGGGGTGTGATCCAGGTTCCTGAAGTGGAAAACGGTGATCCGTTCCCGGGGCGTGGCGGGTGTCAGGATGCTGAACAGCTGCCGGCGATGTTTGTAGTCGTCGTTGCCGGAGTAGCAAAACAGGTACTCGACGCCCCGGTTGGAGACCGTCTCGATCTCCGCGGCGAATTCCTCGGCCGTCATTGGCCGGTAGGGTTCCGGCTGCGTGGCGGGATCGGGTTTTTCGCGGCGGCCGCGCGATTCGTCCAGCTTGCGGCGCAGGAAACGCAGGATGCGGGGCAGGTTGAGGTACCGCTCCGACCAGCGGATGAGGTGGTACAGGCGGTCGCCGTAGGCTGGAGGGTCGAACAGGGCCGCGCCGCAAACGCGGTCTTCCGCCAGGGCCGCGCGATGGGATTCGACCGCCCCGGAGCATAAGCCGGCCATGACGACGCGGCGGGCGCCGCTTTCCGACAGGACCAGGTCGATGGCGTCGCTGATGTCACTTCGGGTCCGGGCGGAGACCGATTCGCGGCGCCGGGGAAGCTCGCTGTCCCCGAGGCCCGACAGGTCGAAGCGCAGCGAGGGTACGCCGGCGTCCGCCAGCCGCCGGGCCAGGTCGACATGCAGCTGCCAGGGGCCCACGTGGTGAATCAGGCCCGCGTTGGGGATGACCACGGCGACGTCGGTGACCGATGCGGACGCCGGCCGGGTGATGATCCCGGCCAGGTGGTCGTCGCGTCCGAAGCTATGCGCCGTTTCCATGGAATCCGTCGGCCTGTTTGAACCATTGCAGCATGTGCCGGGTCACCGGCTGTCCCATGATGACGTTCTCGATCTCCATGGCTGAATGCCACCGGCAGCGGGCCTCGACATGCAGAAATTCCTCCGCCAGCGCGAGGTGGCCGGAATAGCTTTCTTTCACAGGGTCGGCGGCTTCGCCCGCGCCCGCGCCCGGATTCCTGTGGGCGTCCTTGCGCGACTCCGTGGCCCCGGTCGGCGTGTCGATCCACAGGGCGTGGCGGGCCGGGGGTTGATCGGGAATGACCAGCGAATACGCCGCAAGACTCTCCCGCATGGTGTCGGGAAAGGGATGCCCGATGAGCTGTTCCGGCGGAAAGCTAACGGCGCTTCCGTTTCGGTAGGCATGGCGAAACCGGTGCAGCAGTTCCCGGTTGAGCCGGTCGAGCGACTCGAGGTAGGCGGAACCGTCGACCACCGGATCCCAGAGCACAAGGTGCTCCAGGGGCGTGTCGAGCGCCAGGGCGACCGCGGCGCCGAGCCTGACGCCAACGGCTGAAACCATCTTCGCCCCGCTCGTGCCACGCAGCCAGGCCAGGGCGTCCTGCCCGTCCTGGCGCCAGGTGTCCAGGCTCCAGGACGCCAGTTCCCCGGAATCGCCGCTGCCCGCATAGTCGAACCGCAGCGTGTGGAAGCCGGCGGTCGCCAGGTCCTGGGCCAGTTTCTGCAGGGTCTTGTGGCAGCGCTTGTATTCCTGCCCCAGGGGTGGAAGCAACAGCACCGCGTGCGCAGGGCCCCCGACGTTCGTTGGTGCATGGTGCACCCCGTACAGGCGGCCATGGCGGCCTTCGAAGTACAGCGGTCTGGAGCGGGGAGTCATGCGCGATCCGGTCCGGGCAGCCAGTCGTTGCGGCCCCGGAAATGGGCTTCCATGAAGTCGAGAAAGGCGCTGATCTTACCGGGTCTGAAGCGGCGGTGCAGGGTGACCGCGGAGATTTCCAGCGGTGCTGATCGATGGTGCCTCAGCACCTCCTCGAGGCGGCCGGCCTCGAGATGATCCTGGACGAGAAATTCGGGTAACCGCACGATACCCAGGCTGCGACAGGCGGCCTCGGCAAGCGCACGGCCATTGTTGCAGGACAGGCGCCAGCGGCCGGCCAGGGGGATGGCGGTACGGCCTTCGTCACCCTCGAACTGCCAGTGCCCCGGCGTGCTCGACAGGCTGTAGGCCAGCAGGTCGTGGTCACGCAGCGCTTCCAGGTCGTTCGGTATGCCATGGGCCGCGAGATAGTCCGGAGAGGCGTAGCAACCCAGGCAGGCGGAGCCGAGGCGCCGCGCCACGAGCGAGGAATCGGGCAACTGTCCGATGCGAAGCGCCACGTCGACCTGTTCCTCGACGAAGCGCGCTTCACGGTCCTCGTAGCGAACATCGAGACGCACTTCCGGCGCTTCGGAGAGAAACTGCCGGAACGCCGGCCCCAGGAACAGGCGTCCGAAGTCCATGGGCACGGAGACCCGCAGGAGCCCCGTCGGCCGCTCGCCGAGTCCCGCGATGCGCGATTCGGCGGCGTCGAGTTGCTCGATCAGGGCGACGCAGTCCGGGTAGTACGCCGCCCCGGCCTCGGACAACTCGACCCGGCGGGTCGATCGGTTGAACAGGCGAATCCCGAGGTGCGCTTCCAGGTCGCTCACGTGGCGGCTGACCAGCGGCGCTGAAACGTCCAGGAGCCGCGCGGTTTCGCTGAAGCTGCCGGTTTCAGCGACGCTGATGAAGGTGCGCATGGTGGCGAGACGGTCCATGCCAGAATTATTGCACACTGTGCAAAATAAATTTCCCAGGTCGATTTATTAAATACTGATCTGGCATCAATTAAGCTGCGCTCATCCAACTTGAAACGGGAGCGTGAATCATGCTGAACATTCGCAAAGCCAGGGACCGCGGCCACGCCAATCACGGCTGGCTGGACAGTCACCACACCTTTTCCTTCGCAAACTACTCCGACCCGGCGCACATGGGCTTTGGGCACCTCCGGGTGATCAACGAGGACCGGGTTGCGCCGGGCCAGGGCTTCGGTACGCATCCGCACCGGGACATGGAGATCATTTCCTACGTGCTCGACGGGGCGCTCGCCCACAAGGACTCCATGGGCAACGGGTCGGTGATGCGGCCCGGCGACGTCCAGCGCATGAGCGCCGGCACCGGAGTCACCCACAGCGAGTTCAACGCCTCGACGGAGGAAGAAGTTCATTTTCTCCAGATCTGGGTGTTGCCGGATGCGCCGGGACACGAGCCCGGTTACGAGCAGGTGCACTTCCCCGACGAGGAGAAGCGGGGCCGCTTACGCCTGGTGGCGTCGGCCACCGGTCGGGAGGGGTCGATCTCCCTCAACCAGGATGCGGACCTCTATGCTGGCCTGTTCGACGGGTCCGAGCGCGCCGCCTTCGAGATCCGGCCCTCGCGGGAAGCCTGGCTGCAGGTGGCTCGCGGTGAAATCACGGTGAACGGCGAACGGCTCCTGGCCGGCGACGGCGTCTCCAGCACCGAGGCCGGTGAGTGGGTCCTCGGTGATGGCAAGGGGGCGGAGATTCTTCTGTTCGACATGGCTCGCCGCGGTTGAGTCACGGGTAGAATGGGATCAGTCCTCAACGAGATTCTGCTGCCATGGAATGGAAAGTGCTCGCTACCGTGTTCACCAGCGTCTTCATCGCGGAGATGGCGGACAAAACCCAGCTGGTGACCATGCTGTTCGCGTCGGATCAGTCCGTCAGCCGGTGGACGGTGTTTTTCGGGGCCGCGGGTGCGCTGGTGCTGACCAGCGCCCTCGGCGTCGCCGCCGGCGCGCTGCTATCCGAAGTGATCAACCCCCGACTCATGTCGATCCTGGCCGGTGCGGGCTTCGTCGTGATCGGCATCTGGATTCTTGTCGGGGCTTTTGCAACGCCTGCTGCCTGAGACCGTTCGTCGAGCCTTGCACCGATGAATCGCGCGCACGACCACCACCATCACCACGCGACACCCGATTTCAATCGGGCGTTCCTGGTGGGTGTCATCCTGAACGTAATCTTCGTGCTGGTCGAAGCGCTGTTCGGCTGGTGGTCGAATTCCCTGGCCCTGCTGACGGATGCCGGCCACAACCTGAGCGACGTGGTCGGGCTCCTGCTGGCCTGGGGCGCGGCCGTGCTGGCGCAGCAGACGCCTTCCCTGCGGCGGACCTACGGCTACTCCCGGGCCACGATCCTGGCCAGCGTGGCCAGCGGCCTGTTGCTCCTGGGCGCGGTCGTCGCCATCGCCTGGGAGGCGGTGGCGCGGATTTTCGAGCCGGTGGAGACCGCCGGGATGACGATCATGGTCGTGGCGGGCGTCGGCGTGGTGATCAATACGGCCACGGCGCTCATGTTTCTGCGTGGCAAGGACAGCGACCTCAACATTCGCGGCGCCTATCTGCACATGGCGGCGGACGCGGCGGTTTCCCTGGGTGTGGTCGTCGCCGGTGCATTGATTCTCTGGGGGGGGTGGCTCTGGGTCGATCCCGTCATCAGCCTGGTGATCGCCGGTGTTATCCTCGGGAGCGCCTGGGGGCTGCTGCGCGAATCGCTGAACCTGGCGGTGGATGCGGTGCCGCCCGACATCGACCCGGAGGCCGTGCGGGCCCACCTGGCGGATCTGCCCGGCGTGGCCGGCCTGCACGACCTGCATATCTGGGCCCTGAGCACGACGGACAGCGCCCTGACCGCCCACCTCGTGATGACGCCGATGCCTGACTCGGACCGGTTTCTCAACGAGGTGGCCGAATCGCTCAGGGAGCGCTTCGGTATCAGCCACGCCACCATTCAACTCGAACGCGGTGAGCCGGACGTGACCTGCCCACAACATCAATGCGCCCAGTGAGGGCCGAAACCAACAGGAGATCGATGGATACCGACGCCTTTGACCCGGAATTCGCCGAAGCCGTTCAGTCAGGACTGGCTGCGCGGCCCCGGCGCCTGTCCTCCCGCTATTTCTACGATGCGGCGGGGGATCGCCTGTTCCAGGCCATCATGGCCATGGACGGCTATTACCTCACCGATTGCGAGCGGGAAATCCTGCGCGAGCAGGGCGGGGACATCGCCGATCGCATCATCGAGGGTGGGGGCTTCGAACTGGTGGAGCTGGGCGCCGGGGACGGCAGCAAGATCTGTCATCTGATCGATGCGCTGCAAGAGCGCGGCGCGGATTTCGTGTACAAGCCCCTCGACATCTCGGAACACGTGCTCGGGCTCCTGGCCGAGCGCCTGCGCCCGGCCCGGCCCTGGATGCGCATGGAGCCCATCGCCGGCAACTACATGCACTGGCTGGCGCAGCCGAGACGTGCCGGCGTGCGACGCGTGTTCGCGTTCATGGGCTCGAACCTGGGCAATTTCGACCCCGACGGCGCCGTGGACTTCCTGTCGGAGCTTCGCGCCTCCATGAGTTCCGGAGACTTCCTGCTCATCGGCCTGGACCTCAAGAAGGACCCGGCGCTGATCCGGGCCGCCTACGACGACGACGAAGGCATCACGGCGCGCTTCAACCTGAATCTGCTCGAGCGCATCAACCGGGAACTGGGCGGGGATTTCGATGTAGCCCACTGGCGCCACGATCCGACCTATGACCCGGAGACCGGCGCGGCCCGGAGCGCCCTGCGCAGCGAACGCGATCAGACCGTGACCATCACGGCGCTGGACGAATCCTTTAACTTCGAGGCCGGTGAGCGGGTGCACACGGAAATTTCCCAGAAGTACGACGATGAGCTGATTCAGCGCCTCGCCGGCGCCTCGGGGTTCGCCGTGGCGGCTGCCTTCACGGACCGGCGCGGGTGGTTCACGGACCAGCTCTGGGCGCCGGTCCAGGACTGAATCCTGCCAGGCACCGGATCGGAAATCTCACCCCGTGCGTTCGGCCCCCGGGCCTCGATCCGTGGGGATTCACCCGGTGGGCTTCATTCGTCCGGGCTTTCGCCCTGCGCGACCCGCTCCAGCCGGATGAAATGCCCGCCGTTGACCTGGTCCACGACCGGCGCGAGCTGCTCGAAACCGCCCTCCAGGTGGCCGGTCACGACGTAGCGGGACGTGAAGACCGTGGAAGCCGGATCGTCCTCCGCCGGCGCCACGGTCCAGCGCATGACGCCCTGGAGCCCCATGTCCACCAGCGGCCCCAGCGCCCCCTGCAATCTCAGCGTATCCTGCGGCTGCACGAAAATCACACGCAGGTGTTCCACCCAGCCGCCGCCTTCCAGCCGCTCACACAGGCACCCGCCCCGGCGACCATCGGGCCCGATTTCCAGGGACAGGTTTTCCGCCACTCCGCCGTAGGAATGGCTGGTATCCCACCAGCGGGCCAGTCCGTCGGTCACCAGGCGCCAGGCCTCGTCTCGCGGTAGGGGCAGGGTGTGGGTGTGGGTGCTGACGAATCCGTTGGCCGAGACGCTCGTGACTTCGGCGCGAACGCCATCGTCGGCAAGGAGGCCGCTGGTGACGAGCATCGGGAAAAGCACGTTGCGCAGGGTTTTCATGATGGGGTCCGGATCCTCTTAACGGGCGAAGGGGTTGCGGCCGATGGGTGGTCCCGATCAGTCTGAGCGTCAGTCTGGCGCGTCGCGCCATTTCGTGTCCAGCGGCGCGCGACGGGGGGACAGGTCTGGCGCGCCGTAGTGAGTGGCCAGGTAGGCGACGATGTCCGCTTCCGCCGGGCCCAGGTCCCAGAGGTTGTGGTCGGCCTGCATCCACCGGATCAGCTGCAGCCAGTGTTTCGCATCACCCCGGTTCTGGGTCACCAGCATGACCGAATGGCAGGCGCCGCAATGCGCCTGCACGAGCTCACGGCCGGGCGCCTCCACCAGTGGCTGGGCTTCGATCACGGGGCTGCCGAACACAGCGCCCAGCAGCAGAGTCATGGCCTGAATCGGCCCGTAGCTCCGCCTACACGCCATAGACGGCGATCCGGTGGGTGGCATTGTTCAGGTAACCCTTCGGATTCCAGCCGGGAACGACCATGGGTTGGGCGCGGCCGGCCGAGTCCGTGGCCCGGGCCCAGATTTCGTAGTACCCGGGCTGGGGCAGGGCCAGCTCGGCGGTGAAATGCTGCCAGGCCAGCCGGTTGGCCGGTGCATCGAGGGTGGCCGGCCGCCAGGTCTGGCCAAAATCCAGGGACAGATCGACCCGGTGCACGGCCAGGTCACCGGCCCAGGCGTGGCCGCGGACGGCCACGGGTCGGTCCCAGGGCTGGCGCAGGCCGGATTCGGGTGCGGTGATCAGGGAT
>JAZBOL010000100.1:0-13345 GCA_036351115.1 Lysobacterales bacterium | reverse complement strand
TCTCGGGGAGATTCGGGCGACCAGGCGCCGGCGGCGATAGCGGGCTCCGCGCCCGTCGAATTGCGCTGTGGGCCGGTCCGTGTCAGGCCCGCGTCCCGGGAGCTGTTCGTCGACGGCCATTCGGTGAGTATCGAGCGGCGCGCCTTCGACCTGCTGGTGCACCTGATGCGCCACAGCGACCGGGTGATCGACAAGGACGAACTGCTGCGCGAAGTCTGGCACTCACGACCGGTGTCGGAATCCGCCCTGCCCCAGGCCATCAGCCGGGTGCGACGCGCCCTCGGTGGCGAGACGGACCAGTGGGTCCTGACCGTTTACGGGGTCGGCTACCGGTTCGCGGGCACGGTCGAAGAAGCCGAAGCGGCCGGCGCCGACCACCCTGCCCCTACCCCCGCCGGCCCCGCCACGCCGACGCACACCACGCCGACGCACATCACGCCGACGAAAACCACGCCGCCGTTGGACAACACGTCGGGCAACACGGCCGGAATGAGGTGGACGGCCGTCGCGATCGCCCTGGTGACCGTCCTGATCGTCGCCTGGGTGTCGCTGAAAAAACCGGATGATGAGATCCTGCGGGTCGCGGTACTCCCGGTGCAGAATGATTCGGGGGACACACGGCTCGACTGGGTGAGTTTCGGCCTGTTACCCCTGATCGACAGCACCCTCGCGGATGAAGGTGTGCAGCGGGTTGACGTGGCGGGGGTGCTGGCCACGCTGCGCCGCTATCCCGACGCTGACGGCGCCGAGGCCCAGGCCCGAGTACTCCGACTGAACGGACCGGTGGACCGAATCCTCGTACCGCGACTGACGGTGGCCAAAGCTGGATACCGCCTTGACCTGCAAAGCGCCGACCCGTCAGACGATCCGCTGGACGTCACCGTTGAAGGCGGCGATATCCCGGTGCTCGCGGTCGCGGCGGGGACCAGCCTTTCCCGAACCCTCGCACCGCAGGGTACCCCGGGAAAGCGACGACGCACCCGGCTCACCGACGACCCGTTCACCAACGAAGCCCTCGCGCGAGGGCACGATGCGCGCTACCGCAGCGAGTGGGAGAACGCAGCGAAGTTCTTCGACACGGCGCTCGCCGCCGCGCCGGACTTGCTGGACGCCCGTTTTCAACTCGCTCTGGTAAAGCTTCAGCTGGGTGACTGGGACGCCGCGGAGCAGCTCCACCGCGAGCTGCTCAACGCCGCGCGCGACCTGGAGGACCGACGCATGATCGCCGCTGTCCAGCAGGCGTCCGGCACCCTGGCCTGGCGCCGCGGAGACCGGGATGCGGCAGAGCAGCATTATGTCGAGGCCCTCGAAGGATTCACGGTGCTGGGCAGCACCGACAAGATCGCCGCGGTCACCGTCAATCTCGGCATCCTGGCCGCCACCCGCGGCCACTTCGAACTGGCGGAACTGCGCATGCTCGAGGCGCTGGGTCACTACGAGGCCGCCGGCGCTCGCTACAACGAAGCCCGGACCCGCAAAAACCTCGGCAAGCTGCTGGCCGACCAGGGCCGGCTCGAGGAGGGTGCGCAGGAGCTGCAGCGGTCGCTCGAAATGCGGCAGGCGCTGGACCTGCCCTACGAGGTGGCACTGACGCTCAGCGACCTCGCCGACATCGACATGGCGCAAGGAAACTGGCCGCAGGCGCTGGCGCACTACGAGCGCGCCCTCGAGACCGCCCGGGAGTTCGAGAACCCCCGCTTCGAAGCGATCGCCAGCGCGGACCTGTCCACCGTGCTGCGTCGCCTCGGCCGGATCCAGGAGGCGCGGGAACTGGCCGCGCACGCCTACCGCCTTGCAACCGAGCTCAACAGCGCATCGAACCAGGCTTATGCGCTGCTCCAGCAGGGACGCGCTGAGTATGACCTCGGACACTGGCAGCGCGCGAGCGAGCTGTTCGAGCAGGCGCGGGTGATCTACGCCGAGATCGAGCAGCCCCTGTCCAAAACCCTGGCGCTCATCGCGGGGGCCGAGGCGATGATCGAGGCCGGCCGCCTGGCAGCGGCCAGGGACATGCTCGATGAGGCGGCGCGCCCGCTCGAGGGTGCCGCGCTCGACCGGATCGAGCCTGGCCTCGCCCGGGCCCGCGCCCGCCTGGCGCTGGCCCAGGGTGACCTGGCCGCGGCCCTGGATGCACAGCGGGCGGCTTACCGGAGTGCGGTGGCCCGGGAGGCCCTGATCGAAAGACTGGATTTCGGTGGCGAGCTGGGGATGTTGCTGCTGGAATCCGGCACCGGGGCCGACGAGCAGGCGGCGCTGGCCACGGAGCTCGCACCGCGTGCGGAAGCCAGTGCTGCAGCGCTGGAGTTTCTCGCCCGCTATCATCAGGAAAGCGACCCGGACCACGCGCAGGAGCTGGCCGCGCGTCGTCGCGCGTTGCTGGGCGATGGCTGGGCGCTCGAGGACTGGTAACGGCCCTCCTTAAAACGTCGATCGATCGAGCCCGTTTGGCTGACTTCAGCATTCGTTGACCCGGGATACCATTTTTTTCGGCATTCGTAGGCAAGACGGACAGAGCACACGACTTCGTCATACCGCAAAAAGCCGGTTTTGGCGGATTTTTCTTGAAATTCGCGCTAAAGTGTACATTCAAGGACACTTTTGCATGTTGGTAGGAGACCAAACCATGAGTCAGGGGATCAAACAATTCGGGCGCTGGACGCTGGCACTCGGCCTTTCCATGCTGGCCGGCCAGGTGTACGCACAGTGCAGCACAGCGGCGTGGGACTCCGAGGTCGGAGCAGTCCAGGCCGTTCAAGGCGGCGGCGACGCCAAATATGAACAGAACTGCGGGCTGACGGTCAATGCCGCCAGTCCGGGCTATGTAACGACGTCGGCCCCGACCGACGAAACCGAGTTCTACACCCGCTTTTACTTTTATGCCGACGCCGCCAACCTGAGCAACGACGCGGTGCTGTTCACGGCACGCGACGGCTCGGAGGTGCAGGTTCAGATCGCCGTGCGACAGAGTGGTGACGACTACCGCCTGATCACGCGTTACCGAAGCGGCGGCAACCTGGTTACCGCCGGACAGCAGATTCCCTTGCTGCCCGTGTGGCAAGCGGTGAACGTCAACTGGACGACGGGCAACGGCAGCGGTTCGATCGCGGTCAAGCTCGACGGCGTGGAAAAGCTGAGCGTGACCAACCTGAGCAACGCCAACGAACGCGTCAACCAGATGGACCTCGGCATCATCTCCCCCGGAAACGCCAGCGTGGGTACGGGCCTCATCGCGCTCGATGCGATCGACACGCGCCGCGCCCTGCCGGAGCCGGCGCTGCTGACGAACAACGAACTGCGCAACATCTCCACCCGCGCGCTCGTCGGTCTCGATCGCAAAGTGGTGCCGGCCGGTTTCATTATTACCGGCGACACGAAAAAGTGCGTTCTGATCCGCGGACGCGGCCAGAGCCTGCCGGCGGATCTGCCGTCCCGGGTGGGCAACCCGACGCTGACGCTGAGCGACCTGTCGACCAATCCGCCGACCACCGTCTATTTCAATGACAACTGGCAGACCCAGTCTGACCCGGATGCAGCCCAGCGCATCCAGGACACGGGCCGCGCGCCGACCAACCCGACGGACGCCGCGATCTTCCAGTGCCTCGAGCCCGGCGCCTACACGGCAACGTTGGAGGCGGCCAACGGCTCCGGCCTGGGCACCGGCATCGTCGAGGTGCTCGACGTGGACCTTGGCACGCCCTACCTGCGTAACATCTCGACCCGTGCGGAAGCCATTGTTGGTCGTGACCGCATCATTGCCGGCTTTATCATCGAAGGCACCGAGCCCCGTACCGTGCTCATTCGCGGTCGCGGACCGTCGCTGCCATCCGCCTTCAACCCGCGGCTGAGCAACCCGACCATTGAGCTGCTCGGCGAGGGTGGCGCGGTCATTGACAGCAACGACGACTGGCAGAACCAGGACGTCGCCAAGGTGCAGCAAATCGAGGGCAGCGGCCGCGCGCCGGGGAACGCCATCGAGTCCGCCATTGTCGCCCAGCTTCCGCCAGGGCCGTACACGGTGCGCATGCAGTCCACCAATGGCGCGGCGGGCATCGGCATCATCGAAGTGCTCGACATTCAGGGCGCGTCGGTCGAGGCCAACTGAGCCGTCATCTTTCGGGGGTGCAGGCACCCTGCCCCTCGTAAAAAAACCGAAACCGGCGCTCGCCGCAACGAGCGCCGGTTTTTTTTGGGCGAAGCATTAGAAAGGCAGCGGCGAACTCTGGGATAATGCACGCGACCTGGAGTCCCGCATTCCTGCTCCGCTTGCACGACATCACCCAGTGACAACTGACGGCCAGAACCCATGACCCGACCCCAGTGCGCGGAGCTGCCGCCGACCAACACCCCGGAAATCGCCCGGATCATCGAGGACGTTCGGCGCCGAACGGAAAGCGCCGTGGAACTGCCCGACGAGGAGCGCATGCGGCAGTCGGGGCCCTTTCCCACCGTTCAGCATTTTTACGATTCCTCCCTGAAAAGCTTTCGGGAGCTGTTGGTCTATACCGAGCTGAAGCCCCACTACCGGGTGCTGGATTACGGTTGCGGACTGGGCCGGCTGGCCATCCCCCTGTCGGCCTTCCTGGATCCTGATCAGGGTGCCTACCGCGGCGTCGACACGGACCGCGAGTGCGTGGAACGCAACGCCCGGGTGTTCGCTCGTCATGGCAACATGCGGTTCGAACACGTCAACCTTTACAGCACGATGTACAACAAGGCGGGGGGAAGCTTCGACCAGCTCGAAGGCCGGGATTTCGGCAGTCCCTTCGACCTGGCGTTCCTGTTCTCCGTGTTCACCCACATCCTGCCCGAAGACTGCGACCAGCTGTTGCGGACGCTGTGCCGTCAGCTCGCGCCGGGCGCCGAGCTCTTCTCGTCCTGGTTCCTGCTCAACGAGGCCACCCACCAGGCCATGGCCGACGGCGTCGCCGGCCGTGATTTCTCGGCCCGGCACGGCGTGGCGCGCGTTCAATTCCGCAACGTTCCCGAGGGCGCGGTCGCTTACGAAGAAGCGGATGTCCTCGAGCGCTTCGCGGCAGCCGGCCTGACCGACGTGCGCATTCACTACGGCAAATGGCGGGGTTGCGAGGATTCCTGGATCTACCAGGACATCGTCCTGGCGCGCATGCCCGGGGGCTGAACCGAGATTTCACCTTAAGTTGAGGCGCATTCTGTAGTGTTTTCAGTGGTATGTGCGCCAGACCTGATGTTTTGCCCGCCTGACGGGTCCCGGGATAAACCGCGAGGTACGGAACGTTGAACAACAAGCCTTTTGCACGGCGAAGCCTCCGCTGGATGCTTTGCGGACTCCTCTGCCTGACGGTCGGCGCACCCCTGGTCGCCGCCGACGCGTCGGCCGACGAACTCCCCCTGACCACCCTCCCCGGCGAACCGGCCAACCAATTCACCCGGATCCACCAGCGCGGCGCGGACCGTGCATTTGAGAAAGGCAATTACCAGCGCGCCTACCGGCTTTATCTGAAAAAGCTGGCGCCCAAGGGTGACAAGCACGCGCAATACATGATCGGTCATCTCCATCACCATGGGTTGGGCGTCCGCAGGGATCTGCCCCGGGCCCTCGCGTGGTACGCCCTCGCCGCAGAGCGCGGATCTGCCGGTGCCCGGATGGCTGCCGAGCAGTTGACCCGGGAACTCGACGAAGAGGAACGCCTGCGGGCCGACGAGATCGTCGCCGAACTCATGGAACGCTACGGTGATCGCACCCTGTTGGTGCGGGCCATACAGCGCGACGAACGCGAGCTCCGGCGACGAACGGGCAGCTACGTCGGCAACAACACCAAGCCGATGAACATCCTCACCGGCAACGGCACCGTGACCGGCGACCAGTACTACGGATACATCGAAGATCGCATCCGCTTCCGCCTGCAGCTGCTGGGCGGCACGGTGACCCTGGGCGAGTTCGAGCTGATCGATACGCCGGAAGATGGGCCGGAGCAAGGAACGGAAGCCGGGTCGGAGCAGGCCGAGGAGCCCTGAAGACCAGCGACTTCCGCGCCCATCGAGACTTCAGAAATAGCGGGCCAGCTGCAGAAAAATACCGTAGTCCGTGGACAGGGTGCGATCTTCGACCGGTGTTTCGATACCGCCATACTCGGTGCCCCGGCGGCCCAGCGGCAGATTGAGACTGCCGAGTAATACCGCTTCATCGGCCAGGCTGACTCGCGTGATCAGCTGAAACAGGGCGCTGCCGTCACCGAGGTTGACGAGCACGGTCGGTGAAACGGTCCACAGGGGCGTCACCTCCACCAGCAGGTTGCCGCCCAGGGCGCTTCTACCGAGGGTGTAGAGATCTCCCCGGGCGAGTCGCCGGAGCAATTCCGGGTTCGAGGCGAGCCGCTGGGCGTCGTAGGGGCCATCGCGAAATCCGAACTCGTTGTAGAAGTACTCCACGGCGCCCGTGACGTTCCGATCGCCCCAGACCCAGGAATGGCTCAGGTTCGTCACCACCTGAACGTAGGTGCCGCTCGCCGTATCGCTCACCACCAGGTCCCCTCGCCATAGGGCCCCGCCCAGGGCACGCACGCCACCCACTCCCGCGACGAGATCGTCGTAGTGCTCGGCCAGCAGCAGATCGAACTCCCATTCACCCGCAAAACCGTGGAATTTCAGCGCCGTGGTGGCCTGGGCCGACTCGACCTCACCGGTCATCGGGTTGCGGCGCACCACCGCAGCACCCTGCAGGTCGGCGCCGCTCCGCAGGAGATACTGGGTGTAGAGCATGTCGTCGCCGAACTTGTATTCCGTGTCGATGGTGGCCGGATCGAAGGGGTTCACCAGGTCCATGGGCGCGTAGAACAGGCCGTTGCCCCAGCTCAGGCTCTGGCGGCCAATGCGAACCACCGTACGCGCCCCCGTATACCCCAGCCACAGGCGATCGAGGCGATGCAGCCAGAGATTCCTATCGTCCTCGTAAAGCGTGTGGGTCAGGTCCATGAGGCGCCGGTCGTCGTCCGCCACCCGGGGAAAGAACAGGCCTTCGCCGGGCAGCGCCTGACGGAGCTCCACCTGGTCGCCCCGGGCGCCGAAGAGCTGATAGTCCGCGTGCAGGGCCCAGCCGCCCCGGCCCAGCTCGAGATTCAGCCGCAGGTCACCCTCGACATCGAACGCCGTGGAGCCCACCAGCTCGCGGAACAGGCTGTCACGAGGAAAGCCCGCGGCCAACACGCGTCCCTTGACGTGACCACCGACTTCGGCGCGCGTCGCCCCGTCGTCGTCGAATAACGGGTCGGCGAAAGACGGGCCGGCGAAGGACAGGCCGCCGCAGACCAGGCCGGCCAGCGCCGGCAGCAGGAGACCGGCCCGATGGTACCGTTCAGCGTCCATCCTGGAGCCGGTCCTCCACGATGCGTCCATCGAGCATGTGCACGCGTCGCCGCGCATAGGCCATGACCCGTTCATCGTGCGTGGCCATGATGAACGTGGTGTTGTGGCGACGGTTCAGCGACGTGAACAGGCCCATGAGGCTGTCGGCAGACTTCGAGTCCAGGTTGGCGGTGGGCTCGTCAGCCAGCACGAGGGCCGGACGGCTGACGATGGCCCGGGCCACGGCCACGCGCTGTTGCTGGCCGCCGGACATCTCCGCGGGACGGCGATTCTCGAGACCCTCCAGGCCGACTTCTGCGAGGATGTCGAGCGACCGGGCCCGGCGATCGCTCGCGGGCACGCCCTGGAGTTGCATCACGAACTCCACGTTCTCCCGGGCGCTGAGCACGGGGATCAGGTTGTAGGCCTGGAACACGAACCCGATGCGGTGGAGGCGCAGATCTGCCAGCTCACCTTTGCTGAGCGTGTCGATGCGCTCGCCGGCGAGCCAAACCTCGCCACTGTCGGGCCGATCCAGGCCGCCGATGGCGTTGAGCAGCGTGGTCTTGCCGCCCCCGGAAGGCGCCGAGAGGCACACGAAGCCACCCTCGTCAATCTCGATGCTGACGTGGTCGAGGGCCTTGATCTCGCGGTCGCCCTGGAGATAGGTCTTACACAGATCGACGCAGCGGACCGTACTCATGTCATTCCCTCGCCCGGGTCTCGTTTCATCCGTCCACCCTCGTGATGGCTTCCACCGGGTCGTAGCGCGAGGCTCGCCAGGCAGGCGACAGGCTCGCCAGGAATCCCAGTGCCAGTACCACGACGTTCGCCAGAAGCACGTCGTGGGCCGTCAGCTTCGGGTAGAGCGTGCTCGCGGCCCCGTACATCTCCATGCCTTCACCGACGATGGACAGGTCGATGCCCGATTCCAGTGGATGGATGGTCAACCAGGCCAGCCCGTTGCCCAGGGCCAGACCCATCGCCAGCAGCAGCATCGACTCGATGAGGATTTGCCCCAGCACGCTGATGGGCTTCATGCCCAGGGCCAGCATGAGCCCGATCTCCCGTACGCGCTCGAACACGGCCATCACCAGCGTGTTGACCAGGCCAAAGGACAGGGCCAGGAAAATCACCACAACCCACACCAGCAGGAAGCCGTCCATGACGTCGAGCATGGCGCCAAGGTAGCTGTCGAGATCCATCCAGCGCTTAACCTCCACGCCATCGCCCATGAGCCCGGCCAGCTCGGCGAATTCGGCATCCACGTCCCGGTAGTCGTCTCCCCCGACCACCACTTCCGAGACCCGGTCACCGATGCCCAGCAGGTTCTGCAGGGTCGTTCGCCCGGTGAAGGCGTAGGCCTCCTCGTAGGCCTCCAGCTCCGCGTCGAAGAGCCCCACCACGCGGAATCCCCGGTCGGCGATGTCGTTGCCCGGCGTCTGGCTCATGACCACGACCCGCTTGCCCAGGCCCGTTTCCAGCGTCTCCGCGAGCTTGCGGCCCAGCACGATGCCACCGTCTTCCGGCCCCTCCAGAAAACGGCCCTCCACCGCCTCGTAGTCCAGGAAGATCAGGTCTCGCTCCCGGGCCGGGACCAGCCCGATGAGCTGGACGCCGCGGGTTTCGCGCTCGCTGGAGACCATGGCGGGCACTCGTACCCTCGCGGCCCAGCTCCTGAGCGCAGAGCCGGCGAGCGTTTCGTCGATGGCCGAAGCGCTCTGGGGCAACAGGTTGGACACACTCGGGTCATCACGATAGTCCGGGTGGTGGGCCTGCACGTAGCCGGGCAAGGCGCTGATGCCGTCCTCGATCATGTCGTCCACCATGCCCCGGGTCAGCGCCGTCAGGAATACCATGGCCCAGACCCCCAGGCAGATGGCGCCGAGCATGATGATCGTGCGCCGCCGGTTGCGCCACAGATTGCGCCAGGCCAGGCGGAACAGGACGGTCAGGGTATCCATCAGGCGGCCCTCATGGCTTCTACGGGCTCGAGGCGTCGAAGGCGCAGGGCCGGGTACACCGCAGCCAGCAACGTGAACACCAGGACGACCAGCGGCCCGGTGAGCACGGACCACAGGGTTAGCCGGGGATACATGCGGCCGGGGAGGTTGAAGCTGGCCGCCAGCTCCTCCAGTCCCGGATAGCTCAGGCCGTGCTTGCTGAACCAGGCCGTGACGAGAACACCGGCGAGGATGCCCAGCACGGCGCCCATGATGCCCATGAGAGCGGTTTCCAGCAGCACCAGGCGCCCCAGGCGGCCGGGCCGAAGACCGAGGGCCAGAACAATACCGAACTCGCGCGTGCGCTCGAGCACGGACATCAGTTGCGTGTTCAGGACGCTGAAGGCCACGAGCACCACCAGCACGGCGTACATGAAAAAGGCGCTGGAAATGTCCGCCTGGATCATTTGCCGGAGCCCTGCCTGCAGCGTGTCCCAGTCATGCACGACGAGGCCCTCTCCGGGCGGCAGGCGCGCCTCCACCGCGGCCTTGAGCGCCGGCACCTCCGCCAGCTGCGTGGCCGAGATCACCACCTGGTGCCCGGCGCCCTGCATGGCGAAGGCTTCCTGGAAGGCGCCGAGGGACGTCATGGCGATGGAGCGGTCCAGGTCCGATACACCGCTGTCGAAGATGCCCACGACGACGAGGATGGCCGCCGCGAAAGAGCCGTCCCGGCCACTGCCGAGAATGGTCAGTTCGTCACCGATGCCGACGCGGAGGTTCCGCGCCAGCACCCGGCCGACGACGATTTCCTGCGCCTGGGGATCGGCGAGGTAACGCCCTTCCCGCACGAGGCCAGGCAAGGTGGACACCCGGGGCTCGAAGTCCGGTTCCACTCCCAGCAACTGCACCCCCTGGGTGCGGTCTTCACTCGAGGCCAGGACGAAGGCCGAGGCCCGGGCCGCGATACGCTCGGAGCCGAGCTCAGCGCGCAGCGTTGCCGCCATTTCCCCGGCATCCGGAACCACCTGGCGCATCTTCTGCGCCTCGCGATAGCCGGGCGCCTGAACCTGCAGGTGTCCGGTCATGAGGCTGAGGGTGTTGTCGATCATCATCCCGTACATCCCGAACTGCAGGGAGATGAGGAAGATCAGCAAAACGTTGGAGAAGACCATGGCGCTGGTGGTCAGCCAGGTCCGGCGGGGCTGTCGCCACAAATTTCGCCAGGCCAGCCGCAGCGTCAGACCCATGTCAGCGCTCCGAGTGGCCCCGCCGCCTGTCAGTCACGGGGATTTCGAAGGTTGGAAAGGGTGAAGAGGCGGTCCGGCAGCTCCAGGTCGTACTCGACCGCTTCGACGCGGATTTCCGTCCATTCTTCCGGCACCTCGGCTTTGCTCATGCGCTGACGCAGGGCGATCATGCGCCCGCCCAGCTCGCCGATCTCCAGGGATTCGAGGGACTTCACCAGCCGGCCTTCCTGGTCGTAGAACCGGTGTTCGGCCACCACGTAGTCGCTGCGGATGTGCAGCACCTCGCGGCCCCAGACCACCGCGGCGTCTTCGTGGGGCACGGATTCGATTTCGTAGTGAACCAGGCCGCCCTCGGTCGTTTCACTCAGCAGCCGATGGTCGTACTGGTCGATGATGTCGTCGGCGCGAACCACGTCGCGGTTGGAAAAGTCCGACCCCATCCAGCTCTGTCCCATCATGGACGAGGGAATCTTGATGACCCGGTTCACGCGCGGCGAAAAGGTCCAGAGCTGGTCTGCGTCCGTCAGCGTCGCGTTGCCACGATCCCGGGCCGGCGCAGTGACGCGCACGAGGGAGCGATCGTTGCCCTGGGTCCAGGCGCGCAGGGACATGGAGCGCTCCCAGTCGGGGCGATGGATGACCATGGTCATCTCGCTGTAGGAGGACAGGCCGCGCCAGTGGTCGATGGCCTGCCGGACGATTTCACGGGCGTCGGGGGGCGTTGGCGCTGCCGGCGTGACCTGTGCCGCCGCCAACGGCAGCGCACCGGCGCACCCGGCAATGGCCAGCGTACCGACAAAGCGGGTCAGCGTCGTTGGACGCATCGCCTTATCGGTCAGCCCCGCTGCCCGAGCAGCCCCCCCAGGAGTTGGTCGAGGCCGTTGGATTCAGGAACGGCGCCGCCGCCCTGGTTGCTCAGCTGATCCACGATGACCGGCAGCAGGGACGCCAGCACCGCACCAGCCTGGCCAAGGTCGATCCCCGCCTGGCTGGCGAACTGGTTCAGGGAATCCTGGCCCAGCGCGGATTCGAGCTGGTGGCCGGAGACCGCATGGTTTTCACCGCCGCCCAGCCAGGACGCGACCGCGTCCCCGAGCCCGCTGGACTGCAGCTGGCTCAGGATCTCCGGCAAGCCCTCGCTGGGGCCCACGGCGGAATCCGAACCGAGAAATTGCCGGGCTGCCTCGGCAACCTGCGGATTATCCTTCAGAAGGCCGGCGACGCCGCCGGCCTGGTCGAACTCTTTCATGAGGGTGTCGAGAATGCTCATGGCTACTCCAGTGCGTTGTCAGGGAACGTTAGAAATACTCTGTCGCTTTCGTCAGTGTAGCCCGTATTCGCGCCCCTGGCCGCTGGCGGACCGGCAACCGCTCGAACTCACGATGCAGCGAGGTATGTCCATCGCCCTGCGGCGGGTAGCACACCCGATAACCTGATCAGTCCCTGAACACGCGGTAGATGGTGGTCGTGCCGCTGACCTCGTTACCCACCACCAGCAGCGGCTCGCGGATGGGGGATTCGGAGGCCCGGATGAAGTACAGCCCCTCGGGACCGAGGTCGCCGGCTTCCAGGATATCGTCCGCGCCGAAGTCGCGGTTGTTGATGTAGGTGACGTACCGGGTGTCGGCCGGGCGGGTCACGTCGAACACCATGATGCCGCCGACCCGCTCGAGACCCACGAAAGCCCACTGGCGGCCGAAGGCTTTGCCCACAATGGCCGACTCGGGTTCGGGCCCCTTGTCGTCGCTGCGGTCGTCGAAGGAGTCGTTCTCGTCGTTGGTGCTGTTGAAGTTTGCCGGGGACGCCATGGCCGTGACGTATTCCATGATGTCGCCGCTGTCGTACACGACTTCGCCACGCGTATTCCAGATGGTGAAGGAGCGCGCACCGTAGTTGAACAGGGTCTCCCACTCGCCGTCCTCGTTCTCGTCGCCTTCCGTGCCGACGGCCTTGAGCCGACCCAGGTTTTCGTCTTCCTGGAGCGTCGCCGCATCCGGGAAGGCCGTGCCGTCCAGGGTCATGTCCTTGATGCGGATCTCGTCGAGGTACACGATGCACTCCAGGGCGTCATCCGCCGGGTCCGGGGTGTCCTGATCGTCAAAATCCGCCTCACCGGCATTAAAACCGCCGGCGGCATTGATCAGGGCCTCGCAGTCTTCGACGTCGGCCTGGGTGGCCCCTTCCTCGATTTCATACAGGTATTCGCGGCCGTCGCCCTCGTTGGCGGTGATCAGGTAAGTCTCACCTCGCGTGCGGAAGGCATTGATCGTGTCGGGCATGTACAGACCGTTCACCGGCCAGTTCTGAATGTTGATCGCGTCGTCCCGGTTGCTGGCGTCCAGCGCGTTGCCCGGGCGGGAGTGATCCTTGGCGCCCAGGCCCAGCAGACCGGTAATGGTCGCGCGGCGGATATCCACGACCGCCACGCCGTTGTTTTCCTGCAGGGAAACGTAGGCAGTGCGAGAGTCGGGAGAGACACCGATGAATTCCGGCTCCAGGTCCTGTGCGATGGTGGCGCCAAAGGGTCGCGGCGCCCGGAGACCGTCGGGCAGCGGTTGATCATTGAAGGCCCTGAAATCTGCCTGGCGTACCCGGGCGCGTTTCACGCCGCGGAGCAAGTCGATGACGGTCACCGAGCCTTCCGGATCGACCTGGTAGTCATCGCTCGGTTCGCCTTCGTTGGCGAGCAGCGCATAGCGGCCATCGGGTGTGAACGTGATGGCGTCCGGCAGGGCGCCGGCCGGGGCCGACCCCAGGAAACGACCGCTACGCGTGTAGAACGCAGCCCAGCCGTCAGCCTGCTTGTCGTCGTTCTCGACGGCGACACCCACC
>JAZBOL010000099.1:0-14490 GCA_036351115.1 Lysobacterales bacterium | reverse complement strand
GCTCGAGCCCGACGAAGATCAGGGAAGCGAGCAGGCCGAAGATGCCGACCAGCTCGACGGTGTTTCTCAGTTTGTCCGAACTCATGATTCCTCCAGGGCTTCTGCGCAGCCGATGCAAAGAGCCGCGGAAAGAGTCGCGCTTGGGCCGGAGCGCGACGCGAACGACGAGGAAGGCAATGAGGCGGCCTCAGGCGGCCCGATCGTAGCCTACGAGCTTCTCCGCCGCCTCGTCCCACAGGCGCAGGGAAAGGGTGCGCAGGGAACCCCGCAAGGTCAGGACCGGGACCTGCTGTAACGCCCCGGTGGAGGCGTGGCATTTCTCAAGCCGGTAGTTGGGAATGCGCGGGCTCAGGTGATGAATGTGGTGAAACCCGATGTTGCCCGAGAACCACTGCAGCACCTTCGGCAGCTTGTAGAAAGAGCTTCCGCGCAGGGCCGCGTCCGCGAAATCCCACTCCTCGTCGCGCACCCAGTAGGCGTCCTCGAACTGGTGCTGAACATAGAACAGCCAGATGCCCGCGCCGCCGGCGACGCCGATGATGATGGCCTGCAGAATCAGGTAATCGAGCCAGCCGAAGACCGACACGCCGAGGGCCGCCATGCCCAGGAGGAACAGGTTGGTCCACCAGACCGAGCGTTTTGCCCGTCGGTTGGGCGCGCCGTGCGGTAAACGCTCCTTTGCGAGCATCAGCCAGAACGGGCCGACACCGAACAGGCAGACCGGGTTGCGCACGAGGCGGTAGCCAAGCCGCCGCAGGCGTGATGACTGCCGGTACTCCTCCACCGTCATGGTCCAGATATCGCCGATACCCCGGTGTTCGAGATTGCCGGAGGTCGCGTGGTGGCGTGCATGCTCCCAGCGCCAGCGGAAATAGGGCGTCAGGGCCAGGGCGCCACAGACGGAGCCCACCACGTCATTGACCCGACGCGAGCCGAGAAAGGAACCGTGGGCGCAGTCATGCATGATGATGAACACGCGCACGAGCAGCCCACCGGCCACGACGGCGAGTGGCACCGTCAGCCACCAGGAAATGTCCACGGTGAAAACCATCAGCACCCAGGCCAGCAGGTAGCCGCCCACGGAGTTGACGAGCTGCCAGGCAGCGCGGACTTTGTCGGGTCGCTGGTGTGCTGCCAGCTCGGGACCGAGGTGGGCATGGTTCCCGGCAGTGGCCCCGGTTGGGGAAGTTTCGATGGTCATGGCTCCTGCCGGTAAAAGAGAGTGCGTCGCGCGGTCCTGGCCGGGCGACTCGCATGAGCCCGGAGCGGCGAACGCCCAGGCCGGTCACGCAATAGTTTGACAGATTTCGGCGCGAGGGGTCACTGCGCGCCGGAATATTTCGGCGATCAGCGAAGCTAACCCGTCGAAGTCTGGGTCACCTTGTGCAAATGGGGTCAGCGGACAGGAAGGTCAAACCGGAGCGCGCTCCGGGTCGCAGCATCGTCGCGAACGCGTCTGACATCGAAAGCCCAGAATCCATCAAAAGATGAAATCTCACCACTCTGCGAACGTTAGATTGAACTCCCTGCGGATTCCCGGTCCGCTCCCCTGGCAGAAACCAGAATGGATGGAACAAACATGAAGACTCATATTCGATGGCGTTCTGCGCTCGTACTGCTCTGCTGCCTTGTCGGCGCATCCCCGGTACTCGCGCAGGACAAGCCCAACATCGTCGTCATCTGGGGCGACGATATCGGCTGGTACAACATCAGCGCCTACAACCTCGGCGTCATGGGCTACGAAACGCCGAACATCGATCGCATCGCGAAAGAAGGAGCACTCTTTACCGACTGGTACGGACAGCAGAGCTGCACGGCGGGACGCGCGGCGTTCCTGACCGGACAGTCCCCGATCCGAACCGGGCTGCTGAAAGTCGGCTTGCCTGGCGCGAAAGAAGGCCTCATGGAAGCCGATCCGACGGTGGCCGGCTTGCTCAAGGCCTACGGCTACCGCACCGCGCAGTACGGCAAGAATCACCTGGGCGACCTGGACGAGCACCTGCCCACCAATCACGGATTCGACGAATTTCTCGGCAACCTTTACCACCTCAATGCCGAAGAAGAACCCGAGAACCCCGATTATCCCCAGAATCCGGAGTTCAAGAAGAAGTTCGGTCCCCGGGGCGTCATCCGATCGACCGCGGACGGAAAGATCGAAGACACCGGTCCACTGACGAAAAAGCGCATGGAAACGATCGATGAAGAGGTGACGTCGGGCGCCCTGGACTTCATTGAGCGCGCCCACGCGTCCGGCGAACCATTTTTCCTGTGGTGGAATTCCACCCGCATGCACGTCTGGACCCACCTCAAGCCGGAATCGGACGGGGTGACCGGGCTCGGCATCTACCCGGACGGCATGGTCGAGCATGACAAGATGGTCGGCGAAATTCTCGACAAGCTGGACGAGCTCGATATCGCGGACAACACGATCGTCATGTACTCGACGGACAACGGCGCGGAAGTCATGACCTGGCCCGACGGGGGCACAACGCCGTTCGCCGGTGAGAAGAATACCCAGTGGGAAGGCGGCTATCGCGTCCCCACGTTGATCCGCTGGCCGGGTGTCATCGAGCCGGGAACCCGCATCAACCAGATCAGCTCGCACGAGGACATGCTGCCGACCTTCCTTGCCGCCGCCGGTGCAGGCGACATCAAGGAACGGCTTCTGGACGGTGACGTGCGCTCGCTTGGCCGCCGCTACAAGGTTCATCTCGACGGCTACAACCTGCTTCCCGCGCTGAAAGGCGAGGAAGCATGGCCGCGCCGGGAGTTCCTCTACTGGACCGACGACGGCAACCTGGCCGCCTTGCGTTACGACCAGTGGAAGGTGCACTTCCTCGAGCAGCGCGGCCACGGTTTCGACGTATGGCAGGAGCCCTTCGTGGAACTGCGGCTGCCGAAGCTCGTGAGTGTCCGTTCGGATCCGTTCGAGCGCGCACACCACGAAGGTATGGGTTACCAGAGGTGGCGCATGGAACGGGCATTCGTGCTCGTCCCCGCACAGGCCTTCGTCTCGGATTGGCTGTCGTCCTTCCAGGAGTTTCCGCCTCGGCAGAAGCCCGGCAGTTTCAGCCTGACCCAGGTCATGGAGAAGCTGGCCGATTCGCCCAGCAACTGATCAGGCGGACCCTGCCCCTCCAGGCAGACAACGCCCCGGCCGCGCTGGCCGGGGCGTTTTTTTGTGGCGGGGAAAGCGCGCGTAGACGAATGGCTTGACACGATCCCCGGGGTTTGTTCACGTGGGCATCGTCACCCTGGTCCATGGCTCGAAAATGAAGACGAGCGAGCACAAGAAGGCCGCCACAGCGACCCCGCCCCTCGGCGGGATCTGGAAGCTGTTGGAGACACGCGGCTGGCTGGCGGAGCGGTCCCGGGACGTTCGAGCCAGGTTGCTCGGCATCGCACAGGCCCGCACCTATCAACCGGGCGAACCGATCTTTTCCACCGGCGAAGAGCCCCGCGGGGTGTACGGCATCGCGCGGGGGGCCGTTGACATCTCGATCCCCCGGGAGGACGGCCAGGAAATTGTGGTCCACCAGGGACAACCCGGCTTCTGGGTCGGTGACCTGGCGCTCTTTTCCTCCCAGCGACGTCTCGTCACGATTACCGCCGCCACGAAGGTCGACGCGGCGATGCTTGCCACTGGCCAGCTGCACCGGTTGCTCGAGCAATACCCCGACTTGCTCATGGACTTTTACATGCTGTCCCATCGCAACGTTGCGACGACCTTGCAACTGGTCGCAAACCTCTCGATGCCGCGTGCCGAGGCACGAGTCGCGCTTCGCCTGCTCATTTACGACCAGCGGCATAGCACCAGCGAGGAATGGGTGCATCTTTCGCAGGAAAAGCTGGCGCAACTGACCGCCCTGTCGCTTCCGACCGTGCAACGGGCGCTGCGCCGCTTTGCGGAGCAGGGCGCTGTCGAGCTGAGCTACGGACGTCTGCGGATTCTTGACCGGCAGAAATTGCTCGGGTTCTGTGGCTGATGGATCACTCCGAAATCCGCGGTTCCAGATGGACAACCGCGGTGGGCGACCCGGTGCCCGTCCCTCGACGCTCAGGGGATGCGCGGCGGCTCGTTCGTTAGGCGCAGCACCCACGCGCGAGCGTTCTGGCACAATCAGCCCATGCCCATCGCCCGCTTCACCGAGCTCAACTGCCGCGGCGCTCAAGCGCGACCCGGCGACGGCCTTCCAGTTCTACGAGGCCTCGGGTCACACCCGGGGCGTGCTGGAGCAATACCGCCAGACGCTCCTGGAGATCGACGAGGTGATTCGACTCATCGACGCGCTGCTGGCGGAATCCGGGATCGAGCCCGAGGCGTCGCTGGAAAACCCGTCCGATACACCCCCCTGGTACAAGGACAACGAACACAATGACTAGATTCAAGCTCTTCGCGGGATTACTGCTCCTCCTAACCACCTCCCAGGACACCTGGGCCCGGGCATGGAACAGCAGCGAGGCCATGGCCGACGCCGCCCGGGAACTCCTGGAAACCCTGGAGCCCGAACAGCGAGAAGCGGCGCACTTCCCCTTCGATGCCGTCGAGCGCGGAACCTGGTCGAACCTGCCGATCCTGGCGGTGCCCCCGTCGGGCGTGCTGCTCAAGGACATGAACGACGACCAGCGCAAGGCCACCCAGGCCCTGCTGCGGGCCTCCCTGTCCAGCCAGGGCTACGCCAAGTTCACGGGCATCATGCGGCTCGAAGACCGTTTGTACGAACTGGGCGCGGCGAGACTCGAGAGCATCCCGGAGGACGAGCGAACCCCCCGGCAGGTGGCACTGGTGGCGACGCGGGACCCCAACCACTACGCCGTGGCCCTCTTCGGCGAGCCAGGCGCCCCCCGCTGGGGCTGGAAGCTCGTCGGTCATCACGCCGCCGCCAACTTCACCGTGGACGAAGGGCGCGTGGCCTTTACACCGACCTTTCTCGGCAGTTCACCGCGCGTGATTGAGACCGGACCCTACGCCGGTATGGCGGTGCTGCCGCAGGAAGGAGACCGGGGCATGGAACTCATGGCGTCCCTCACCGCCGCCCAGCAGGAAAAGGCCCGGGTCGCCGAGGAGCGGGGCGATGGCATGATGGCCGGCCCCGGTCGGCAGGCCAGCCTCCTCGAAGTCGAAGGGCTGGCGGCCGGCGAGCTCGACGGGGTGCAGAAAAAACTGCTTCGCGTGCTGGTCGAGGAATATGTCCGCAACGCGGACTTCGACGCCGCCGATGCACAGCTGGCCGCCATCGAGGCGGCGGGGTGGGATGCGCTACGGTTTTCCTGGCGCGGCCCGGTGGCGCCCGACGGGCCCTTTTACTACCGGATTCACGGCCCCCGGCTGCTCATCGAGTACGACCGCGTCAGCGAGAACCACGACCACGCCATCGTCCGCGACCCGGTCAATGACTACGGCGCCGACTGGCTGGGCCAGCATCTGCAGGAATATCACCCGTCGCCCGAAGAGATCCGGGCGGGCATGCAACAGCGGCTCGGGGTTGCAGAGCCTGACTGACCGCCTCAGCCTGCCGGCGCGAAGAGCCGCCAGTAGCTGTCAAAAACGGTCTGCCAGGCCGCTACGTCCCCGATGGGCCGGAACAGCGCGTGCTGAACCAGCAAGACGCCGAGGGCCAGCACCCAGGGGAACCGGATGCCACCGTGGCGATGGTCGTAAACGATGAGGGTCAGGACGATGAGCTCTGCGGTGATGAATGACGCATCCGAGATGGTCCAGAAGCTCTCGAAGTCGTAAAACCGCGAGAAGACGGCATAGAGGAGGGGAATCACGCTGGACAGCATGAACCGCGAGTGCAGGGCGACGTCCCGCTTGTAGACCAGCGCCAGGGAGACGGCCGCCACGAAGTGGAGGTTTCCCAGGAGATCGATGAAGGCCAGGCGATAGCCGAAAGTCTCGAAGAACGGGGAAACGGTTTCACTGTTGATGCGCAGTCCCATGGTGTAAAGCACCAGGAAGCCCCCGAGCACGACCAGGGGCGCGAGCACGTAGGTCGCCTTACCCAGCTTGCGGTGCAGGACGAATTGTCGACGGCTGGCCAGGACCGACTGCCCGATGAGCAGAAGAAACCAGGCGAAGCCGGTGACGCCGTGAAAGTGAACCTGCCAGGGGGAATCGTCCAGCTGCGTGAGGTAACCGGGCCAGAAGGCCAGCAGGGTGACCGGCAGCAAGAGGATCAACGGCCACTGGGGCCGGCGATAGATCGAGGAGGCGGAAGTCATTGTGGTTTTTAGCCCCTGTTAGACCCGGATTAGCGCAGTGAAGGCAAGATTCGCGCCGACGTCCTGCCAGTGTGCCAGATTTCATCCCGAGTCATGGCGACGGTCAACCGGCGATGCGCTGGATGCCGCCTTCATCCAGGCCGTTCGCGGGGGCCACGGCGGGGCGATCGAAGCGCGGAAGACTTCAGCCCTCCACCACCTCGATGTCGTCGCCGATCATTTCGTCGAAGCTGGCGCTTTCGTGAATCTTCAGCCGGACCGGCTGCTCGAAAATCAGGTCGCCCTTGACCTGCACGTCCCGGCCGATCTCCACCTTGACCGGTTTGCGGTTGTCGCTGGACCAGCCCCAGGGCTTTTTGACCAGGACGCTGCCCTCGACCACCGTGCCGTCGAGGAGTGCGATGCCACCGTTCACCGTTTCCACATCGCCCGCCACGCTGGCGGCCTGGATCTCGATGCCGCCGTTGACCGTCTCCACGTTACCGCCCACGTCCACGCCCCGGTCGAGTTCGATGGCGCCGTTGACCGCGGTGACGTCCTCTTCGACCTTCGCATCCTTCTCAATGTCGATGGCGCCGTTGACCGACTGCACGGACTCCGCCACGGAGCCGGCGCCGATGCGGACGGAGCCGTTGACGGTCTTGACGTTGCCAACAGTTTCACCGTCGTCGATGCGGACGGTTTTGTTCACGGTGGTGAAGTTTTCGCCGGCCCAGGCTGCTGTGGGCAGGGCGACGGCAAAGGACAGGGCGAGGACGAGGAGGGGCTTGCTGGAACGGGGCATGAGTGATGCTTCCTGTGTGGGGATGCAGCCTTTGACGACGGGGAGCGGGGAAGGGTTTAAAGGCCCCGACGCGCAGCAGGCAATCACCGGGGCATCTGTTTGGACCCAAGGAAATCAGGCCGCAATGCCCTCGATTTGAAGGCGCTCAAGATCGGTGCGCTCACTGGCATGCTCGAAGGTAATTGCGCAGACACGTCCAGAGGCATCCACGTCGATGAGCGTATTTTCGTCCAGATCTCGCGTCTCGGTCGCCTGTCCGGCACGCAACTCGAGATACAGGGTGTCCGTGTCTTGGAAGTAGCTCATCTTCACGGCCGAAACCTCCGGTCAAAAAAAGCGTTGTGGATTGTCGGGCCGTCCTCAAGCAGCACGACGCGCAACCAGCGATCTCCTGCATCAGCAATGCGTGCCCATCAGCGAACCCGCCCGTCGTCCTGCGGGCGCTCGTACTCTGGATAAGCGACGACTTGCAGAATCCGGGCAATCTTGACTATGGCACGGTCGTCGCGGGATCGGGTGTGTCGGAAATGGGCGGTGGTTTTCACCACCCCAGTCCAACAGCATCATTCGCCGAGCGCTTTGGATCAAGCGCCTGCCTCTACGTCAGACACCATCCCGGAAAATGGGCGCCAGGGTCGGCGGAATCGTGCCGTGTTCGCCCTCGGCTCCGACCAGGCGGCCCGGCACCCGGTAGCGCTCGAGGCGCCGCATGAGCCACCGGGCCCAGTCCCTTGTCTATACTCCGTGTCGACGTGCTGGACCGGGAGCTGAACTCGCCGTGACCGGTGACCCCGGCTGAACCCACTCCCTGATGGCAAGGACAACACCATGCGAATCTCACCCCTCCGAATGATCTTTCAGCGGCTGGCCCCACCGGGGCCATTGATGATGCTCGCGCTGTTGCTCTCGGCGCCGGGCAGCGCCCTCGCCGAGCGCATCACCCTCGAGGATCTCGACCGGGTCGTGGGCGTGAGCTCGCCGCGCATCTCGCCCGACGGCCAGTCCGTGGTGATCGTGACGACCCGCCCGGACCTGGAAGAGAATGTCGATCGGCGCCAGCTGGTGCTGATCGACGTGGCCTCCGGTGACCGGCAGCCGCTCACCCATGACCGGCCGGGGGTGAGCCGGCCCCGCTGGTCGCCCGATGGGGAGCGCCTGGCCTTCATCGACAAGCACGGCGAGGACGACCCCAAACCGCAGGTGCTGGTGCTGCCCCTTCGCGGCGGCGAAGCCCGGGCGGTGACGAGCGCCCCCCAGGGTGTCGCGGCCTTCGAATGGTCCGCCGATGGCGAGGCGGTGCTGTATCTCGGCGCCGACGCGCCGGCGGAGCCCCCGGAGGGCCCGGAACGCCACAACCAGGCCTTCGCCGTCGGCTACCACGACTACCTGGCGACGAAGGCGCCGCCGGTGATGCACCTGTGGCGCCAGAGCCTGGATGGCGGGGAAGCGCAGCGCATCAACGGCGATGACATCGTGGCCGCGGCAGGGCAGTTTTCCTGGCTCAGCGTGTCCGGCGATGGGGCTGCCGCCGCCTTCGTCGGCCTGCCCGCCGACGCGCTGGGCGATCCGCGCAAGGCCGCCCTGATGGTCATCGACCTGGACAGCGGCGAGCGGCGCGATGCGTTCGGCGAGGGGCTGAACAACGTGCTCTGGGGCGATTTCTCGCCGGACGGTGAGCTGCTGGCCTACGCGTCCAACAGCGGCGGCAACCCCTTCTACAGCTCGCCGGCCATCAGCGTCGCCCGCGCCCGGGGCGAGGAGGGTGAGGTGGTCTCGTCCACCATCGACCGCGGCCTGTGGGGGGCGCAATGGATGCCGGACGGCCAGGCGCTGGTCATCGGGGGTAATGACGACGCGCGCAAGACCCTGTGGCTGCAGCCCCTGGACGGGGCGCCGCGCAAGCTCGACCTGGACGGGTTGAGCGCCGTGACCCGCTACGGTCCGCCGGATCTCGACATCGCGGGCAACGGCGCCATCGCCCTGGTCGCCAGCGCGCCGAACCGGCCGCCGGAGCTGTACTGGATGAACACGGTGGACAGCGCTCCGCGCGCGCTCACCGATTACAACACGGGGCTCGGTGCGCTGGAGCTTGGCCGGTCCGAGGAGATCCGCTGGGAGACGGATGACGGCTTCGAGGCCAACGGGGTGCTGATCTACCCGCCGGATTTTGACCCGGACAAGCGCTACCCGCTGGTGCTCAAGATTCACGGCGGGCCCATGTCGGCCACCACCCTGACCTGGGACGGCTTCGGGCAGGTGCTGGCGGCCCGGGGATTTATCGTGTTCGGCCCCAACTACCGGGGCAGCGACAACCTGGGGAACGACTTCCAGTCGGCCATCATCCACGACGCCGGCGCCGGGCCGGGGCGGGACGTGATGGCGGGCGTGGCGGCCATCCGGGAACGGGGCATCGTCGACGAGGAGCGCATCGGCGTCTCGGGCTGGTCCTACGGCGGCTACATGACGTCCTGGCTGATCGGCAACTACCCGGACACCTGGCGCGCCGCCATGGCGGGGGCGCCGGTGACGGAGTACTTCGACCAGTACACCCTGTCGGACATGAACGTGTCCTTCGGCTGGGGCTTCGACAAGCAGCCCTGGAGCCCCGAGGGCCAGGCCCAGTGGCGCGAGCAGTCACCGATCGCCCACCTGCACAAGGCCACCACGCCCACCCTGATCCTGTGCAACACGGGCGACCTGCGCGTGCCGATCACCGAATCCTACAAGCTGTTCCACGTGCTGCGGGACCAGGACACGCCCGTCGAGTTCATTGCCTACCCGATTCCGGGGCATTTTCCGGCGGACCCGGTGCACCGGCGGGACGTGTTCCGACGCTGGGCGGACTGGATGGAGGCGAGGTTCGAAGCGCCTCGCGATGCACCCGTGACTTTGGCGGGAGCAGGCGGAGGCAGCCTATCCAGAAAGCGGTAAGCCGGCGCTGATCGCCCCCGGCAAAAAGCGCACGAAGGTCGCGTAGAGCAGGGTGAGGACCACGATGCCGGCGCTGAGGACCTGCACCGCGGTGCGTTCGCTGACCAGGGCGACGATTACGCAGAGCGCAAACAGCGACTGCGTCGCGCGCAGCGTGTTGAACGGGGGCTCGGTGCCGAAGAGGGGCCCGTCGAGGGTCATGAAGACCAGTCCGGCCAGGAACACCCACAGGAACAGCACGCGAATCGCCCGGTAGTGCGCTTCGAGGTCGATGACCTCATCGTCCGCGCGCGGATTCGGACTGAGCAGGGTCACCGCAAAAAACAGCAGCAGGGGCCCCATGAGGCTGTAAAAAAACATGGCCGAGTTCCAGGCCAGGTCCCGGAAATCCCACAGGGACCACCAGTGCAGGAAGGCGATGAGGAAGATGGCCACGTTCCACAGCACGTGAGGCAGGTAAGGCACCACCCGGCCATGGCTCTGCGCCAGGCGTCCGACGGAAATCAGCAGCTGCGCCACGGCCAGGGCGATCAGCACGGAGATCATGCTGACGATGAATTCGAAGAGGCTCATGGGGGCATTTTACGACCACCGGCGCGCGTGGGGGCGCCGGAAACACGCGCTCAGCAGATAATCCCGCGCAGAGAACCGGGAAACCTGGCTTTAGACATTCTGGCAGTCGGGCTATAGCCATTTTGGCAAATGGGCTTTAGCCAATTTGGAATTTCGGCTATAGCCAATTGTGCACGGCCCTGCGGATGCCGCTGCCGGCGCAGCAATCGGCGCGAGCGGCATGATAGAACCCATCGCCCTCAGCGCGGCTTGTATTGCGTTGGGCAATAGGCGCGCTTCACCTCCGGGCTGCGCAGTTTCTCGTGCTTGGTTTTGCGCCCGCTCACCCGCTCGCGCCAGCGTTTAAAGCTCGCGGGCTTCAGCGCGTTGCGCATGAGCTTGATTACCTGCGGCTCCGTTAACCCATAGGTCGACTCAATGGCCTCAAAGGGCGTGCGGTCCTCCCAGGCCATTTCGATGATGCGGGATTCGGTTTCAGGGCTCATGAATCAATGACATGGGTTGGGGGGCAATCGCCAGCAATTAGCGCACAGACTACTGCAGAACATGTCTTCTTCGCGTCAGCGACGGTGGTCGGGTTGACGGCGCTCAGTCATGGGACGCCTCCCCGGGCCAGGCGAGCCGGCCGATGGCAGCCAGGTCGGCGGCATCGAACTCGCCTTCCTCGTTGATCCAGTGGAAGTGGTCATAGCCCATGTCGTCGCGCTGCTCGCGCCAGAGGTCGGCGAGCAGGTGGACTGCCGCGGTACGCTCGTCGACGCCGTGGATCCGGCGCGCCCAGCCCTGGAACCACCAGCGCCAGCCCCAGGGGCAATCGCCGTCGTCGAACCAGCGCACCCAAATGATCCAGTAATCGCGCCGCGTGGCCAGGTAGTGGGAGTGGATGGCGTTGTGCATGGGCGACCAGGCCCACTCGACCTGGCCGAGAAAGGTGGCGTTTCGGGGGAAGCTGGCGCGCTGGAGCGCCTTGGGCCGGGGCCGGCCCTCGTGCTGGAACACCAGGCCCTCGGGGCGGGGCGGCAGGTCGCGCACGGCGGTAAGGCGCTGCTGCGGCAGCGCTTCGGGCGTCATGGGAACGGTCGGGTGGTGCATGGTTGCTCTCCTCTTTAGTGCTTTGGGCAACACGCCCCGGCGCACAAGCTGGACTCAAATGCCGGACCGGTTTCGCTCCCCGGGTGGTTGGGGAGCGAGGGTGGTCAGCCCCGTTGCTGTTGGGACGGGCATCAAAAAACCCGCCCAGCCAAAGCGGAGCGGGTTGTCACGATGCGTGAGGCCCTTCTCGCTTTAGCGGTATTTGTTGAGCGCCCGCAAGCTGGTGGTCAAATCGGCGCTGACTTCAGATTATCCGATTCTGCGGCGATTTCAAGGTTACGAATTTCCGTGGAGGGCTCGGGAATGGTTTCGCCGTGCTCACGCATGAGCTGGATATGGTCCGGCACCGCTTCGTTGAGCAGGCGCATCACTTCGTCCTGGGTGGTCGCAGCGGCGATACATCCGGGGAGGTCCGGCAGGTAGGCGCTGTAGCCGGTTTGGGTCTTCTCGATAATCACGACGTAGTTCATGACTTGATTATAGGCCAGAGCCCGGCTTGCCGAAGAATGCTGCGGTAGGTGCCAATCTTTAGATCATCGCCCGGTTTGCCGGCCACCGTTGTTGTTCCCGGCTTGGTGGGATGGCGGAAATGACGATGGCTGCCCCGCATTCTGACCTGTACCCATCCGTCCTGTTTCAGCAATCTCAACACCTGGCGCACCTTCACCCATCGAAGTCTTCCCCAGGTAGAGCGGTGCTCGCTTCAGTCCATTTCTCGTGGTTCTGTCAGCGATCCACCTTTTCATTCGCTCAGGAATTCAAAGGCGTTACCCGCTCGGCGATTTCCTTGCCTTTCGTCAGCTGAGCACACTCCAGATCGTAAGCCGCCTGCCGGTTCATCCAGTACTCCGCCGACATTCCAAACAACCGCCCAAGACGCAGCGCCGTGTCCGCCGTGATGGCGCGCTGGCCCTTCACGATCTGCATGATGCGGGTCTGGGGCACGCCAAGGGCCTTGGCCGTGCGGTATTGGGTCAGGCCGTGATCCTCGATAAGTTCGAGGAGGTCGACGCCCGGGTGGGATGGCGGTATGCGATCCGATTGTTTTTTTTCGGCCTGGGTCATATCAGTGGTAATCCATCAAGCGAACGTTACCGGCGTTTCCGTCATTCCAGTGGAAGACGATTCGATACTGGTCGTTGACCCGGAGGCTGTACCGACCGCGCATGGATCCCTTAAGCCGCTTGAGTCGCATGGCAGGGAAGGCAGCCAGATCCGAGGGATGGGTGACCGCATCGAGTCGCTCAAGGCAAATGCGCGCCCGCGCCTGGATGGCAACCGGAAAGCGTCTGGATTGCGCTCCCCGGTAAATCCGCTCCGTTTCCCGATCTGCGAAGCTCTTAATCACTCCACGATAGTATCGTCATAAGATACTATCGTATGTCGGTACTATCGGCAATAGTCTGTAGGTTATGAACCCAATAGGGATTTATCCGGCCAGGAAACCACCAACCGCACCATCGCCTCCACACCCAGATCCTGAATCACCAACCCAAGGCTCTTCAGGCCCCCACCCAGTCTGTGCTGTAATAGGGGCTCATTTGACCGCTCGGGCAATGGAATGACCAGTGGCTTCATGATCACCGCTGTTGTCGCAATCGGGGTCGCCCTGGCGCTGATCGCCGCGGCGATCGGTGCGCTCACGCGCAGCGCGAAGTTCAAAGGCTTTACCGGCGAGCGTCTGACCCGGGAGGCGCTCCGGCGCGGCCTGGATGCGCATGATTACCGCGTGCTGAACGACGTCACCCTGCCTGGCCGCTTTGGCGCCACGCAGATCGATCACGTGATCATTTCCCACTTCGGCATCTTCGTGCTGGAGACCAAGCACCTGTTCGGCTGGATCTTCGCGCGGCGAGGCGCCCGGCACTGGACCCAGTCCCTGGGGCCGAAGAAGTCCGTGCGATTTCAGAACCCCCTGCGCCAGAACCACGCGCACGTCAAAGCCCTGGAGGCCGTGACCGGCCTGGATAGCAAAGCGTTCCAGCCCCTGGTGGTCATGACCGGGCGAGCGACGTTCAAGACCCCCGTGCCGCCGCGAGTGGTGCTGATCGCCGACCTGGTGGACGAGATCCGCCGGCACGTGGTGGTGTGGCTGAGCCAGGAGCAGATGGCGGCAGCGCAGGCAGCGATCGAGGCAGCGCGGCTGAAACCAGATCATAAATCGGGGCGGAAGACGAACCGGGCGCACGTGGCCGGGCTGCAGGCGCGGTTTGGGGGCGGGGCGAGACCGCCGCGTGTGCTGGCCGGTCTGCGCGTCGCGGCGCTGGTGCTGCTGGGGGCATTTGTCTGGGGCAGCCTGGGGGTCTGGCATTCGGCGATGGATGAGGTTGAGCGCGTGGTGGTATCGGGTGAGGACAAGGAGCTGGTAGCGAATGAGCCGCCGGGTGCGGAGGTCGATGTACCACGGGCGGCGGAGGTTCAAACGGCGGTGACAACCCTTGAGCCAGAACGTGAGCTTGAGTCGTTGTCCGGGCCGGTGCCGCAGCCGCGGGTAGAAGTCGCCGAGACGCCCCCGTTGCCGTTGGTGCGACCGCCCGCAGCGATTCCTGAATCCCCACCCATGATGGTCATCGAGCCAACGGCGCCGGAAGCCGCGGGCGGCAAGCTGGCGACCGCGCCGAAGTCGTCACCCCGCGAGCGGTTCGTGTCGCCGGCCGCGCGGCGGCAGCAGTTCGAGGAGACCCTGGACTGCACCGTGACGGGGACGTTCAAGGACTGCTCCTGCACCATGGAATCTGGCGCGAAGGTGCTGGTGGGCTATCAGCGCTGCCGTGAGTTGGCGAGGTACCAGGGCGTGGTTTGGGTGAGCCGGCCGGAGTGATGGGGGTTGGTTAGCCTTCGCTACAGGATCCTGATGCCGTGAGGGAATTCTGAGTAGCTGAGTG
>JAZBOL010000098.1:0-2385 GCA_036351115.1 Lysobacterales bacterium | reverse complement strand
CGCCCGATTCCCCCGGCGCCAGGCCGTGGGCCGGTCCAGGCGCGCTGAACACGGGCACGTAGCCGCCCTTGGGAATGTCGATGACGATCGGGTCGTCGCCGCCGGCGACGAGGTAATAGCGCTCCATGGCGCGCCGCAGGCGCCCGGCCTGGATACGCACCACCGGGTCGTGGGCTGCGTCGAAGTCCTCGTCGCGGCCGAACACCTCGGTGGCGATGGTATAGCCCTTGAGGCGCCGGGCCTTGCCGGCGAGGGTCTCCTCCACGACGAAGCGGAGAAAGTTCCGCATCCGGTCCGTGGCCTGGAACTCCCGGTGACCCAGGATGCGCTCGAGCTGGGCGCGAATCTCCCGGTCACTCCAGCGGTGATTTTCGGTCGCTTCACTCATCCGGATGACGATTTCCCCTGGCCCGATGCGATGCCGCCCAAGGCACGACACGGCGCGGCGGTCGGCGGTCGGCGGCGGTCTGTAGCCTACAGTATAGCCCTTACCACCCCCATCGCCGGTGCCTAGGCTTCACTGACTACCAAAAGGCAACGCGGTGCCGGCGCGGTTCATGCAAAGCACAAGACATCGGAGCATCGCCCTGAACCTCGCCCTGCGGCGTTTTCCGGCGCGGGCGCAGTTGATCGAGAACGAATACGGGGCCCGCAACGACTTCCGGTCGCTGTGTGACGACCTGCAACTTTGCGTCGACGCCCTCGCCCGCTGGCAAAGCAGCGATTCGCCGGTTGCCGCGGCTCGCGTGGCGGAATGCGCGCAATCGCTGGCAGAACTGGAACAGGAGATCGAAACATGGCTGAACGAACGCGAAGCACGGTCCGGGTGACGGGACGACGGGACACAGGCTCGCCACTCACTGCCCTGCTCGTCGGGGCCTTGCTGATCACCGCGCCGCCGGTGGAGGCCCAGGACAGCGACGCGGACCTGGCCCAGGAGCTAACCAACCCGCTGGCGAATATCGTCCCCCTGCCGATCCAGCTGAACTACGACAGCGGCCTCGGCCCCCTGGACGACGGGGAGCAGTGGCGGGCCAACGTACAGCCGGTGGTGCCCTTTGAGCTCAACGACGATTGGAACCTGATCACCCGCACCATCGCACCGGTGATCTGGCAAGACGACGTGTTTCCCGGCACCGGTTCCCAGTTCGGCCTCGGAGACGTCAACCTGACCACGTTCTTCTCGCCGCGACAGCCCACCGCGAGCGGCGTGACCTGGGGCGTGGGCCCCGTATTCGTGCTGCCTACCGCGACGGACTCGAAGCTCGGTGGCAAGAAATGGGGCGCCGGCCCGGCGGGGGTGGCCCTGAAGCTGAACGGCCCCTGGACCTACGGCGTCCTCGCCAACCACGTCTGGTCCTTTGCCGGAGACAGCGACCGGCCGGACATCAACAACACCTTCGCCCAGCCCTTCGTGGCCTACACCTGGCCCTCGGCCTGGACCGCCTCGATCCAGTCCGAGACCAATTACAACTGGGAGACCAGCAACTGGAGCGTGCCGGTCAACGTCGCCATGGCGAAACTGGTCATGTTGGGCGAACTGCCCGTCAGCCTGCAGGGCGGCATCGGCTACTGGTTCGAGTCCCCGGACGGGGCCGCGGACGATTGGCGTCTGCGCTTCCAGGCGAATTTCGTGTTTTCGAAGTAAACGACAGGCCGAAGGACACGGATGGTGCCGAGGCGCACCGGAACGGGAAGATCAACAGGAGTTTTGACATGAAGACATACCCGCACGCAATTCCAATTCTCGCCCTGGCAAGCCTTGTCGGGCTCGCTTCGGCCACGGCCGCCGCCCAGGACGTCCTGCCCTTCCCCGATCCGCCCATGGGCGGCAGCGTCGCTCCGACCCTACAGGAGTCCGTCCACAAGTGGCGCGAGACGCCGAGCTACCTGCCGGAAGACGCCCCGAACATCCTGATCGTGATGCTCGACGATGTGGGTTTCGGCCAGGCGGGCGCCTTCGGCGGTGACATCGACACGCCGACGCTTTCCCGGCTCGCCGAGGAGGGGATTGCCTATAACCGTTTCCATACGACGGCCCAATGCTCGCCCACCCGGGCGGCCCTGCAGACCGGCCGCAACCACCACCGGGTCGGCGCCGGTCAGATCTCCGAGTACGCCAACGACTGGGACGGGTACACGGGCGTTATCCCGAGGTCGTCGGCGACCCTCGCCGAGGTGCTCAGCTACTATGGCTACGCGACCTCGGCCTTCGGCAAGGAACACAACACGCCGATCGACCAGCTGGCCAACGGCCCCTACGACCGCATGCCGACGGGCCGGGGCTACGACTACTTCTACGGGTTCATGGCCGGCGAGACCTCCCAGTGGGAGCCGGCCCTGTGGGAGAACACGAACCCGATCTCGCCACCCCACGTCGAGAAT
>JAZBOL010000097.1:0-93183 GCA_036351115.1 Lysobacterales bacterium | reverse complement strand
GGCTGTACCGCGTAGCGGTCGAAGTCCCTTACGCCCGCCTGCACGAGCACGTCTTCGTCGATGAAGAACTGCCCGGTGCAGTTCGCGGCGTCCCGGACCAGGATCTCGTGCGCCGCGTCGGCCATGATCTCCTCGGTGCGGCAATTCTCCGGCTTGACCATGCCGTCGAGCATGTTGATCGCGGCCGTGGCGATCACGGTGCGGGGCCAGAGGGCGTTCACACCGATGCCGTCGTCGCGAAACTCCTCTGCCATGCCGAGCACGCACATGGACATGCCGTACTTGCTCATGGTGTAGGCCGTGTGATCCCTGAACCAGGCGGGGTTCAGGTTCAGGGGCGGTGAGAGATTGAGAATGTGCGGGTTCGTGCCCTGCCTGAGATAGGGCAGGGCGGCGCGGGAACAGGAGTAGGTCGCCCGCACGTTGACGCTGAACATGAGGTCGAAGCGCCGCATGGGCAGCTGCTCCGTGTTGCGCAGCGTGATGGCGCTGGCGTTGTTGACCAGGATGTCGATGCCGCCGAAGTGCTCCGCGGCGCGGGCCATGGCGGCATCGACCGCCTCGTCGTCGCGGACGTCGAGCTGGATCGCCAGGGCCTCGCCGCCGGCAGCCTCGATTTCCTCGGCGGCGCTGTGGATCGTGCCGGGCAGTTTCGGGTGGGGTTTGGCGGTCTTCGCCGCCACCACCACCCGGGCCCCGTCGCGGGCCGCCCGCAGGGCGATGGCCTTGCCGATGCCGCGCGATCCGCCGGTGATGAACAGGGTGCGGTTCTTCAGATCACTCATGCTTTATCGGGTCCTGATTTGACTGGCGTATCATACCCCGACTCCCCTCGAACCTCTGTCGGATTCACGCCCACGAACCATGGAAACCGGCTTCGTCACGGAACTGCTGGCCTGGATATCGGATAACCCGACCTGGGCGGGCGTCGTCCTGTTCCTGATCGCCTTCATCGAGTCGCTGGTGGTCGTGGGATTTTTCCTGCCCGGGATCCTGATCCTGTTCGGCATCGGCGCCCTGCTGGGCATGGGCGAGGGAAGCTGGCTGCCGATCTGGATCGGCGGCACCCTGGGCGCTTTTTGCGGCGACCTGTTCAGCTTCTGGGTGGGGCACCATTACCAGCAGCAGCTCCGCCGCATCTGGCCCTTTTCCCGCTACCCCGGGATGCTGGTTCGCGGCATGGACTTCTTCCGGCGCCACGGCTGGAAGAGCGTTCTCGCAGGGCGCTTCATCGGGCCGCTTCGCCCGGTGATCCCCACGACCGCGGGCATGATGGGGATGCCCCTGAGGACATTCCTCGCCGTCTGCGTTCCGGCCTGCATTATCTGGACCCCCGCTTACCTGGTGCCGGGCATGCTCTTCGGCGCCTCCCTGGAAGTCGCCTCCGAGTATGCCGGCCGCCTTGCCCTGGTCATCGGCCTGGGCGTGGGGATCGTTTGGCTGAGCCTGTGGTTCATCAAGTCCATTTACGCCCTCAGCGCCGTGGCCTCGGCGCGCTGGCTCCGCCGTGCCATCCGCTGGACCCGCCGGCACCCGGTGCTTGGACGCGTGGTGGGACCCATCATCGATCCGTCGCAGCCCGAAGTGCTCTCGGTGAGCATGCTGGGCATTCTCCTGGTCGTCACACTGTGCGGCCTCGGCGCCCTGCTGTGGCTGTCGCCCTTCGGCGCCGAGCCGGGGCAGCGCGACCTCGCCGTGCTCGCCCTGACCCAGGGCTTGCGCAACGACATCACGGACCCGCTCATGGTCGCGATCAGCCAGCTGTCCAGGGGCTGGGTGCTGCTCCCGACCCTCATGGCGACGACGCTCTGGCTGCTGGGCGCCAATCGCCTGAGTGCGGCCCTCCACTGGGTCGTCGCCATGGTGGGGGGCTTCGTTCTCCAGCTGCTCATGGTATGGACCCTGCGCGCCATGCCGCTGGTGGACATCGCTGACGAGGAAATCACCTTCCTGCCCAGCGCGCCGGTCACCCTCGCCACGGTCGTGCTGGGCTTCTTCTCCATCATGGTGGCCAAGGAACTGCGGCGGCGCCATCGCAAGTGGCCCTACCTGGCGTCGGGCCTGCTGCTGACGCTGCTGCTCATCGCCCGCATCTACCTCGGTCTCGACTGGCTCAGCGGCGCCCTGGTCGGCTTCATTCTCGGTCTGGCCTGGACCGCCATCGTGGGCATGGCCTATCGGGCGCGCGCGCTTCGGTCCTTTAACGGACGGATGGCGAGCATCATTTTCTACGGCACCCTGGCCTTGACCCTGGGCTGGCAGGTGAACGTGCACCTCGAGGAAGACCTGGCGGCGGTTCGGATCCCGGTGAACGAGCGCTTCCTGGCCGCCGACGACTGGTGGTCGGAGCGCTGGGCCGAGCTGCCCACGGAGCGAACCCAGGCGCCGGCTTCCCAGGCCCGCGCCTTCAACCTGCAGGTGAGCGGCACGCCCCGGGCCCTGGCCGGGGTGCTGGCCGGCGAAGGCTGGGAACCGGTGGCGCCGGCGAGCTGGCGCTGGTTCCTGCAGTCCCTCAATCCGGAAGCCGATGAGCGGACCCTGCCGCTCACGGGACGCAATTTCCTGGGCCAGGGCGAAGCGCTGGTCATGCGGCTTGGCGGCACAACGGCCGGCGAGCAGTGGGTGGTTCGGCTGTGGGATTCGGGGGGGCGGCTGGATCCGACGGGCCAACCGCTGTACCTGGGCCAGTACACGCTGGAACGCCTGGAGCAGCGGCTATGGCTGTTCAGCCATTGGCGCCCGGCCTACCCGTCGGAGGCGTCGCTGAATCGCCTGGCCGAGATCATGGAGGCCGCCGGGGCGGAGACGCGGCACGCGACTCCGGACCTGCTGCTTATTCGTCGCCTTCCTCCGCCTGGAAACGGGGCAGATACTCGAGCAGCGTCTGCAGCCGCGACACCGGATCGGTCAGCTCAAGCAGACCCTGCTTCTCCGTAATGTCGAGCGGCAGCAGTTCCGTGAGTCGCTGACTGATCCAGCCCGCATCGTCCGTTCTCGGATTCTCGAAGGCGGGGTAGTCCTCGCCCACCTTTTCCATGAAGCCTTTCACGATGTCCGCGAGCAAGCCGTACTCCGGCGGAAGTTCGAGCTCAGGCTCCGGTTCCAGGTAGGTCACGGTTCCGATCAGCAGACCGTCGTCCCGGGCGCGCGTGGCGTCCACGCGGAATTTGCGGCCGCCCCGGGCCACGATGCCCAGCAGCCCGTCTTCCAGCGTATGGAAATCCCGAATGTGGGCATCCGTGCCGATGCGTGCGTGCGCCGACGGCTGGTCCGGTTCGGGGTCCGGAACGACCAGCACGACGCCGAAGGGTTTCCCCGTACCACTGCATTCCCGGATCATGTCGAGGTAGCGGCGCTCGAAAATACGCAGGGGCAGGTGCCCGTCCGGTACGAGCACGACGTTCAGGGGAAACAGGGGGATTTCGGCCTGTTCGCTCATGATTCCGCTCCTGCAAGCTGGAGGGCCTCGGTGAATCGGCGGGGCGCCGCATCGAAGCCGCCGTTGCTCATGAACACGACGTGGTCTCCGTCCCGGGCCTCCTCCAGCATCTGGCGGAGCATGTCGTCGGTGCGCGTCACGATGCGGCCGCGGCCCTCGAGGGGCGCGAGCGCCTCCTGCGGATCCCAGTCGATGTCATCGCCGGTCATGAGCCAGACCCGGTCCGCCGCGATCAGGGAGGGGCCGAGCCGGTCTGCGTGGACGCCGGCCCGCATGGTGTTGCTCCGGGGTTCGAGGCCGACGAGCAGGCGCGCATTGCCCACGCGCCGGCGCAGACCGGACAGCGTCATGCGGATGGCGGTCGGATGATGGGCGAAATCGTCATAGACGTGGACGCCCCCGAATTCGCCGAGGGTTTCCAGCCGCCGCTTCACGCCGCGGAAATCGGCCAGGGCGGCAACGGCCTGGCCGGGGTCCACGCCCGCCGCCACGGCGGCGCCGATGGCGGCGCAGGCGTTGAGCGCATTGTGTTCACCGCAGTGCGCCCATTGGATTTCACCGAGGGCTTCCTCGCCGTGGAAGAAGGCCAGCTTCGATCCGCCCGGGTCCAGCAACTTCACGCGCCAGGTGTCGTCTTCGCCGGCGCCGAAGTGTTCGAGCCGGCTCCAGCAACCGTCCCGGAGCACCGACTCGAGATTCGGATCGGCGCCGTTGCACAGAATCGTGCCTTCGCCGGGAATGGTGCGAACCAGGTGGTGGAACTGGGTCTTGATGGCGTCCAGGTCCGGGTAGATGTCCGCGTGGTCGTACTCCAGGTTGTTCAGGATGACGATGCGGGGACGGTAATGAACGAACTTGGCGCGTTTGTCGAAAAAGGCCGTGTCGTACTCGTCCGCCTCGACGACGAACAGTTCTTCCCCGTCCCGGGCCGAGACATCGAAATTTCTCGGCACCCCACCGATGAGAAATCCCGGAGCGCGTCCGGCGGCCTCGAGAATCCAGGCGAGCATGCTCGAGGTCGTGGTCTTGCCGTGCGTGCCGGCCACGGCCAGGACGGTCTTGCCGCGGAGCAGGTTCTCCCCGAGCCAGCGCGGCCCGGAGACGTAATTCAGGCCCAGGTTCAGCACCGCTTCCACGGCCGGGTTTCCGCGGCTCAGCGCATTGCCTATGACCACCAGGTCCGGCGCCGGGTCCAGCTGCGCGGGATCGTAACCTTCCGTGAGCTCGATGCCTTCCGACTCCAGCAGCGTACTCATGGGCGGGTAGGTGTTCTGGTCCGAGCCGGTCACCCGGTAGCCGGCGCGCTGCGCCAGCAGGGCGACCCCGCCCATGAAGGTGCCGCAGATGCCGAGGATGTGGATGTGGGGGCTCAACGGAACAGGGACTCGATCAAGAGGTAGTTCACGGCGAACAGCATCACGGTGACCAGCATGCCCAGGGGCAGGGAAATCTCCAGCGTATGACGGAAGATGTTCGCCTCGACGGCCAGGCTCCAGCCCAGGAGCCCGAACCAGACGAGCGCGAGCAGGGGCTGGTTGACGCCCGTGTCGGCCTGCATGAGCAGCAGAAAGGCAAGCATGCCGATGACGATACCCGTCACCGCGAAGGCCATGAGGGTTTGTTGCAGGCGTTCCGGCTGACGCCGCCAGTACAGGATGGCGGTAACGATGCCGAACTGGATGCCGATGCTGAGCAGGGTTCGCTGGGGTTCGTGCTCACCGCCCAGCGACTCGCTGGCAATGACCCCCTGCACGATGTACAGGCCGATCAGCAGCAGCGTGAGGCCACGCTGGTCCGGCAGATCTTCCGGACCGGCCCGGAGCCGCAAGAGGTCGAGAACGACACTCCAGAAGTTACTCATGGTGCTGACATCCGGACAGGTTCCATCCCCCGGAAACGCCCCCCTTCGAGCCTTGTTTCCCTGCGCGCCACGCCGGGCGACCGGCCGCGCCGTCTAGCCGTGGTCGCCCTGGTTCAGGGCGCCCTTGATGCGTTCCAGCACCTCCTCGATGGTGCCTTCACCGAGCACCCGGGTGAGCAGGCCCTGGTCCTCGTAGTGCCCGGCCACCGGAGCGGTCTGCTCCTGGTAGACCCGCATACGGTTCCGGACGACTTCTTCCGTGTCGTCGCTGCGGCCTTCTTCCGCGGCGCGCTTGGCGATGCGTTCCACCACCATGTCCTCGTTGACCTCGATGAGCACAGCCTCTTCCACGGGCTGGCCGAGTTCGCCGAGCACCGTGTCGAGGGCCTCGGCCTGTGAGAGGTTGCGCGGGTAGCCGTCGAGGATGAAGCCGCCGGAGACGTCATCCTGGCCCAGGCGCTCCCGGATCAGGTCGAGCATGACGTTGTCAGGCACCAGGTCGCCGCGGTCCATGATGGCCTTGGCTTGCAGTCCCAGCGGTGTCTGGGCCGCCACGGCCTCGCGGAGCAGGACCCCGGTGGAAATGTGCGGGATGGCGTAGTGGTCCTTGAGGAGTGCGGCCTGGGTTCCCTTTCCGGACCCGGGAGCTCCCAGTAAAACGATTCGCATGAGGCAGCTGGTCCTCTAGAATGGGGCTGAAATCAGGGGGGCTACGCTACCCGCTCGCTGCCCCCCAGTCAAACCCGCACCAGCACTGAACCGAGGGGACTTCCATGGCCCGAAAAAACGTGCTCTACGCCCAGTCCGGCGGCGTCACGCCGGTCATCAACGCCACCGCCTGTGGTGTCATCGAAACCGCCCGAGCGAACCGGGGGGAAATCGGCAGGGTCTTTGCCGGCAAGGACGGCATTATCGGCGTGCTCCGTGAAGAGCTCATCGACACGAGCAAGGAGCGCAAGGCGGACATCGCCGCCCTCCGGCACACGCCCGGCGGCGCCTTCGGTTCCTGCCGCTACAAGCTCAAGGGCATCGAGGAGAATCGGCGCGAGTACGAACGGCTGATCGAGGTGTTCAAGGCGCACGACATCGGCGTCTTCCTGTACAACGGCGGCGGCGATTCCTCGGACACCGCGTACAAGGTGTCGCAGATCGGCAAGAAGCTCGGCTTCCCCGTGCAGTGCATCGGCGTGCCGAAGACCATCGACAACGACCTGCCGATCACGGACAACTGCCCGGGCTTCGGCTCCGTGGCGAAGTACGTGGCCGTGAGCATCATGGAAGCCAGCCTCGACGTGGAGTCCATGGCGTCCAGTTCGACCAAGGTGTTCATCCTCGAGGTCATGGGGCGCCATGCCGGGTGGATCGCCGCAGCCGGCGGCCTGGCCCAGCGCGAGGCCGGCGATCCGCCCCACGTGATCCTTTTTCCCGAGGTGGTCTTCGACGAGAAGGCGTTTCTCGCCAAGGTCGACAAGGCCGTGAAAACGCACGGCTACTGCTCCGTCGTCGTTTCCGAGGGCGTGCGGGACAGGAAGGGAAAATTTCTCTCCGACTCGGGCGTCCGCGACGCCTTCGGCCACGCCCAGCTCGGCGGCGTCGCCCCGGTCATCGCCAACCTGGTCAAGAGCAAGCTCGGCTACAAGTACCACTGGGCCGTGTCCGACTACCTGCAGCGTTCCGCGCGGCACATCGCCTCGAAAACGGACGTGGACCAGGCCTACGCCATGGGTGAGGCCGCCATCAGGCTCGCGCTGCAGGGCAAGTCCGGTGTCATGCCCATCATCGAGCGGGTGTCGGACGAGCCTTACCGGTGGAAGGCGGGGGAGGCCCAGCTGAGCCGCATGGCGAACCGCGAAAAGATGATGCCCAAAAAATTTATCAGCAAGGACGGCATGGGCATCACCGCAGCGGCCCGGCGCTACCTGGCGCCGCTGATCCGCGGTGAGGACTACCCCCCTTATGACAAGGCCGGCCTGCCCAAATATGTCCGGCTCAAGCGCGTACTCGCGCCGAAGCACCTCGAGCCGTTCGACGTGCAGGGCTGAGGCGGTCCCCGTGAACGAGACCATTGTCATCCTGTGCACCTGCCCGGACGAAGACACGGCGGCCAGGCTCGGCGAGGGACTGCTGGAAGAGCGGCACGCGGCCTGTGTGAACGTTTTGCCGGCAATCCGGTCTCTGTACACCTGGGAAGGAGAGATCCAGGACGAGCAGGAGGTGTTGATGATCATCAAGACCACGCGCGCCCACTTTTTCGTCATCGAGCACTGGCTCCGGGAACACCACCCGTACGAGGTGCCCGAGCTGGTCGCCCTGCAGGCGGAGCACGTCTCCGAACCCTATCTGCGCTGGCTGCGGGCCAGTGTTTCGGCGTAGCGACACACCGGACCTGAACGATCCCCGGTTGAAAGAACCTGGCTGCCGCCACGGTCTGATGAGCCCATGAGAACAAGAATGACGAAAGCCATGAGCGGGACAGCAAAGACTCCGGAAACGGTGGCCGAAGCGCCGGGCCACCACCCGGCTCCATCAGTCGCTCGAACAACGGGCCAGGCACTGGCCCAATGGGTCATCCGGTCCATGCCCCCGCTCCTGGGAGGCTGTCTCCTGCTCCTGTCCCTCTGCCTGTCCCTGTCGTGGTCCGGCGGCGTCCGGGCCCAGTCCCTCGATCCCAACGAGGTGCTCCGGTACGGGGACGTCTTCGAGATCTCCGCCAGCGCCCCGGCGCGTGACCGCGTCGAAGTCGCCTGGGACATCGCCGAGGGCTACTACCTCTACAACAACCGTTTCCTGCGTTTCAACGTCGGAACGCCCGGCGTCGAACTGGGCGAGCCGGACATTCCACCGGGCAAGAAGGAGTTCGACGAACTGCTCGGGGAGGAGGTCATCAAGTTCACCCGGCGCGTGGAAATGGGCCTGCCCCTGGCGGTGATTCCCGATGGCGTGACGGAACTCACGCTGAACATCCGGTCCCAGGGCTGTCTCGATGGCGTGCTGTGCTATCCCCCGACGGAGCAGTCGGTCAGCGTCACTCTGCCGCCGGCAGGGCCGGCACGGGCCCTGGCGGATCCGGTGCCCTCCCCGGCACCGGGCACCGGGTCTCCCCTGGACGAATTGCTGGGCGCCGGCGCCCGGGGCCCGGCCTCGGGAGCGCCCGCGCTGCCCCCGGAACAGGCCTTCCGATACGAAGCCATCCCGGGAGACGCCGGCACGATCCTCGTGCGGTTCACGGCGGCGCCCGGCTACTACCTGTACCGCGACCACTTCGCGTTCCGGGTGAGCGGTAGCGACGCCGTCACCCTGGGGCCCGTGACCTTGCCCGAGGGCACGCTCAAGGACGATCCGGAATTCGGTGTCGTGCCGGTGATCTTCGACCAGGTGGAGATCCCGGTACGCGTCAACCGCCTGGCCGCGGGGCCCGAGGCGCGGGTCATGCTCGAGGCGGACTGGCAGGGGTGCCGGGATGGCGACATCTGCTATCCCCCGCAAACCGGTTCCCTGGCGGTGACCCTGCCGGCCACCGACGCCCCGGTCCTTCATGATCCGGCGGCAGGGCCGGGCGAGGCCAGGGCGGTCGCGGGGACACCTCCGGCGGCTGCCGCCACCGCGCCGGTTTCGGAGCAGAGCCGCCTGGCCCGGCTGCTCGCAGAGAATCCCGTGCTGGCCATGCTGACCTTTTTCGGCGCCGGACTGCTGCTGGCGTTCACGCCGTGCGTCTTCCCCATGGTGCCGATCCTGTCCGGGATCATCGCCGGGGAGGGCGACCGCATCACCACCGGCCGGGCCCTGACCCTGTCGGTGGTGTACGTGCTGGCCATGGCGGTGACCTACACGGTGGCCGGCGTGCTGGCCGGGCTGTTCGGCCAGAACCTCCAGGCCATGTTCCAGAACCCCTGGGTCATCGGTTCCTTTGTCGGCATTTTCGTGCTGCTGGCCCTGTCCATGTTCGGTTTTTACGAACTCCAGCTGCCCAGCAGCTGGCAGACGAAACTGACGGAACAGAGCAACCGTCAGCAGGGCGGGCGCCTCGGCGGCGTCGCCGTCATGGGTTTTCTGTCCGCGCTCATCGTGGGTCCCTGCGTAGCGCCTCCGCTGGCCGCGGCGCTCATTTTCATCGGTGAAACGGGCAGCCCGACCCTCGGCGGCGCGGCGCTGTTTTCCATGTCCCTCGGCATGGGCGTGCCCCTGATCGTATTCGGGGTGTCCGCGGGCAAGCTGCTGCCGCGGGCCGGCATGTGGATGAACGCCGTCAAGGCGGTGTTCGGCGTCGGCCTGCTGGCCCTGGGCGTCTGGATGCTCGAGCGCATCGTCCCCGGCAACGTCATCATGGTGCTCTGGGGTCTGCTGGCGATCGGCTGCGCCGTATACCTCGGCGCCCTGGAGCGGATCCCCGAGGGCGCTTCCGGCTGGGCCCGGCTCTGGAAGGCCCTGGGTGTTTCCCTGCTCCTGTTCGGCGCCCTGCAGTTCATCGGGGCGGCGTCCGGCGGCAGCTACTGGCTGCGGCCCCTCGAGCACCTCTCCCTGGGCGGCGGCGCGGCGAAGGTCGAGAAAGTCGCCTTCCAGCGCATCAAGTCCGTCGATGACCTGGATGCCGCCGTGGCCCAGGCCAACGGCCGGGGCCTGCCGGCCATGCTCGATTTCTATGCCGACTGGTGCGTCGAGTGCATTCGCATGGAGCGGAACACGTTCCCGGACGCCGGGGTGCAGGCGGCGCTGGAACAGCTGCAGCCCCTGAAGGCGGACGTGACGGCCAATGACGACGTGGACCAGGCGCTCATGCGCCGCTACGGCATCATCGGGCCGCCCGCCATCCTGTTCTTCAACCGGAAGGGGGAGGAGATGGAGGCTTACCGGCTCGTGGGCTACTTCACCCCGGAAGAGTTCGCCGCGCATCTCCAGCGCGTGATCGAAGCGGGCTGAGGGCGTTTCCGTGACGGTCAAGCCATGACGCGCAACACCGGGTTGATCCTGGTGGTTGCCGTGCTGGCGACCCTCGCCGGTGTGCTGACCGGCCGCGCGCTGCAGGAGGACCCGAACCAGGGCCCGGCCGCCGAAGGCCCCGAAGCCCTCGTCGGCCAGCAGCGGCCGCCATTCACGCTCGGTGCCTCGGACGGACAGCGCGTTTCCGCGGACGATTTCAACGGCCGCGTGCTCCTGGTCAACTTCTGGGCCACCTGGTGCGCCCCGTGCCGCGAGGAGATGCCCATGCTGGACGCGCTGCACGAGCAGTATGCGCCGGACGGGCTGGCCGTGGTCGGTATTGCCCTGGACGATGTGCAGCGTGCGCGCGAGTTCGCCGACGCCCTCGATATCGACTACACGATTCTCGTCGGCGCCCAGGACGTCATGGCCACGGGCCTCGCCTGGGGCAATCGGGCCGGACTGCTGCCCTACACGGTGCTCGTCGACCGGGGCGGCGTCGTGCGCTGGACCTACCTCGGCGAGCTCAAGCGGGACGCGCTGCTGGCGCAGATCGAACCGCTGCTCTGATCCCGCGAAAGGCGCGGCCTGCGCCCTCGCCGCCGGGAAAGCGAACCTGGACGCGAGCCCGGAATACCGCCGGGTTAACTTTTTAGTAACGATCCTGCTGCTATCTTCTTCAATACGGCAGCGAATTGTTTACATTTTTCATGCCTTCGTGCAGACTGCGCCACCTTGGCAGGCATCCCAGAGCGGCAAATCCCGGAGCAGCAAGCAGTGACCCGCGTCCTTGTACTGAACGGCCCGAATCTCAACCTGCTCGGTGAGCGGGAACCGGGGCAGTACGGACAACGCACCCTCGATGCGATACTCGCCGAGATGCATTCCGTGGCGAACGCCACGGGCGTCACGCTGGAGGCGCTGCAGAGCAATGCGGAGGGCGAGCTGATCGATGCCGTCCAGCAGGCCGGTCGCGATGGCGTGGACTGGATCATTCTCAACCCGGCCGGCTACACGCATACCAGCGTCGCGCTGAGGGACGCGCTGCTGGCGGTCGAGATCCCGTTCATCGAGGTTCACCTGTCCGCGGTTTCGGCGCGGGAGCCCTTTCGCCAGGTGTCTTATTTTGCGGACATTGCGGAGGGCGTCATCAGCGGATTTCGGGGCGAAGGCTACCTGCTCGCCCTGCAGGCCATTTTGAACCGGATCGAACCCACCACCGAAGACAACGGCTGAGTCACAGCGGAGTGCACGGGCATGGACATACGGAAAATCAAGAAACTCATCGAACTGCTGGAGGAATCCAGCCTGTCCGAGATCGAAATCGTGGAGGGCGAGGAGTCCCTGCGGATTACGCGCGCCACCGCCGCACCGGCTGCAGTGGCCCCGCAGCTGGTCGCTGCGCCTGCCCCGGCCGCCCCGGCTCCCACCGCCGCGCCGTCTGCCGCCGCCGGCTCCGCCGCCGGCGGTGAGGAGGACAGCATCCCGGACGGGCAGGTCGTTCGCGCACCCATGGTGGGCACCTTCTACGCGGCGTCCAGCCCCGAGGCCGAGCCCTTCGTCAGCAAGGGCCAGACCGTTTCCATGGGCGATACCCTGTGCATCATCGAGGCCATGAAGATGTTCAACCAGATCGAGTCGGACTTTTCCGGCACGGTGGTTGCCATCCTGGCCGAAAACGGCCAGCCGGTGGAGTTCGACCAGCCGCTGTTCGTCATCCGCTGACCGGCCGCTCACCATGGCCATCATGGACAAGATCGTCATTGCCAACCGGGGCGAAATCGCGCTGCGCATTCACCGGGCCTGCCACGCCCTCGGTATCCGCACGGTCGCGGTGCATTCCACCGTCGATCGAAACCTGAAGCACGTCGCCCTCGCCGACGAATCCGTGTGCATCGGGCCGCCTCCGGGTGCGGACAGCTATCTCAATATCCCCGCGATCATCGCGGCCACCGAGGTGACCGACGCCCAGGCCGTGCATCCGGGGTACGGTTTTCTCGCGGAGAACGCCGATTTCGCGGAACGGGTCGAGGAAAGCGGCTTTATCTTCATCGGCCCCCGGCCGGAGACCATCCGCCTCATGGGGGACAAGGTCTCGGCGATCGAGGCCATGCGGGCGGCGGGGGTTCCCTGCGTCCCCGGCTCCGACGGTCCCCTGGGGGACGACTTGGCCGAGATCGAGCGCATCGGGGAGCAGATCGGCTACCCGGTCATCATCAAGGCGGCCGCCGGCGGCGGCGGACGCGGCATGCGCGTGGTGCACCAGGCCGCCGACCTCGAGAAATCCCTCCAGCTGACCCGCCAGGAGGCCGGCGCGGCCTTCGGCGACGACACGGTGTACATGGAGAAGTACCTCACGAACCCCAGGCACATCGAAATCCAGGTTCTCGCCGACGAACATGGCAACGCCATCCACCTCGGTGAGCGCGATTGTTCGACCCAGCGGCGTCACCAGAAAGTGATCGAGGAGGCGCCGGCGCCGGGCATCACGCCGGAGCAGCGGGCGGAAATCGGCGGTGTGTGCGTCGAGGCCTGCAAACGCATCGGCTACCGGGGCGCCGGGACCTTCGAGTTCCTGTACGACGATGGGCGCTTCTACTTCATCGAGATGAATACGCGCATCCAGGTGGAGCATCCCGTGACCGAACGGATCACCGGGGTGGACCTCATCCGGGAGCAGATCCGCGTCGCGGCCGGCGAGCCGCTCGGCATCCGCCAGGAAGATATCGGGTTCCGCGGCCACGCCGTGGAATGCCGGATCAACGCCGAGGACCCGGAGACCTTCATGCCCTGCCCGGGCACCATTGTTGGATTTCATACGCCCGGCGGACCGGGCATCCGGGTTGATTCGCACATCTACGACGGCTACCGCGTGCCGCCCAACTACGACTCGATGATTGCCAAGGTGATCGCGCACGGCCAGGACCGGGACATGGCCATTGCGCGCATGCGCGTCGCCCTCGAAGAAATGGTGATGGGCGGGATCAAGTCCAACATTGCGTTGCACCAGTGGTTGCTCCAGGATCCGGGCTTTCTGAAAGGAGGCTTCAACATCCACTACCTGGAGAAGCGCCTGGAGGAACGTAACGGCCCCGACGAGTAAGGCGCTCCGTGAACTGCCGACCGAGTGGCCGGGACGTGAACGGGAAGGACGGCGCCGGCGAACAGCAATCTTTCCTGGAGGTCCGTGTGCGCGTCGAGCGACGTCACGTGGCGCTTGCGGAAGACCTGATGCTCACCCAGGGGGCCCAGGCCGTCACGCTGACGGATCACGGGGACACGCCACTGTGGGAACCGCCGGTGGGTGAAACGCCGCTTTGGGCGGTGGTGCGCCTCACCGGCCTGTTCGACCCGGCGATCGATCGCGAGCGGCTTCTCGCCGCGCTCGCGCTGCTGCCCCTCGCGGCCGAGCCGGAGACCAACGAACTCCAGGACCAGCCCTGGGAACGCGCCTGGATGGACCGTTTCGTGCCCATGCGCTTCGGCAGCGGTCTCTGGATCATTCCCACGGGGGCCGAGCCGCCGGATCCTGGCGCGACCCTGCTGCATCTCGATCCGGGCCTGGCCTTCGGTACGGGGACCCATGCGACGACCCACCTGTGCCTGGCATGGCTCGACGGCGCCGAACTGGCGGACCGGTCCGTGCTCGATTTCGGTTGCGGCTCCGGCGTGCTCGGTATCGCCGCGGCCCTGCTGGGCGCCGATCGCGTGGCTTGCGTCGATTACGATCCCCAGGCGGTCTGGGCCACGGAACAGAACGCGGAGCGCAACGGCGTGGCGGATCGCGTGACGGCCGCCGAGGGCGACCGCCCGCCGGAGGGCCGCTGGGACCTGGTGGTGGCCAATATCCTGGCCGGAATTCTCGAACGCCTGGCCACCGAACTGGTGGGTGCGGTCGAGCCCGGTGGCACGCTCGTGTTGACGGGCATCCTGCGCGAGCAGGCGGATCGGGTCCGGGAGACGTTTCGTGATGCGGGCATTCCGCTCGAACCGGCAGCCGCGCGGAGCGACTGGGTCCTGCTGACCGGGGTGCGCCCGTGAGCGAAGCCATGAACATCCTTGCCCTGCATGCCGAGGCCGGCGCCGGCCGAATCGCGGTGGAGTTCGCGGTCGTCCAGGACCTCTGCTTCGACATCGACGTGCAGATTCAGCTGAACGACGCCGTCACCGGCGCCGAGCACCTGTCCTGTCACATTCGCCAGGCCGGATGGGACGTCGCCTGGCTGCCCCGGGGACGCTATCGCGCCGAGTTGGCCCTGCCGAGCCGCAGCGCTTCGATGGGCCCCCTGACGGTCCGCGCGTTGCTCTGGAGCAACGCCAACGGGACCCCGGTGCTCGAGGATGAACGTGTCGGCGAACCGGCCGGCCGCGCCCCGGAAACCCGGGTCGAAACCGGTCGCGCCGAGCCGGCCGCCCTGCGCGCGGCCCGACCGTCCTGGACCCTCGAGGGACTCGACGGTGTCCCGGTGGCCGACCTGAGCTGGAACCGCGGTCACGACGACTGGTTCTTCAAGCACTTCGATCACGCGGCCCGCGTCGTCGTGCACCTCATGCTTGGCCAGAGCGAGCTGCTCCGGGGGCGCATCCTGGACGTGGGCTGTGGCGACGGCATGACCGATCTCGGCGTGTTTCTCCGCTGCCGGCCCGCGGAACTGGTCGGTATCGATCCGTCGCGCCGTTTCGATCTCCTGCCGGAGGTGGCGTCGCGGAATCACCTGCCGGACGACTGGTCGCGGGACGGGCGCCTGCGTTTCGAGGCGGCGGACGCCAATGATCTGCCCTTCGAGGACGACCGGTTCGATGTTGTCCTGTCCTGGGGCTCCCTGGAGCACATCGCCGGCGGCTACGGAGGAACCCTGCAGGAGATTCGTCGGGTCCTGCGTCCCGGTGGCTTGCTGTTCGTTCATCCGGGCCTGTTTTACGGCGAGTACGGCAATCACCTGGGCGAGTTTTTCGATGACCCCTGGCTGCACCTCAAGCTGACTGAGGCCGAGCTGCGTGAGCGCGTGCTCGACACGCCTCCGGAACGCATGGACCGGGGTGGCGAGGTGGCCACGCCGGAGCAGTACTGGCAGTGGTACACGGAACTGAATCCCATCACGGTGCGCGAGTTCGAGCAGGAGCTGCGGGCCCTGGATTTCGAGCCCTGGCGCGTGGCGCTCCGAACCAGCGGCCTCGTGGAATACACGCCCGAGTTGCTCGGTTACGGGTTCGAACAGCTGGCGAATCGTGAGCTCTACGTGTCCGCCTGGAATCGGAAGTAACCCATCCCGGCCGTGCGCTGGCTGACGCAACAACTGCTGGACGTCCTGGCCTACTGGCTGCTGCCGTTTATCGGCTTCGTCCTGCCGGCCCGCGCCGCGAACGGCCTGGCCCGATGGGCCTCCCGGCGCCCTTGGCTCTATCGCATCCACGTGCCGCGCGCCCTGGAAAACGCCTCGCGCCTGGGTGAGATCGAGGACCCGGGTGCCTGGCAACGACGGTTCCGCCTGGTCCGGTTTCTCGACGCGGTAGACAGCTGGCATGGCCGCTTCAGCTCGGACCGGCGTATCGCGCGCAGCCTCGTTCAGGATCCACCGAGCTGGCCCGACCCGCCGGTACCGGCGTGGCTGGGAACGCACCTCGGCCCGAGCACGCTGTTCCTGCGGCGGCTCGCCGCGCAGGGCTACCAGCCCCGCTTCGTGTTTCGCGACCTGCCCCGGGACATGGGCCGGCAGGCCCCGGTGTACCACGCCTACCTGCGCTGGCGCATCGGCTACCTGCGCAAGGTTTGCGAGGGCCGTGAGATCCGGGTTCCCGGCGGGCGGCAAGCCGTCGCGGAGGCGCTTGAAACGCCCGGGGTTGCGCTGGTGCTTCTTCTCGACGCGCCGGCGGAGCGCGACCGCGGCACCGAATTCCGGGTGGGCGGCGCTCGCTTGCCCGTGGATCCCGGCGGCCTGGACCTCGCCGTGGAACGCGGGGTGCGGGGCATCCTGTACACCATGGCCTGGGACGAGAAGCTCGGCCGTCGCGTCATCCACCTCGAACCGCCGCAGCTGCTCGAAGACCGGGATGACGTGATGCACCAGATGGAGGCCCATCTCGGCCGCGCCCTCGAGCGCCATCCCGCCCAGTGGCAGCTGTGGTTGACGGCCCGGCCGGTGCTGTCGACCGCGCCCGGCGCTGACGCGGCGCCGGACCGTGGGGGCGAATCCGCGGATTGAACCCGCTTGCCGCATGGCCGATCATGGTCGCCCACGGGCTTTGAGCCCCCATGATCTGGGCACCCATGATTTGAGCACCTATGGCCAAGTTGTACTTCAATTACTCCGCGATGAATGCCGGCAAGACCACGCTCCTCCTGCAATCCGCCTATAACTATCGGGAGCGCGGCATGCAGCCGCTGCTCTTCACGCCCAGGCTGGATGACCGCTACCGGACCGGCGTGGTCAGGTCGCGGATCGGCCTCGAAGCCGAAGCCCTGGTGTTCGACGAGGACTCGGATCTCTTTTCCCTGACCAAGGACGTGCTCGGGGACGAAAGCATCCACTGCGTTCTCGTCGACGAGGCCCAGTTTCTCAAGCGTGACCAGGTGTACCAGTTGTCCGAGGTGGTGGATCAGCTGGGCATTCCCGTGCTTTGCTTCGGGCTGCGCACCGACTTCCAGGGTGAGCTTTTCGAGGGCAGCCAGTACCTGCTCGCCTGGGCGGACGAGCTCCAGGAGCTCAAAACCATCTGCCACACGGGACGCAAGGCCACCATGGTCGTTCGCGTGGACGAAAACGGCTACGCCCTGCGGGAAGGGTCCCAGGTCGAGATCGGCGGGAACGAACGCTACGTGTCCGTCAGCCGTAAGGAGTTCAAAGCGGTCTTCGACGGGAGCAAGCGCGTGAAGTTCATCGAGCCGCCGGACGATCCGTCAGCGGCCCCGGCCGGGCACTCCCGAGGTGAGCCCGGTTCGGACCCGTCCGTTCCCGGCAGTCCCGATCCGGGCAAATTGTTGTGAGGTGGGTGAAATGCGGGTGGTGATCATTCTTTTCGTCCTGCTGCTCCTGGCCTGGAAGTTCTGGCCGGAACCCGAGCCCATGGCCGTGGAGGACACGGTCATCGGCGAGCCCGTGAAGCGTTTGCAGGAGGCGCAGCAATTCGAGGATCAGGTCCTGGAAGAGGCCGAGGCCAGAAAACAGCGCCTGGAGGCGGCCATCGACGACGATTCGGGCTGACGCGCCCCGTCGCCTACCGCTGACACCGTGGGCAGTAGAAGCTCGAGCGCTGCCCGATCACCCGCTGCCGGATCGGCTCGCCGCACTGGAAACAAGGTTTGCCCGCCCGGCCATAAGCCAGCAGGTCCAGGGCGAAATAACCCGGTGCGCCCTCGCTGTTGACGTAGTCCCTCAGCGTGGTGCCCCCCTGGTCGATGGACCGGCCAAGGACGTCCCGGATCGCTTCGGCGAGGGCGTCGTAGCGCGCACGGGCGATGCGGCCGGCGGGCCGGGAGGGATGAATGCCCGCCATGAACAGCGCTTCGGACGCATAGATGTTGCCCACGCCGACCACCACCCTGCCGTCCATGATGAAGTTTTTCACGGCGACCTTCCTTCCCTGCGCCAGGGCGTGCAGGTGCGCCCCGTCGAAGTCAGGCCCCAGGGGCTCCGGACCCAGGTGACCGAGGAGGGCGTGGCTTTCCCGGGGCGGGCTCACCCACAGGAGCGCGCCAAAGCGACGGGGGTCGTTGTAGCGGATCACCGCACGTTCCGTGACCAGGTCGAAGTGGTCGTGGAGACGCGGCTCGGACGCGTCGGTGATGACGCGCAGGGAACCGGACATGCCCAGGTGGATCATCAGGTCGCCGCCGGCGTCCGTCTCCAGCAACAGGTACTTGGCGCGCCTTGCCAGTCCCGTCACACGCGCGCCCTCGGCCCGGGAGACCGTTTCGGGAACGGGCCAGCGAAGGCGCCGGTCGCGTACCACGAGGCGTTGGATCCGTTGGCCCTCGAGCCAGGGCCGGATGCCGCGCAGGGTGGTTTCGACTTCGGGTAACTCGGGCATGGGCTGTTTCCTCCGGCGCTGAACGCTACCATAGGCGCGAACATGAATGGAGCGCGAGCATGACCAACGGGGAACAGGCGACGCCTTCCCGCGTGCTCGTGGGTGTGGACACGGGCGGCACCTTCACGGATCTCGTCGCGTGGCGCGACGGAAGCCTGAGCCACGAGAAAGTGCTCTCCACGCCGGACGACCCCTCCCGCGCCATCGTCGAAGGCATGCGGCGGCTTGGCCTGGACGAGGTGCCGGTGCAGGTCATCCATGGCACCACCGTCGGCACCAACGCCGTGCTCGAGGGCAAGGGTGTGCGCGTGGCCTACGTCACCAGTGCCGGGTTTGCGGACGTGCTCACCCTGGCGCGGCAGAATCGCCGGGAGGTCTATGCCCTGGCGCAGCCACTGGAGCCACCGCCGGTGCCGCCAGAGCTTTGCTTCGAGGTATCCACCCGCAGCTCCGCCGAGGGCCGGTTGCTCGCCCGGGCCACGGATGGAGAACTCGATCAGCTCGTTGAAGCGATCCGCGCCAGTGGCGCGACGGCGGTCGCCGTCAACCTGCTTTTTTCCTTCCTGTGCCCGGAAGAAGAGCGGCGCGTCGCGGAACGGCTGGACGCCGAATGGTTCGTGAGTCTCTCCAGCGACGTGCTGCCCGAGATTCGCGAGTTCGAGCGGGGCATGGCCACGTGGCTCAACGCGTCCGTGGGACCGATCATCGGCCGCTACCTGGAGCGCCTCGAAGCCGGGTTGCCGAAGGCACGAATTTCCGTGATGCAGAGTTCCGGCACCACGGTCTCCGCCGGCCAGGCGGCGGCGGGCGCCGTGAGGCTGCTGCTCTCCGGCCCGGCCGGCGGTATCGCCGCGGGCCGACTCATCGGCGAGGTCACCGGGCGGCCACGGCTGCTGACCCTCGACATGGGGGGAACGTCAACGGACGTGGCCCTGCTCGATGGGGGAATCCCCCTGACGCAGTCCTCAAGCATCGCCGGATGGCCGCTTTCGATTCCCACCGTGGACATTCACACCATCGGCGCCGGCGGCGGATCCGTCGCCCGGGTCGATGCGGGCGGCATGCTGCTGGTCGGCCCCGAGTCGGCAGGGGCCGATCCGGGACCCGCTTGCTATGGCCAGGGTGGCGAGGCGGTAACGGTGACCGATGCGAACCTCGTGCTGGGCCGGATCCCGCCGGACACGCGGCTCGGCGGAACCCTTCCCCTGGACCTGCCGGCAGCCCGGGCGGCCATGGATCGCCTCGCCTCAGAGCTTGGCTGTGACCGGACAGAGGCGGCGCAGGGCGTGCTTCGACTCGCCAACGAACACATGGCGCGTGCGCTTCGGGTCATCTCCGTGGAGCGCGGCCAGGACCCGCGAGAAGATACGCTCCTCTGCTTCGGTGGCGCCGGTGGACTCCATGCCTGCGAGCTGGCTGACCTCCTGGGGATGCGATCCATTCTTCTGCCGGCCCTGGCCGGCGTGCTTTCTGCCCATGGCATGCTGGCCTCGGAACCCGGCCGCGACCTGTCCCACGCCGTGCTGGCCCCCTGGGCTGATCAGGATCGCGACGAGATTGACCGGCATTTTGGCGACCTGGAGCAGAAGGCGCGCGAAGCCCTGGCTGACGAAGGAATCGATCCGGACAAGCTCCGCTTTCACCGGCAACTGGAGCTGAGATACCTGGGCCAGAACGCCACGCTGGTCCTGGACGATCGCCTCGAAGGCGTGGACGGCGCTTTTCACGAGGCGTTCGAGGCGTCCAGCGGACACCGGCTCGACCGTCCCGTGGAACTGGTGAACCTGCGCCTCTCCGCCCGCGCCCCGGCGCCTCGCCAGGAACTCGAGCCGGTGACCGCTACCGCCACGGACCGACATTCGGCGCCCGCTCCCTCCTGGGTTCCCGACCTCAACCGGGAGGTCCCCGTCATCGACCGTGCCGCCCTGGCGCCCGGTGACGAGGGTCTGGGGCCGTGCATCATCGTCGCCAGGGCCGCCACGGCCTGGATCGCTCCCGGCTGGGCCTATGCACTGGATCGTTGGGGGAACCTGGTGCTCACTCGGGGGCGCGGGTAAGGGCCCCGGGCCCCTCATCCTCCGGGTTCGCCGGGAGGTGGGCACCCAGGCAAAGGCCAGCAACCCCGATGCCGAGCCCGGGCAACCGCCCCGATCCCAAGGCTGCCGGCACAAAAAAACCCGCCGTGAAGGCGGGCTTTTCCGGGAGGCGAGACCGGTAGAACCGATCCGGATCCAGGGCGCCAGGCGTCACGCCGCAGTGGCTGACGCGGTGGTGCGGCGCTTACTTGATCTTGGCTTCCTTGTAGATCACGTGCTTGCGGACGACGGGATCGTACTTCTTGATCTCCATCTTGCCCGGCATGTTCTTCTTGTTCTTGTCCGTGGTGTAGAAGTGACCTGTGTCCGCGGTGGACACCAGGCGGATTTTTTCGCGGTTTGACTTGGCCATTGCGATGACTCCCGGTTAGACGCTTTCGCCGCGGGCACGGAGATCGGTCAGAACGGCGTCGATGCCTCTCTTGTCGATGATCCGCAGACCCTTGGTGGACACACGAAGCTTGACCCAACGGTTTTCGCTCTCCACCCAGAAACGGTGGGTGTGGAGGTTGGGCAGAAAACGACGCTTCGTCTTCCGGTTGGAGTGGGACACGTTGTTTCCGGTCATCGGTCGCTTGCCGGTGACCTGACAGATTCTGGACATGGGGCTTTCCCGTACTACTGGCGCAAAAGAGCCGCACTTTATACCCAATTTTTGCCGGTGACGCAAGGGTTCCGGTGTCTTTTCCGGGGCCTTGTCACGCCATTCAGAGCATGCCGCGGGATGCCAGGGAGACGGGTGCGCCCTCGCCAACCACGAAGTGATCCAGCAACCGGATTTCCAGCAGCGCGAGGGCGTCCTTCAGGCGTCGCGTAATCGCCTGGTCCGCCAGGCTCGGTTCGCACACGCCGGAAGGGTGGTTGTGGGCGACGATAACCGCCGCGGCGCCCAGCAGCAGGGCTTTCTCCGCGACGACCCGGGGATAGACGCAGGCGCCGTCGATGGAGCCGAGAAACAGCTCCTCCCAGTGTACGACGCGATGGCGTGTGTCCAGGAACAGCCCGCAAAAGACCTCGCGCCGGCGATCGCGCAGCCGGGCGCGCAGGAAGTGTACGGCGTCTGCCGGGCTGGTAAGCGCCTCGCCACGAAGCAGTTCCTGCTCGAACTGGCGGCGCGCCAGGGGCAGAATCGCGGCAAGCGCACGAGCGAGCCGCCGGTCCCAGCCGGGCCAGGTGGCGAGGTGTTCCGGGTCTTCCGCCAGCAGGGCGCGCAGATTGCCGGCGCGCCGCAGGCTCTGGCAGGCCGTGGCCTGCGCGGTTTCGGGATCCATGCCGGTGGCCAGGATGGGCGCGAGCAACTCCGCGTCTCCCGGGTGGCCAGTCGCAGCGGAGGGCAGGTTCGCGGAGCGGGGTTCGCCTGGGATGAGTGTCGCCATGGCGTCAGTTTCCCCCGCGCCCGCTCACCGGTTCCAGAGCGCACGAGGTGCAAGGACTGTCGGTAATCGCCAAAAAGGGATGTAATCGGATACCGGCTTTTGTACAGTAGCCCGAACAGGGAGAGCGGCCGCGTTTGTTTGTCGATCGACGTAACGCGCCTAGGGAAGGGAACATAGAGGTGTTGATTCATTCATCAACGCGGGGGAGTCATGGCGAGTAGTTTCGAGAAACCGCCGGTACAACTGCGCGTGCTCGACGCGCGTCTCGGCGAGCAATTCCCCCTGCCACACTACGCGACGGACGGTTCCGCGGGCATGGACCTCCGCGCCATGGTCGAGGGTTCCCTCGACATCGCTCCCGGTCAGACGGAACTCATTCCCACGGGCTTCGCCATGCATCTGGCGGATCCCGCGCTGGCCGCGGTGATCCTTCCGCGGTCGGGCCTCGGTCACAAGCACGGGATTGTGCTCGGCAACCTCGTCGGTCTCATCGACAGCGACTACCAGGGCCAGGTCTATGTTTCCTGCTGGAACCGCTCCCAGGACGTGTTTCGCATCGAGCCGGGAGACCGCATCGCCCAGCTGGTCTTCGTGCCCGTCGTTCAGGCGGCCTGGGAAGTGGTCGAGGAATTCGACGCGACGCGGCGTGGCGAAGGCGGTTTTGGACACACGGGAGCTGCCTGAGCATGGCCAGGAAAACCCTCGCAGACGTTACCGGCGCGAAGGCGCCTTCCAGCAGTCCGTTCTCGGCGCCCTGGCCCTATCTGCTCGCCGGCGCCATCATCATGGCAGTCGGCGCCTGGTTCATGTTCGGCGGGAGCACCGGGCGCTCACAGGCAGAGGCAGCCCAGCAGCAGGCGCGCCAGGTGTCCGCGCAGATGAACCGGGTGGCGCAGGAAATCCGGGAGATGCTCCGGAGCGATTCGGTGCAGTCCCTCGCCGAGGGTGTCCAGCGTGGCGACGTCCGTACGACCCAGCTACTGACCGAGATGCGGCGCCTCATTCCCGAGGTGACGGACGTTCATATCTACGAGAAAGACGTCTTCATGATGGACCTGGCCGACATGGGCGAAAACGGGTTCATCATGCTCGACATGATGGCGTCCGCCAACGAGGATGAGCTTTCCCCTGTCCAGGTCATCCAGGATGGAGGCCTCAGCTATGTCGCCGCGGCCTCGACCATCGGACGCGCGGTCCAGGAACAGGGTTTCGTGCTCGTTTACCTCGACCCCAGCTACCTGCTGAACCTGTTCAACGTGCCTGAACCCGCCGCCGGGTATATCGCCCTCGAGCACCGAACCGGGGCCAACGCGCCCTTCAAGCTTCGCGAGGTCGGTTCCGGCATTCCTGCCGGGTTCGCCGCACAGCGCCTGCCGGTTCAGGACTCGCTGCTGCAGATCGTGTATCCCAATGTCCAGGGGAGCGGGTTGATCGGTCCGCGCGAACAATCCGTGCTGCTCGCGCTTGGGGCGCTGCTGTTGCTCCTTGGGCTCGCCCGCCATCTCCAGCTGCGCAAGCAGGTGAAAGCCGCCGAGACCATGCCGGAGCACTTCGCGACCCTGCAGGACGGACAGCTGTCCCCCGATACGCTGCCCCCGACCCTGAAGGACGCCCAGCTCAGCGCGGTGCTGCGTGGACAGGACAGCGCCGAGGGAGCCGCCGCCCCGGCGCCCACGCGGCCAGAGACGAAAGCTGTCCCGGAATCCAGGCCTCGGCTCGAAGCGCGGACCAGGCCGGAGCCGGAGCCGAAACCGGAGCGAGGGCAGGAACCGGAGGAGATTCCCTCGCTCAGGCCGAAGAAAAAGCCGGAAACTCCTCCGAAAGCCGGGCCGGGCCCAGACGACGATCGAATCGGCCCTCCCGGTCTTTCGGCCAGTGGTCCGCCGCTGGTCGGGCGCATTTCCCAGCCTGCAGCCGATGAGGAGCTCGACCTCAGCCCGGTGTTCTCGTCGAGCACGCCCGGGCCGGCTGAGCCGGCAAGCGACACCCCGTCGGAGGAAGCCGTGAAGCCGGCCACCGGGACAGCGTCCCCGCCGGCAGCGGCTCAAGCGTCGAACAAGGCCGAGGCGCCTGCCGGCTCGAGCGGCGGCGTGGAGCTGAAAAGCGAGATTTTCCGCGCCTATGACATTCGGGGCATCGTCGGAAAAACGCTCGACCGGGGCGTCGCCTACCAGATCGGGCAGGCCATCGGCAGCGAGGCCGTCAACCGCCTGGCCACGCCGGTGGCCATCGGTCGTGACGGCCGCCACTCCGGCCCGGAGCTCGTGGAAGGCCTCATCGAAGGTATGCAGGCCGTGGGGTGTGACGTTATCGACATTGGCGCCGTGCCCACCGGTGTCCTGTACTTCGCCGCCCATGAACTCGGCAAGGGCTCCGGTGTCATGGTCACGGGATCGCACAATCCACCGGACTACAACGGCTTCAAAATCATGCTGGGTGGCCACACCCTGGCCGGCGACGACATTTTCGACCTGTTCGAGCGAATCCGCACCGACCGGCTGGAACACGGCGAAGGAAAGCGCAGCGAGCAGGACGCGATTCAGCCGTACATCAAGCGCATCACCGGGGATATCCAGCTCAAGCGTCCCCTCAAGGTGGTTGCCGACTGCGGCAACGGCATCGGCGGGGTCTGCGCCGTGGAAGTCCTGCAGGGAATCGGCGCCGAGGTCGTTCCGCTGTTCGACGACGTGGACGGCGATTTTCCAAACCACCACCCGGACCCGAGCGAGCCTGAAAACCTGGAGGATCTCATCGAATCCGTCGAGGTCACCAAGGCCGACCTCGGCCTGGCTTTCGATGGTGACGCGGATCGCCTCGGGGTGGTCACTCCCGACGGCAGCATCGTGTTTTCGGACCGGATCATGATGCTTTACGCCCGGGAGGTCCTGGCCCGCAAGCCCGGCTCCACCATCATCTACGACGTCAAGTGCACCGGGCACCTGGACACGGTCATCCGCGAGGCCGGCGGCGTGCCCGAGATGTACAAGACCGGCCACTCACTGATGAAAAACCGCATGAAGGAAGTCGGTGCACCGCTGGCGGGAGAGATGAGCGGACACTTTTTCTTCGAAGACCGCTGGTACGGCTTCGATTGTGGTATCTACTCCGCCTGCCGCCTGCTGGAGATTCTGGCCGCCGCCGCCGACACACCCGAGGCGGTGCTCAGCGCCCTGCCCAATTCCGTGAGCACGCCGGAGTTGAAGGTCGAACTGGAGGAGGGCGAGAACCACGCCTTCATCGAGTCGTTCAAGCAGCGTGCCCGGTTCCCGGGTGCGCGCATCAACATCATCGATGGCGTGCGCGCTGATTTCGCCGACGGCTGGGGACTGGTACGGGCCTCGAACACGACGCCGATCCTGGTCCTGCGTTTCGACGCGGATTCGAAGGAGGCGCTCCACAACGTCCAGGAAACCTTCCGGGCCCAGCTGCTGGCCGTGAAGCCAGACCTGGTGTTGCCTTTCTGAGCGCGTGACACCCCGGCGGTCGGGGCCCCGGGCCGCCGCCGCTCTGGTTCAGCGTCCGTTCAGTTGCGGCGTGGCATCATCAAGGGTGGCGAAAATCAACCCGGACGCGCTGCAGGCGCCCCGGGTACAGAACAACGAGGAACCCACCATGAGCATCAAGCGCCTGAGCCTGGCCGCCTTCCTGACGTTTGCATCCCAGGGCGCCGTCGCCGGCCCCGAAGACATGGCCAGGATCGTCACCCAGGTCAACAAACCCGCCGAGTGCATTTCCCGCGTCGCTGTCCGCCAGATCAACGGCCGGGAAAAATTCGTGTCGCCGCAGGGCTTCGATCTCGAGCCGGGCCGGTACACCCTGGCGGGAACGGTTGCCCTCGATACGAGCTATTGCCGGGCGCCCCGGCGCAGGGAACCGGTCAACACTCCGCCCCTGGAAGCCGATTTCGAAGCCGGCAAAACCTACTACCTCGGTTACGACCACAGCTCGACCAACCCGGACGAGTGGCACTACGTCATCTGGAAAGTGGAGTAGGGGACCGCGCTCCTCGCGCGTGTCGGCGCCCGGCCGTCAGTAAGCGAACTGCCTGAAGACCGGGTCGACCACGCCCCCCCACTCCGTATTGAACAGGGCGAGCTTGCGATCGGCCGGCGTCTGTCCCGACTCGGCCGTTTCCAGCAGCGGTGTAAGGAAACCGGTTTCGTTATCCCCCGCCGAGTCGAGCCGGTTCCGGGCATTCAGTCCTTCGTGGGCGAGGTCGAGCAGTTCCTGCGCAAGCTCCTGGAGGGTTCGGCCACGGATGATGGCCCGCAAGCCCAGCCGGGCCGCGTCGCGCCGGAGCTGCTGACGTTCTTCCAGGCTCCAGGTCGCGGCCAGGTCCCAGGCCGCTTCCAGGGAGGGCCGGTGATACAGCAGGCCGGCCCAGAATGCGGGCAGGGCGCACAGGCGTCGCCAGGGCCCACCGTCCGCGCCGCGCATCTCGAGGAACCGCTTGAGCCGCACCTCGGGAAACGCCGTGGTGAGGTGGTCTTCCCAGTCCTTGTAGGTGGGCTTCTCCCCGGGCAGGGCGGGTAGCCGCCCGTCGAGGAAATCCCGGAAGGACTGGCCCGAGGCATCCAGGTACTTGCCTTCCCGGTAAACGAAGTACATGGGCACGTCCAGCATGTAGTCCACGTAACGTTCAAAGCCCATGTCGCCTTCGAAGACCCACGGCAGCATGCCCGTCCGGTCCGGGTCCGTGTCCTCCCAGACGTGGGAGCGGTAGCTGAGGAATCCCGACGGGCGGCCGTTGAGGAACGGCGAGTTGGCGAACAGCGCCGTGGCGACGGGCTGCAGCGCCAGGGAGGTGCGGAACTTCAGCACCATGTCGTCCTCAGAGGCAAAGTCGAGGTTGACCTGGACCGTGCAGGTCCGGGACATCATGTCCAGGCCGAGGCTGCCCACGGTGGGCATGTAGGCGCGCATGATCCGGTAGCGGTCCTTCGGCATCCAGTGCATGTCTTCGCGCGGCCACTTGGGCTGGAAACCCATGCCGAGAAAGGCAATGCCCAGCGGATCGCTCACGGCTTTGACCTGGGTGAGATGGGTGTTCACTTCCCGGCAGGTGGCATGCAGGTCGTCGAGCAGTGCGCCGCTCAGCTCGAGCTGGCCGCCGGGCTCCAGCGTGATGGAAGCCCCGGTGTCGTCGAGGAGGGCGATCAGGTGCTCCCCCTCGAACTGGGGACGCCAGTCGAACTGGCTGGCGAGACCGCCGAGGACCGCGTTGATGCCCCGCGGACCCTCGTAGGGCAGGGGGCGAAGGTCATCGGTGGTAAAACCGAATTTCTCGTGCTCCGTGCCCAGGCGCCACTGCTCCGGCGGTTTGCAGCCCGAGGCGAGGTATTCGATGAGCGCGTTCCGGTCCTCGACCGGGGTGCTGGATGGGTTGCCGGCCAAGGCCCGGGCTCCTGCATTCGTCAGATGGATTAGGATAAACCAATCGATGGACGATCGCCCGAATTCCACCATGTCCCGGACCAAACACTGGCTGCGCTTCCTGCCCGGTATCCTGCTGTGCTGGGGGCTCGCGATTCCCCCGCTCCAGGCGGACGATGATGTGCTGCGCCGCGGGCTCGGCCCGGAACCCGATTCCCTGGATATTCACCAGGCCCAGGGGCTTGCCGCCCTGCAGGTGCTGCGTGACCTGCACGAAGGCCTGGTGACCTTCGATGCGGGCGGGGAGCTCATCGGCGGCGCCGCCGAGCGCTGGGAAGTGGACGGGTCGGGGACACGATACCGCTTCACGCTGCGCCCCGGCCTGCGGTGGTCGAACGGCGACGCCCTCGAGGCGGACCACTTCGTGCTGGGCTGGCGTGCCGCGGTCGCCCCGGCGACCCAGGCGCGGACGGCGAGCCTCCTGGCCCCCGTGGCGGGCGCCCGCGCCATCATCGCCGGTCGGCAGGATCCGGATAGCCTGGGCATTCACGCCCTGGATGGCCGGACGCTCGAGATCGTGCTGGAGCAGCCCACGCCCTGGTTTCCCGAATTGCTGGCCCACCCGGTGAGTTTCGCCCTGCATCCCCGGGCTGGGGAAGAGGTACTGGAGCGCCCGGTGAGTGGACCCTACCGCCTGCTCGAAGCGGTGCCCCGCTCCCACCTGGCACTGGAGAAGAACCCGGCCTGGCACGGCGCTGCATCGGTCGCCCTCGATCGCATCGACTACCTGCCCATCGAGGATCCGGGCGCCGAACTCTCCCGCTTCCGGGCCGGGGAAATCCACATCACGGAGACGATTCCGCCGGGGCGCCACGACTGGCTCGCGGAGAATCTTCCCGAGTCCCTGCGCATTGCTCCGTACGTCGGGAGTTTCTGGCTGGGCCTGAATCTGTCGCGTCCGCCCCTGGCCGAGGCGCCCGACCTGCGGCGGGCCCTGTCCCTGGCCATCGACCGGGAAACCCTGACCCGGGTGGTGATGGGCGCCGGTGAAGTGCCGGCCTGGACCGTGGTTCCGCCGGGGCTCCCGGGCTACCGTCCGCCCCGGGATCCTGCCGAATCCCTGTCGAAGCCAGAGCGCGAGGCCCGGGCCCGGGAGCTGTACGCCCGCGCCGGTTACGGTGACGGACGTCCCCTGCGGCTGCAGTTGAGATTCAACACCTCCGCCCAGCACCGTCGCATGGCCGTGGCCGTTGCGGCCATGTGGAAACAGGTGCTGGGGGTCAGCACCGAGTTGCTCCACGAGGAGTGGAAGGTCTTTGTCAACAACCGGCGCCAGGGCCTGCTGACCCAGGCGTTTCGCGGCGGCTGGATCGCCGACTACGCGGACCCGGTGTCCTTCCTCGATCTCTTTCGTGGCGGCGAGGCGCTCAACAACACCTTCTACGCCGACGAGGCCTACGACCGATTGCTCGACCAGGCTGCCGGCTACAGCGGCGGCCAGCGGCTGGAACTGCTGCAGCAGGCAGAAACCCTTCTGTTGCGCGACACCCCCGTGATCCCGCTCTACTATTACGTGTCCCGGCACCTCGTCGATCCACGGGTGCGGGGCTACGTGGACAATCCGCGCGACGTGCACCTGTCGCGCTACCTGGACCTGGGGGAACCGTGAGCCGAAACCTGGCCCGACAGACCGCTCTCGCCGGCGCCCGGTGGCGCCGCATCGGGCTCGCGTTCTGCGCCGCCGGCCTGCTGGCCGCCTGCGGTGACGGTCCGGAACCCGGTGCCGGCCCCCGGGATCGCCAGGCCGAACCCGTGGCCCTGGTGCTTACGGAGGACGGGCGCCCGGATCCGGCGGTGCTCGCTGAGCGCCAGGTGCTCCACCGGGGCAACGGCCAGGAGCCACAGACCCTGGACCCGCACCTGGCGGACGGTGTGCCGGCCGCGAACATCCTGCGGGACCTGTTCGAGGGGCTGACCGCCGAAGCGCCCGACGGGCGCATCGTCCCGGGGGTTGCCATGCGCTGGAACATCAGCCGGGACGGCCTGACCTACACGTTTTACCTGCGCCGCGACGCCCGCTGGTCCAATGGGGACCCGCTGCTCGCGGAGGACTTCGTCTGGTCGCTTCGGCGCAGCGCCGATCCGGCCACCGCGTCGAATGCCGCCAACATGCTCCTGCCCATCGAGAACGCTGCGGCGGTGATCTCCGGCCAGGAGCCAGCCGAAGCCCTGGGGGTCCAGGCCCTGGACGAGCACACGCTGCAGATTCGCCTTTCCGATCCGACGCCGTACTTTCTCGGACTTCTGACCCACTCGGCCACCTATCCGGTCCATCGGCCGAGCATCGAGCAGCACGGCCCCCGCTTTTCCCGGCCGGGCAATCTCGTGTCCAATGGCGCCTACACGCTGGTGGACTGGGTCGTCCGGTCCCGCATCGAGTTGAACCGCAATGTCAACTACTGGGATGACGGCAACACGCTGATCGACTCGGTGGTGTACTACCCGCTGGAAGACCAGTCCACGGAACTCAAGCAGTTCCGCGCCGGGGTTCTGCACTGGACCTTCGAGGTCCCGAACAACCAGTTTCAGTGGTTGCGGAAGAACTACCCGGAAGAACTCGTGGTCACGCCGTGGCTGGGTTCCTACTTCTTCGGCTTCAACCTGGAGCGTGAGCCCTTCATCGAGAGCCCGCTGCTGCGGAAGGCCCTGGTGCTCGCCGTGGACCGGGATCTGATCACCGAAAAGGTCACGCAGTTTGGCGAGCAACCGGCTTTTGTCCTCGTGCCTCCGGGCATCGGCGAATACCAGTCACCCCTGCCGGAGTACGCCGGCTGGACCCAGGAAGAGCGTAATGCGGAGGCCCGGCGCCTCTATGCGGCAGCGGGCTTCACGGAAAGCGACCCCCTGCGCATCGAGATCCGGTACAACACGAGCGAGAATCACAAGAAGATCGCCCTCGCCGTGGCCTCTCTCTGGAAGCAGGTGCTGGGCGTCGAGACGACCCTGATCAACGAGGAGTGGAAGGTGTTTCTCCAGAACCGGTCGCAGAAGGTGCTGACCCAGGTTTTCCGCGCGGGATGGATCGGTGATTACGCCGACCCCTACAGTTTCCTCCAGCTGTTCCGCACCGGGCATGGGCAGAACGATTTCGGCTTCAGTGACTCCCTGTATGATTCCCTCCTGGACGAGATTGCCGCCGAACGCATTCCCGCAAGGCGGCGCCGGCTCATGGAAGAGGCGGAACGGGTACTGCTGGAGCAGGCCCCGATCATCCCGATCTACACCTACGTGACCAAGCGCCTGGTGGATCCGCATCTCCGGGGCTGGGAAAACAACGTCATGGACCACCACTACAGCAAGCACATGTTCCTGTTGCGTTCCCGGGCGCCGGGTGACGCGCAGCCGTGACCCTGGACCAGGGCATGATGCGGCACGTGACCCAGCGCCTGCTGGGCGTGCTGCCGACCCTGCTCCTGCTCATCACGGCGGTGTTCTTCCTCGTGCGCGTGGCTCCGGGTGGGCCCTTTGACGGTGAGAAGGCGCTCCCGCCGGAAATCCAGGCCAACCTGGAAGCCGAGTACCACCTCGACGAACCGCTGCTGCAGCAGTACTTTCGCTACCTGGGCAACGTGCTGGTGCTGGATTTCGGTCCGTCGTTCCAGTACCGCGACTGGACGGTCAACGAACTGATCGCCCAGGGGTTCCCCGTGTCGCTGACCATCGGCGGCATCGCGATGCTCATCGGCTTCGTGGTCGGCGTCAGCATCGGCATCGGGGCCGCCTTGCGGCAGAACAGCGCCGCGGACTTCACCACCATGGGCTTCGCCATGCTGGGCGTGTCCATTCCCAATTTCGTGATCGCCCCGGTGCTGATTCTGGTGTTCGCGGTGTATGCCGGCTGGCTGCCGGCCGGCGGCTGGGACTGGACCTGGCAGAGCGCCGTGCTGCCGGTGGTGACCCTCGCTCTGCCGGTGATCGCCTACATCGCCCGGCTCATGCGCGGCAGCATGATCGAGGTGCTGCACAGCGACTTCATCCGCACGGCGCGGGCGAAGGGCCTGCCTGAGCGCCAGGTGATCCTGCGCCACGCCCTGAAGCCGGCCCTGTTGCCGGTCATCTCCTACATGGGACCGGCCACGGCGGCGCTGATCACGGGTTCCGTGGTGGTGGAGCGCATCTTTTCCATTCCCGGCCTGGGCAGCTACTTCGTCCAGGGCGCCCTCAATCGGGATTACACGCTGGTCATGGGCGTGGTGATTTTCTACGGTGCGCTGATCATTTTGCTGAACTTCATCGTCGATATGCTCTACGCGCTGCTCGACCCGCGGATCCGCTATGAAGAGCACTGAGCAGTCTCCGGAGGGGCAGGCCCCGGGACGGGAAGTCATGGAGCCGCAAACGCCGGGCAAGGCGGGTGCGATGGGCGCCGGCAAGGCGGACCTGGACCCCTTCGAGGCGGCGCTCACGCTTGGGGACGTCAAGGGACGGTCGCCCTGGGAAGACGCCTGGCACCGGCTGCTGCGCAACCGGGCCGCCGTGACCAGCGCCGTCATCATGGGCCTCATGATCCTCGCGGTGGTGTTCGGGCCCATGCTGATCAGCTGGGACATGGATTTCACGGACTGGGACCACACCAACTCACCGCCGAGCCTCGCCAACGGTCACTGGTTCGGCACCGATGCGGTGGGCCGGGACATCCTGGTGCGTACACTCGAAGGCGGCCGCATCTCCCTGCTGGTCGGCTTCGTTTCCACGCTGGTCAGCCTCTTCATCGGCGTGACCTACGGCGCCATCGCCGGCTACTACGGGGGCGTCACGGACCGGGTCATGATGCGCATCGTGGATATCGTCTACGCCTTGCCCTTCATGTTCTTCGTCATTCTGCTCATGGTGGTGTTCGGGCGGCACATCGTGTTGATCTTCATTGCCATCGGGGCCGTCAACTGGCTGGACATGGCGCGCATCGTGCGCGGCCAGACCCTGGGCCTCAAGCGTATGGAGTACGTGGAGGCGGCGCGGGCGTGCGGGGTCGAGAACCGCGCGATCATCAGCCGCCACATCGTCCCGAACCTGCTGGGCGTTGTCATGGTGTACGTCACGCTCACGATCCCCCAGGTCATCCTGGTGGAGTCGTTCCTCAGCTTCCTCGGCCTGGGGGTCCAGGAGCCCATGAGTTCCTGGGGCGCGCTGGTGAGCGACGGCGCCCAGGACATGGAGTCGGCGCCCTGGACCCTGGCCTTCCCGGCCCTGTTCCTGACGGTCACCCTGTACTGCTTCAACTACATCGGTGACGGCCTGCGGGACGCCCTCGACCCGAAGGACCGCCTGTGATGCCGCTGCTCGAGGTCAAAAATCTCGAGGTCAGCTTCGACACGCCCGAGGGCGAGATCCAGGCGGTGCGCGGCATCGATTTCGTCCTCGAGCCGGGCGAGGGCCTGGCCATCGTCGGGGAGTCGGGGTCCGGCAAGTCCCAGGCCATGCTGGCCATCCTGGGGCTGCTGGCGGAGAACGGCACAGCGCGGGGCGAAGCCTTGTTCCAGGGCGAGGATCTGCTGGCCATGAGCCGCCAGGAGTTGAACCGGCACCGTGGCCGCGACATCGCCATGATCTTCCAGGATCCCATGACCTCCCTGAACCCCTACCTCAACATCGAGCGGCAGATGGTCGAGGTGGCCATGCACCACCAGGGCCTGTCCCGCCGCGAGGCGCGGGACCACGCCATCGCCATGTTGACGGCGGTTCGCATTCCCGACGCGGAGCAGCGCATCCGCCAGTATCCGCACGAGTTTTCCGGCGGCATGCGCCAGCGCATCATGATCGCCCTGGGTCTGCTGTGCGAGCCGGAAATCCTCATTGCCGACGAGCCGACGACGGCGCTCGACGTGACCGTGCAGGTGCAGATCGCGCAGCTGGTCGCGGAAGTCACCGCCCGGTCGAACATGGCGTCCATCCTCATCACCCACGACCTCGGCGTCGTGGCGGGCACGAGTGACAAGGTGCTGGTGATGTACGCCGGCCAGGTGGTGGAGTACGGCACGGTGGCGCAGATCTACAACGATCCGCTCCATCCTTATACCCGGGGGCTCATCGAATCCGTGCCCCGGCTCGATCGCCGGGATCACGAGCTGCACGCGATACCGGGCAATCCGCCGAACCTGCTGTCCCTGCCAGATGGCTGCAGTTTTCGCGACCGGTGCACCCGGGCCTTCGATGCCTGCGCCGACCTGCCGCCGCTCGAAACGCTGCCGGATGGCCGGCAGAAACGGTGCTTCCTGGAGCCGGGTGCATGACGGACCGGCCGAGCCAGACCTACCGGGAAGATGAACCGCGACCGGTGCTCCGCGTTCAGGACCTCGCCGTGCACTTCGAGATCCAGTCCGGCGGCCTTCTGCGCCCCCGCGTGGAGACGCTGAAGGCCGTGGACGGGGTCAGCTTCGAGCTGTACCGGGGCGAGACCCTCGGCATCGTGGGGGAGTCGGGGTGCGGCAAGTCGACCCTGGCGCGGGCCGTGCTGGGGCTCATCCCCCCCCGCCGCGGGCGCGTACTCTGGCTGGGCGAGGACCTGGTCAGCCTCGACGAGAAATCCCTGCGCAAGAAGCGCAAGGAGCTGCAGCTGATCTTCCAGGATCCGCTGGCGTCCCTGAACCCGCGCCTCACCGTCGGCGAGATCATCGCCGAACCGCTCTGGACCTTTTTTCCCAAGTTTGCCCGGGTGCAGGTCGAGGAGCGGGTCCGCGGCATGATGAAAATGGTCGGCCTGTTGCCGAACCAGATCAACCGCTATCCCCACGAGTTTTCCGGGGGGCAGTGCCAGCGTATCGGCATCGCCCGGGCCCTCGTGCTCAACCCCCGCCTTATCATTTGCGACGAGCCGGTGAGCGCGCTGGACGTGAGCATCCAGGCGCAGATCATCAACCTGCTCAAGGACCTTCAGCGCAAGCTGTCCCTGTCGCTGATTTTCATCGCCCACGACCTGGCGGTGGTGCGCCACATCTCGGACCGGGTGATGGTCATGTACCTGGGCCGGGCCGTCGAAGTGGCGGGCGCGAGCCGCATTTACGACAGGCCCCGGCACCCGTACACGAGTGCGCTGGTCAAATCCGTCCCGATTCCCGATCCGTCACTCAACCTGCGGGACCGTGACACGGGCCTCGTGGGAGACATGCCATCGCCGCTCAACCCGCCGAGCGGGTGCGTTTTTCACACGCGCTGCCCCTATGCCGTGAAGCGGTGCACGCTCGAGGTGCCCCCCCTGCGTCGCCTGGCCGAGGGTGACTGGGTGGCGTGCCACCGGGCGGAGGAGCTGGACCTGACCATCGTCAAGGACGACCCGGTCGCCGTATAATGCGGTTCACGATCTTTCGGAATACCCATATGACCTATCGAAACCTGCGCGGCCTGCTCCTCGCGGCCGCCGCCCTGACCCTCTCCGCCTGCGGCACCACCAAGGTGGTGGACACCTGGCAGTCGGAGACGATCGAGCCCGAGGCGCCGGAGAAAGTGGCTGTCCTCGTCGCCTGGCCCGATGACCTGCAGCGCCTCGTGATCGAGCGCGATATCGTTGCAAAGCTCCGGGACGCGGGCGCCAACGCCGTGGAGAGCGCCGAGCTGCCCGGCATGCGGGGCCAACTGACCCGTGAAAACGTGGAGAAGGCCCTGCGCAACGGCAATGCGGACGGCCTCATTGTCGTCTTCATTATCGGCGGCGGCGCCAGTGCAGGGTATGAGCGCGCCGATTACTGGCTGCAGAACGTGGGGACCGGGGTCGGCGGCTGGTACAGCCCGTACTTCTATGACGTGTACACCGTGCGCGAGGGGCCGGGCTGGGAAGACCGGACCACCGAGCTCATGCTGGAGACGCTGTACGTTGATGTCCGGCGGATCGAGCGGGTCTGGAGCATGGTGACCCAGAGCGAGGACATCGAGTACCAGGATGTCGCCGCCCGCCTCAGTGACCGCATCGTCAAGCAGATGAAGCGCTCTGACCAGATCTGAAGGCCAGGACCAGAATCCGGAACGGACCACCCTCGAGGCCGGGCTGGAAGCGCTTGGCCTGGCGGTGGAGCCCCGAGCGGTGGATCGATGGCTGCGTCACCTCGACCTGTTGCGCCGCTGGGGTCGCACCTACAACCTCGTCGCGCCCGGTGAGTTCGACCACCTGGTCACGCGCCACCTCCTCGATTCCCTCGCCATCCACGCGGCCGTGGGCGACGGGCCCCTGCTCGACGTGGGGACGGGGGCGGGATTCCCCGGATTGCCGTTGGCGATTCTCGAGCCGGAGCGGCCCACGGTGCTCATCGACAGCGCGGGAAAAAAGGTGCGATTCCTCGGGCACGTCATCCGGGAGCTTGGCCTGGCCCAGGTGGAGGCGATTCACGGACGGGTCGAGTCCTTCTCACCCCGCTTGCAGTTCAGTACCATCGTGTCCCGGGCGTTCAGCTCGCTCGGGGATTTCGCCAGGCTGACGAGGCACCTCGCGGGTCCGGACACTCGGCTCGTCGCCATGAAAGGGCAGTTGCGACAACAGGAGCTCGAGGCGTTGCCCGCGTGGGTGCGCCTCGTCGGGGTCGAGGCCCTCGATGTGCCCGGGCTCGAGGCTGAACGCCACCAGGTGACGCTCACCCTGGAGCCGTTACCGAAGACTGAGAACAGAACATAACCATGGCCCGGATCATCGCAGTCGCCAACCAGAAGGGCGGCGTCGGCAAAACCACCACCTGCGTCAACCTCGCGGCGGCGCTCGCGGACATGAACTACCGCGTGCTGCTCGTGGATTTCGATCCGCAGGGCAATGCGTCCACGGGGTGCGGCGTGGACACGCGCGCCCTGGAGAGAACGGCGGTCGACGTCATGGTCGGCGACTGTGCGCTCCAGGATGCGCTCGTGAGTCCGGAGCGCCTTGCCTTCGACCTGCTGCCGTCGAATGGCGACCTCGGGGCAGCGGAATTCGAGCTCATGACGCGGGACGGGCGGGAGTACATCCTGCGCGACGCGCTCGAGGCAGTGGCGCCGCGTTACGGATGGATCATCATCGACTGTCCGCCTTCCCTGAACCTGCTGACCCTGAACGCCCTCGCGGCGGCGAACAGCGTGCTGATTCCGATCCAGTGCGAATACTATGCCCTGGAGGGCCTCGCGGCGCTGCTCGATACGGTCGAGCAGGTCAGGGACAGCGTCAATCCGAGGCTGGAAATCGAGGGTCTGCTGCGCACCATGTACGATATGCGCAACAACCTCTCCGAAGCGGTTTCCGACCAGCTGATGGAGAATTTCGGCGACCGGGTCTATCGAACCCTGGTGCCGCGCAACGTGCGCGTGGCCGAGGCGCCCAGCCACGGCCTGCCCGTGCTGCATTATGATCCCGGCTCGCGCGGCGCCCTGGCCTACCTTGGCCTGGCCGGCGAAGTGCTGCGCCGGCGCCGCAAGCGTGAGGCCGGCTGAGCCAGCCCCAACCCAGGAACACAACGCCCATGTCCGCGAAAAGCAAATCCTCCCGAAAAGGTCCGCTCGGCCGCAACCTTTCCTCCATGCTCAGCCAGAGCACGCTCGACCGGGCGACCCACGATGATGGCGCACCGGGCACGGCGGGCGGCGACTCGGCAGCAGCCCTGCGCGATCTGCCCGTGGAGCAGATCCAGCCGGGCAAGTACCAGCCGCGTTCGGTTTTCGACGAGGAGCGCCTCGCGGAGCTTGCGGAGTCGATTCGCCAGCAGGGCGTGATCCAGCCGGTGGTCGTCCGAAACGTGGGCGGCCGGCACTATGAACTGATTGCCGGGGAGCGACGCTGGCGTGCGGCACAGCTGGCCGGGGTCGACACGGTGCCGGCCATCGTGCGCGAAGTGGCGGACGAGGTCGCCATCGCCATGGCGCTCGTGGAGAACATCCAGCGCGAAGACCTCAACCCCATCGAGGAGGCCACGGCGCTGCGCCGGCTCGTCGACGAATTTCAGCTGACCCACCAGGAAGCCGCCGAGGCCGTGGGGCGTTCCCGCTCCGCGGTGAGCAATCTGCTGCGTCTCCTGGAGCTGTCGACCGAGGTGCGCGAACTGGTGGACGACCGGCATCTGGAGATGGGCCACGCCCGCGCCCTGCTGGCCCTGCCGGACGAGCGCCAGGCCGCGGCGGCCCGAGAGGTGGTTCGGCGTCAGCTGTCCGTGCGAGAAACCGAGGCGCTCGTCAAAAGGCTCCTGAATCCGAAGCCATCGACGCCGCCCAGGCTGGACCCGGACGTGGCCCGCCTGCAGGACGAGCTCACGGAAAAGCTGTGTGCCCAGGTTCGCATTCAGCACAACGCGAAGGGCAGGGGCAAGCTGGTCATCAGCTTCAATTCCGCGGACGAGCTGGAAGGCATCATCGGCCACCTGGCGAAAACCTGAGGCTGCGACGCCGGTCTCCCGCCCAATCAGGGGCGCCTCGCCGCTTGCAGGCCGGCGACTGCATCCGCATATCTAGGGCATCCATTCGTTAACGACGAGGAGTGCCCCATGCACGCGTTTCCCCACCTGTACCACGTCAGCGGCTCCGCCGATCCGACATCCACCGTCACCCTGGCAAGCGCCGGTTTGCCCAACCTGGCCACCACGCCGCCGCCGGAGTTCGGCGGTCCGGAGGGAAACTGGTCTCCCGAAACCCTGCTCGCCGCTTCCGTGGCGGACTGCTTCATTCTGACTTTCCGCGCCATCGCCGCGGCCTCGAAGCTCGATTGGACCACCATCGAGTGCGACGTCAAGGGCACCCTGGACCGGGTGGAAGGTGTGACCCGCTTTACCCGCTTCGACCTGGCGGCGCGCCTGACGGTGCCGGAGGGCACGGACGTGGACAAGGCGGACAAACTGATGCACAAGAGTGAAGCCATGTGCCTGATCACCGCGTCTCTCCGCACGGAAAACCACCTCGAGACCGAAATCACCACGGCCTGAGTGGCGGAAGCCCGAAGGTCGGGGCCCGAGGCAAGTATCGCCGTTCGGATCCTCCGGTTGCCCGTAAGAAATCCCGGGTGCTAAAATGCGCGGTCTTTGGCGGTTGAAACACCCCGTTCACATGCCGGTAACCGAAACAGCGCAAAATAGCGCGGGTTCGCGCGGAGCGCGCGAGCGTGTGGCGGGTGCATTCATCCTCGGGCGCTGGCTTCGGGCCCAGGCGCTGGCGGCGCTGGTGATCGCAGCGGTCGCCTGGGTGGCCGGGGGGCGGGTGCCGAGCTATTCGTCGCTCTTCGGCAGCATGGCTGTCCTGTTTCCGACACTGGTCTTCGCTCTGGTGCTCGGCCGACGCATCGGTTCGGACAGCACGGCGTTTCTCGGTGCGGCCGTCATTGCGGAGCTACTGAAGTGGCTGGTGTGCGGCGCCATTTGCATTGCCGTATTCGTCGGGGTGGAACCCCTGGCGGCCGGTTGGTTCTTCACCGGCATGGGTCTTGTCATCCTCGCAGGATGGCTGGGGTTGTTTTTCAGCAGTTGATACCCACCTTGGCGGTGGGTTGAACGGTTTCAAGAGCGCAATCGAACAATGGCAAGCAGCGGCGAAGAGCTGACCCCGACAGGCTATATCGACCACCACCTGACCAACCTGACCTGCGGGTTTGGCGAGAACGGGTTCGTTTGCGGCGGCAAAGCCGTGGCCGAGCAGCTGGGATTCTGGGGATTCCACCTGGATACGCTGCTTTGGGCATCGCTGCTGGGCGTGGTGTTCTACGTGCTGTTCCGTAAGGTCGCCAAGGCAGCCAACAGCGGCGTCCCGACCCGTTTCCAGGCGGGCATCGAACTCATCGTCGAATTCGTCGATACCTCGGTCCGCGACAATTTTCACGGCACGAACCGCATGATCGCGCCCCTCGCGCTGACCCTGTTCGTGTGGATTTTCTTCATGAACCTCATGGACCTGGTGCCCGTGGACTGGCTTCCGGAAACCGCGGTGGCCCTCGGGGTGCCCTACCAGAAGGTGGTGCCGACGACGGACGTGAATGCCACGCTCGGCATGAGCATCACGGTGCTGATCCTCATCGTGTTCTACAGCATCAAGGTCAAGGGCGTGAGCGGATTCCTGGCGGAGCTGGTCATGAACCCGATCGACCCGAGGCAGCTCGGACTGCCGAAGGTGGGATGGCCGGTGCTCATGGCCTTCAACCTGCTGCTCGAAATCGTATCCCTGCTGGCCAAACCGGTGTCGCTGGGCCTGCGACTCTTCGGCAACCTGTATGCCGGCGAGCTGATCTTCATTCTGATCGCCATCGTGTACACCGCGGGCTCCGGGGTGTTTGCCGCGGGCCTGGGCCAGCTGTTTGGTGAAACGGTGCCCTGGTGGTGGCATGTGGCGGGCGGCGTGGCCGTGCTCGCCACCCTGGTAGCGAACTACAAGGGCAAGCTGGCCATGAAGCCGACCGTATTCGCCCTCGCCCTGCTGCTGTTTGCAACGGGCGGCGCGGCGTTCCTCGGCGGTGAGCTGCTGCATTTTGGCTGGGCCGTGTTCCACATCCTGGTCATCGTCATGCAGGCGTTTATCTTCATGATGCTGACCATCGTGTACCTCAGCATGGCGCACGAGCATCACTAGTGGGTCGCTACACTATTCGACATCACTGGAATCTGGGTTTCGCTTTTCTGTTGCTTTATCTCTAAAACTGGAGTGTTTTCATGGAAACTGTAATTGCTGCAACGGCCTACTCCGTGGCCATCATGATCGGTCTCGGCGCCCTGGGCGTGGGCATCGGCGTCGGTATCCTGGGCGGTCGCCTGCTGGAGAGTTCCGCGCGTCAGCCCGAGCTGGCTCCCATGCTGCAGACCAAGTTCTTCCTTGCCGTGGGCCTGCTGGATGCCGTGGCCATCATCGGTGTCGGTATCGCGCTGTTCTTCACGTTCGCGAACCCGTTCATCGGCCTGCTCGGCGGCGCCTGATTCAGGTGCCGCTGTCGTGTTCTGCGGCGTGTCCGCGGATCGCGGCATAGGGCAAACCAGGAGGAACCGGCATGAACATTAATGCCACCCTGATTTTGCAATCGATCACCATGATGATCTTCGTGTGGTTCTGCATGAAGTTCATCTGGCCGCCGATCATCCAGGCCATTGACGAACGTCGCGAGAAAATCGCCGACGGGCTGGCCGCGTCAGACCGTGCCGAGAAAGCACTCGAAACTGCAAACGCCGAGGCGGAGCAGCAGATCAAGGAGGCACGCGAGCGCGCCGGGCAGATTGTCGACCAGGCCAGTCAGCGCCAGAGCCAGATCCTGGACCAGGCGCGCGAGGAGGCCACGGCTGAACGACAGCGCCAGGTGGCGGCCGCGGAAGCGGACATCGCCCAGGCGGCAAACCAGGCCAGGGAAGAGCTGCGCGCTGCGACCGGCAGCCTCGCCGTGCTGGGCGCGTCGAAGATTCTCGAGAAAGAGATCGACGAACAGGCGCACCGCGAACTGATCGACAAACTCATCGCAGAGCTATGAGCAGCCTGACGACGCTGGCCCGGCCCTACGCCCGCGCTGCCTTCGAGGTGGCCCGGGAAAGCGGCGCCCTCGCGGAATGGGCGGCGGGGCTTGAAGCCGCTGCCGTGGCCGTGAGTGAACCCACCATGGCGGCCTATCTCGGCAGCCCGCAGGAAGAGCCCGGGGCGACGGTGGACATGGTGCTCGAAGCGCTGGGCCGCCCGGGCAGCGAGCCCTTCGAACGGTTTCTCGTCGCCATGGCGGAGCACGAGCGGCTACCGCTGCTGCCGCGCGTGGTCGAGCTGTTCGGTGAACTGCGCCAGGAAGCCGAGCAACGTCTCGAGGTGCGGGTCGTCTCCGCCGCGCCGCTGGTCGGAGACCAGGCGGAACGCATGAAGGCCGCGCTGACCCGGCGCTTCGAGCGGGATGTGTCGCTGGATGCATCCGTAGACCCGTCCCTGATCGGCGGCGCCGTGATCTACGCCGGCGACGAGGTCATCGACGGCTCCGTGCTCGGCCGCCTGCGACGGCTGGCCGGCAGCCTGGCCTGAGCGAACACGGCCTGAACGAAATCTAAGTAGCGAATGCCGCCGCGAGGCGCACTCTCACAGGAACGGAACGATGCAAGCAACTTTGAACCCCTCTGAAATCAGCGACCTGATTCGCAAACGCGTTGAAGAGCTGAACATCTCCGCCGAGACCCGCAATCAGGGCACGGTGGTCAGCCTGTCAGACGGCATCGCGCGAATCTACGGCCTCGAGGAGGCCATGCAGGGCGAGATGATCGAGTTTCCGGGCAACACCTACGGCCTGGCGCTGAACCTGGAGCGTGACTCCGTCGGAACGGTGGTGCTCGGTGATTACGAGCACATTACCGAGGGTGACACGGTCAAGTGCACCGGTCGAATTCTGGAAGTCCCCGTGGGTCGCGGACTCCTCGGCCGCGTGGTGGATGCCCTCGGTAACCCCATCGACGGCCAGGGCGAGATCGAGAACGACGGTTACTCACCGATTGAGAAGGTCGCGCCCGGCGTGATCTCCCGTAAATCCGTCGACCAGCCCATGCAGACCGGTCTCAAGGCCATCGATGCCATGGTGCCGATCGGCCGGGGCCAGCGTGAGCTGATCATTGGCGACCGCCAGATCGGCAAGTCCGCCATCGCCATCGACGCGATCATCAACCAGGTGGGCACGGGCATCAAATGTATCTATGTCGCCGTGGGGCAGAAGCAGTCCACGGTGGCGAACGTGGTGAGCAAGCTCGAAGAGTTCGGCGCCATGGAGCACACCATCGTGGTGAACGCCTCCGCCGCCGAATCTGCGGCCATGCAGTACATCGCCCCCTATGCCGGCTGCACCATGGGTGAGTATTTCCGGGATCGCGGGGAAGACGCCCTGATCATTTACGACGACCTCACCAAGCAGGCCCAGGCCTACCGCCAGGTCTCCCTGCTGCTGCGTCGTCCGCCGGGCCGTGAAGCGTTCCCGGGTGACGTGTTCTACCTCCACTCCCGCCTGCTCGAGCGCGCGGCGCGCGTCAACGAGGACTACGTGGAAGAGTTCACGAACGGCGAGGTGAAAGGCAAGACCGGATCCCTGACGGCCCTGCCGATCATTGAAACGCAGGCCGGTGACGTGTCCGCCTTCGTTCCGACCAACGTGATTTCCATCACGGACGGCCAGATCTTCCTGGACAACGACATGTTCAACTCCGGGATCCGGCCTGCGGCTCACGCCGGCCTGTCCGTGTCCCGGGTCGGTGGCGCAGCCCAGACCAAGATCATCAAGAAGCTCGGTGGTGGTATCCGCCTCGCGCTCGCTCAGTTCCGCGAGCTCGCTGCGTTCGCCCAGTTTGCCTCGGACCTCGATGAGGGCACGCGCGCCCAGCTCGAGCGGGGGCAGCGTGTGACCGAGCTGATGAAGCAGAAGCAGTACAGCCCGATGACCGTGGCCGAAATGGCCGTGTCCCTGTATGCCGCCGACCGCGGATACATGGATGACATTGAACTGGACAAGATCATCGATTTCGAACAGGCGCTTCTCGGCTGGATGAACAGCAGCCAGGAGGCCCTCATCGCCGATCTGAACACCGGTGACTGGAATGACGACCTCGAAGGGCGCCTGAAGGCCGCCGTCGAAGAGTTCAAGTCCAGCGGCAGCTGGTAACAGGGTCCCTTCTCCCCAGGAGCAAGCATGGCAAGCGGCAAGGAAATCACGGGCAAGATCAAGAGTGTCCAGAACACCCGCAAGGTGACCTCGGCGCTCGAGATGGTCTCGGCAAGCAAGATCCGCAAATCCCAGGATCTGATGCAGGCCTCGCGTCCCTATGCAAGCATGGTGCGCCGCATCATCGGCCACCTGGCCATGGCGCGTCCCGAGTACCGGCATCCGTTTACCGTTCCCCACGAGGGAGAGGTCAAGCGGGTGGCTTACGTGGTCGTGTCCACCGATCGTGGCCTGTGTGGCGGTTTGAACACCAACCTGTTCAAAAAGCTGCTCGGCGAGATCAGCGAATGGCAGGCCAGGGGCGCGGAAGTCACCCTCGTGACGCTGGGCAAAAAGGGCAGCGCCTTTTTCCGCAACATCAACGTGAACATCTCGGCCAAGATCACCGACCTCGGCGAGAAGCCGCAGATCGAGGATCTGATCGGCGCGGTCACCACCGTGCTCGACGCCTACCGCGACGACTCGGTGGACATGGTGTACCTGGCCTACAACGACTTCGTGAACACGATGTCCCAGAAACCCACCATCGATCAGCTGTTGCCGCTGCCCGAGACGGATGACGACGACGTGCCGGAGATGTGGGATTACCTGTACGAGCCGGACGCCGAGTCGCTGCTCGACCTGGTGCTCGTCCGTGCCATCGAGTCTCTCGTCTTCCAGGCGGTGCTCGAGAACCTCGCTTCCGAGCACGCGGCGCGCATGATCGCCATGAAAAACGCCACGGAAAACGCCGGAGAGCTCATTGACGAGCTTACCCTGGCCTACAACAAGGCGCGCCAGGCGGCCATTACGCAGGAAATTTCCGAGATCGTGAGCGGGGCATCCGCAGTCTGAACGGGCGAGACGCAAAACGATTGCGTCGTGCCGGTGAATAAACTTACTGAATCGTTATTGAGTGAACGAGTTATGAGCAAAGGAATCATCGTCCAGGTCATCGGCGCTGTCGTCGACGTCGAGTTCACGCAGGAAGGTCTGCCGAAGATCTACGAAGCGCTGACCGTCGACGGCACGGAGATCACGCTCGAGGTGCAGCAGCAGCTCGGGGACGGCGTGGTGCGAACCATTGCCCTGGGCTCCACCGATGGCCTGAAGCGTGGTGTCGAAGTCACCAATACGGGCGCCGCGATTTCCGTACCCGTGGGCGAAAAGACCCTGGGCCGCGTCATGGACGTGCTGGGTCGCCCGATCGACGAGGCCGGTCCTATCGGCGCCGAGAAGACCATGCCGATTCACCGTAAGCCGCCTTCCTACGAAGAGCAGGCCGGTGGCAACGACATCCTCGAAACCGGTGTCAAGGTGATCGACCTGATCATGCCCATCGCCAAGGGAGGCAAGGTCGGCCTGTTCGGCGGCGCCGGCGTGGGCAAGACCGTGACGCTCATGGAGCTGATCCGAAACATCGCCATCGAGCACTCGGGTTACTCCGTGTTCGCCGGCGTGGGTGAGCGCACCCGTGAGGGCAACGACTTCTACCACGAGATGAAGGAAGCGGAGGTGCTCGACAAGGTGGCCCTGGTGTACGGCCAGATGAACGAGCCGCCGGGTAACCGTCTTCGCGTGGCCCTGACCGGTCTGACCATGGCCGAAGAATTCCGTGACGAAGGCCGTGACGTGCTCATGTTCATCGACAACATCTACCGTTACACCCTGGCCGGGACGGAAGTGTCCGCGCTCCTGGGCCGCATGCCTTCCGCCGTGGGCTACCAGCCCACGCTGGCCCTGGAAATGGGCCTCCTCCAGGAGCGCATCACCACGACCAAGACGGGCTCCATCACGTCTTTCCAGGCCGTGTACGTGCCTGCCGATGACTTGACGGACCCCTCTCCGGCGACGACCTTTGCCCACCTGGACGCCACGCTCGTGCTGTCCCGTTCCATTGCGGAGCAGGGCATCTACCCCGCCGTGGACCCGCTGGACTCCACGTCGCGCCTGCTGGACCCGAACCTCATCGGTTCCGAGCACTACGACGTGGCCCGTTCCGTCCAGGGCGTGCTTCAGCGCTACAAGGAGCTGAAGGACATCATCGCCATCCTGGGCATGGACGAGCTGTCCGAGGAAGACAAGGACACGGTGGCACGCGCCCGCAAGGTGCAACGCTTCCTGTCCCAGCCGTTCTTCGTGGCGGAAACCTTCACCGGCGCGCCGGGCAAGTACGTGTCCCTGAAGGACACGATCCGCGCCTTCAAGGGCATCGTGGAAGGTGAATACGATCACCTGCCCGAGCAGGCCTTTTACATGGTCGGCGGCATTGAAGAAGCCGTGGAGAAAGCCAAGGCCATGGAGTCCAAGGAAGCCGCCTGATGAAAACCATCCAGTGCGACATCGTCTCCGCTGAAGCGGAGATCTGGTCCGGTGAGGCGAAAGCCGTTTTTGCAACCGGCACCCAGGGCGAGCTGGGTATCTACCCGAGACACACGCCGCTGATCACCCAGCTCAAGCCGGGACCGGTGCGCGTGCTGGACGAGTCCGGGGAGGAGCAGTTTTTCTTCTGTGGCGGCGGCATCCTCGAAGTTCAGCCGCACATCGTCACGGTGCTCGCGGATACGGCCATGCGCGGCAAGGACCTGGATGCGGCTGCCGCGCAGAAGGCCAAGGAGGAGGCGGAGCGCGCGCTCGCTGACCGGACGGAGACCCTGGAGGTCGCCGAAGCCCAGGCCAAGCTGGCTGAAGCCCTGGCGCAGCTGCAGGCGCTGGAGCAGCTTCGCAGGAAGGTATCCCGCAAGTAAGGTCTGACACCTTGCCAGGGAAAAAGCCGGCCGCAGGCCGGCTTTTTCGTCTCTGGTTTCCCGACAGGCTCCGTCGGTCCTGTCGTGCGCCCGCGGGCCCGGTCGCCATGCCTCGCGCAGGACGGGGGCGCTTTGACCGGTAGCGGACGCTGGGCGATCATGCCCGCATGCAGGACTCGTGGACCCGCGCGCATCGGCGTTACAACCCCCTGACCGGCGAACACGTGCTCGTGTCGCCGCATCGTCTCCAGCGTCCCTGGCAGGGCAGCGAGGAGCCGGCACCGATACCGGCATCGGCGGCCTACGACCCCGCTTGCAACCTGTGTCCGGGCAATGAACGCGCCAGCGGCGAGCGCAATCCGGACTATGCCGGCCCCTTCGTTTTTGACAACGATTTCCCCGCCTTGCCGCCGGAAAACGAGCCCTGGGGCATGGATGAACACGGCCTGCTGGTGGCCCGGGCGGAGCGTGGGCGCTGCCGCGTCGTGTGCTTCTCCCCGCGCCATGACCTCGGGCTGGCGCAGCTCGATCCCCAGGCGCTGGTCCGCGTGGTCGAGGCCTGGAAATACGAGCACGAGGTCCTGGCGGCGGACGACCTGATCGGCCACGTCCAGATTTTCGAGAACAAGGGCGAACTGATGGGCTGCAGCAACCCGCATCCGCACGGGCAGATCTGGGCCCAGTCCTCGATCCCCGACCTGCCGGCGCGTGAACTGCGCAACATGGCGGCCTGGCGTGAGCGACACGGTCGCCCGTTGCTGATGGCGTACGCGGCGTTGGAGCTCGAGCGCGGCGAGCGCCTCGTTGCCGTCAACGATCACTTTCTCGTCGTCGTGCCCTTCTGGGCGACCTGGCCCTTCGAGACCCTGGTGCTGCCACGGCTGCAGGTGGAAAGCCTGGCGGATTTCAGTCCGGCGCAGACCGAGGATTTCGCCGCCATCATCGGCGTCGTTACCCGGGCCTATGACCGGCTGTTCGGGGTGCCGTTTCCCTACTCGTCGGGCATTCACCAGGCGCCAACGGACGGGGCCGGCCATCCCCACTGCACCCTGCACATGCACTTTTATCCCCCCCTGCTGAGGTCCGCCACGGTGCGCAAGTTCATGGTGGGCTACGAAATGCTCGCCGAGGCCCAGCGTGACCTGACGCCCGAAGCGGGGGCCGAGCGGCTCCGGGCGTGCCTTGACTGATCACCCCGGCAACGAAGCGCCACCCTTCGGACCCCCCGAGGCGGTGTACTTCTCGCCGGGACGGATCAATCTGCTCGGCGAACACACGGACTACAACGGGGGGCTCGTGCTGCCCATGGCCATCGGCCTTGGAACGCGTTTCGAAGTGTCCCGGCGAGCGGACGCCATCTTCCGGGTCCACTCGGAAGCCTTCAGCGAGACGGTCGAGCTGACCGCGGCGAGGCTGGCCGCCGGGCCCCGGGGGCACTGGAGCGACTACCTCCTCGGCGTGCTTGCCGCCTTTCCCGGCGACTGGCCGGAGCAGGGAATGGATCTGCGGCTGCGCTCCAACCTGCCCGCCGGGCGAGGCCTGTCGTCCTCCGCCTCCCTGACGCTCGGCTTCGCCGGCGTGCTCGCCGACCTGGGCGGCGGGACATTCGACGGGCTCGCCCTGGCGCGCATCGCGCAGGCCGCGGAAAACGATTTTGTCGGACTGGCCTGCGGCATTCTCGACCCTTTTGCCGTGGCCATGGGCCAGGCAGGAAAGCTTCTTGTCCTGCACTGCGGCACCCTGGAGTGGGAGCCGGTTCCCTTCCCGGCGGAACGCCTGCGCGTGCTCCTCGCGGATACGGGCGTATCGCGATCGCTGGCCGGCTCGTGCTACAACGAACGCCGTACCGAGTGTGAACGCGCCGCTGCCCGGGTGGGGCGGCCGCTGGTCGCGCTGCGACCACCGGACTTCGAACCCGGAACACCCCTCGCGCAGGACCCGCTCCTGCTCCGGCGGGCGCGACACGTGGCCTCCGAGCATGCCCGCGTCCGGGACGCGGTAGCCGCGCTGAAGGCGGGTGATGCTCGGCGGTTCGGGACGTTGATGAACGAATCGCACCGGTCCCTGCGGGACGACTACGAGGTGTCCTGCCCGGAACTGGACGAGATGGCGGGCCTGCTCCAGGGTATGGCGGGCGTACACGGGGCCAAAATGACCGGCGCGGGCTTCGGCGGCGCGGTGGTCGCCCTGGTGGAGGCGGACCGGCTGGACGAGACCCGTGCCGCGGTGCCCGTGGCCTACGGGGCCCGCACGGGGCGCCAATCCAGGCTGCTGGCCTGCGAACCCGCCGCCGGCTTTTACCGCGTGGCATGATGGACCGACAACAACGAGAAGCGAGCCCAGACCCGTGACCCTGTTTTCCTTCCTGTTCTTCACCGGCCTCGTGGCCGTACTGACCATCTGGTTTACCCGCAAGGATGACCACGACACCAGCGAAGGCTACTTCCTGGCCGGCCGAAGCCTGGGTTGGCCGCTGATCGCCGGCTCCCTGCTGTTGACCAACCTGTCCACGGAACAACTGGTTGGCCTCAACGGCGCGGCCTTCGCCTATGGCTTCTCCGTCATGGTGTGGGAGGTCGTCGCCGTCGTCGCACTGGTGGCCATGGCGCTGTTCTTCCTGCCGCGCTTTCTCAAGAGCGGCGTGGCCACGGTTCCGGAGTACCTGGAATTGCGCTTCGATGAGCGCACCCGACTGATCGCCAGCCTGATTTTCCTCCTGGCCTACGCGGTGATCCTGTTGCCGATCATTCTCTACACCGGGGCCACCGGGCTCATCGGCATCCTGGACGTACAGGAAATGTTCGGTTTCGAGTCCCACCGCCAGACCCTCTGGGTCATCGTGTGGGTCGTCGGCATCATCGGCTCGCTCTACGCCCTCTTCGGCGGATTACGAACCGTCGCCGTGTCCGACCTCATCAACGGATTCGGGCTGCTGACCGGCGGATTCCTGATTACCTGGTTCGGGCTGAAGGCGCTCGGGGACGGCAGCCTGGACGCCGGGATGGAGGCCCTGGTCGCCGGTAACGAGGGACGATTCAGCTCCATCGAGGGAAACGACAGTGCGGTACCCGTGGGCACGATTTTCACGGGGGTGCTGCTGCTGAACCTGTTCTACTGGACCACCAACCAGCAGATCATCCAGCGCACGCTGGGGGCGAGTTCCCTCGCCGAGGGCCAGAAGGGCGTCCTCGCCACCGGATTCCTCAAACTGCTCGGACCCCTGTATCTCGTCATCCCGGGCATGATCGCCTTCGCCTGGTTCGCCGGTGAGGACGTGCGTGCAGACCACGCCTACGGCGCGCTGGTCCGTGGCGTCCTGCCGGAGGCCTTCGCCGGCTTCTTCGCGGCGGCGATGATGGGCGCCATCCTGTCGAGCTTCAATTCGGCGCTGAACAGCACCTGCACCCTGTTCAGCATGGGCCTGTACGGCAAGCTCATGAACCGGGACGCATCGGACCAGCAACTCGTGCGGGCGGGGAAGGCGTTCGGCTGGATCATCGCGATCTGCGCCATGACCCTGGCGCCGCTGCTCGACGGGCAGGCCAGCATCTTCTCGTACCTGCAAAAAATGAACGGCATGTACTTCATTCCGATCTTCGCCGTGGTGCTCGTCGGCATGCTCACGAAACGGGTGCCGGCCTCGGCGGCACGAACGGCCCTGGTGACGGGCCTGGTCGTCATTGGTTGTGGCTACTTCCTTCCGCCCCTTTCGCCAATCGTCGAATCCATGCACGAGTTTCATTTCCTCGGCGTGGTCTTCGCCTACCTGGTGATCTACATGCTGATCCGGGGCGAATTGAGTCCTCGAGCGGAACCCTTCGAACAGAAGGATGTGGGCGCGGTGGACCTCACCCCCTGGCGGTACACGAAACTCGTCAGCGCGTTGCTGGTGCTCATCGTGCTGACGGTCTACGTCGTGTTCGCCGACGTGTCGGCCCTGTGACCGCGCCCGGCCGGAGAACCGTCGTACCGGGTTCGCCGTGGCCCGGGGTCCCGGGGGCGGTCGCCTAGAGCCGGTCTTTCATCTTGTAGTACAGCATGCCCAGGGCAATGATCTGATTCCCCAGCCACTGGCTTCCGGGGATTCGGAAGTGCCTGATGTTGGCGAACATGTCGAAGGTTTCCAGCGTGCCTCCGATCGCGTCGGCCATCACTTCCCCCATGATGTGGGTTGCGGCGACGCCGTGGCCGGAGTACCCCTGGCAGTAGTAAACGTTGCCGTTGATGCGCCCGACCGCCGGTACGCGGTTGAGCACGATGCCGATCATGCCGCCCCACTGGAAATCGATCCGGGCGCCGGCGAGCTCCGGATAGACCTTCAGCATGCGTGGGCGGATGTAGGACTCGATGCTGCGCGGCTCCCGGCCGGAGTAGTTGCAGGCGCCGCCGTAGAGCAGCCGCTTGTCCGCGGACAGTCGGTAGTAGTCGACCACTTCGTTGACGTCGCAGACGGCCACGTCCAGGGGGTTGATCCGCGCAACCGTGTCTTCATCCAGGGGTTCGGTGGCGATGATGTAGCTGCCGGCGGGAAACACCAGGTTGGACAGGTGACGGGGCTCGAGGCGGCTGTAGGCGTTGCCGGCCAGCACGACGGCGTCCGCGCGAACCTCGCCCTGCCCGGTGCGGACCACGGGCCGGTCGCCGTGGTCGATGCCGGTGACGGGTGACTGCTCGTGCAGCGTGACACCGAGCCCTGCCGCGGCGCGGGCTTCGCCGATGCACAGGTTCAGGGGGTGCAGGTGGCCGTCCCGGAAACAGGCGAAACCGCCGATGTAGCTGTCCGTCCCCAGCTTCTCCCGGGTCTCTTCCCGGGACCACAGTTCATAGCGGTGCGGCCAGTTACGCCGTTCACGCTCTTCCGCGTATGCCTCGAGATCGGCGATCTGCCGCTCCTTGAGCGCCACCTCGACGAAGCCCTCCTTGAAATCGCAGGCGATGCCGTACTTTTCCATGCGTTCCCGGACGATGGCGTTGCCCCGCCAGCCCAGGTCCCAGAGCAGGTCCTCGGCGCCCTGGCCATTCGCCTTCGCCACCTTGCCCAGGCCACTGATGCCATTGATGAGCTGACCGCCGTTGCGCCCGGAAGCGCCCCATCCGATGCGGTTGGCTTCCAGCACCGTGACCCGGTAGCCGCGTTCGGCCAGCGTCAGGGCGGTGGCGACACCGGTGAAGCCACCGCCCACCACGCACACGTCCGTATCGACACTGCCCTCGAGGGCCGGATAGTCGGTGCGCTCGTTGACCGTCGCGGCGTAGTAGGAGCCGGTGTGCTCCTGTTTCTGGTTGTCGGGTTTCTGGGTCATGGAGATTCCACCGCATCGGACCGGTCTGCCGATTCTAGTGTTTCCGGCCGGGCCATGGCGTCCCGGACCATCATCTGCCGGGCGATTTCCTCGCGCCAGGCCCGGAGATTCATCTCGATCACCGTGAAGCCCCCGATCCACAGGAACGTATCCCAGGTGTAGAGCGGGTGACCGAGCCAGAGCCACCATAGCGCCAGGACGATCGGCACACCGTAAGACACGAAGGTCGTGCCGCGCAGGGCGCTCATCAGCCGGCCCCCGGTGACCTGGCGCTCCTGGAGCCGCACCAAGGCCTCGGTCGCCAGGATGATGAGCAGCCAGGCGACGATCTCCACCACGTCCCCCCAGGCCAGCTGGCGCTCCAGGGCCAGGCCTTCGCCATCCGTGACCACGGGGCTGTCCGGGATGGCGAAGAAGGTCGTCGCGGTGCTCAGCTCCGCGCAGTTGTCGTCCGTGATGTCCCGGTAGTCGAGATTGAAGGTCCAGGACCGTTCCTCCCCCGCCAGCGCGCACAGGTCGTTCACGCCCTCAAGCGGCGCGGCCGCGCGAAGATCGACGGCGTAATCGACCAGGGCGAAGATCCAGTGCGTGATCACCACGAGGCAGCCGAGACGCACGGCATGCACGACCAACGTCAGGCGTCCGGTCCAGGCCTCGTCGTCGAGGGCGTAGGTTTCGAGTTCGAGCAGGGCGATGAGCAGCAGCCAGGCGAACACGGCGCTGCTGACGGCAAAGGCGCTGGTGACGTTCAGCAAGGTGGAATCGGCGTTGAGCGTGTGGGCCGCGTTGTTGATGTCCACGACCAGGTACGCGCAGAAGTTCAGCACGAGCAGCGAATAGACGACCGCCTTGAAGGCCTTCTGGCCGCGGCTGAGCTCGAAGCGATGGTCGGTCTGGGCATCGTTCACCACACCAGCATAACCGCTCGCTGTCACCCCGGCCGTGCCGGCCACGCCTCCGCGACCCGGCATGGGGTAATCTTGCACGCGACAGCGGGAGAGGCGGTTTGGATCGATTCGACACACTGGTGATCGGCGCGGGCCACAACGGACTGGTTTGCGCCGCGCTGCTGGCGCGCGCCGGCCAGCGGGTGGCCGTCCTCGAGGCGGGTCCGGCGCCGGGTGGCCTCGCGGCGCCGAGGGCGTTTCACGACGAGTTTCGCGCCCCGGTCGCGCACAGCGCGGGTCACGTCTCCACGGCCGTGGCCGCGGCCCTCGAGCTGGAGGCGCACGGCCTGGCGTGGGCGCAACCGCTGCCCCTGGTGGGGCTGGGGCCGGACGGTCATGCGCGCGTGATCCAGGGCGAGAGCCTCTCCGGCGCCACGGTGAGTGATGCCGCGGCCTGGCCGGATTTTCACCGGCGGCTGAAGACGTTCGCCGAGGCGCTGGCTCCTCACTGGTTGCAGACCATTCCGAGAATCGCGAAAGCCCCCCTGGCGGAGCTCGCGGTTTTCGGTCGCATGGGCTGGTCGATTCGTCGCATGGGCCGGGAGGACATGCGGGAATTCCTGCGGCAGTTCGCCTTGCCGACCCGCGATCTCGTGGACGAACACTTCGAGGATGAGGTGCTCAAGGCCCTGGTCAGCTGGGATGGGCTGATCGGCTCCCGCATGGCGCCGCGGTCCCCCAACAACGCGGTGCTGATGATGCTGTACCGCATGGCCGGCCGGGCCGTGCGGAGCCCGGCGAATCTCATCGGCGCCCTCGAGGCATCGGCCCGGGCGGCCGGCGCCGAGCTGCGGACCGACGCCCGAGTGGCCCGCCTGCTTCTCGAGCCGGTGGAGCATGGCTTCGAGGCCCGGGGCGTGGTCCTGGCAAGCGGCGAGCGCATCGAGGCGCAGCGCGTGGTGTCCTCCGCCGACCCGCAGACCACGCTCCTCGACCTCGTGGGCGCCCGTCACCTGGAAATCGGCTTCACCAACCGCATCCGCCGCCTGCGCTGCGATGGCCTCGTGGCCAAACTGCACCTGGCCCTCGACGGTCTGCCGGACTTTGCCGGCCTCGACCGGCCGGCGGGCCGCATCGTCCTGGCGCCGGGCCTCGACGCCATCGAATTCGCCTTCGACGGCAGCAAGTACGGCGAGTTGCCCGAGACGCCGGTGCTGGAGGTCGCGGTGCCCAGCCTCGATGACCCGACCCTGGCGCCGGACGGTGGGCACGTGCTGTCCGCGCACGTGATGTACGTGCCGCGGCACCTGCGGGACGGCTGGAATGATGTCGCCCGGCAGACCCTGCTGGAGCGCACGCTGGATGTCCTGGAGGGCCACGTCCCGACCCTGCGGCGGCAGATCGTGGGCCACGAACTGCTGACCCCGGCCGATATCGAGGCGCGCCATGGCGTGACCGGGGGTCACTGGCACCATACGGAATTCGCCCTGGACCAGATGCTCATGATGCGCCCGACCTACGAGGCCGCGCAGTACCGGACCCCCATTCACGGCCTCTGGCTCTGTGGCGCCGGAACGCACCCCGCGGGTGACCTCACGGGCGCTGCGGGCCACAACGCGGCCCGGGAGATCCTGCGATGAAGCGATGGGACGCCATCGTCATCGGCGCCGGCCACAACGGGCTGACCAACGCCGCCTACCTGGCGAAGGCCGGCCTGGACGTGCTGGTGCTGGAGAAGAACGACTACATCGGGGGCGCCGCGGTTTCCCGCGAACTGGTCGAGGGCTGGCAGTATTCGAGCTGTTCCTACGTGTGCAGCATGATGCGCCAGGCCATTCACCGGGACCTGGACCTGAGCCGCCACGGGCTCATGCTCGTGCCCTACCTGGGCACCATCAACTACGGCCTGAACGGCCAGGTGCTGCTCAGCTACCACGACGAAGACGCGAACCACAACGAACTCAAGCGCCTGTCGCCCCACGACGCGGACGCCATGCATCGCTTCGAAGCGGACATGAGCCGCTACTCGCAGCTGATCCGCAAGACCCTCATGCGCACACCGCCGGACCCCACCTCGTTCAGGATTCGTGACATCCGCGAACTCCTGTTCCTGGCCAGGCAGTTCTGGACCCTGGGCGAGCGGGAGATCTACGAGTACATCCGCTTCTTCACCATGAGCGCGGCGGAGTACCTGGACGATTACTTCGAGCACGAACTCATCAAGGCGTCCATGGCGACCCCGGGCATCATCGGAACGGCCCTGGGCGTGGAGTCGCCGGGCTCGGCTTACATCCTGCTGCACCATGTCATGGGCGACGTGGACGGCAACATCGGCGCCTGGGGCCTCGCCCGGGGCGGCATGGGCGCCATCTCCCAGGCCATCGCCAGTGCTTTCCTGGCCGAAGGCGGCGAGATCCGCACGGAGGCCGCGGTCGGGCGCATCCTCGTCAGGCAGGGGCGCGCCAGCGGCGTGGTGCTGGAGAACGGCGATGAGCTCGCGGCGAACATCGTGGTGTCGAATCTCGACGCCCGACGGACCTTCACCCGCATCATGGCGCCGGAGGACCTGCCGCCGGAGATCGTGGAAAAGGCCCGCAATTACAAGATCCGTGGCTCTTCCGGCAAGGTGAATATCGCCCTGTCGGGTCTGCCGAAATTTCTCAACGTGCCCGACAACCGCTACGTGAACCGGGGCGGCCAGGCCTTCATCGGCAACATGGAAACCCTCGAGCGCGCCTACGACTGCTGGAAGCGGGGGCGCTGGTCCGACGACCCGTTCATCGAGTCGGTCATTCCTTCGGCCTGGGATCCGACCGTGGCGCCGCCCGGGTGCCACTGGATGTCGAATTTCATCCAGTACTGTCCGCCGAAACTGGCGGACGGGCCCTGGACGCCGGAAAAGCGGGAGGCCTTCGGGCAGACCGTGGTCGACAAGCTCGAACGTCACAGCCCGGGCTTCAAGGACCTGATCGTGCACATGGAGGTCCGCACGCCGCACGAAATCGAGAACGAGATCGGCCTCACGGAAGGCAATATTTTCCAGGGCGAGCTCACCATCGACCAGCTGCTGTTCAACCGGCCGTTTCCGGGCTATGCCCAGTACCGCATGCCGGTGAAAAACCTCTACATGTGCGGCTCCTCCACCCATCCGGGCGGCGGCGTGTCCGCGACCTGCGGCGCCAACGCGGCCCGGGAAATCCTCATGGACCTGAAGCGGCCCAACACGGTGCCGGAGGACGATTGTTACGATGAATGAGGTCTCCACGCCAACCCCTGGCGCCCGTCCCCCGGACCCTTACGCCGGGGAGCGCCTGAAGGAGTCGCCCTTCCATCCGCGGCAGGCCGCACTCAATCTTCGCGAGGCCTGGTCCTCCTGGAACGGCTACCGGTTCGCCGAGTACTACTACGACGCCGAGTACGAGTATTTCTGCATCCGCAACGGCTGCGGGACTTACGACATCACGCCCATGCAGAAGTACCGGATCACGGGCGGCGACGCCCTGGCCATGCTGGATCGCATGGTGACCCGGGACGTGACGAAGCAGGGCATCGACCGGGTGAGCTACGTGCTCTGGTGCAACGACGAGGGCCGTCTCGTGGACGACGGCACCATCTTCCGCCTGGGCCAGGACGAGTTCATGCTGACCTGCGGCAGTCCGTGCCTCGCCTGGTTGCGCAAAAGCGCCTTCGGTTTCGAAGACGTGCGGATCGAAGACATCTCCGACACGCTCGCGGCCCTGAGCTTCCAGGGCCCCACCACCTGTTCGGTGCTGCAGCGCCTGGGCCTCGAGGGCATCGAGACCCTGAAGCCGTTCGGCATTCGTCACTATGCCTTCCAGGGCATGGCGCTCATGGTGTCCCGTACCGGGTTTACCGGGGATCTCGGCTACGAGCTGTGGATCGACCACGCCCACGGCCTGGCGCTGTGGGACGCGCTTTACGCGGCGGGCGAGCCCTGGCAGATCCAGCCCTACGGCGAGGAAGCCACGAACATGGCGCGTCTCGAGGCCGGCTTCATCATGCCCTACATGGAATTCAACGAGGCCCTGAAGACCGTGCACTTCGAGCACGACCACACGCCCTTCGAGCTGGGTCTCGGCTGGCTCGTGGATTTCGGCAAGCCCCACTTCAACGGCCGCCGGGCGCTCTGGGCGCAAAAGCAGGCCGGGCCGGCCTACACGCTGATCCGCCTCGATATCGAGGGCAACAAGCCGGCCGAGTCCTCCTGGATTTACGCCGATGCCGCGTGCCGCAAGGAGGTCGGCTACGTGACTTCGGCCATGTGGTCCCCGGCCGCCAAGGCCAACATCGCCCTCGCCATGGTGCGGACGGAGTTCATCGACCGTGAGCTCTGGGCCTGGATCGATTACGAAAAGGAGCTGCGCCAGTACGGCAAGGTCGCCCGGTGCACCGTGCGCAAAAAACCCTTCTGGATGCCGGAGCGCGCCCGGGCGACACCGCCGCCCGCGGTCTGAGTCCGGACAGCCTGTCGCGGGATGCGCTCCGGGGGACGCTGTCATAGGGGCGGTCCAAGGGTTTCACTTCGGCCCGGAATTCAGGAGAATGGCGGGCCACGATGATCGAAACCCTGGATGACTCATGCGCCATTCCCTGACTGCTTTCGGCCTCCTTGGCCTTTCCCTGTGCCTCGCGACCCCGGTGTCTGCCGACCGCGTCACCGTGGAAACCCAGCTCGGCAGCTTCGAGATCGAGCTGTTCGAGGACGAGGCGCCGAACACGGTGGCGAATTTCCTGAATTACGTTCGTGACGGGCGCTACGAAGCCAACGTCGTGCACCGGAACATCGAGGATTTCGTGCTGCAGACCGGCAGCTTTCGCATCGTGGATGACCTGCTCGAGAACATCCCGACGGACGATCCCGTGGTCAACGAGTTTGGCCGGTCCAATCTCCGGGGCACCGTCGCCATGGCGAAGCTGGGGGGCGACCCGGACAGCGCGACCTCCGGCTGGTTCGTGAACCTGGCGGACAACAGCGAGAACCTCGACAACCAGAACGGCGGGTTCACCGTGTTCGGTGAGGTGGTCGGCAACGGCATGGAGGTGGTCGATGCGATCAGCGCCCTGCCGACCTTCCGCATCAATGGCCTCGGGGCGGCATTCACGGATACGCCCCTGTACGAATACACTCCGGGCGAGCCGGTCAGGAATGAAAATTTCGTGCTGGCGACGGTGACGGAAAACAGCGATTTCGTCATCAACAGTGGCCTGAACGACGCCTGGTTCAACCCGGCGACGGCGGGCCAGGGTTTCTTCTTCAACGTGTTCCCGGACCAGGGCCTGTTTTTCCTGTCCTGGTTCACCTTCGACACGGAACGGCCGCCCGGGGACGTGACGGCCATCCTGGGTGAGCCCGGGCACCGCTGGATCACGGCCCAGGGCAGCTTCAGCGGCAACGTGGCGACGCTGGACGCGACGCTGACCAGCGGCGGCGTGTTTGACGCCGCCCTGCCCGCGGTGGAGAACGACGCCTACGGCACCGTGACCGTGACCTTCGAGGGCTGCAACGCCGCCTCGGTGGCGTACGACTTCCCGGTTCCGGGGGTCTCCGGTACGGTCCCCGTCCGGCGCGTGGTCGCCGACAACGTCGCGCTGTGCGAGGCGCTGCAGGAGGACAGCGCTTCCCGCTGACCGGGGGCAGGGTGCCGGAAGGCGCTATATTGGGCCTATGAGCTCACTCGAAACGGCAGAGAAGCGCCTGCGGCAGGCAACCAGCGCCCTGGAGAGCGCCCTGGCGGAAAAGGACAGGGACGCCGGCCCGCCGTCTGACGAGACGCCGCCGAAGAAGCCCGGCAGCAACCGGGGCATCGAAACGATGTTCCGGAACATCTACCGGGTGCAGATGGACCTCACGGGCCTGGCCGACAACAAGGCCAACATGATGATCAGCATCAACGGGATCATCATTTCCATCATCATCGCCGCGGTGGCGCCGAAGCTCGACTCGAACCCCTGGCTCATGCTGCCCACCACGATCCTGCTGCTGGGCACCATGGTATCCCTCGTCTATTCCATCCAGGCCGCCAGGCCCCGTGTCAGCCACCAGACCGTCACCCTCGGCGATCTGCGCCACAGCGAGGGCAACCTGCTGTTTTTCGGCAACTTCGCCTACCTCCGGGAATCGGAGTTCGTCGAGGGCATGAGCGACCTCATGGGCGATCGGGAGGCGACCTACGAGGCGATGATGCGGGATATTCACGGCATCGGCAGCGTGCTCAACAAGAAATTCCACCTGCTGCAGAAGGCCTACACCCTGTTCATGGTGGCGCTGGTCGCGGGGGTGCTCGCCTTCCTCGGCGTCTTCGCCTGGATCATGACCCGGGCCTAGGCCCAAAAAAAAGGCCCCGGGGTCCGGGGCCTTTACGTCGCGGTTCGTCAACCGGTCAATTCTCGATACCGGCCAGGTCCACCAGGAACGCGTATTCCTCCGCGGTTTCCTCGTAGCGGGCGTAGCGACCGGAAGCGCCGCCGTGACCGGCCTCCATGTTGACCCGCATCACCAGCCGGTTGTCGTCCGTGCGGCGGTCACGCAGCCGGGCCACCCATTTCGCCGGTTCGAAGTACTGGACCTGGGAGTCGTAAAGACCCGTGGTCACGAGCAGGTTCGGGTAGTCCTGCGCCGTCACGTTGTCATAGGGCGAGTAGGACAGCATGTAGCGGTACGCCGGCTCTTCGTTCGGGTTGCCCCATTCCCGGTACTCACCGGTGGTGAGCGGGATGGAGTCGTCCAGCATGGTGGTCACCACGTCGACGAAGGGAACGGCGGCAATCACGCCGTGGTACAGCTCCGGCGCCATGTTGATCACCGCGCCCATGAGCAGGCCGCCCGCGCTGCCGCCCAGGGCATAGGTGCGCTTCGGGTCGATGACCCCCTCGCCCTGCAGCGCCTTCGTCACGTCGATGAAATCCGTGAAGGAGTTCATCTTCTCCATGAGCCGGCCCTGCTCGTACCACTGGCGGCCCATCTCCTCTCCCCCGCGGATGTGAGCGATGGCGTAGACGAAGCCGCGGTCGAGCAGGCTGACCACGGAGTTGCGGAACCACGGGTCGCTGGACGAGCCGTAGGAACCATAAGCGTACTGCAGTGCCGGCGCGGTGCCGTCGAGTTTCGTGTTCTTGTGCCAGGCCAGGGAAACGGGAACCTTCGTGCCGTCGCGGGCCGTGATCCAGCGGCGGCCGGTGCGGTAGTTGTCGCTGTCGAAGCCGCCGAGCACCCGGTCCGCCTTCATGAGCGTGCTCTCGCCGGTACCGAGATCCACGTCCCAGACCTGGTTGGGCGTCACCAGGCTGGAGAAGCCGTAGCGCAGGGTGTTCGTGTCCGTGGTGGGGTTGGTGGCCAGCCACATGACGTAGGCTTCCGCATCGGTGTCCAGGTAGCGGTCCACGGCACCGTCCCGGGACAGGACGCGGATCTTGCGCAGGCCGGACTGGCGCTCGTTGAGCACCAGCCACTGGTCGAAGGCCAGGAGGCCGCTGACCATGGCGTCGTCGCGGTGGGGAACGACTTCTTCCCAGGCGGACTTGTCGTCGTGGTGCGGCTGATCGGTCTGCATGACGCGGAAATTCTCCGCATCCCAGTTGGTCCGGATGTAAAAGCGCCCGTTCGCGTGGTCGATGTCGTACTCGTGCCCGTCTTCCCGCGGCAGGAACGGTTTGAACTCGCCCAGGGGGTTGTCGGCCCGCAGCAGCTGGATTTCCGTGGTTTCCGTGTTGCCGTGGTACAGCGCCAGGTACTCGCCGGAGCGGCTGCGGCTCACGCCGTTGTAGAACGTGTTGTCCTTTTCCTCGTACACCAGCACGTCCTCCGAGGGATCCGTGCCGCGCTCGTGCCGCATGACGCGGTAGGCCAGGAGCGTCTCCGGGTGCTTGTCGAGGTAGAACAGGTATTTGCCGTCCGCCGACCAGGCCAGGGACGCCGACGCGTTGCCGATTTCCGTGGGCAGGAATTCACCGGTCTGCGTGTCGAGGATGCGGATCGTGAAAATACGGCGGCTCAGGGTGTCCTCGGCGATGGCCGCGTAGCGGTGGTCGTCGGTCACCTCGAGGCTGCCGAGCCGGTAAAAGTCATGCCCCTCGGCCCGCTCGTTGCCGTCGATGATGACCTCTTCCTCCGCATCCAGGCTGCCCGCCTTGCGGGCGTAGATGGCGTACTCCTTGCCGGGCTCGTAACGCGAGTAGTACCAGTAACCGTCTTTCTCGTAGGGCACGGAGGATTCGTCCGGATCGAGCCGGCCGGTCATTTCCTCATACAGCGTTTCCTTCAGGGCGGCCGTGTGGGCCGTTTCCTGTTCGAACCAGGCGTTCTCCGCTTCGAGGTAGGCGAGCATTTCCGGATCCTTGCGCTCGTCGTCGCGGAGCCAGTAGAACTCGTCCACGCGCGTGTCGCCGTGGAGGGTCATTTCATGGGGTCGCTTTTCCGGCATCGGTTCCTTGACCATGGATTCGGCGGCAAAAGTGGCGCCGCTGAACGCGCACGCCAGCAGCGTGATGATGGTGAGGGGGACGAAATTCAAGCGGAACGGCTGAATGCCTGGGCCATTTCCTGGGCCATTTACTGTGTCATTGATCGGATCGTTCATGGAGTGCTTCCTGGGCTTGCATGGGGGGCAGACGGCCCGCCACTATACCCAAAATTGGGCGCTTGAATGACATGCGTCAAGGGGTACGCACCGGCCCCGGCCTAGGCTGGGATCGAACCCGTAGCTGGAGAACGGACCATGAAGATGTCCCAAAGCCTCACCCGACTTGCCGCTGTCGTGCTGGCGCTTGCCGTGCTGACACCGGTGCACGCACAGGAACAGTACACCCCGTCACTACCCGGCAGCGAAGGAAGTCCGGTCGAAGAAAAGCACATGACCTATCTCGTCCAGTTGTGCGAGACCTGCCACGGGGAAAGCGGCCGTTCCGAACGATCCGATGTGCCCGCCCTGGCCGGTCGGGATGCGGATGCGCTGTTCGCCGAAATCGAGCGCTTCTACTTCTACGAGCGTGTGTGTCCCGATGTGCCGGTAGACGGGGACGAGCCGTCCAAGGGCCACATGAGCATGTGCGACGTGGTCAACCAGATGAGCAAGCAGGAAGCCCTCGCGCTGGCCAGGCACTTCTCGTCCCAGGCTCCGGCGCCTTGATTCGAGGACGCATTTCCCTGCTGTTCACGCCACTGCTGCTGCTTGGCAGCGCCCTGGCGCACGCCCAGGAAACGCCCCAGCTCGTGCGGCCCGATGGAACCTATCCCACCGTTCCCCTGGAAAAGGACACGGTGGTGGTCAAGGTGGTGCAGAACGGGGTCAGGAATCTGCAGGACTACGAAAACGTGGCGGACGGCCTGAAGGCCAACCTGGCCATCATGAAGGGCTGGGCCGGGAAGGCCTGCGAGGAGGGCCCCTCGCCGGATTTCATCCTGTTCAACGAATTTCCGCTGACCGGTTATTCCTCCGGTACCCGGGATGAAAAGCTGAAATTCACCATCGAGATCCCCGGTCCGGAGACCGCGGCGCTCGGCGAGGTGGCGAAGGCCTGTGACAGCTACCTGATTTTCGGCAGCTATGCCCGGGACGACGCCTGGCCTGGCCACATCCTGTCCATCAACACGGTGATCGGCCGCAACGGCGAAGTCGTCGGGGAATTCTGGAAGCCGCGCAGCGTGAAGCGGCTGTACGCCACGCGGGAGATTCCCACGACCACCGTGGAGAATGTCCGGGACCGGTTCCGGGCGATGTACGGCATCGAGGAGGAATTCCCCGTCCTGATGACCGAATACGGCAACATCGCCGTCAGCACGGTGCAGCTCGACCCCTTCGTCTTCGCCGCCTTCGGCATGCGCGGCGTGGAGATCATGTTCCGCACCTCGACGCTTTTCTCCAAGGTCGACGTGCAGGCCACGGCGCTCTACAACGACTACTACTCGGCCATGTCCAACATCACCTTTCCGCCGGACAGCGACTGGGCCCACATGGGCGGCGGCTCCCTGATCGTCGATCCGGACGGCAAGGTGCTCGCCGAGGACGAGAGCAACAACGAGAGCATCATCACGGCGGAAATCCCCATCGCCGAGTTTCGCGAAGGCCGACGCATCAACCGCTACCCGATGGAGGTGGTGCAGCCCGTTTACGACCAGTTCGTCGACGAGGTGCCCCTGAATCACCTCGATCTGCCGCCGGACCAGCTGCCCCAGACCGGCGAGCAGATGAAGGCGCTGATGGACGAGCAGAGCCGCTGGCTGAACCCGCCGGACTGAAGCGTCTCAGGGCTCCCCGGGCGCTTTGAACACCTCGCCGCCCTTGATGACACTGTCCACCGTTTCCAGCAGGCGGATATCGTCCAGCGGATTTCCGCGGACGGCGATGAGATCGCCATAACGGCCAGGCTGCAAGGCACCGACCCGGTCTTCCCAGCCCAGGTACCGGGCCGACACGGAGGTGGCCGCCTGGATGGCCTCCATGGGCGTCATGCCGTACTCGACCATGTAAGCGAACTGGATGCCCGCCATGCCGTGGGGGTAGATGCCGGCGTCGGTACCGAAGACCAGGGGAACGCCGGCGGCGTGGGCCCGGCGGAAACTGTCGCGCTGAATGTCCGTGGTCGCGATGGTCTTTTCGAGGAACTCCTCCACCCAGCCCTGCTTCCGGCCCTCTTCGATCATCCAGTCCCCGGGGCCGATTTCCATGGACAGCGCCACGTCGTGTTCGAGGGCGAGACGAATGCCTTCCTCGTCGATGTAGGTGGCGTGCTCGATGGTGTCGGCGCCGCCCTCGATGGCGTCGATGATGGACTGGGCGCCGTGGGCGTGGGCGGCGACCTTCAGGCCCGCCGCGTGGGCGACCTCGACCACCGCGCGGATTTCTTCCGGTGACATCTCCGGTGCGCCGGGTTCGCCGCCGTAGGCCAGCACGGCGCCGGAGGCGATGAGCTTGATCACGTCAGCGCCGCCGTCCACCGCCGCCTGCGCGTGGGCGGCGAACTCCTCCGGTGACCGGGAAACTCCCAGCCTCATGTGTGCCGGAATGTCCGATTCCTCGATGTCCGGCGCAAGCAGGTCGCCACCGCCGCCGGGGATGGTCAGGTAATAGCCCGCCACGAGCAGTCGTGGACCCGGCGATTCTCCCCGGTTGATTTCGTCCCGCAGTTCGCGGGCCGCCCAGCCGTAGTAGGAGCCGAGATCTCTCGCCGTGGTCACGCCCGACGCCAGGGTGGCCCGGGCGAACCGCCGCCCCCGGACCAGGTTGTCCTCGAGCGAGTCGTCGAAATACGCCGTCAGGTCGTCGAGTTCCTCCGGGCCCTCCATGATGTGGGTGTGCATCTCGATCAGGCCCGGGAGACAGGTGTGATCACGGAGGTCGAGTACGGCCACGCCTTCCGGCGTCTCGAGGGATTGGCCCATACGGGTGATCTTGCTGTCCTCGATGAGGACGTCGGTGGCGCCCTGTCGCTGTTCCGACAGCCCGTCGATGAGCGCCCCGCAACGCACCAGCAGGGCGTCGGCGCTTACGGCTGCGGAAGACAGGGCGAGGGGCAGGGCAATCAGCAGAGCGATCGACCGGCGGGTCATCGAGGCGATTCGTGGGCCGCTCGACCGGCCCGGGTGCAGGAGATTCATGACATCAGCTTAGCACCGCGCTAACCTGTCGGGAGACCCACCGGCCATGCAGAGGAGCCGCCATGCCCGTCATGGAAACGTCCAACCTGACCCCGCGCGAGTACTGGGCCCAGGTCAAGGCGAACCCGAACCGTGCGAAATTCGGATTCGGTGAGAAGGCTGCGCTGATCAACATCGATCTGCAGCGCGCCTATACCGATATCGACACCTTCAAGACCGCCTACCAGACCGACGCGAAGCAGATCGACTACATCAACGAGTTGTCGGCGCTGGCCCGCGCCCGGAACATGCCGGTGATCTGGACCTACGTGGCCTACATGGACAACGCCGATGATGCCGGCGCCTGGGGCACGCGGACGAACACGCCGGACTCGCTGCAGAACATCAAGGAAGGGGACGAGCGCGCGGAGCTGGATTCGCGCCTGGACATCGACCGGAGCCGGGACGCAGTCATCAACAAACGCATGGCGAGCGTGTTCCATGACACGCTGATTCCTTCCCTGCTCGTGTGGCACAAGGTGGACACGGTGATCCTCACCGGCGGCAGCACGTCCGGCTGCATCCGCGCCTCCTGCGTGGCCTCCCTGAGCACCGGCTACCGCACCATCGTTCCGGAGGAGTGCGTGGCGGACAAGCACGAGATTCCGCACTTCGCGAATCTCTGCGACATGATGCTCAAGTACGCGGATGTCGAGCCCGTGGCGACGGTCAAGGCCTGGTTCGAAAACCACCCGGGCTGCGAACCGATCCGCCAGGCCCGCGGCTGCCCCTTCTGAGCGGAGGTTCAGCCATGCGCGAAGACCCCGGCCTGTACGATTACTGGCCCTATGAGCATCGCCCGACCCTTTCCTGGCCCGGCGGGGCGCGGGTGGCCTTCTGGGTGGCGCCGAACATCGAATTCTATGAGCTTGACCCGGCGGTGAACCCGCACCGGGCGGCCTGGCCGAAACCGGTCCCGGACGTTCACGGCTACGGCACCCGCGACTACGGCAACCGCGTGGGCCACACGCGCATGATGAAGGTGCTCGACCGCTACGGCGTGCGCGGTTCCATTTCCCTGTCCACCGCCCTGTGCGAGCACCACCCGGAGATCATCGCCATGTGCCGCGACCGGGACTGGGAGTTCTTCAGCCACGGCATCTACAACACGCGGTACACCTACGGCATGGACGAGGCCCAGGAGCGCGCCATGATCGAAGACGCCATGGAGACCATCCTCAAGCACACGGGCAAGCCCTGCGCGGGCTACCTGGCGCCGGCCCTGACGCACACGGAGGTCACCCTCGACCTGTTCGCCGAGGCCGGCGGCCTGTACACCTGCGACCTGTTCCACGACGATCAGCCGACGCCGGTAAAGGTCCGCTCCGGCAAAAAGTTCATTTCGGTGCCGTACTCCCTCGAGATGAACGACACCATCGTGTACGTCGTGAACAAGATCGAGCCGCGACGTTACGGCGACATGCTCAGGGCGAATTTCGACCGGCTCTACGCGGAGGGGGCGGACAACCCGGTGGTGATGTGCATCCCCCTGCATGCCTACCAGGTGTCCCACCCGCACCGCCTCCGCGCCTTCGAGGAAGCCCTGGAATACATCACGGGACATGACGACGTCTGGGTCACGACCGGGCGGGAGATCGCCGAGCATTACATCGAGCACCATTACGATGCGGCGGTCGAAGACATTGCCCGGCGTGCCGGTGGAGGGGCGGCAGCATGACCCTCGACAAGCGCTATTTCGACTATCCCCACCGCAGCTACGGCATGGACCATGACCTCTATGACTGGTCCATGCTTGCCGATCGACCGGCCGTGGCGTGGCCCGACGGCAAGCGCGTGGCGCTCTGGGTCAACGTCGCGCTGCAGTTTTTCCCCCTGGACCAGAAGGGTAAACCCTTCCCGCCCCCCGGGGGCATGACCACGGCCTACCCGGACCTGCGCCACTACACGCTTCGGGACTACGGCAACCGCGTCGGTATCTACCGGATATTCAGGGCCCTGGATACCTTCGGGGTCACGGCGAGCTGCGCCATGAACGCGCGCCTGGCCGAGCGAGCGCCCTACCTGCTGAATCGCGTGGTGGAGCGGGGTCACGAGGTGCTGTGCCACGGCTGGGACATGGATACACCGCACTACGGCGGTATGGACCGGGATGAAGAGTCGGAGATCATCGCCCGTTCCCTGGGTGTGCTGCGCGAGGCCAGCGGCCAGCCCGTGCGCGGCTGGCTCAGCCCGGGGAAGTCCCAGAGCGGCAACACGCCGGCGCTGCTGGTGGAGCACGGGGTCGAGACCATGGCGGACTGGATCAACGACGACATGCCCTACCAGTTCCGGACGCCGCGGGGCGAGATCACCAATCTGCCCCTGTCCACGGAGCTCGAGGACCGGTTCATCATCATGGCCAATGGCCACTCGGAAAACGAATACGCGGAACAGGTCATGGACGCCTTCGATTTTCTGCTCGACGAAGCACGGGACGCCGGCGGGCGTCTGCTGGCGCTGAACATCCATCCCTGGATGCTCGGACAGCCGCACCGGATCGGGGCGCTGGAACGGGCCCTGGACCACATCATGGCGCACGGCGAGGTGTGGAGCGCCGCGCCTTCCGAGATCCGGTCCGCCTGGATCGCGCAGCAGCATTCAAATTGAGAGGAGCAACGTAATGATTCAAGTGGGGGGAACGGAGCCGGCCTCCATGGCGCCGGTGGCCGAGCGGGATCGGGCCGTCAGCCTCGACGTGCTGCGCGGTGTGGCGGTGCTGGGCATTCTCGCCATGAACATTCGGCTGTTCGCCTATCCCCAGGCCGCCTATTTCAATCCGACGGCCTTCGGAGACTACTCGGGCCTGAACCAGGTCTGGTTCTGGCTCACGTCGGTGTTTGCGGACCAGAAGTTCATGACCCTGTTTTCCCTGATGTTCGGCGCCGGTATGGCGCTCATCAGTGAGCGCGCCGTGGCGCGGGGTCAACCCGACCGGGGGCTGCTGCTCCGGCGCAACGCCTGGCTGCTCGTGCTCGGCCTGCTGCATGCCTACCTGGTCTGGTACGGCGACATTCTCGTGGCCTACGCCCTGACCGGGATGGTCATCGCTTTTTGCCGCAACTGGAAACCCGTCACGCAGGTGATCGTCGGGGTGCTGTTACTGGCGTTGCCGGCCCTGTCTCTCCTCGCCGGGGGCCTGACCATCGACCAGTGGCCCGAGGCCGAGCTGAAGGCCGCCCTGCAGGACTGGGCGCCGGATGCGGAGGCGCTGGCGGAAGAGCTGGCCATCTACCGGGGCGGCTGGCTCGGTCAGTTGCCGCACCGGGTCGGCACGGCCGTCGAATTCCAGACGGAAATCTTCCTGATTTTCGCGTTCTGGCGCGTCGCGGGCCTGATGCTCATCGGCATGGCCCTGTTTCGCTGGGGCTGGCTCACCGGTCAGCGCAGCCTCGCGGCCTACCGCAAGCTCATGATCATCGGCATCGGCCTGGGGGTGCCGGTCATCGCCTGGGGGCTGTACCTGAATGAGCGCGGTGGCTGGAGCTATGCCGAGGCTTTCTTCCTCAACGGGCAATTCAACTACTGGGGCAGCGTGGTGGTGGCCCTGGGTTACATCGGGCTCGTCATGGTGTGGTGCCAGGGCGACGCCCTGCCGGCCCTGCGCGCGCGGCTCGCCGCCGTCGGACGCACGGCCTTCAGCTGCTATATCGCCGAGAGCCTGATCTGCACCCTCGTGTTCTACGGGCACGGCCTGGGGTTGTACGGCACCGTTGGCTACGCCGGGCAGGCACTGGTGGTGTTCGCGGTCTGGGCGCTGCTGCTGTTCGCCGCGCCGGCCTGGCTGGCGCGCTATCGCTTCGGCCCCATGGAGTGGCTCTGGCGCTCGCTGACCTACTGGCAGCGACAGCCCATGCGGCGCGCCTAGGAGAGGCCCGGGAGCCGTCTCAGGAAACGGCGGAGGTGGGTGCCGCCTTCGGTCGCAGGGTCAGGCGAAAGGTCACTGGCACGGCCGGGCTGATGGAGGGCAGGCCGGCGATTTCCCGCAGACGCTCCACGCCGGCGAGCAGCTCGAACTGGCTGGCGGTGATCACGAGCGGCTCCTCGCTGGTCACCAGCAGCGTGCCGTCCTCGAGCCGCGCCACCGCCGCGTCGATGGTCAGGTTGGCGCGCTGGCCGTGCAGGTTCAGCTCCGCCTCGGCCGTGACCGAACCCTGCTCCCCGGGGCCGATGGTTTTCAGCTGCGCCATGTCCAGCTGGGCGCTGAGCCGGGCACGGGGATAGCGGTCGGTCTGGAACAGCAGCTCGCGCATGCGTTCGTCGCGAATCTCGATGCCCGTGTCCACGCTGTCCAGGGTGATGTCCACGGCGAAGGCGCCGTCCTCTCCCAGCGTTCCGGACAGGCTCCCGAAGCGGTGAACCTCCGCCACGTTGCCGGCCTTGGTCGATACGAAGGCCACGCGGGAATGGTCGTTGTCGATGGCCCAGTCCGCCCGGACATCGTTCAGGCCCAGGATGGCGCAAAGCAGGAGGCCGGCGCTCCAGGGAATCAGTTGGGATCGTTTCATCATGGTTCGGGTCTCGATGTTCATGCCGACAGTGTAGGCGCAGCATGCCATGAGATCGTGAAGCGCTACGCGAGCACGGCCGGGCCGTGGACCTAGTCCGTCTGCGGGTGCGCGCTGACTTCCAGGTAGATGCCGTTGGGGTCGAAGAGGGAAACGGAGCGCAGGTGAATCCGCGACGCCCCGTTCGGGGCGGGGACGGTCCAGTCCACCGGTGGCGTCACGACGCTGGCGCCGGCGGCCACGGCCCGCTCGTGCACCCCGTCCACGTCTTTCGTCGCGACCACCAGGATCGGTTCGCCGGGGCGAACACGGTCCCTCGGTGCCGGGGTCATGGCCTCGAAGGGCGGGTCGAGATACTGCAGAAACCCGAGTTTGCCGATCACCGGGTCGCTGGTCTCCAGGATGACCAGGTGCACCGCCGAATCCTCGTCGCTGCCCGTGGGCGGGAAGCGCCGGTCCGCGACCAGCTGCTGGTCGTACCACCGGCGCCAGCCGAACACCGTTTCGTAAAACCGGGCCGCGGCGTCGGCGTCCTCGACGATGAAGGTGGTTCTCTTGAGCAGGTCCATGCTGAATCAGTCTCCGGGTCCCTGTCCGGGCACGCGTTCCGTATCGCCGGGCGGGAGCCTTGCTTTAGGATGGCCGTTAGCCACCGGGGATTAAACCTTACCCCGGCAGAGACGACAGGAATCTTGCCGTGAACGACGCCGAAAAAACAACCGACCCTTCCGCGGTCAACCGCCAGTGGACCGTCGCCGAACGCCCCGTGCGGGACCTGGAGCACCGCCATTTTGGATACCGGGAAACGCCCATACCGTCGCCGGGGGAGGGCGAGGTGCTGCTCAGGACCCACTACCTCAATGTCGCGCCGGTCATGCGCATGTACATGATGGCCGAGGGTGGTGGCGAGTCCACGGAGTCGGTGCTGCAGATCGGCGACGTGATCCACGGCCGCGGTGTGGCCGAGGTGATCGAGTCCCGGCACCCGGAGGTGGCCGTGGGCGAATTTCTGCACGGGCAGATCGGCTGGCAGACCCACAAGGTGACCGCGCTAGCGCCCCGGGAGAAATTCGTGCGCATGCGCCGGCGCGGCGTGCCGGCCTGGTACGGGCTTTCGGCGCTCGGGATGACCGGCTATTCGGCCTGGTGCGGCTTCGTCAGCCGCGGCGAGCCCTCAGCGGGAGACGCGGTGCTGGTGTCCGGGGCGGCCGGTGGCGTGGGCTCCCTGGTGGTGCAGATTGCGAAGGCCCGGGGCTGCGGGCCGGTCGTCGGGATTGCCGGCGGTCCGGAGAAATGCCGATTGGTGGAATCCCTGGGCGCCGACGCCACCATCGACTACCGCGCGGACGACGTGCCGGCCCGGCTGGCCGAGTGCTTTCCCGACGGCATGGACATCTATTTCGACAACGTGGGCGGAGAACTCCTGGAGGCCGCGCTCGACCGGCTGGCGCCGCGGGCCCGGGTCGTGCTCTGCGGTTCCATCTCCGAGTACACGCGGGACGAACCGTTCGGGCCACGCAACTACACGCGCTTGCGGAAGGGCGATTCGGACATGCGCGGCTTCTTCGTCTACAACCACGCCGACGAATTCGAGACCGCGGAAACGGAGATGGCGGAGTGGATCCGGAGCGGACGGCTGCGGGGACTGGTCGACTTTTCCGACGGCTTCGAATCCCTGCCGGAGGCGCTCATGGGGCTCTACACGGGCGCCAACTTCGGCAAGCGCATGGTGCGGGTCACCCCCGGCGAGGACCCGGTCTGGTGAGCCCGCGAGGGGCCGGCTGGCGCACCGGTGTGCTGACGGCGCTGGCCATGGTCGCCTTCGCCGCCAATTCCCTCCTGTGCCGCGCCGCGCTCGCATCCGGGGCCATCGATGCCGCCTCCTTCACGGCGCTGCGGGTGGCGTCCGGTGCGGCCCTGCTCCTGCTGCTGCTTTTCTGGCCGCCGCGCCGGCGGCTGTCCATGAGCGTGCCCATGGGATGCATGCTGTTTGTTTACATGCTCGGTTTCTCGCTCGCTTACGTAAGCCTCGGCGCAGCGACCGGGGCCCTGCTGCTGTTCGGCGCGGTGCAGCTGACCATGCTCACCTGGGCCGTGCGCAGCGGGGAGCGTTTCGACGCGGTGCGCTGGACCGGCATGCTCCTCGCCTTCGGAGGCCTGGTCTGGCTCCTGCTGCCCGGCGCCAGCGCGCCGGACCCCGTGGGCGCCGCTTTCATGATCGTGGCCGGCCTGGCCTGGGGCGTGTACTCCCTCCTGGGGCGGGGTTCCCGGGATCCGCTCGCGGACACGGCGGGCAACTTCCTGCTCGCCGTTCCCCTGGGGCTGCTGGCGCTGTTGCTGGTGCCCGCGGTCGGCGGCGAGCCGCGGCATGCCTCGGGCGCCGGCATCGTCCTGGCCCTGGCGTCCGGCGCGCTCGCCTCGGGCATCGGCTACGTGATCTGGTACGCCGCCCTGCCGGCCCTGGGCGCGGGGCGTGCCGCGACGGTGCAGTTGTCGGTGCCGGTGCTGGCGGGCGTCGGCGGCGTGGCGCTGCTGGCCGAACCCCTGTCCCTGCGCCTGCTGCTCGCCGGCGTTATCGTGCTCGGCGGGATCGCCCTGGCCCTCCGCGCGCCGCGCCCGGCCACCCGCGAACGCGGGTAGGGGCGCCGAGTGCGCAACGTGTTAACGTACGCGGCGGGAGTCAAACAACAACGCGGAGATCGCCTCATGAGTGGAATTGCCAACGACACGAGACCAGCCGCCCCCGGGTGGTTCAAATTTCTCGCCATCATCGGTCTGCTGTGGAATTTGCTGGGCGTCCTGTCCTACCTGTTCTACACGGTACTGATCGACAAGATGATGACTCCGGAAGTGCTCGACGCCATGCCGGAGGCGGACCGCGCAAACGTGGAAGCCCAGCTGGAATTGCTGGCCAGCACGCCGGCCTGGGCCACCGGCGCCTACGCCATCGCGGTGTTCGGCGGCCTGCTGGGCTGCATCCTCATGCTCATGCGCCGCAACCTGGCCGTTCCCGTGCTCGGGCTGTCCCTCGGCGGCGTGCTCGTGCAGAACGCGCACAACTTCATGATGGCCAACACGCTCGAGGTGATGGGGCCGACATCGCTCATCCTGCCATCCGTGGTCCTGCTCTTTGCCATCCTGCTGCTGTTCGCCGCCATCAAGGCCAAGAACGAGGGCTGGTCCCGCTAAACCGGTCCTGATCCGGCAGTGCAGTCGGAAGACTGAAGTCCGGTTGTCGACATGATCGGCCGGTTGGCCTACCTGTCGCTGCTGGCGACGCAGGGGCTCTGGGCATCGCGGCGCACGCCGCGCCTGCCGCCGGCCCGGGGCAGCACCGGTGGGACCGTGGGTGCGGGTGTTCCCCTGTCGCTCCTGGCCATCGGGGATTCCATCATCGAAGGCGTGGGCGTCACCGAGACGCGGGATGCACTGCCGGCCCGCCTGGCGCTGGCGCTCTCCCGCCGGGGCGCCGGCGAGGTGCGATGGCAGGCGGTGGGGCGAAATGGCGCCCGCTCCACGTGGGTGCTGGCCCAGCTCGGACAGCTGGAAGGAGATCCGGATCTCGTCGTCATCAGCAACGGCATCAATGACGTCACCACGACACGCCCCGAACATGCCGTGCTCGAGCGCCTGCTGGCCGTGGTCGATGCGGCCGGCCAGCGCTTTCCCCACGCGCTGATCGTCCAGCTCGGCTTGCCGCCCCTGGGCGGGTTTCCGGCGCTTCCACAGCCCCTGCGACGTACCCTCGGACGTCGCGCCGACCGCATCGACGAGGCCCTCGGCGAACGCGTGCGGCATGCAGCCCGGGTGCTGCATCTTCCCTTCGATCAGATGCCGGATCCGGACCAGTTCGCCTCCGACGGCTACCATCCGGACGAAAGCGGCGTGGCGGTCTGGGCCGAGAGCCTGGCGCCGCGACTGCTTGAGCGGCTGCTCCCATGACAGGGGTGGCCTCGCCTTCTAAACTGGAGGCCCGACGTCGAAGCGACCGATCCTGAGTTGGACGTTCATGCCTGCGCAAACCGCTACCGGTTATAAACCGAGAAAAATCGTGCCGCCGCTCTGGCTGCTGCTGTGCCTGGCGCTGGCGTGGCTGCTGGACCGCTACCTGCCGCTCTGGTCACCCGATATCGCCGCGCTCGCACTCCTGGGCCGGGGGTTGGCGCTCGTTGGACTCGCGATGATTCTCTGGCCGGTCACCCAGTTTCTCCTGGCGCACACGGGCCTGGTTCCCTTCAGCAAGGCCACGACGCTGGTGACGACGGGGCTTTACCGTGTCACGCGGAATCCCATGTACCTCGGCATGGCGCTGATGTTGTTCGGCGGCGCGCTCGTGTTTGGCAGCCTCGGCGCCCTGGTGCCGATTCCGCTGTTCCTGTGGGTCATCCAGCGAAATTTCATTCTCGGCGAGGAGCGCTTCCTGGCGGAGGCCTTCGGCGAGGCGTACGCCGACTACCGCCGGCGGGTCCGCCGGTGGCTCTAGCGACGTCATGAACCTCGGTCTCGAATCGCTCCAGGCGTTCCTGGCGGCCAACCGGGACGCGCCGGCCCTGGTGCTCGCCACCGTGATCGCCACCGAAGGCTCCACCTACCGGAAGCCCGGCGCCATGCTGCTCTCGAACGCGGAGGGAGAATTCGCCGGACTCATTTCCGGTGGCTGCCTCGAGGGCGACCTGGTGGCCCAGGCCCGGGACGTGCTCGAATCCGGCGCGCCGCGACGCCTGAGCTATGACCTCAAGGATGACGACGAACTCGTGCTCGGCCTGGGCCTGGGCTGCGGCGGGGCCGTGCACCTTTTGTTGCAGCGGCTCGTGCCGGACGATGATTTTGCCCCCCTGGGTCCGCTGTTCGAGCGCCTGGCCAGGGGCCAGCGCTGCCAGTTCGGCCTGGTGATCGAGGGAGACCGGCTCGCCGAGTCGGCCGTTCTCGACGCGGGCGGCGGGGGATGGGGCGCGGAGGACCTGGGCGCGGCGCTGGCGGCGGCCCCACCGCCCCGGCCCGGCCGGGCCGGGCGCGCGCGCCGGGTTTCCCTGCGGGCGTCGGCGAATGAACTGCTCTGCGTCGATGTGCAGCCGACGCCACGGGTGCTCGTTTGCGGTGCGGGGCTCGATGCCTTGCCCCTGGCCAGGCAGGTACTGGCCCTGGATTGGCGCTGCACCCTGACCGACCACCGTCCCGCATCCCTCGCCGCGGACCGGTTACCCCCCGGGGTCGAGGCGGTCTGTGCGCGACCCGGCAAGCTGGGGGAAACGACCGACCTGGCGGCCTTTGACGCCGCCGTGGTCATGACCCACCACGTCGAGCACGATGCGGCCTACCTGGCCCAGCTGGCGAAACAACCCCCGGCCTATCTCGGGGTGCTGGGGCCTCGAGCCCGTCGCGACCAGTTGCTGGAGACCATTGGCCGGCCCGATCTGGCCGTGCGGGGGCCCGTGGGCCTCGACCTGGGCGCCGAGCTGCCGGAGGCCATCGCCCTGGCGATCATGGCGGAGATTCACGCGGTGCTGGCCGGGCGGCAGGCCGGCTCCCTGGACCGTGGTTGAGCTGCACGCCATCCTGCTGGCCGCCGGGGGCTCGTCACGTCTCGGCCGGGCGAAGCAGCTGCTGACCTATGCCGGGGAGCCCCTGGTGCATCGCGCGGCGCGCCTGCTGAGTGGGGTGACGCCACGCGTCACGGTGGTCACCGGCGCACGGGCCGGGCAGGTGGACGAGGCGCTGGCGGACCTGGAGGTCGACCGCCGGCATAACGCGCGCTGGCGCGAGGGCGTGGGGGGCTCCATCGCCCTGGCCGCGGACCAGTTCGAGGTGGGGACCCGGGCCACGCTCATCATGCTCTGCGACCAGTACGGCATCGGCGCCGAGGACCTGGGTCGCCTGGTGGGCGCCTGGCGCGAGGAACCGGCGCGCATCGCCGCAGCACGCTGGGGAGAGCGATTCGGCCCCCCGGTCATCTTTCCCTCCCGGTTTTTCCCGCGGCTGCGCCGGTTGCGCGGCGATCTCGGGGCGCGCCAGTTGCTGGTGGAGGAGCGCGCCCGGATCAGGCTCGTGGAGCTGCCGAGCGCCGCCCTCGACGTGGACGACGCGGCGGACCTGGCCCGCATGCGGGAGCACGAAGCTTCCCGGGCGGGTGGGGCTTCCCGCGACGCGGGGGCGTCGGGCGGGTAGCAGGGGCCGGCGCACGCGCTCAACGGCCCAGGAGGAACTCCTCGAAGAAGCGGAAGGTGACCTGCTGGTAGAGGTCCCGGTTGGGTTGCTTGTCGTAGCCGTGGCCCTCGTTCAGCGCATTCATGGTCCAGACGGTCTGCCCCCGGGCGCGCAGGGCCTCCACCATCTGCGCCGATTCGCTGGCCGGGACCACCGGGTCGTTTTGCCCCTGGGCGATGAACAGCGGGATGTCGATGCGGTCGACATGGTTCAGGGGACTGATCGATTCGAGGAAGGCGCGCATGTCCGGATCGCGCTCGTCACCGTATTCGAAGCGCCGCAGATCGCGCCGGAAGTCGCCGGTGTTTTCCAGGTAGGTCACGAAGTTGCTGATGCCGGCGCGGTTTACCCCGGCCACCAGCCGGTCGCTGTAGTGCACGGCGCTCGCCAGCACCATGTAGCCGCCGTAGCTCGCGCCGTAGACCGCCACGCGGGTCTCGTCCAGTTCGGGCCGGGTGGCGATCCAGTCGAGGAGGGCGCCGATGTCCGCCACCGCGTCCTCGCGGCGCTTGCCGTCATCGAGCCCCAGGTAGCCCCGGCCGTAGCCCAGGGAACCCCGCACGTTGGGCGCCAGCACCGCCACGCCGAGTTCCGCGGCCCAGATCTGGACCGTGCTGTTGAAGGCCGGCCGGTACTGGCTCTCCGGTCCGCCGTGAATATAGATGACCACGGGGTGGGGTCCCTTGCCGCGCGGGCGATAGGCGAAGCCGGGCACGTTCAGCGTGGTATCGGGACGAATGCCCGCGGCGGGAAAGGAGAACAGCGCGGGGGTGACGAGCTCCCGGCGGTCGATGCCGGTCACGGAACCGCGGGTCCAGGGGCGTGGCCAGGAAGCGAAGCTGCCGAAACCGGAAGTCCTGAGGACATAGACGTCCCCGGGACTCGTGGGCGTGCTGAGGGAGAATCCCAGCCGGTGGCCGTCCGCGCTGAAGCGCAGCCCGCTGATCACCCCGAGCGGGAGGTCACTGACCGGCCGGGTGCTGAAGCGGCTCGGGTTGAACAGGTACAGGCGGCTCACGCCGTGTTCGTTCGTGACAAAGGCGCCGCGGGAACCGTCCGCGGAAAGTTCGAAACTGGTGATGTCCCAGGGAATGTCCGTGTCCACCCAGCGGATCGCTCGCGCCGGGTCAAGGGGCGCCCAGCCGATCTCCGCGGCCCCGCCCCGGAGGTTGCTCACGAAGAACACCCCCTCACCCGCGCCGTCGAATCCCACCGCGACGTTGCTGCTCTCCGCGTCCGGAAGCCCCACGAGCTGCCGGAGTGCGCCGGTCTCCAGGTCGAGGACATGGATGCGGGAGTCCGTGATCCCGCGGTACTGCTGCACCAGGAGCAGCCGGTCATCGGGCGAGAAGGCGACGGGCTTCCAGAGCGATCCCGGCTCGACCTCGAGCACCAGGCGCGCTGTTTCCGGCTGGTCGATCGGCAGGATCCAGAGATCGTTGCTCGCCCCGTTACGCCGGTTCGACCGGAAGGCCAGGCGCGCACCGTCCCGGCTCCAGGCCATGCGATTGTTCAGCGAGTCCGGCGCCCGGGTCAGGGCGCGTTCCGTGCCGGTGGCAGGGTCGAGCAGAAACAGCTGGTCGTCCGCGCTCCCGCCGGTGTTGCGGGTGAAGGCCAGCAGCTCGCCACCCGGCTGCCGGACCACCTCCCGGACGGGCTCGAGGCCCCGGGTCAGCGGCTCCGGCTCGGCGTCGCGGCGCGAAATGCGCTGGATCTGTGCCACGCCCCGGTAGCGGGCACGCACGTAGAGCGACTTTCCGTCCGCTGTCCAGTCGAGCATCTGCGCCGCGCGCAGCTGCTGGTAGCGGCCAAGCCGTTCCGCCAGCTGCGGGTCCAGGGCCGGGACGTCTTCGAGAACGACCTGCCCGTCGTTGGCCAGGCGACGATCCACCGCACCCGGGGCGGGCGACGCGACACCGGCGAGCAGAACAAACCACACCATCGCCCGGAGCACGAGCGTGTGCGTCGGGTGGCCGCGGTGTCCAGTCAGGATTTGTGCGTTTCGGTTCCTCAAGATTGCCCGATTTCCGGGGCTGAGTGGCGTGATGCGGCGTGGTGCCAGCGGCTATACTTTCGCCACGGAGCGTCCCCATGAATTCATTGCACATCATCATACTCGCCGCGGGTGAAGGTACCCGCATGCAATCCGCCCTGCCCAAGGTGCTGCACCCGGTAGGCGGACAGCCCATGCTGGCCCACGTGCTGGACCGGGCCCGGGAGCTGTCACCGGAAGCGGTGCACGTCGTGTTCAACCCGGAGCGGCCGGAAGTCCGGGAGGCGATCGCCGACGGGACGCCGGACGGCCTGCTTTCCCCGCGCTGGGTGCCTCAGGCCGAGCGCCTGGGTACCGGGCATGCGGTGATGCAGGCGATGCCGGAGATTCCCGACGACGCGGACGTGCTCGTGCTCTATGGCGACATTCCCCTGCTCGACGGGGCGACCCTGGCGGCGCTCCGCGAAGCCCACGGCAGTGCGCTGTCCCTGTTGACCATGAAGCCCGCGACTCCGGCGGGTTACGGCCGGATCGTGCGGGACCTGGCCGGCGGCGTGGCGAAGATCGTCGAGGAGCGGGATGCGGACGAAGCCACCCGGGCCATCGGCGAGGTCAACACCGGCATCGTGCTGGCCGGCGCGGCGTCGCTGCGTGGCTGGCTCGAGCGCCTGGGAACGGACAACAGCCAGGGCGAGTACTACCTGACGGACATCGTCGCCCTGGCCCACGAGGACGGTGTGCCCATCGGCAGCGTGACCGCGGAAGACGCCACCCGGCTCGAGGGCGCCAACGACCGGGTGCAGCTCGCCGCGCTCGAGGCCCGGCTTCGCCGGCTCGAAGCCGAGCGTCTCATGTGGGCCGGCGTCACGGTCCGTGACCCGCAGCGTCTCGATGTGCGGGGCCGGGTCGAGGCGGAGCGCGACGTGACCCTGGACATCAACGTGGTGCTCGAGGGCGACGTCCGCCTGGGCGAAGGCGTGACCATCGGCCCCGGCTGCGTCATCCGCGACAGCGAACTCGCGGCGGGAACCCGTGTACATGCCCACAGCGTGCTGGAAGGCGTCCTTACCCTGGGTCCCTGTGACATCGGACCCTTTGCCCGGGTGCGGCCGGGCACGAAACTGTCCGCCGGGACGCGGATCGGAAATTTCGTGGAAACCAAGAATGCCGTGCTGGGCGAAAACAGCAAGGCGAGCCACCTGAGCTATCTCGGGGACAGCGTCATCGGCGAGCGGGTCAACATCGGGGCCGGCACCATCACCTGCAACTACGACGGGGTGAACAAGCACCGTACGGTCATCGAAGACGGCGCTTTCATCGGGTCTGACTCTCAGCTCGTGGCGCCCGTGACCGTGGGCGAGGGCGCCACGATCGGCGCCGGCTCGACCATCAGCCGAGATGCTCCTGCCGGAAAGCTCACGATCAGCCGCGCCCGCCAGGCGACGGTCAAGGGCTGGAAGCGGCCCGTGAAGAAGTCAGCGAAAGAAGACTGAGGAAAAGGACTGAGCCATGTGTGGAATCGTCGCAGCCGCCTCCCGGCGGCCGGTCAGCGAACGGCTGATCGCCGGACTGAAGACGCTCGAGTACCGGGGGTACGACTCGGCCGGTATCGCCGTGCAGATGGACGGGGTCGTGGCGCGCCAGCGCATCCAGGGCAAGGTCCAGGCGCTCGAGGCCCTGCTGGCGAAGCACCCGGTGGAAGGCACCTGCGGTATCGCCCACACCCGCTGGGCCACGCACGGCGTCCCCAGCGATCGCAACGCACACCCGATGACGAGTGGCCAGCTCAGCGGCGCTGCCGGCGGCCGCGCGGGCATCGACGGACAGCGGGTCGCCCTGGTGCACAACGGCATCATCGAGAACCATGAAGAACTGCGCGCCGAGCTGCAGGCGGGCGGCGCGGTCTTCACGTCGGAAACGGACACGGAAGTGATGGTGCACCTGGTCGCCAGCCTGCTCGACGAGGGCCACGATCTCTTCGAGGCCGTGCAGCGGGCCGTCAAGCGCCTGCAGGGCGCTTACGCCATTGCCGTGATCACGGCCTCGGAGCCCGGCGTGGTGGTCGGCGCGCGCAGCGGCAGCCCCATGGTCGTCGGCCTCGGCGACGGCGAGAACTTCCTGGCATCCGACATTTATCCCCTCCTGGGCACCACCCAGCGCTTCCACTACCTGGAAGAGGGCGACGTGGTGCGCCTCGACCAGGACACGGTCGAGGTGGTGGACGTCAACGGCCAGGCCGTGGAGCGTCCGGTCAAGGTCGCGGACATGAACCCGGATGAGATCGGCCGGGGCGGCTTCAAACATTTCATGCTCAAGGAGATTTACGAGCAGCCCCGGGCCGTCGCGGAGACCCTGGAGGGCCGCATCGGGCCGCAGCGGGTGCTGCCGAACGTCTTCGGCGTCGGGGCCGACGAACTCCTCGCGCAGGTGCGGCAGGTGCACATCGTGGCCTGCGGCACGTCATTCCATGCCGGGCTGGTGGCGCGCTACCAGCTCGAGTGGCTCGCGGGCATTCCCTGCACCGTGGAGGTCGCCAGCGAGTACCGCTACCGCAACCCCGTGGTGCCGCCGAACACGCTGTTCGTCACCATTTCCCAGTCCGGCGAGACCGCCGATACGCTGGCCGCGCTGCGGCACGCGAAGTCCGCGGGCTACCTCTCGACCCTGGCGGTCTGCAACGTGCCGGAAAGCTCCGTCGTGCGTGAGGCCGACCTCGTGCTCATGACCCGCGCGGGCCCGGAAATCGGCGTGGCCAGCACCAAGGCGTTCACCACCCAGCTCGTGGCCCTGCAGCTGCTGGTGCTCGAGCTGGGGCGGCTGCACGGCCAGGACGAAGCGGCCTACGCCGAGGCCGTGCGCCTGCTCCACCAGCTGCCGGACCTGCTGAACCAGGCCCTGGACCTGGACGAGGAGTTCGCCCGCCTGGCCGAGCTGTTCGTCGACAAGGACCACGCCCTGTTCCTCGGACGCGGCAGCCACTATCCCATCGCCATGGAAGGGGCGCTCAAGCTCAAGGAGATCTCCTACATCCATGCCGAGGCCTATCCGGCCGGGGAGCTCAAGCATGGCCCACTCGCCCTCGTGGACGAGGACATGCCCGTGGTCGCCGTGGCGCCCAACGACGAGCTGCTCGCCAAGCTGATCAGCAACATCGAGGAGGTGCAGGCTCGCGGCGGAGAGCTGTACGTGATCGCCGACCGCGAGGCGGGCCGCAACTTCGCGAAGCGTCACGGGCGCATCCTGCACGTGGACACGGGCGGGCGCTTTCTCGCGCCGGTGGTGCTGACCATTCCGCTGCAACTGCTGGCCTACCACGTGGCGGTGGCGCGCGGCACGGACGTGGATCAGCCCCGCAACCTGGCCAAGTCGGTCACCGTGGAGTAAGGGGGACAGGGAGCGGCGCAACTGGCGACCCTGGCCTTCTTCCAGTAAGCTTTGCTGCCCGGGTCGTTACCGCCGGGCGGCGGCCATCCCGAACGTCTATACCGAGAACAGCACGATGCGCAGACGAAACCGCACCGAAGAAGAAGCCGAGATCAACATCACCCCCATGCTGGACATCGTGTTCATCATGCTGATCTTCTTCATCGTGACCACCTCCTTCGTGAAGGAGAAGGGTCTCGAGGTGTCGCGTCCGTCCAATGCGCCGCCCAAGGAAACCAAGCAGAAATCCGGCCCGATCGTGGTCAAGATCGACGGCAGCAGCAACATTTCCCTGCAGGGCCGCATCATCGAACCCAAGGCCGTGCAGGCCAACCTCGAGCGTCAGCGCGCCGAGAAGCCCGACTCGGCGCTGATCGTCGCGTCCCACCCGGACGCGGAGACCGATGCGCTGGTGACCGTGCTCAACGCCGCCAAGGCCGTGAACATCGGCAGCGTCAGCGTCGCCACCACGACGCAGCCCTGACACCCGCCCGAGCCCGCTTTCGCCCAGACGCTCCGCTCGCACCGCCGGGCCGGTTCCACTGATGCTGCGCCAGGGCGCTTTCCTCGACGTCGAGACCGTTGACAACGGCGATCTCGAACTGGGCGCCCTCGACCGCTCCCTTCCGGGCTGGAATTTCTATCCCCAGACCTTGCCCGACCAGCTGACCGAGCGCCTGGCGGGCTGCGATGTCGTGGTGACCAACAAGGTCAGGCTGGACGCCGGCGTCCTGGCGGATGCCGAGGCGCTCAAGCTGGTGGTGGTCTGCGCCACCGGCGTCAACGTGGTCGATCTCGACGCGGCGAAGGCCCGCGGCATCACCGTGTGCAACATCCGCGACTACTGTTCCCAGTCCGTGGCGCAGCACGTGCTGGCCTCGATCCTGAACCTCGTGACCGGCCAGCCTTTTTACGAGCAGCGCGTGCGCAACGGGGAATGGCGCGAACGCGGCCTGTTCAGCCTCCACGACCGGGCCATCCGGCAGGTCGGTGACCTGAGCCTCGGCATCATCGGTTACGGGACCCTGGGTCGGGCCGTCGGCGAGCTGGCCCGCGCCCTGGGGATGAATCTGCTCATCGGCGAACGGCGCGGCCGGCCGGCGCGGCCCGAGCGCCTGTCCTTCCGCCACCTGCTGCAGAGCGCAGACATCATCAGCCTGCACTGCCCCCTGACGCCGGAAACGGAAAACATGTTCGACCGGGAGGCCCTGCGGGCCATGAAACCCCGGGCCATGCTGATCAACACGGCCCGCGGCGGCATCGTCAACGCCCGGGACCTCGCCGACGCCCTGCGCGCGGGCGAGATCGCCGGCGCCGCGGTGGACGTTTTCACGGAAGAGCCGCCGCCGGCCGACCACCCGCTGCTCGCGGACGATATTCCCAACCTCCTGCTCACGCCCCACAACGCCTGGGGCAGCGTTCGCGCCCGCCAGGAAGCCATCGACCAGGTCACTGCCGTGATCCGCTCCTTCGAGCGTGGCGTGCCGGTCAACCGGGTGGTCTGAAGCCGGACCCGGCGAGCCGTTCGGGGTTCAGGGGTGCTTCGGGGGCAGGTCGAGCCAGCCGCTCGGGTCGTCTTCCGGGGGGAGCTGCAGGTAATAGCCCGCATCGTTCAACTGCTCGCGGACCGTGGCGATGTCCGCATTCGCCAGGGCATCGCGGCGAGCCAGGTCCAGCTCCATGGCGAGTTCCGCCTCGGCGAACACGACCTGCAACGGCGCCGGCAGATCCGCCAACTCGACGTCTTCCCGCAGGTAGATATAGGTGTACTCGCGCGTCCTTGATCGCCAGATGGTACAGGGCGCAGGCGCTGGAACGGCAGATGAGTCGGTCATTGGGCTCGGTTCGTCGGCAACGGGGATTCAGTATGATGGTTGCGGAAGCACGAGATTCCAAGCGAGGGAGCGAGGGTTGCCCGGGCCGAAACCATGACTGAATACCGTTACAAGGCATTCATCAGCTACAGCCATGAGGACCGGGCAATCGCGGAGTGGATTCATCGGGGCCTGGAAGCCTACCGGGTGCCCCGACGCCTGGTCGGGACCGATGGCGAGCATGGCCGCATCGACAGCCGCCTACGGCCCGTTTTCATGGATCGCCAGGACCTCGGCGCCGCCCACAGCCTGGACCACGAACTGCGCCAGGCGCTCGAGGCCTCCGAGTTCCTCATCGTGTTGTGTTCCCCGGCGGCCGTCCGGTCACGCTGGATCGACGAGGAGATTCGCCTGTTTGCGGAGCTGGGGCGCTGGCACAAGGTGCTGGCGGTCGTCATCGACGGTGATCCGGAGCTTCGCGACGGGCCCACCGCTTGTTTCCCCAGGGCTCTGTACCAGGACCCCGAGGGCCGCGAACACGAACCCCTGGCGAGCGACCTGCGCCCCGGCGCCGACGGTCGGCGCCTCGGCCTGCAAAAGCTCATTGCGGGTCTCCTCGGCGTCCCGCTCGACGTGCTGCGTCGCCGGGAACATCAGCGCATCGTGCGTCGCCGCGTGCTCCTGGGGGCCGCAGCCCTGGCCCTGGCCGCCGTGGGCCTGTTCAGCCTGTTTTTCTGGAGCGAGTCGTCGCAACGGCGGGACTCGGGCGAGACCCTGGTCGCCATGAAACTGAATGAACTCCGGACCGTCCTCGACGTGAAGGAGGATCCGGAGGGTTTGCCGCGCCTGGTGAGTTACGACGCCGAAGAACGACGGCGGGCGAGGCAAACGGTGGAGCAGGTGCAGGATGCGGCGCTCGAGGCCTCGCGCCTGATGGAAGAGCAGGGCATTCCCGCCTGGGAAAGCGGAGACCTCGGGACGGCGATGGCTCAGTTCCGTCGTGCCTGGCTGCTCAGTGCGTTGACCTTGCAGTCGGACCCCGACGACCAGGAAGCCTTTTTCCAGCTGGGCCAGTCCGAGTTCTGGATCGGTCGGGTGCACTACGACCGCGCCGAGCTGGACGAGGCCGAGCGCGCTTTCATGGCCTACGCGGAAATTACGCGCCGGCTGGTGCAGTCCGAGCCGGACAACCCGCAATGGGTGCTCGAGATGGCCTACGCCCTGACGAATCTGGGCTATCTCGAGATCGATCGGGGAAACCGTCCCGAGCGCGTCCTGCAGATCATGCAGTCGGCCCTGGAATACAACCAGATCGCCCTGGTCCTCGACCCGGGCAATCCGATCTACGAGGGCGAGCTCGGCCAGTCGCTGGCCAACCTGGCGTCCGCGCAGATGGGGGTGTGCGACATCGATGGCGCCCTCGCAACCACGGAAGAAAGCGTGAGCCACGAGCTGGCCCTCTTCAACGATCAGCGGGACAACCTGGACCATCACTGGAACCTGGCCGCTGCGCTCGGAAAACGGGCCGCCATTCATTCATCGCTGGGCGATGCCGCCCGGTCGGCCCGGGATCTCAGCCAGTCCCTGGACCTGCTCCAGTCGCTTCGTTCGACCTATCCGGAGGACCTGGAGATCCAGAACCTTATCCTCGACCGAAAAGCCAGGTTGTTGCGGGAACAGGGTTTTGCAGGACAGGCCGAGGTCGCCGCGGAAGCATTCCAGCCCGAGCTCGAACGTTGGGAGACGATGCTGGACGAACAGGAGGTCGTCGCACCCCGGTTTCTGCGAGATCTGACCATGAGCCGCCTGTCCCGGGTGGAACTGCTCGTGCTGACCGGGCAACACGACGAGGCCGCGGCCGAGCTTCGGCGGGCCCATGGCTCCGCGGCGTCCTCCTACCGGCAAGCTTCCGGGTCGGCCTCGGCCGCCAACCCCCTTGTGGTCAAATCCGCATTCCTCGCGTGGCACCTCGGTACGCCCGACGCAGCGCCCCCGCCGCAACACTGGGAAAACATGGCGGAGGCCGGCGACAGGCCCCGGTCCTGTCTCGGGCAGCTGTCCGCACTACGCATGGCCCTGATGCTGGACGAAAAGGAATCTGCCGAGTCCCTGGCGCGGCAGCTGGAAAGCCAGAAATTCGCGGATCCCAGCTACAGGTGGATTTGCAGCAACTATAGTGTCTGTGGAGTTCGCTGAATTCGTGCCCGCCGGTCGCGGGCCCACGCATCGATAGCCGGTACCTGATCACCGGCGTGAGGAGGAGAGCATGAAGCACTACACCACGATGGCCGCCCTGGTCGCCACGCTGGGTCTTCTGGGGTGCCAGGTCAATCCCAAACCCCCCGGCAATCCACTGGTCAACTCCCAGATCTCACAGCCGGTCATTCAGTTGCAGGTCAAGAACGGACAGCTCGAGCTGGTGGACAAGAAGCCGCCACGGGGTTGCGGTTCGGGGCCGGGATCGGCCGGGTGCATCGTGACCGGCCTCGAAAACATTTCCGTGGCGCGCCTGGAGCTCAAGGGTTCCGGAAACTATGATCTGACGCGTTTGTGGATTTGCGACGGAAAAGACAAGCCGGCCAGTGTGGAACAGGATTGCCGGCTGTCGAGCGACGGGCAGGCAGAATTCCTGGTCATCGCCGGCGCAGCCGCTGCCAGTCCCAATGGGTCGGGCGAAGTCGGTCTTGGCAAGGTCGACGAATTCCTGATCGTGAATCAGAACAGTTTCGAGGCCGACTACTTCTACCTGGTCGAGGCGTGCCGGGGTGACAAGGATTGCACGATCCTCGATCCCCGAATCCGCAACGGTGGCCGCCGGGTGACCTTCTGATTTGAGCGACTTTCGCTACCGCGCCTACCTCAGTTACAGCCACGAGGACACGGAATGGGCCACCTGGCTGCACCGTGCCCTCGAGCGCTACCGTGTGCCCGCGCGGCTCCAGTCCGTTACCGGCGCCGAGCTGCCTGATCGTCTCGCCCCCGTGTTTCGCGACCGGGACGACCTGTCCTCGGCGAGTGATCTCTCGAAAAAACTGGGCCACGCGCTGGACGAGTCCGAGCACCTGATCGTCATCTGCTCGCCGGCCGCGGCCGAATCCCGCTGGGTCAACCAGGAAATCCTCGAGTTTCGGGCCCTGGGCCGGCCGGACAACATCCACTGCATGGTGGTCGCCGGAAACCCGGGCGCCCCGGTGGGTGAGGGCGGCTGCTTTCCCCCCGCGCTCTTCGACGGGGTCGCCGACGGCGGCGCGGAACCGCTCGCGGCGGATCCGCGGGAGTTCGCAGACGGCAAGCGCCTGGCGCTGCAGAAAATCATCGCCGGCCTGCTCGGTGTGCCCCTCGATGCCCTCCGGCGTCGTGACCTTGTGCGTCGCCGGCGCGTACAGGCGATCGCCGCGCTGGGGGTGGTGGCCGCGCTGGTGCTGCTCGGACAAACCTACCTGTCACGCCTGGCGGAGCAACAGGAGCGCGCCCGGGCGGAACAGATGGCCTCCTTCATCGTCGATCTCGGCGAGGACCTGCAGGACGAACTCGATCTCGAATCCCTCGGCCGCATCAGCACCACGGCCATGGGCTACCTTGAACAGCTCGAGCCGGCCCGCCTCGCGCCGGAAACCCGCCTGAAGGTGGGCCTGGCGCTCCGCCAGGTCGGCGAGGTCAATCTCTACCAGGGCAATTACGAAGACTCCCGCCGTGCCTACGAGCGGTCCCACGGCGTGTTCCGCGACCTGTACGCGCTGGACCCGGAAAACGATGACGTGGTTTTCGAACTGAGCCAGTCGGAATTCTACGTGGGGGAGTTCTACCGCAACCGCGGAGAGGTCGACCGGACCCTGGAGCACTGGCAAAACTACTTCTCGATCGCGCGAGAACAGCACGAAAAGAAACCGGACGATCCCACCTGGCTGCTGGAGTACTCCTACGCCAGCAGCAACCTGACGAATTTCCGGATCGACCAGAACGAGCCCGTGGACGCGGCCATGCTGGCGGACATCGACCGGAACATCGCCCTGGCCGGCCGCGCCCTGGAGGTCTGGGACGGCGACGCCGACGTGCTGGGGCATTACGGCAACGAGCTGGCCTGGGGTGCGGACGCCCACGCGGACAGCTGCGATCTCGAACCGGCTCGCCAGGCCCGGGTCGCGGCGCTCGCCGTGGCCGAGCAGCTGGCGGCCCAGCAACCCGGGAGCCGCAGCCTCCAGCTCGATGTGGCCTATCGGCACGGCGGCCTCGCCGGGCTGCTGTTGGTGCTGGGGGAGGTGGATCGCGCCGTGGCCCACTACGACGAAACGCTGAACATTCTCCGCGCGCTGCTGGCCCGGGACCCGAGCAGCGAGCGGTATCAACGCGACCTGAACTTCTACATGGGCCACGCGGCCCAGGCTTATCGCCACCTGGGCGACCTCGTCCGGGCCCGCAGCTACCTGGAAGAGAGCCGCCAACTGGCCGAGCAGATCGTGGCCGGAGAAGCGGCCACGGCCGTGGACCGTGACGACTTCCTGTATTTGCTGGAGGAGCGCGCGCGCGTGGCCCTCGCGGAGGGTGACCTCGATCTCGCCACCGAGCTGCTGGGAACCCATGGTGAGGCGCTCGTCGCGCTCCGGGGCGGCGAGCGCGACTTTCAGCCCGACTATCGCCGCCTGGTCAATCATCGCTATCTCCAGTGGATGATGGACGGAACCGATCCGGCGATGCTCAATCCCGAACTCCTGGCGCGGCTTCCGAGGCTCGAGGGTTCTTTTCGGCCCTGCGGCGAGGCCTTTGCCGGCGCCCGCCATGCCCTGATGATCGACGCCCGGTCTGAACTCGAAACCCAGATCGCCTATCTCGAACAGGCGGGCTACCGCCATCCCGACTACCTGGAATTCTGCCGCCGCGTGGGTGGATGCGGATCTCCCGATCCAAACGCTCGCGGCTGGCTTCGCCCCGAAACAGGAGAAATCGCTCCGTGAATGACCGTCCCCTGATCCGCACGACCCTGATCCGCACAACACTGACCGCAGCCCTGACCGTTTTCCTGGGCTTCGCCCTGGCCGGTCCGGCCCTCGCCCAGAGCTGCAACGAGCCGCCGAGAAACCCGCAGAATGTCAGCCTGGGCATCGTCAACGGTGCACCGGATTTCACCAACAAGTTCTGCAACGAACCCGGCAGCCGGCCCGGCGACCTGTGTAACGAGATCGGTGACCGGCCGCGCATGGTGTTCAAGCTCCAGGGCGAGGGGGTCAACGACTGGCGCTTCGTGCGCATGGAGCTCAGCGTCGATGGTGCCAACTGGAGTAATCCCCGCTTGCCGGCCGGTGCCTACGATGACCTTGGCTTTTCCAGCGACCCGGGTGATCCGGACCGGGTTCGGGGCTGGCCGCCGGTGAGCATCAACGGCAGTGGACGGCAAATGACCGTCCGCAACGATAATTGCCACGAGTTCGACATCCACTATCGCCTGTTGCTGGAAAACCGGTCCGGGGAGCAGGTGTATGCGCACCCCCGGCTTCGCAATCGTGGCATCGGCGGCTAGGAAGCAGGGCGCTTCTTGTCGAACCAGGAACGCCAGCGCCTGACCGTAGCGGTCACGGGCCACCGTGACCTGGTCGAAAGCGAAACGGACCGGCTGCGCGAACAGGTACGCTGGTTCCTCGAGCACCTCGTGGCCGAGTATCCGGACCTCCAGGTCGAGGTGCTGTCCGGCCTGGCGGAGGGCGCGGATCAGCTTGTGGCCCGGGAGGCCCTGGAACTCGGGCTGCCGGTCACCGCCGTGCTGCCCCTGGCCCTGGATGACTACCGAACCGATTTCGACGACGGGGGCGCCGCGCTGGAAGCGCTGCTCGCCCGCTGCGAGGTGATCACCCTGCCAGGCCTCGAGGGCGATGCACCGGCGCAGGACCCGGATGCCCGCGCCATGCACTACGCGCAGCTTGGCGTGTTCCTGTCGAACCACTGCCAGGTGCTCCTGGCGCTGTGGGACGGCAAGCCCGGCGACGCCCTCGGTGGCACGGGCAGCGTCATGGCCTACCACCTCACGGCGCTCATGCCGGGCTTCGACCTGGGTGAGGCGACACCGAACCTGCTGGCGAACAACGAGAACGACCTGGCCTATCACATCGTCTGCTCGCGGGACCGCGCCGGCGGCGCCCCGGAGCCGCCCCTGGCGCCCGGCGAGCGCTACTGGGTAACAAGCTACTTCGGCCGGCAGTCCGGGCAGCACATGCCCTTCGAGTACGACCTCATGCTGGATCGCCTGGGTGAATTCAGCCGAGACCTGCAGCGCCGCCGGGAAGAGGTCACGGCGGAGGCCCGCGGTCTGCTGGACGAGGCGCCGGACCTGCTGACGCCCTCCGGCGCGGCCTTCACGGACCGGCTCTACGCCATGGCGGACTGGATGGCGGTGCACTACCAGAAGAAGTTCGCCCGGGGCCTGTTCCTGGGTTACGCCCTGGCCGTGGCCATGGGCGTGGTGTTCATCATCTACTCGGAATTCATCGAGCAGTGGCCCCTGGCGGTCCTGTTCATGGCGCTCTTCGTCGTCGGCTTTGTGCTCCACGCCGTGGGGGAGCGGCGCGAGTGGCACCGCAAGTACCTCGATTACCGCGCCCTCGCCGAGGGTTTGCGGGTGCAGGTGTACTGGAACCTGGCCGGGGTCGTGAGCCGCTCGGCGGAGTTCGCCTACGACAACTTCCTGCAGAAGCAGGACGTGGACCTGGCCTGGATTCGGCACGTCATGCGTTCGGCCAGCCTCCGCCGCGATCGCAACAGCGCCCCGGACCCGCGCTGGGTGCCGTGGGTCATCGAGCAGTGGGTCGGCGACCGGGCCTCCGGCGAGGGCCAGCTGGGCTACTACGCCGCCAAGAGCAAGGCGCGGGCGGCGATCTACCGCCGCACGGAGCTGTTCGGCCAGGTCGCCCTGTGGACCGGCATCGCCATGGCCGGGCTCCTGGCCGTCTTCGCGACGCGCCTGAGCGACACGCAGGCCGTGGTGCTGCTCATTTTCATGGGGATACTGCCGCTCCTGGCCGGTATCCGCGATGCCTATTCCCACAAGAAGGCGGACAAGGAACTGATCAAGCAGTACCGGTTCATGGCGGACGTCTTCGGCAACGCGCGCCGCCTGCTGGACGACAGCGACGATCCCGAACTGCAGCGCCGCGTTCTCAAGGCCGTGGGCGACGCGGCGCTCGAAGAGCATGCCGAGTGGCTGCTCATGCACCGGGAACGTCCCCTCGAGCACGGCGGGATCTGATCACGCACACCGGCGCCGGGGGAGGCCCGGGAGCTTCGGCCCGGCGTAAAAAATGGGCCTGCATCAGGGTTTTGCGCTACCCTGAGACCTGGTTTTAGCAAGGATGCGACCATGAAACGCTCGAGCTGGGGCCGTGCGTTGTTTGGAGTGTTGCTGGCAGTGCCTGCACTGGCCAGCGCCCAGACCGTACTCAATGGCTACTTCGTCGAGGCCGATGGCCTCGTGGTCATCGAAGCCGAGTCCATCGGCACCTTTCCCGACGACTGGAAAAACGCATCGTCCTCCACGGCGCCGGATCTCGACAACAGTGCCGGCAACCCCACCGGCGGCGATTTCCTGACCTGGGAAGGCAGCCAGTTTTTCAACAATCCCGGCGTGAGCGTCCTGGTCTACCGGGTGCAGATCAACAACCCCGGCACCTATCGCTTCCGCTGGCGCAGCCAGACCGGCCTGGGCACCAACACCACGGAACACAACGACACCTGGGTGCGCATCGAGGGTGATGCCTTCTACGGGGAAAAGGGCAACGGCAGCCTCGTGTGCCCCAAGGGCTACGACCCGGCGGAGAACGACTGTACCGGCGGCACGCCCAACGGTGGCGGTGGCAACGGCTGGTTCAAGGTATACACCAGCGGGGCCAACAGCTGGAACTGGAACGCCCGCACGAGCGACAACGACGCGCACAATATCTACGCGCGCTTCGACCAGCCCGGCGTCTACGATCTGCGCCTCGCCGCGCGTTCCTCCTTTCATCTCATCGACCGCATGGTGCTGGTCAGCGACGCCTACGGCGGCAACGAAACCAACACCAGCCTGCCGCAGTCGCCCTTCGTGGCCGGTGATCCGCCCCCGCCCCCGCCCGAACCCGATCCGGACCCGGACCCCGAACCGCCGCCGCCCCCTCCTCCGCCCGGCACCGGCAACATCGCGGTCTCCCTCGTGAACGCCGCCTCGGACCAGCGGGTCCGGACGCTGACGGACGGCGCGCGGTTCGGTATCGGCGAGATGAACCTGTCCAGCTGGTCCGCGGAAGCCAGCACCGTTCCGAGTGGCACGGCCAGCGTGACCTTCACCCTGAGCGGCGTGCAATCCACCCAGCAAACGGAGAACGTTGCGCCCTACGCCCTGTTCGGAGACAGCAACGGCAACTTCGACGGCCAGGCCTTCGTGATCGGTGAATACACGCTCACGGTGCGGGCGCACAGTGGCGCCGACGGCAGCGGCACGGTGCTGGGCAGCCTGACGCTGAAGTTCACGGTGGTGGATGACGTCATCGAGCCGGGCGACGTGTTGTTCGAGGACGGTTTCGAACCACGCTGACCCCGCTCAAGCTCGGCCCGGGTAGGGGCTGCCAGGAAGTCTTCCGGCGGCCAGTCCCACCGCTTTGCCCGTTAGCCCTGAAATTCCGTACTGATTGATCAAGCGCCGACTTGTCTGGTTTTTGATTTGGCGGAGTTTGGCGCCCTTCTCGTTAGACCTGATAACGCACCCTGTCCTGGCGCCGGTAAACCCCGTTGCGCCCATCGGCCCCGTTGCCGCCAAGTCAGCAGAATCGCCGTGTTACGAGCTATCGCACAATACGGGCAGCGTACAGCGCTGCAAAACATGACCTCGGCACTGGTGCCGGTCGGTGCGCTCCTGGCCATGGCACTGTCGAGTCCGGCCCGGGGGGCATTCCCCGTGGAAGAGAACGGCGTGCTTGTCGGGCTCGACGACCTCCAAGTCACCGTTGGCGCTGAGACCCGGAACTACGACGTCCGCTTCGTCAATGGAACCTGCGCCGAGGCGCACGGCGCCTGCACCGAAGACAACTTCACCTTCCTCTTGCCCGTCGGGGCGTCCGGTGTCGATGCCCGCGATGCCTCGTCGATCCTCGCGAACGCGATACCCGAGTCGTTCAGGAACGACGTGACCCGGATTCGCGGGTGTGAGGTCGATGCCGCCGCCGGCGTGGCGCTCTGCACGGTCCTCACCACGGGCGCGATTTTCCCGGGAACCGGTGGGGGGCGTGTGAGCTACGGTTCGTACCGGGTCGCGCCCACAGGCAGTGGCCTGGCCGCGCTGAACAACGGCGCCGCGGCCTGTGATTTTTCCACCGCGGGATCCAACGTCGTCTGGGCGGTCTGGCGCCTGTCCTCGGACGGGACGCCCGGCCAGGTCGGTACGGCGGATTCGGATGTGGCCGGGGAGAACCTGTTCACCGAGTGTCCCGTACCGCCGCCGGTCAAGCCCGATCTCGACCAGGGCCTGGTCGCCTACTACCCCTTCTCCGGGGATGCGGCGGACGCCAGCGGCAACGGCAATGACGGTACGGTGATCGGGGCCACCCTCACCGCCGACCGCTTCGGCAATGCGGGCCGGGCCTACCACTTCGACGGCTTCAGCAGTTACATCTCGGTGCCCAGCTCGCCCAGTCTCGCATCCCCGGAATCCGGCCTGACGCTGAACGCCTGGTTCCGGGCCGATGCCTGGAGCAGCACCGGCTCCGACTTCGGGCCCCTGCTCATGAAGTCGGAGACGTCCGTGAACGACCTGCAGTATCGGCTCGCCGTGACACCGCGCGGTGTCAACGGAGCGGTGAATGAATTCCTGAATTTCGTGGAGGGTGGCCCGGCGCCACCCTTCGATGAATGGCACATGGCCACCTTCGTGGTGTTCGGCAACGAGGCCACCGTGTACTACGACGGGCAGCCCGTCGCCAGCGGCACCATCAACGCACCGATCCTCGACGATACGCAGCCGCTCGAGATCGGTCGGGACACCCCCGGCCTACTCGAGTACTTCGACGGCGTTATCGACGAGGTGCGGGTGTACAACCGCGCACTGAGCGCTGAAGAAATCGACCGGCTGTACGACTACTACGAGGTGCCGCTGAACAGCGTGTTTCTGCGCGTGGAGGAAGCGGTCGGCGTCAGCGACGGTGAATCGCTTGACGCCCGGACCACGGTGGACATCAGCCTTGTCGAGGGCATTGGCGTGACGGACGAGACCGTTGCGAGCAATCCGATCGACATCGTGTCGATTCGGCTCGTGGAGGGCATTGGTGTCTCTGACGGGAGTCCGTTGCTGCAGCCGCGAACGACGGTGGATATCCGGATCGAAGAGGGCATCGGGGTCGCCGATGCCGCCGGGGAACGGGATCCGGACACGGTGCTGACGGAGCCGATCGGCCAGCCGCCCACGGCGGGTCTGGAGCTGATCGTCGAGGCGCTGGGCTTCATGCCCTTCAGCCTGGTTCAGCTGTTCATCGAATCCACGCCCGTACTGATCGGCGAAGGCACGGCCGACGAGTTCGGGCGCGTGCGCATCACGGCCCAAGTCCCCGATTTCTTCAGCCCCGGCGCGCACACGCTGGTGCTGGTGGGGGAGGACATGAACGGTGCGCCGAGGACGTTGCGACAGGCCGTGACGGTGCGGCAGGACCTGAGAACCATCCTGCTCGATGACTTCGAGCCGGACGATTGAATAGAGAAACATCGATGGAGGTAAATACGGTATGAACACACGACGAATTGGCGGCCTGGCCGCTTTGCTCGGCGCAGTCCTGGCGCTTGCCCCCTTCGGGTCGGAGGCGCAGGAGGCGATCGGCGTTTCCGGATTCTGGAAGATCACCGTCAGCGCCGCGGACGGTTCGAACCCCGAGGTCTACCAGTTCAACAATGCGCTGGTGGACGGTGGCGGTGAATATCTGGAAAACCTTCTGGGGACCATCGTAAGTTCCACGGCTCCGATAGATGCAGCTTGCGTCGGCGTCACGTGTCCGTTGGGCCAAGTTTGTTACGCAGGTGGTTGTTATACTTCTTGTGCTCCCGGGGACGTTTACTGTACTCCTCCTCCTCCGCCATGCCCGACCGGGTCTACGCCCCTGGAAGCCGGTTCTGTGTCTGCGGCTATAGGCATTCAGGAAGGCTTATACGAGAATCCGTTTAGATTGCCGGCCTCCGTCGATACCAATGGCATATTCCGGGCCTCATGGATAGCAGATCGCGATATCACGATAAGGTTTGTCAGCACATTTCTGCAGACTGTTGAGAACGGGTGCGTCATTGCTGCGGGCCCGGGAACACCGCTAACGCAGAAAGACACGACCCCAATCGCCGTGCTATCCGGCCAGTTGGTGAACATCGAGGTGGACATTTCCTTCGCCACGCTGACGCCCTGATCGACCGGCCTGCCCGGACGGGCTCACGGGTGTATCGGGTCGAGCTTTAGCGGTTCATCCGATTCTCGATCAGCTGCTCGACAACCTCCGGCTCGGCCAGGGTCGAGGTGTCACCCAGGTTGCCGTAGTCGTTTTCGGCAATCTTGCGCAGGATGCGGCGCATGATCTTGCCCGAGCGGGTCTTGGGCAGGCCCGGGGCCCACTGGATCAGGTCCGGTGAGGCGATCGGGCCGATGTCCTGGCGCACCCAGTTGCGCAACTCCGTGCGCAGCTCATCCGTGGGCTCGATGCCGGCGTTGAGGGTGACGTACACGTAAATGCCCTGGCCCTTGATGTCGTGGGGGTAGCCCACGACGGCAGCCTCGGCCACGGCCTTGTGGGCCACCAGGGCGCTTTCCACCTCGGCCGTGCCCATGCGGTGACCGGAGATGTTGAGCACGTCGTCCACGCGGCCCGTGATCCAGTAGTAGCCATCCTCGTCGCGACGACAGCCGTCGCCGGTGAAGTAGTAGCCGCCATACTGGCTGAAATAGGTGTCTACGAAGCGCTGGT
>JAZBOL010000096.1:0-188616 GCA_036351115.1 Lysobacterales bacterium | reverse complement strand
GAGCCACGCGAAGCGGCGCCCGCGCCCTGACGCTGCTGGGCTCACCGAAAGGTCAGTTATCGCGCCGTGATCAACCCGTTCAGAACTGTTGATGCGTGTGCGTTTCCGTGCCGCCGCGCTCGCCATGTGTTCTTGGCGTCAATCCCGGTCCCCTCCCGGGATGTAAGGCGACACGACCGCGCAAATCAGGCAGGGCGAAGCTGGTTCTGCCATCACCACCATAGGTCGTGCCGAGAATGGAAAACAGGGCGCTGTTTGACGCAATGGGCAACAACTGACCGTCGCAGAACGCCCAGGATCGTGGCGCGAAGTTGCCCCCGAACATCATGATCTCGGCGATCGTCGGGTTGGCGATGCTGCTGCGACTCGGAAAAATGCCCTGTAAGGCAATGATGTAGTGCACCCCGAGGTACGGTGGCATGTTGCTGCTGGACTGGATGGTCGGAATGTTCGGTGGCCTGACCGCCACCCAGTTGCTGCCATCCCACTCCAGGATATCGCCCTGGGCATTACCCTCGGGAACACCCATGCCGGCGGGTCCTTCGGGGCCCTCCGGCCCCTGGGGCCCTGGTGGTCCCTCGGGTCCCTGCGGCCCGGGATCGGGCGGCGTGCAACGGGTGAGTTGACCCAGCAGCGCGTCGAAACACACCCGGTCCTCGTTCTGGACCGTCAGCGGCAGGTCCGGCACGAAGAAGTCCCCGTTGATCACCGTGTCGTTCTGGGCCACTGCTTCGCTGACGGCCGCCAAAGCCAGGGTGGTGACCAGCATGGAAAAAATCCCTTTTTTTGCCTGCATGGCGTGCTCCTCGACAAAACCGACTGTTAACGTTTACGCAGGCTCAACCATAGCACTGTAGGGAGATGGGCATAAGAGTGCCGTTCTTTTCGTTGCCCGGAGGCTCAGGCCTCCCCGGCCGGCCTTTTGCAGGTGCTGATGCCCAGCAGGGCATAGGGTGGGCACCAGCCGATCAGTCCGGTCGCGACCGGAACGAGGCCCAGCCAGGCCCAGGGTGACTGGGGTCCGACGAAGGCCAGGCTGACGATCGCCAGGCCACCAATGACGCGTACCGCGCGTTCTACGGGATGGATGTTCTTGTTCATGCTGTCTCCGAATTGAGTTGACCGAAAAGTACAGCTTAGCGCGTTTGTTGCCGCGGTTTTATGTCCGGGGTCAAGTGCGGGACGCAGAGGGTGATGGGTGGACTTGAACCCGGACGCGCGGGAAATCGGCACTTCGAAAGCGATGACCGCCACCGCGGACCGATGAGATGGGTTATTCGGCCGAGAAAAGTGGCCCGGTGTACGTCCACCCGGCGCCCCAATTTCCAGGCCCCCTGCTCAGGGGACAAAAAAAGCCCCCTGAGCAGGGGGCCTGGAAATTGGTGGTGATGGGTGGACTTGAACCACCGACCTCAGCATTATGAGTGCCGCGCTCTAACCAGCTGAGCTACATCACCTTTGACTGGTTTCCGGACGGGCGTCCGGAGGGCCGGCAATTCTGCGTTTCCCTCCCGTTTTTGTCAACCCTGAACGGGCCGTGGCCCGTGCGGGGAGGGCATCAGAACCGGTAGCCATAGGCGGCCTCGAAGCGGTCCGCGATCTCCTGGAATTCCGGGCGATGGTGCTGCGGCGCCAGGTATTCGATCTTGATGGCGCCCATGATGGAGCCGATGCGGCAGGCGGTGACCAGGTCCATGTCGTTGAGCAGGCCGTGGATCAGACCGGCGCGGTAGGCGTCCCCGCAGCCGGTCGGGTCCTTGATCTCGCTGACCGCCGCGGCCTCGATGTGGGTTTTCCTGCCGCGCTCGTACACGTTGGAACCCTGGCCGCCCAGGGTCACCACGAAGGCGCGCACCCGCTCGGCGATGTCCTTGCCGGACAGCCCCGTGCGGTCCTTCACCAGCTGGTACTCGTAATCGTTCATGACAATCCAGTCCGCGCGCTCGATGAAGCCGCGCAGCTCCTCGCCGTTGAACATGGGCATGGCCTGGCCCGGGTCGAAGATGTGCGGAATGCCCGCCCCGGGGAAGTCGTGGCTGTGCTGCACCATGGCGTCCTTGCCGTCCGGCGCGATGATGCCGATGTGCACGCCTTCCGCGTCGGTCACCTTGTTCAGGTGGCTCTGGGACATGGCGCCGGGGTGGAAGGCCGTGATCTGGTTGTCTTCCTGGTCCGTCGTGATGAAGGCCTGGGGCGTGAATTCCCCGGTGAGCCGACGGACGTAGCGGGTCGAGATGCCCAGGTCGTCCAGGTGTCGCTGATACGGGCCGAAGTCGTCGCCGACGGCGCCCATGGGGAGGGGCTCGCCGCCGAGCAGCTTCAGGTTGTAGGAAATGTTGCCGGCCACCCCGCCAAATTCCCGGCGCATGTGCGGCACCAGGAACGACACGTTCAGGATGTGCATTTTTTCGGGCAGGATATGGTCCCGGAAGCGCTCCGGAAACAGCATGATGGTGTCATACGCGAGGGAGCCGCAGATCAGGGCGGACATGGCGGATTCCTTGGTGATTTCAGAAGATTTTTGCCGGGCTTTTCGCGCATTGTAGCCCATTGGTCGAGCCGACCGGTATGAAGGCTGTAAGCCGCATGGTTATGCGCTTTCGGGGTGCAGCGCGCCTTGCTGCTACCGGGGCATGCTGTTACGCTACACGGCTCCCTGCAGAGGCATTGCCGTGGCGATGACGCCCCGGCCGCCAACGCCGATAACAACATGGATCCGGCATGGTTTTGAAAAGTCTTCGGGGTCTGTTTTCCAACGACCTCTCCATCGATCTGGGCACCGCCAATACGCTGGTGTACGTTCGCGACCAGGGCATCGTGCTCAACGAGCCCTCCGTGGTGGCGGTGCGCATGGACCGGGGTCCGGGCGGCCCGCAGTCCGTCGCCGCCGTGGGTGGCGCGGCCAAGCAGATGCTCGGCCGCACGCCGGGCAACATCCGCACCGTTCGCCCGCTGAAAGACGGCGTGATCGCCGACTTCAACATGACCGAGGCCATGCTGCAGCACTTCATCAAGAAGGTGCACGAGTCGCGTTTCCTGCGCCCCAGCCCGCGGGTGCTGGTGTGCGTGCCCTGCAGCTCGACGCAGGTGGAACGCAAGGCCATCAAGGAGTCCGCCGAGGGCGCCGGCGCCCGCGAGGTGTTCCTGGTGGAAGAACCCATGGCCGCCGCCATCGGCGCGGGTATCCCCGTGCACGAGGCGCGCGGCGCCATGGTGCTGGACATCGGCGGCGGCACCTCCGAGGTGGCCGTGATCTCCCTCAACGGACTGGTCTACTCCAACTCCGTGCGCGTCGGCGGCGACCAGTTCGATGACGCCATCATCAACTACGTGCGGCGCAACTTCGGCACCCTCATCGGCGAGTCCACGGCGGAGCAGATCAAGATCGAGATCGGCTGCGCCTGGCCCGACAAGGAGCCGGAGGAACTTTCCGTGTCCGGCCGCAACCTGGCCGAGGGCGTGCCCCGGCGCATCACCATCAACAGCAACGAGGTGCTGGAGGCGCTCAACGAAAGCCTGTCCAGCATCCTCGACGCGGTAAAGATCGCCCTCGAGCAGACGCCCCCGGAGCTGTGCGCGGACGTCGCGGAGACGGGCATCGTGCTGACCGGTGGCGGCGCCCTCCTGCGCGGCCTCGACAAGCTCATCAGCGAAGAAACCGGCCTGCCCGTGTTCGTGGCCGATGATCCCCTGACCTGTGTCGCCCGGGGTGGCGGCAAGGCGCTGGAGATGATGGATCAGAACCGCGGAGACTTCTTCGCGCTGAATTGATCCGGCGCGAGTCCTTCCCGTGCCCATCGAGTCCTCCCCCGTCGATTCGCTCTCCGGCCAGGCGCCGCCAAGCACGGCGCGGCTCATGGGTTACGGCTTCCTGGCGGGACTGCTCATGCTGCTCGATCAGCGCGGGGAGTATGTCCCGCGCATCCGCGCGGCGGCCGAACACCTGGTCAGCCCCGTGTACCAGGTGGCCGAGGCGCCCGTGGAAGCCGTCCGCAGCATCAGCACCTACGGTCAGTCCTTCGAGGAACTCCGGGAGCAGAACCAGGCCCAGCGCGAACGCCTGCTGGTCCAGGCCGGGGACCTCCAGCGCCTCGAGGCGCTGGAAGAAGAAAACCGGCGGCTGCGTTCCCTCCTCGAGGCAACGGCCGGCCGGGACGTCCAGTTCCGCTTCGCGGAGCTCGTCCAGGTGAGTCTCGACCCGAACAGCCACCAGGTGCTCATCGATCGCGGAGAAGACGACGGGGTATTCATCGGCCAGGCCGTCATCGACGGGCAGGGGGTCATGGGCCAGGTGGAGAGCACCACCGGCGGCCAGGCGCGCGTGCGGCTGATCTCCGATCCGGAGCATGCCATTCCGGTGCAGATTCTGCGCACGGGCCAGCGCACCGTGGCCCTGGGAACCGGAGAGCCGGGGCGACTGTCCATGCCCAACCTGCCCATGCAGTCGGACGTGCGCGTCGGCGACCGGGTGGTCACGTCCGGCCTCGGCGAGCGCTTTCCCTCGGGGTTTCCCGTGGCCGAGGTCACCGCGGTGGAGCGCCCTTCCGGCGCCCCCTTCATGAATGTCGATGCGTTGCCCCTGGCGACGCTGGATCGCGGCCGGGAAGTCCTGCTGGTGCTCGAGTCATCCGGGGAGGCACCCGGCGGGCCGCCCGGGGTATCGTCTGACACCGAGGAAGAGGCGCCCGACACCGCAACCTCCGCTGACGCCGGGGACGACTCCTCGTGAGCCGCCCTGACCGCCCCATGGTTTTCTGGATCGCGCTGGCCGCGGCCGGGGTGCTGACCCTGGTCCCCCTGCCGGACCTGCTCGAGCCCTTGCGGCCCTACTGGATCGGGCTCGTGATCATTTACTGGGCCATGGAGGTCCCCGATCCGATCCACCTCGGCGGCGCGTTTCTCCTGGGGCTGCTGCTCGATCTGCTGACCGCTTCCCTCATGGGCATGCACGCCCTCAGCCTCGTCGTGCTGGTCTATCTCGTGCGGCGTTTTCGTGCCCGCATGCGGTTCTTCCCGCCCTGGCAACAGGCCCTCGCCGTGCTGGCCCTGCTGGTGAACGACCGCATCATCCAGTTGTGGGCCTTGCTGCTGCTGGGCGAGCCCATGCCGACCTGGCGCTACTGGCTGGCGCCCCTCGTCGGCATGGCCGTGTGGCCCTGGCTGTTTCTCGCCCTGGACCAGGCGCGCCTGGCGAGCCGCCAGGTCGAGCGGCGCTGAGTCACATGCGGCGGTCCCCCCTTCAATCCCGCGCCCAACGCGTGCTGAAGAACGACCTCGAGGAGCAGCGCCTCTTCCGCCGGCGCGCCTGGATCGGCTTCATCGGTATCGTCGTGCTCGTGGCGCTGCTGGCTTCGCGCTATGCCTGGCTCCAGCTGTGGGAACACGACGACTTCTCGACCGCGTCCGAATCCAACCGGGTCCAGGTGCGCCCGGTGCCGCCCAACCGGGGCATGATCTACGACCGCCGGGGCCGCGTGCTGGCCACCAACCGCCCTGCCTTTCGCCTCGAAGTCATCCCGGAGAAATCCGGCGACCTCGAGGACACCCTGGCACGACTGGCGGAGGTCGTGACGCTCACCGACGAGGACCTGGAACGCTTCGAACAAACCCGGCGCCGCTACCGCGACTTTCACAGCGTTCCCCTGCGCCTTGACCTTGACGAAGGTGAGGTCTCTCGTTTCGCGGTCAACCGCCATCGCTTCGAGGGTGTCGCCGTGGTGCCCTACCTGTCCCGGTACTACCCCTACGGCGATCTGCTCACGCACGTGCTCGGTTACGTAGGCCGGGTCGACGAGCGGGATCTCGCCCGGGTCGATACGGACAACTATCGGGGCACGACCCACATCGGCAAGCTGGGCGTGGAACGCGCCTACGAGGACGAACTGCACGGCCGACGGGGTCTCGAACGGGTCGAAACCAACGCCCGGGGCCGCACGCTGCGGGTCCTCGAGCGGGAGGAGCCGCTGGATGGCTCGGACGTCATCCTGTCCATCGATGTCGATGTGCAGCGGGCCGCCTGGGAGGCGCTGGGTGACCGGGCCGGCTCGGTGGTGGCCATCGACCCCCGGGACGGCGCCGTGATCGCCATGGTCAGCAAGCCCTCCTTCGATCCGAACCTGTTCGTGAACGGCATTCGCCAGGCCGAATACCAGGGAATCCTGGATCAGCCGCGCCGGCCCCTGGTAAACCGTTCCCTCAACGGCGGCTACGAGCCCGGTTCAACGCTCAAGCCCTTTGTCGGTATCGCGGGGCTCGAAGCCGGCGTGGTGACGCCGGACACGCAGGTGTTCTCCAATGGTCGCTACTACCTCCCCAATTACGATCGGCCCTACCGGGACTGGAAGGATGGCGGCCACGGCATGGTGGACATCACCCGTGCCCTCGAAGAGTCGGTCAACAGCTATTTCTACCAGCTGGCCTACGACCTGGGCATCGACCGCATGCACGACACCCTTTCCCGCTTCGGTTTCGGGGCCGCCACCGGCATCGACCTGCCCGGAGAAAGTGCCGGCCTGCTGCCATCCCGCGACTGGAAACGCGGGCGCTACAGCGAGCCCTGGTATCCCGGGGAGACGGTCATCGCCGGCATCGGACAGGGCTTCAACGTGACCACCCCCCTCCAGTTGGCCAATGCCCAGGCGGCCCTGGTCAATGGCGGCCGGGTGTTCGAGCCTCGCGTGGCTTACGCGATCAAGGGACCGGAAGACCCGTCCGCGCGCCGCGTGGAAGCGCCCCTGCGCCGGGAGATCGGCCTGAGCAGCCCGGAATACTGGGACGTGGTGCACCGGGGCATGTGGCGTGTCGTCAACGGCTCGCGGGGAACGGCACGGGACGTCGCGCTCGAAGCCGGCTATGTCATCGCGGGAAAGACCGGCACGGCCCAGGTCTTCACCCAGGACCAGAGCCGCGACTATGACCAGGAGGAACTGGCCGAGGAATTGCGCAACCACGCCCTGTTCATCGCCTATGCGCCCTATGAGGCGCCGACCATCAGCATCGCCGTCGTCGTGGACCACGGCGGCGCCGGCTCCACCGTGGCCGCACCCATCGCCCGGGCGACGCTGGATGCGTGGCTCGGCCAGGAATCCCGCCTGGGCCAGCTCCGGTGAGCCCGGTGCCATGACCCGATCCGATGATTGCAGCCCGATGAAGCCGGTTCGATGAGCAGGCCCCGATGAACCGCCTGGTGCCCGGATGGCTGAATCCGCCACGCCTCGACCTGCCGCTGCTCGCGGCGCTGCTGCTGATCATGGGAGCCGGTCTCGTGGTGTTGTACAGCGCCTCGGGCGAGGACTGGGGCATGGTGGTGCGCCAGGGCATCCGCCTGGGCGTCGGCCTGGCCGTGCTGCTGGCCATCAGCGTTATGCCGCCCATCATTCTTCGGCGCTGGACGCCCTGGGCCTACGGCGCCGGCCTGGCGCTGGTGGCGGCCACCTGGGTGTTTGGGGAAGGGCAGGGCGCCGACCGCTGGCTCGATTTCGGCTTCCTGCGCTTCCAGCCGTCCGAGATCATGAAGCTGGCCGTACCCATGATGGTGGCGGCCTGGCTGCATGCCCGCGAGTTGCCGCCGGCCCCCCGGGATTTTCTGGTTTGCGCTGCGATCCTGGTCGTGCCGGCCCTGTTCATTGCGCGTCAGCCGGACCTCGGGACGGCCCTGCTGGTGGGTATCAGCGGGTGCTTCACCCTGTTCCTCGCCGGACTGCGCTGGCGAGTGATCGCCGGCCTGGCGGTTGCCGGGGTTGCCGCCTTGCCCGCACTCTGGATGGTCATGAAGGAATATCAGCGGGACCGGGTCAGAACCTTCCTCAATCCCGAATCCGACCCGCTGGGAGACGGCTGGAACATTATCCAGTCGAAGATTGCCGTCGGTTCCGGGGGCTTCAGCGGCAAGGGCTGGCTGAACGGCACGCAATCACGCCTGGAGTTCATTCCCGAGCGCCACACGGACTTTATCCTGGCCGTGGCGTCCGAGGAATTTGGCCTGGTCGGGGTGCTCATCCTGTTCGCGCTCTACCTGTTCGTGGTGGGGCGGGGCCTGTATATCGCCAGCGTCGCGCGCGATACCTGGTCCCGTCTCGTGGTCGGCAGCCTGTCCATGACACTTTTCGTCTACGTCATGGTCAATGGTGGCATGGTGTCGGGGGTGCTGCCGGTGGTGGGGGTGCCCTTGCCGTTGATCAGCTACGGGGGTACGTCCGCCGTGACTCTGCTCGCCGGCTTCGGCATCATGATGTCGGTCTGGGGCAATCGCCGGTTCATCCGATGATCGGAGCGACCACCGAAGCGCCTCGCACAGGCCTTGCTGCACGCGCCCGGCTCGCAAAGCGGGCAATGAAGCCGGTCACCAACCCGGCAACAAGACTCATGAGGAGCCGCATGTTCCAAGCGATCGTTTCCGCGTTTACCCCGTTCATCCCATGCTCTGCCGATTTTGCCTCCACCGATTTTCCGCGGACCTCCGCTGACCGCGCTGTCCGCCACCTGCCGGCCCCGGCCCTGCTGCTGGCCTGCGTGGCGCTCCTGGCGCCTGCCCCCGGATCGGCGCAGGATCCGCACCCCGGCCTCGAGCCGTTCCTCGAACGGGCCCGGGTGGAATACGGCCTGGATGCAGATGCCGTGGCCGAGCTGCTGGCCGGCGCCGAATTCCAGCAGCGGGTGGCCGACCTCATCGCCCGTCCGGCGGAAGCCAAGCCATGGTACGACTACCGTCCCATCTTCATGACCGACCAGCGCCTCGAGGAGGGGCTGGCATTCTGGCGGGCCAACGAGGCGCTCATCGAGGAAGTTTCCGAGCGCTACGGGGTCGATCCGCAGGTCATTGTGGCGATCATCGGGGTGGAGACCTTTTATGGCCGTATCACCGGCACCTTCCGGGTCCTCGACGCCCTGACCACGCTGAGCTTCTACTACCCCAGGGATCGTACCCGTGACCGAACGGCGTTCTTCAGCAAGGAGTTGCTGGAGTATGTCAAGCTGGGCGACGAGGAGCAGCTGCCGCTGCCCGACGTGACCGGCTCCTATGCCGGCGCCATGGGCATGGGGCAGTTCATGCCCAGCAGCTACCGCGCCTACGCCGTGGATTTCGACGGTGACGGCCGGCGGGACCTGTGGCAGTCCACGCCCGACGTGGTCGGCAGCGTGGCCAATTACCTTGCCGTGCACGGCTGGGAAGCTGGCGGACCGGTGGTGCGGGACGTGTCCCTGCAGCCGGACGCGGACCTGGCGCTGTTCGAGCGAAGCAACTACAAGCCCACGGAGACGGTCCTGTCCTTTCACGAGCAGGGCATCCGTTCCTCCGCCGACCTCGAGCCGGACCGGCCCGCAGCGCTGGTGCGGCTGGAAGGGAAGGAAGACGATCTCCACTGGATGACCTTCAACAATTTCTATGTCATCACCCGGTACAACCGCAGCCCCATGTACGCCATGGTGGTGTACCAGCTGAGCGAGGCGCTGCGCGCCGGGATGGAGACCCCGTGAGCCGGCGCACGTGGCCTGGTCGCACCGGCCCGATGCTCGCCGTCGCCGCCAGTGCGGCGCTGACGCTCGCGGCCTGCGGCGGTGGCAGCCCGCAGCGCCACGACGGGCCGGACGGTCCGCCCGCCCGGGACATTTCCCCCTCCCGGGTTAAGGACGCGGTGCCGCGCTACGAGCCGCGCTCGCCCTACGGCAACGGCCCGGTCTACGAGGTCTGGGGCAAGAGCTACCGGGTCATGGACAGCGCCGTGGGCTACCGGGAACGGGGCAACGCGTCCTGGTACGGCGCCAAGTTCCACGGGCGCAAAACCTCCAGCGGCGAGCCCTACGATCTGTACAAGGCCACGGCGGCCCACCGGACCCTGCCCCTGCCGACCTACGCGGAGGTGACCAACCTGGACAACGGCAAAAAGGTGGTGGTCAAGATCAACGACCGGGGGCCGTTCCACTCCGAGCGCATCATCGACCTCAGCTATGGCGCGGCGCTGCGCCTGGGCATGGTGGAGCAGGGCACGGGACGCGTGGAGGTGCGGGCCATCACGTTCGACGGGCAGGATGCCAACGCGAAGCTGGCGAAGGACACCTACCTGCAGGTCGGCGCTTTCAGCCAGAAATCCTCGGCGAAACGGCTGGAGGACTCGCTACAGGAGGCTGGCATCAAGAACGCGGATGTGAAACGCTCCGATGGCTTCCACAAGGTGCTCGTCGGGCCCTTCAAACGTGCCGGCGACCTCAACAAAACCGCGGACCGCATCGTTGAACTGGGCTATGAGCGCCCACATAGAGTGACCCGTTAAGGAGATAATGCGCCGCGCCCCCTGGCCTGGCCGAAACCCCTATGAAAAACCCCCTCCTCATTCTGTTCCTGCTCCTTCCGGGCATGCTGCTCGCTCAGGTGCCGCAGCCGACGCCGGCGCGGCCCGCGGCCATGCCGACGCCCGCCGCACCGCAACTGGGCGCACGCAGCTACATCCTGATGGACTTCAACTCCAACCGCGTGCTCGCCGAACGCGACCCGGACCGGCGCTCGGACATCGCCAGCATGACCAAGCTCATGACCGGCTACGTGGTGTTCAAGGAGCTGGAGAGCGGCAACGCCACCTTGCAGGATATTGTCCCGGTCAGCGAGACCGCCTGGCGCACCGGCGGCTCGCGCATGTTCATCGAGCCGGGCATGGAGGTCACGCTGGAGCAGATGCTCCTGGGCATGATCGTCCAGTCCGGCAACGACGCCAGCGTGGCCCTGGCCGAATACCTCGCCGGCTCCGAGTCGGCGTTTGCCGAGGTCATGAATTTTTACGCGCGGGAGCTGGGCATGGTCAACAGCAACTTCGTCAATGCGACGGGGTTGCCGGACGAAAACCACTACAGCACCGCCCGGGACGTTGCGCTCCTGAGCCAGGCCATCATCCGCGATTTTCCCCAGTACTACGCGTGGTACTCGCAGAAGGAGTTCACCTTCAACGGCATCCGTCAGCACAACCGCAACAACCTGCTATGGCGTGACCCGGCCGTGGACGGCCTGAAGACCGGCCACACGGAGGCCGCGGGCTACTGCCTGGCCTCCAGCGCCAGGGATGACGGCATGCGGCTGATCAGCGTGGTCATGGGTTCCGCCTCCGAGCAGTCCCGGGCCAGCGAGTCCCAGAGCCTGCTGAGCTACGGGTTCCGGTTCTTCGAAACCGTGCAGCTCTATCGTGCCGGCGATCGACTGACCGACGCCCCGGTGTGGAAGGGCGAAACCGAGATCGTCGACCTGGGCGTGGCCGAGGACCTGTTCGTCACCATCCCCCGCGGCCGCTACAACGACCTGGATGCGGAACTGGCCTTGCAGGAAACGATCATGGCGCCCATCAGTGCCGGACAGGAGCTGGGCCGGGTGAGCATTTCCCTGGACGGGGAGATCGTTGCGGACCTGAGCCTCAAGGCGCAGGCCAACGTGGTGGAGGCCGGGTTCTTCGGCCGCACCTGGGATGCCCTCCGGCTCTGGGGGGAGGGGTTGTTTGGCGATGACTAACGAGACGCTGCTCGAATTTCCCTGCGCCTTTCCGATCAAGGCCATGGGACGCAACGAAGACGATTTCGAGACCCTGGTCACCACGCTGGTGTTCCGGCACGCCGCGCCGGTGCCGGGTGAGGCGGTGAAGGTCAACGAGAGCGGCGAGGGCAATTTCATCTCGGTCACGGTGACCGTGGAAGCCACGTCCCGGGAGCAGCTCGACCGGATTTACCACGACCTGACCGACTGCGACCGGGTCCTGATGGCGCTTTGACGCCCGGCGCGAGCCGGTCGAGCGACCTCATGCCTTCCGCACCACTTGCCTACCGTGACCTGGGTCTGCAGCCCTATGAACCGGTGTGGCAGGCCATGCAGGCGTTCACCGACGAACGGGACGAGCAGACCCCCGACGAGGTCTGGTGTGTGCAGCATCCGCCGGTCTTTACGCTCGGCCAGGCGGGGAAGGCTGAGCACCTGCTCGCGCCCGGTGACATCCCGGTGGTGCCGGTCGATCGCGGGGGGCAGGTGACGTATCACGGTCCCGGGCAGCTGGTGCTGTACCCCCTGCTCGACCTGCGACGACTCCGCCTGGGTGTTCGCGAGCTCGTCACGCTCATCGAGCAGTCCATCATTGACGTGCTGGCGGGCTACGGGGTGTCGGCGGAGCGCCGTGAGGGAGCGCCGGGCGTATACGTGGGCGATGCGAAGATTGCCGCCCTGGGCCTGCGGGTGCGCCGGGGATGCAGTTTTCACGGCCTCGCCTTCAATATCGACATGGACCTCGAGCCCTATGGCCGCATCAATCCCTGCGGCTACGCCGGGCTCGCGGTGACGCAGCTGAAGGATTGCGCGGAATCGCCCGTGAGCCTCGAAACGGCCCAGGCCGCCCTCCTGGGCCGGCTCGCCGAGCTGCTGGGCTACAATGGAATACGACACGATGAGCACTGATCAGAAAACGGCGAACCGGTCAAAACCCGACCAGGCTTCCCCGAGCATTCCCCTGACCCTGCGGGAGCCCGGCGCTTCGGCCGTGCCTCCGGCCACGGGCCGCAAGCAGCTGGGCGAGGACAAGATGGCGCGCAACACGGCGCGGTTCGACGAGGGTGCGCCCGCCCTTCGCAAGCCGCCCTGGATTCGCGTTCGGTTGCCCAGCGGGAACGCGGTCGGTGACCTCAAGGAACGCCTTCGCGAACGGTCCCTGGTGACGGTGTGCGAAGAGGCGTCCTGCCCGAACATCCACGAGTGCTTCAACAAGGGCACGGCCACCTTCATGATCCTGGGTGACATCTGCACCCGCCGTTGCTCCTTCTGTGACGTGGCGCACGGCCGTCCGAAGCCGCCGGATCCGAAGGAACCGGCCAACCTGGCGAGCACCATCGCCCAGATGCGCCTGCGTTACGTGGTGATCACTTCCGTCGACCGTGACGACCTCCGGGACGGCGGGGCAGGCCATTTCGTGGAGTGCATCGAGCGGGTGCGGGACGCCAGCCCGGGCATCAAGGTGGAGATCCTGGTGCCCGACTTTCGCGGCAAGGGCCGTCTCGAGCGGGCCCTGGACATTCTCGAACAGGCGCCGCCGGACGTCTTCAACCACAACCTGGAGACGGTGGCGCCCCTGTATCGAAACGTGCGACCCGGCGCGGATTACGACTGGTCCCTGCGCCTGCTGCAGGAATTCAAGCGCCGCATCCCCGGCGTGCCCACCAAGTCCGGCATCATGCTCGGGCTGGGGGAAACCCGGGAACAGGTCGAAGAGGCGCTCCGGGATCTGCGCGACCATGACGTGGACATGATCACGCTTGGGCAATACTTGCAGCCGACGCCACATCACCATCCGGTGCTGGAGTACTGGACGCCGGAAGCCTTCGATGAGCTGGCTGACGTCGGCTACGCCATGGGCTTCACCCACGTCGCTTCCGGCCCCATGGTGCGCTCGTCCTACCACGCCGACGTCATGGCGGAGGAGGCGGGTTTCGTCGATCAGGGTGCCGCCTGACTCGCCCTCGCGAAACCGGCCCCGACCTTTGGCCCTTGCCAGCGGCGGATCGGACTGGCTAAATGGTTAACCCGGTGGGCATTTTTTGCCGCTGTCCGGGACGAAACTTTGAGCCCTCTGCCGGGTCTGAAACGAACACCCGCCGACCCGGCGGACCGCAATGCCAGGGGATTCATGGAGAACGCGTGTTGAGAATCGCTAAACTCATTTTGCCGCTGCTGCTGGCGGCGCCTGCCTGGACCGTCACGGCCTACGCCACGGTTACCAGCGAAGACAGTGTCCTGCTTCAGCCCACCATGGAGCAGCGCTTCACCACGAATCTCGCCACCAAGCTCCTCACCAACTGGCACTACAAGGACACGCGCCTCGACGACGAGCTGTCCTCCCGCATTCTCGACAGCTACATCGAGATGCTCGACCCGAACCGGAGTTACTTCCTCGCCTCCGACATCCGGCAGTTCGAACCGTACCGCACCGAGCTCGACAATGCCCTGCAGCACAACGAGCTGCAGCCGGCGTTCGACATTTACAACCTGTACCTGGATCGCGTGCACGAGCGCGCCAGCTACGCCCTGGCGCGGCTGGATGAGCCCTTCGATTTCACCGTGGACGAGTCTTACCAGTACGATCGCAGCGAGGCGGACTGGCTCGAGACCGCGGCGGACCTCGACGATTACTGGCGCAAGCGGGTGAAAAACGACTACCTCCGCCTGAAACTCGCCAACAAGGAGCACGACGAGATCATCGATCTGCTTCGCACCCGCTACGAAAACCTGGACCGGCGGGTCACCGAACTGAAGTCGGACGACATCTTCAACTTCTTCATGAACGCCTTCGCGCTGGCCATCGAGCCGCACACGGCGTACCTGTCGCCCCGGGGCTCGGACAACTTCGAAATTTCCATGAAGCTGTCCCTCGAGGGCATCGGCGCCTTGCTCGGCCGGGAATCCGAGTACACGAGCATTGCGCGGGTGGTGCCCGGCGGGCCGGCAGACCAGGATGGCCGGCTCAAGGCGGGTGACCGGGTGGTCTCCGTCGGCCAGGGCAAAGAGGGCAAGATGGTCGACGTGGTCGGCTGGCGGGTGGACGACGTGGTGGACCTGATCCGCGGTCCCAAGGACACGGTGGTTCGACTGGAAGTGCTCCCCGAAGACGTGGGTATCGAGGGCCCGAGCAAGGTCATCGACATCGTCCGCAACGAGGTCAAACTCGAAGAGCAGGCGGCAAGCAGCCGGGTCATCGAAGTGCCGCAGGACAGCGGCGGGACGATGAAAGTCGGCGTGATCGATTTGCCCGTGTTCTACCTGGACTTCAATGGTCGGGCCCGGAACCTGCCGGACTACCGCTCGAGCACGCGGGACGTGGCGCGCATCATCGACGAGCTCAAGGCCGAGGGCGTCGAGGGCCTGATCATGGATCTTCGCAACAATGGTGGCGGCTCGCTGCTCGAGGCGACCACGCTGACCGGCCTGTTCATCGACGAGGGTCCTGTCGTCCAGGTGCGCAACGGCAGTGGCCGTGTGAGCACCGAGGAAGACACGGATCCCGGCATGGCCTGGGACGGTCCCCTGGCCGTGCTGGTGAACCGCTACAGCGCGTCCGCTTCGGAAATTTTCGCGGCGGCGATCCAGGACTATCAGCGAGGGGTCATCATCGGTGAACCGACCTTCGGCAAGGGCACGGTGCAATCCCTGCTCGACCTGGACGAGTACGGTCTGTCCGATTCCCCGCGCATGGGCCAGCTGAAAATTACCCAGGCGCAGTTTTTCCGGGTGAACGGCGGATCGACGCAGAACCGGGGCGTGGTACCCGACATTCGCTTTCCGTCCGCGGGTGATCCGGAGGATTACGGCGAAAGCGCGCTGCCCAACGCCTTGCCCTGGACCGAAATCGACCCGGCTCCCTACGAGCCCGTGGATGACCTCGACGAGCTGGTGACCGTCGCGGACTTCCAGTTCCGTGGTCGCGTGAAGGACGACCAGGAGTTCGGCTGGCTCCTCGAGGACATCGAAGAATTCAATACCTCGAGTGAAAACCTGAGTGTTTCTCTCCTCGAGACGGCGCGTCGCGAGGAAATGGAGGCCAAGAAAGCCAAGCGGGAGGCGCGCAAGAACGGCACGGGCCCGCTGGTGGAAGAGCTCGACCCCCTGGCCATCGTGGACGACGTGGAAGCCGATCTTGACGAGGCGACCGACGAGGACGAGGAGTCGGAGGACGAACGTCCGGACCTCATGCTCCGTGAATCGGCGCGCATCGTCGCCGACATGATCCGCCTGGGCGCCGACGGCCAGCTCCTCGCGACCCAGTTCTCCCAGCTCAAGCGCGAGAACCAGGGCGAAGCCGTGAATTGAGGGCGCCTCGGCGCCCGCCCCGCGAAGCATCCGCATGACACCCGCGAACACCGCGACGGTGGTGCGCGTCGCCGTGCCCGTCCCGCTGCCGGGGGTGTTCGATTACCTGCCCCCGAAGCCCGGGCAAGGCGACGGTGAATTGCCGCGGCCGGGCCAGCGCGTGGTGGTGCCTTTCGGCGGTCGCAAGCTCGTCGGGGTGGTCACGGAAGCGCCGGCCACGAGCGACCTGCCCCTGGCCAGGCTCCAGCCGCTCGAGGCCGTACTGGACGAGGAGACGCCGGCGCTGACCGATGAGCTCCTGTCCCTGCTCGAGTGGTGTGCCCGGTACTACAAGCATCCCCTCGGAGAGGTCATCTCCAACGCCCTGCCACCCTCCTTGCGACGCACGGACGGACGCCTGCCCGACCCGCCGATCCAATGGCGTTTGACCGAGGCGGGCCGGGCACAGCTGGACGAGGGTCCGGGCCGGGCGCCGGCGCGCTTCCGGGTACTGGAGGCGCTCGCCGAGGGTCCCCGGTTGCCGGCCGCGCTGCGCGATGCGACCGGTTGCAGCGCTGCCGTCCTCCGGACCGCGGAGGAGGCAGGGGTGATTCAACGCGAGCCCGCCGGGGCTGGTGCTTTCCACCCCGCAGCGGGGCCGGCGCTAAAGCCCGAGCAGGCCGCTGCCGTGGAAGGCATCGCCAGCAGCATCGACAGTTTCGGCTGCCACCTGCTCGACGGCATCACCGGCAGCGGCAAGACGGAAATCTACCTGCAGCTGGCGGAGCAGGTCCTGGCCTCGGGTCGGCAGGTGCTGATCCTCGTTCCCGAGATCGGCCTGACGCCGCAACTGTTGCGGCGCTTCTCACAACGCCTGGATCTCGAACCGGTCGTTTCCCACTCCGGCATCGCGGCCGGTGAGCGCGCGCGGGCCTGGGCCGCGGCGCTGCGTGGCGAGGCGCGCCTGTTCATCGGTACCCGCTCGGCCCTGTTCCTGCCCCTGGCCAGGCCCGGACTCATCGTCATGGACGAGGCGCACGATCCGTCTTTCAAGCAGCAGGACGGGTTTCGTTACGCCGGGGCCGATGTCGCGGTCAAGCGCGCCCACGCCCTCGGTATTCCCATTGTGCTGGGAACCGCCACGCCCACGCTCGAAAGCCTGCACAACGCGCACCTGGGCCGGTTCCGGCACTACCGGCTCAGGCAGCGGGCCACCGGTGCCTCCACCCCCGCGTTCCGGGTCATCGACCTCCGGCAGCAGCCCAATCCCGGCGGCATCAGTCCCGGCGCCCTGACCGCCATCGGTGAGACCCTCGACCGCGAAGAGCAGGTGCTCGTCTTCCTCAATCGGCGTGGCTATGCGCCGGTGCTCCTGTGCCACGATTGTGGCTGGCACGCGGACTGTCGGAACTGCGACGCCAATCTGACCTGGCACCGCGCCTGGCGCCGGCTGCATTGCCACCATTGCGGCGACCAGCAACCGGCGCCTCGCTTCTGCCCCGCGTGCGGCGCGGACGCGCTCCAGGGAGCCGGAGAAGGAACGGAGCAGCTGGAGCGGTTCCTGGGCAAGCAGTTTCCCGACGTCCCGCTGCACCGGGTGGACCGGGACCGGGTTCGCCGGAAAGGTGAGCTGGAAGCCGTCGTCGATGCCGTACGAACCGGCGACCCCTGCGTCCTCGTGGGCACGCAGATGCTGGCCAAGGGGCACCATTTCCCGCGGGTGACGCTCGTGGTCATCGTCAACCTGGACCAGGCCCTGTACAGCGCCGACTTCCGGGCCATGGAGCGCATGGCCCAGCTGCTGGTCCAGGTGGCCGGCAGAGCCGGGCGGGAACAGCACCCGGGAACGGTCCTGCTGCAGACCCATCATCCCGAACACGACGGCTTGCGACTGCTGTTGCGGGAAGGGTACGAACGGTATGCCGAAGCCCTCCTGGCTGAGCGGGAACTGGCGGATCTGCCCCCGTTCAGCCACCAGGCGACGCTCCGGGCGGAGGCGGCGGACCGGGACGCGCTTCAGCGGTTTCTCCGGGAGGCCCGCGCTGCCTGGCCTGGCCGGGAAGGTGCGGTCTTCGGGCCTTTTCCGGCCATGATGGAACGGCGTGGCGGAAGGCTTCGCTGGTACCTTCTGCTCCAGACCCCGGAACGTGCCGAACTGCAGCAGGCCCTCGACCGGTTTCTGCCCGCCGTGCGCGCGCTGCCATCGGCGCGAAAGGTGCGTTGGACCGTGGACCTCGATCCCCAGGAATTCTGAACGGGCATCCAGCCGGTCGCTGGCGGTCGGCTCACGTCCCGCCTACGCGCTTCGGGTAGAATCGGTCAGCCGTGACCAATGACACGCTCGGCGTTCCGCGATTTGCGAAACCATAGCGGGCTGCGGGCCCGAAGGGCGCCCACGGACACGCGCGTCGAAACGGTAGCGCGGAAGCCAGCGAGCGATTAGCCAGAATCAGCCCAACCAGAAGCCAGGGATCAAGATGGAATCAGTGAACCCCCAAAGCGTTGAGACGCGCTCCGACAACCCGGAGCGGGCCGCCTTCCAGGCGCTCGACAAGGCCGCCAATGAACTGATCATCGGACAGGAGCGGCTCATGCGGCGCCTGGTGATGGCGCTGCTGTGCCACGGTCACCTGCTCGTGGAGGGGGCGCCTGGCCTCGCGAAGACCACCGCCATCAAGGTGCTCGCGGATCGGATCGAAGGGGACTTTCACCGCATCCAGTTTACGCCCGACCTGCTGCCGGCCGACCTGACCGGTACGGAAATCTACCGCCCCCAGGAAGGCAGCTTTGAATTCCAGAATGGCCCGATTTTTCACAACCTCATCCTGGCCGACGAGGTCAACCGTGCACCGGCCAAGGTTCAGTCGGCCCTCCTCGAGGCCATGGGCGAGCACCAGGTGACGGTAGGGCGCATTACCTATCCGTTGCCGCGGCTGTTCCTGGTCATGGCAACCCAGAACCCCATCGAGCAGGAAGGGACCTATCCCCTGCCCGAGGCGCAGCTGGACCGCTTCCTCATGCACGTTGCCATCACCTATCCGGATGCGAAAGCGGAGCAGGCCATCCTCGCCCTGGCCCGGGGCCAGGCCCGGGACGAACTGCACGAACAGAAGACCGCCCCCGTGCTCGTGACCCAGGCGCAGGTGTTTGCCGCCCAGGAGCAGGTGCTGGACCTGCATCTTGCACCGGAGCTGGAGGAGTACATCGTCCAGCTCGTGCTGGCGTCCCGGGACCCGGGACGCTGGGACGCCGAGCTCGGCCGCCTGGTCAGCTTCGGTGGCAGCCCCCGGGCGACCATCGCGCTCGATCGCTGCGCCCGCGCCCAGGCCTGGCTCGACGGTCGCGATTACGTTTCCCCGGACGACGTGCAGGGTGTAGCGCACGACGTGCTTCGGCACCGTGTGCTGCTGTCCTTTGAAGCGGAAGCCGATGGCGTGACCGTGGATGAGCTCACGGACCGGCTGCTGGACCTGGTGCCCGTGCCCTGACCGAGGTGTCGGTGTCTTCCCCTGCGCAAGCCATTCAACCGGCACGCCGATCCGGTAACGGTATCGAGCTCACCGCCGCGGAGCTGATCGCCCTTCGCCCGCGCTGCAACGCGCTCCTGCTGCCCATGCACCGGCCCGCCGCCTCGGCCCTGGCGGGCGCCTACCGGTCGCGCTATCGGGGGCGCGGCGTTGATTTCGTAGAATCACGAAACTATCAGCCCGGTGACGACATCCGCAACATGGACTGGCGGGTCACGGCCCGGACCGGGCGTGCCCACACCAAGGTGTTCCAGGAAGAGCGCGAACGTCCCGTGCTGGTGGTGCTGGACGCCAGCCCCACCCTGTTTTTCGGAACGCGGCGCAGGCTCAAATCGGTTTCGGCCGGTTACCTGGCCGCAGCGATCGCCTGGACCGCGGTGAAACGGGGCGACCGGATCGGCGCCTTCCTGTTCGCCCCTGGCGAGCACCGGGAACTGCGGCCCGCGGGCGGGCGGCGTGGCGCCATGCGGGTCATCCAGGGTCTCGTGGACTGGCTTCAGCCGGAGCGCGCCCTGGCGGCCCATGAACGCGGCCACGAGCCCCTGTCGGTCGCCCTGCAGCGCGTGCGCCACACAGTTCGTCCGGGCAGCCTGGTCCTGGTCATCAGCGATTTCTATGGGCTCGACGAAGACTGCCAGCGACACCTCTCCCGCCTTCGGCAACACAACGACGTGGTCGGCTGCCAGGTGCTCGATCCCGCGGAGGAAGCCCTGCCGTCGGGACGCTTTCCCATCACGGATGGGGAAACGGCCAGCCTGCTGGACACGGGGCGTCCTGGCGGCCGCAAGCGCTTCGACTGCATGAGCCTGGAACACACGGAAGGGCCCCGGCGCCTGTTCCAGCGACAACAGTGTGGCTGGCTGACCCTGCGGACACCGGATGACCCGGTGGAGGTCCTGGGCAGGGAACTGCGCATGCTGACCGGGCGGGTCGCATGACAACGGACGCATCAGCCCAGCTGCTTTCCCAGCTTCGCGACATCCAGGGCGCGCCGGAGGCGCCCTTCTGGCCGCCGGCACCGGGATGGTGGATTCTCGCCCTGTGCGGGCTGGCGCTGCTCGCCTGGACCTTCCGGGCCCTGCGTCGCCGCAATGAGGTTCGACGTCGTCGTCGGGACCTCGTGGATCGGCTGGCCCGGTTGCGGGACACGGTCGACCCGGAAGAGAGTCCCCAGGCCTGGCTCGCCGGCGTCAACCGTTTGTTGAAGGTCACGGCCATGCGCGCCTTCCCGGAACAGGAGCCCGGCGTGCTTGCCGGGGCGGACTGGGCGGCGTTCCTGGGCGCGGAGGCCGGCGCCGATGCCGGTGCGGAATCCTTTACGGCACTGGTGGCGGGCCCCTATGAGCCACATCCTGAGTTTGACCCGGTGGCGCTGGAAGCTGCCGCCGAAGCCTGGTTGCGCCGCCATGGGTGAGGGCCTGGTCGAATCGGGCTTTACCCTCGCCTGGCCCTGGCTGCTGGCCCTCGCGCCGCTGCCCTTGCTGCTGCGCTGGCTCCTGCCGCCGAAAGAGGGCGGTGGCCGCCAGGCCGTCCGTGTCCCATGGTACGAGGCCGTGTCCGGCCAATCCGGTGCGGCCATGCGGCGGCCCTGGCTGGCGCTCCTGGCGACCGGCGTCTGGTTGCTGCTCGTGCTGGCCGCCGCGCGGCCGCAGTGGATCGGTGAGATCCAGGACCTGCCCGTGAGCGGCCGGGATCTTCTGCTGGCCGTGGACATCTCGGGCAGCATGGATACGCAGGACATGGTCTGGCAGAACCGCTCCGTGAACCGGCTCGTGGTGGTCAAGGCCGTGGCGGGCGACTTCATCGAACGCCGCCGGGGAGACCGCGTGGGACTGATTCTCTTCGGGAGCCGCGCCTACCTGCAGACGCCGCTCACCTTCGACACGGAAACCACCGCGACCCTCCTCGACGAATCGGAAATCGGTCTCGCTGGACGGGAAACGGCCATTGGCGACGCCATCGGCCTCGCCGTCAAGCGGCTGCGGGAGGACGGCGCATCGGATCGGGTGCTCGTGCTGCTGACCGATGGTGCCAATACCTCCGGCGAGGTTCAGCCGCTCCAGGCTGCGGAGTTTGCGGCCCGGGAGGGTCTCACGGTGTACACCGTCGGCGTGGGCGCGGACGAAATGCGGGTCCAGGACTTCTTTGGTTCCCGGGTAGTCAACCCCTCCGCGGACCTGGACGAGGGGACGTTGCGAACCATCGCCGAGCGCACCGGGGGCCGGTACTTCCGCGCCAAGGACGCCGAAGGGCTGGCGCAGATCTACCAGATCCTCGATGAGCTGGAGCCGGTGGAAAGCGACGTGGAGATCATCCGCCCGGTCCGCGAGCTGTTCTACTGGCCCATGGGCCTTGCCTACACCCTGGCGATGCTGGCCGTGCTGGGTACCTTGCGACCGGGGCGGTGGCGCCGGGGAGCCGTGGCATGAGCTTCGACCTGTTGCCCCTGCATTTCATTCGTCCGGCCTGGCTCCTGGCCCTGCCGCTCGCCGTCATTCTGCCCTGGCTGTGGCGGCACCTGCGGCGGCCTTCCGGTGACTGGGCGCGAATCTGCGATCCTCACCTGTTGCGCTGGCTCAGCGTCGGCGAGGGCGCCGAACAACCCCGGGGTATCGGGCCCTGGGTGGCGGGGCTGGTACTTGCCGTGGCGAGCGTTTCCCTGGCGGGACCCAGCTGGCAGCGCCTGCCGGACGTCAGCTTTGCGGCCCAGGATGCCCGGGTCGTGGTCGTTGACCTGTCCCAGTCCATGCTCGCCGAGGACCTGCGGCCCAGCCGCCTGACCCGTGCTCGCTTTCGACTGACCGACCTCATGCAGGACACCACGGAAGGGCAGGTCGGCCTCGTGGCCTTCGCCGGGGACGCTTATGTCGTATCGCCCCTGACCAGCGATACGAACACCATTGCGAACATGCTTCCCGCCCTCCGGCCCGACGTGGTGCCCGTGGCCGGCAGCCGCGCGGACCGCGGCCTTGCCCTGGCCGCCGAGTTGCTCGAGCGAACGGGGCTCGGTGGCGGCGAAATTCTGCTGGTGACCGATTCCGCGACGCCCGGGGTCGCGGCCCTGGCCAGGGATCTGGCCGACCGCGCAATCATCACCTCGGTCCTGGCGGTCGGCACGACGGACGGCGCTCCCATTCCCAGCGGATCAGGTTTCGTAACCGACAGCCAGGGCAATGTCGTGATCGCCCGGCTCGACCTCGACGCGCTCCGGGCCGTGGCGGATGCCGGCGGTGGGCGCCTCAGTGTCCTGGACTCGGGTCCTGGCTCCGTGTCGCCCTGGCGCGCCAGTGACGGCACGGAGTTCGCGCGCCGCGACGAAGGCCTTGGCGACCGCTGGCGCGATGCGGGGCCCTGGTTGCTCTTGATCCTGCTTCCGCTGATCGCCTTCGGCTTTCGCCGGGGCCTGCTCTTCAGTGGGGTTCCGGTGTTGCCGGCGCTGCTGGTGCCGGCCCTGTTGGCGCCGGCGCCGGCACAGGCCGGTTTCTGGGATGATCTCTGGCAGCGTAGAGACCAGCAGGCGCAGGATGCCCTGGCTGCCGAAGACCCGGCGCAGGCCGCCCGGCTCGCCCGGGATCCGCGTATTGCCGGAGAAGCCTGGTATCGGACGGGCGAATACGGCCGGGCGGCCGAATCCTGGAGCGACACGGAAGGCGCGGAAGCAGCCGGAACGCACTACAACCGCGGCAACGCCCTGGCCCTGGCCGGGGACCTGGACGCGGCGATCGCGGCCTACGACGAAGCGCTGGCGCGCAATCCGGACATGGAGGATGCGCTGTACAACAAGGCGCTGGTCGAACAGCTCAAGCAGCAGCAGGAGCAGCAACAGCAATCCGAGGATCAGGAGGGCGAAGGAGAGCAGCCCGAAGGGGATCCACAGGAATCCGACCAGGAAGGGCAGGAAGGCGAACAGGATCCCCAGGAAGGGGACGAAACCGAGGGTGAGCCCCAGGAATCCGAACAGGGCGAAGGCGAGGGCACCCCCCAGGAACAGCAGATGGCCCAGGCCTGGGACGAGGAGGATGCCCAGGCCATGGAGCAGTGGCTGAGACGAATTCCCGACGATCCCGGCGGCTTGTTGCGACGCAAGTTCCGCAGCGAACATCAACGACGCGGCGCGCCGCCCGACGAGAGAGAGACCTGGTGATGTCCACTCCCCTGACCCGCCTGAAAACGTCTGCGGACCGGTTCGCCTTCGGGCCCCGCGCGATGCTGCTCGTCATGCTGCTGGGCTTCTTCGGCTGCCTGCCTGCCGTCGCCGGGGCCGCGGTCGTCACCGCCGAGGTCGATCGCGACCGCGTGGTGGAGGGCGAGACGGTCACCCTCGTATTTCAGACGGACGATCCCCAGCAGAGTCTCGAGACCGATCTTGGTCCGCTCTCTCCCGCCTTCCAGGTGATCGACCAGCGATCCGAGACCCAGATGTCCATCGTCAATGGGCGCCAGTCGGCGCGGGTGCGCTCCCTGGTGACCCTGGAGCCCCTGCAGACCGGCAAGCTGACCATTCCCTCCTTCTCGTTTCGCGGCGGCAGCCGCACGGCGCCGATTCCCCTGACGGTGGAGCCGGCGCCGACCCCGGCGCCCGGCGAACTGCCGCCCGTGTTCATCGAGGTGGAGGTGGATCCGCAGGAGGGGCCTTACTACGTCCACGCCCAGCTCTCGCTCAAGGTGCGCATTTTTTACAAGCAGAACATGACCGAAGCCGCCATCAATCCGCCGGAACCGGAAGATGCGTCCGTGACGCTCATCGATGAACTGCCCTACCAGGCGGACCGCAACGGCGAGCGTTACCGGGTGCTGGAGCGTCGCTACGCCGTGTTCCCGGAGCGTTCCGGCATGCTGACGATCCCGCCGCTCCAGCTGACGGGAAAGCTCATCGAGCGGGCAGCGGACCGGCTCTGGCAACCGTCGGTCACGGGGCGCCGCATCCGCGTCGAGAGTGAACCGCTCAACCTGGACATCAATCCGCGGCCGCCGGAGTTCACCGGTGACGTCTGGTTGCCGGCGCGGGACATCCAGCTCAGTCAGCAGATCACCGACGGCGTCAGCGTCACCGTGGGAGAGCCGGTGACACGCACGATTACCGTGGCCGCCGTCGGACTGGAAGAGAACATGCTCGAGGAGCCGCAATGGCCGGAACTGGAGAATGCCCGAATCTACCCGGACCAGCCCCAGAAATTCAGCCGCGATGACGGCCAGTGGATCCTGGGACAGCGGGATTACCGCTACGCGGTCGTGCCCGACGCCCCCGGTGAGCTCGTCCTGCCGGCCATCAGCCTGACCTGGTGGGACACGGTGAATCATCGACAGCGCGTCGCCATGCTGCCTGAGCACCGGGTGACCGTGCTGCCCTCCACCCTCGGACAGCAGGCCGCTCCACCGGCCGGCGCGGAGACGGGCCCGGGTGTCGAGGCATCACAGCCGGGCGCCGGCTCCGACACGCGCCTGTGGCAGGGCATCAGCGCGGCCTTGTTCGCGCTGTGGATCGTCACCCTGATCACGCTGCTGCGCCGGGGACGTCCGGCTCCTGGCGAGGAAGCGGCGGCCGACCCGGGGGCCGGAAGTGGTCGCCGCAAACTGGCCGCGATACGCAAGGCCTGTGAAGGCAACGACGCCCGTGCTGCGCACGCATCCCTCGGTCGGTGGGTGCGTCATCATGGTCCGGGGGCGGCCGGGGGCAGCCTCATGACCCTTGCCCGGCGTGCCGATGCACCGGCCCTTCGGGAGGCCATTCGCGCCCTGGACGCCGTGGCCTACGGTGACGATAAGGACGGGGGGTGGAACGGCGGGGCGCTGTGGCGCGAGTTTTCCGCGTGGCGCAAGGCGGGGGAGCCCATGGTGGGTGACGCGAAGCCGGCGGATGCGGAACTCGACCTGTATGCTGCAGCGCGCTGAGCGGTCCGCGCCCTCAGCCGCTGCCTTTCAGCACCAGCGTATCGATGCCGTTGTCCCGCAGCTGGCGGCGAAGCTGATTGACCTCCTGCGTGCCCCGGACCGGCCCCACGCGAACCCGGTGCCAGGTCTGGCCGTCCACGGTGACGGTCTGGATGTTGGCGACGGCGCCGAGCAGCGCCAGCTGCGCTTTCATCTGGTCCGCGTCCGCGGAACTGCGAAAGGAACCTGCCTGTAACGTGTAGAGTTCGGCCTCGTCTCCCGTCACCGGTGGGTCTGCCCGGGCCGGTGAATCCGGTTCCAGCTCACGCTCCGGCACGACGACCTCCATCTCCGGGAGTACGGTGAAGAAATCGTAGCCACTGGCGCGCTCCTCCCGTTCGTCGTCCAGCAGTCCCGGTTCGCTGCGGTCGTCGACCGTGGTCTGCGCCGGTTCCGGCGTTTCGCCGGCGGGCATGAAGCCGCGGGTGAACAGGAACGCCGCGGCGCCGAGGCCGATGACGATTCCACCGATGAACCAGCCGAAACCGGAACCCCCTCCTGATCTGCGTTTCTTGCGCGTCGCCATGGTCGCCTCTCCCTCGTTACATTTCCTGGGGCGCGGAGATACCCAGCAGTTCCAGGCCGTTCACCAGCACGACCCGCGTCGCCTCGACGAGGTTCAGGCGCGCGTTGCGGAGGTTCTCGTCGTCGACCAGGAACTGGTGGGCGTTGTAGTAACCGTGAAACTCCGTGGCCAGGTCCGACAGGTAGTGGGCCATGAGGTGCGGCGCACGCAGCCGGGCCGCGGATTCGATCACTTCCGGGTAACGGCTCACGGCGCGGAGCAGGGCGAGTTCACGCTCTTCGGTCAACTGGTCCAGCGCCGCCTCGCCGATGGCTGCGTTCCAGGTCAGGTCCATCCCTTCCAGGTTCCGGAAGACGCTGCAGATTCGAGCGTGGGCATACTGCACGTAGTAGACCGGGTTTTCGTTGCTGCGGGATTTCGCCAGGTCGAGGTCGAAATCCAGGTGCTGATCGTGGGAGCGCATCACGTAGAAGTACCGGGCAGCGTCCTTGCCCACCTCTTCGCGGAGTTCGCGCAGGGTGATGAACTGGCCGGAGCGGGTGCTCATCTGGACCTTCTTGCCGTTCCGGTACAGTACGGCGAACTGGACCAGGAGAATCTCGAGGCGTTCCGGGTTTTCGCCCAGGCCCTGGGCAGCGGCCTTGAGGCGGGCGATATAGCCGTGGTGGTCAGCGCCGAAGACGTACAGCGCGTCACCGAAGCCCCGCTCCAGCTTGTTCAGAAAGTAGGCGATGTCCGAGGCGAAATAGGTCGTCCGGCCATTCTCACGCACCACGACCCGGTCTTTCTCGTCGCCCAGCGCTGTAGCGCGAAACCAGGTGGCGCCGTCCTTCTCGTACAAATGGCCGTTGTCACGAAGCCTCTGGATGGCGTGATCGATGGCGCCGCTTTCCTCCAGGCCGGCCTCCGAGAACCACTCGTCGAACACCACCCCGAAATCCTCGAGGTCGGACTGGATGTCGCCCAGGATGCTCTGCAGGGCCGCATCGAAGAACACGCGGTAGCCGGCCTCGCCCATGAGTTCTTCGGCGCGCCGAATGAGGGCATCGACGTGCAGCTCGCTGTCTCCGCCCTGCGTGCCATCCTCGGGCAAGCCGTCGGACACGTCATAGCCGGTGTAGCGCCACCGGTCGCCCACCTTGCTGCGCACGGCGCGGGCAATGTCGAAGATGTATTCCCCCTGGTAGCCGTTGTCCGGGAAGCGGACCTTTTCGCCGCAGAGCTCCAGGTAGCGCAGCCAGACGCTGACGGCGAGGATGTCCATCTGCCGGCCGTTGTCGTTGACGTAATATTCCCGCTGAACGTTGAAGCCGGCGGCATCCAGGATGCTCGACAGGCTGGCGCCGTAGGCGGCGCCGCGGCCATGGCCGACATGCAGGGGCCCCGTGGGGTTCGCGGATACGTACTCGACCGTGATCCGCCGGTCCGGATTCCTGGGTTCACGACCGAATTCCTCACCCTGCTTCAGGGCATCCTTGACGACGCTGGTCAGGGCCAGGTGCGTGAGAAAGAAATTGATGAATCCCGGCCCGGCGATCTCCGTGGACGCCACCTGCCGTGACTGCGGTAGCCGGTCGATGATGTCCTGCGCCAGTTCGCGCGGCGGCCGGCCGGCCGTCTTGGCGAGCACCATGGCGAGGTTTGATGCGTAGTCGCCGTGCTCCACGGAGCGGGTCCGCTCCAGCTGGGGCTCGACGTCAGAGTCCGCGGGAATGACGCCGTCGCGCTTGAGGTGCAGCAGCGACTGGATCAGGAGTTCTTCGATGTGCTTTTTCAAGGGAAAAGACCTGGAGCGGGGTCGTATAACCGGCGTATTGTAAACGGTCTGTGGGGACTTGGCGCGTTATCCCGGCGAGCGCGGGTCGACAGGGCGCCGGAAGCACAGTCGGTGGTCCGGGGGATGTGGATCACCCTGTGGATAACCTTGTGCGCAACCGGCGCAAACCCCCGGGGTCCGGGGTGGCCTCCCGCTTGCCCGGGATGCCGTTTCGTATCGATATTTCGCATAATGTCAGGCAGAACAGACACCTGGGGGTGTCATGTAGAATGAAGCTCTCGGGTGGCGCGCAACATGATGATTTCGCGCGAGGCCGTCCCCCTTGTGCATAGTTTTGCCCGCATCGGGCCGGCGCTCGCGTCCGTCGCGGGGTCGCAGGGGGTGCTAGAATCGGCGCTGCCGTCGGGCGCCGCACCGTCGGGCCGCCAGAAAAACCACCACGAAGGGCCTGCTCCACGCATCATGTCCGGCTTTCTGCCCCTGCTCCTTTTCCTGGCCGTCGCTACCGCCATCATGGCCGGCTTCCCGGTGGCCTTCACCCTGGCCGGGGTGGCGCTGCTGTTCGCGGGGATCGGGGTCGTGACCGGAAGTTTCGACCCGGTGTTCCTCGAGGCTTTCCCGAACCGGGTTTACGGGATCATGACGAACGAAACCCTGATCGCGGTGCCCGTATTCGTGTTCATGGGGGTCATGCTCGAACGCTCCAGGCTCGCAGACGAACTGCTCCGGGCCCTCGCACAGGTGATGCGCCGGATACCCGGAGGACTCGGGCTGGCGGTCATGGTCGTGGGGGCCCTGATGGCGGCGAGCACCGGCATTGTCGGCGCGACGGTCGTGACCATGGGCCTGCTTTCCCTGCCGACCATGCTCAAGCAGGGCTACCGGCCGGAGGTGGCCACCGGCACGATCTGCGCCGCCGGCACCCTCGGCCAGATCATTCCCCCGTCCATCGTCCTGATCCTGCTGGCTGACGTCCTGTCCAACGCCTACCAGCAGGCGCAGCTGCGCATGGGCCAGTTCAGTCCGGAAACGGTTTCCGTGGGTGAGCTGTTCGCCGGGGCCCTGGTGCCGGGACTGGTGCTGGTGGGGCTGTACATGGTGTACCTGGTCGCCCTGGCCTGGTGGCGGCCCGAGCATATGCCGCCGGCGGGAGAAAGCGACCTGGAAGCGGTCTCCCTGCTGCGCCTGCTTGGGCTGATCAGTGGCCCCCTGCTGCTGATTCTCGCCGTACTGGGATCCATCCTCGGCGGCATTGCGACGCCCACCGAGGCCGCGTCCGTCGGTGCGGTCGGCGCCATGCTGCTGGCCGCGGTCCGGCGGCATTTCAACCTGGAAACGCTCCGGGCCACGGTGTACCAGTCCGCGAAAGTCAGCGCCATGGTGTTCATGATCCTCATCGGCGCCTCGCTCTTCAGCCTGGTGTTCCGGGGGCTGGGCGGTGATGAACAGGTCGAGTCCCTGCTGGCCGCCCTGCCGGGCGGCGTGGGCACCGCGGTGGTCGTGGTGATGATCGCCCTGTTTCTGCTGGGGTTCGTTCTGGACTTCATCGAAATCACGTACATCGTGGTTCCGGTCGTGGGGCCGGCCTTGCTTGCCCTGGGGGTCGATCCGGTATGGCTGGGGGTGATGATCGCCGTCAACCTGCAGACGTCGTTCCTGACGCCGCCCTTCGGGTTTTCCCTCTTCTACCTGCGCGGCGTGACCCCGGACGAGGTGTCCACCACCGCGATTTACCGCGGCGTGATTCCTTTCATCGCGATCCAGCTCCTCGTGCTGGGCCTGCTGGCCCTGTGGCCGGAAGTGGCCACGGGGCTGCCGGGCTGGCTGTACGGCTGATGAAGGGCTGCCCGGCGGCCCGCGGGATCACATTCGGGATCAGGCTCCGGGTTCGGGCCTCAGGTTCATGAGTGCCTGTTCCGCGATGCGGCTGTAGGGCGTCACCGCATCGTAATACTCGCGGTATGAGGCCAGCACCCGGGCGAAGAGTTCGTCTTCCGCGGCCAGGTCTTCGAAATGCGCCCAGGTCACTTCACGGAGCTGTTCCATGACGTCGTCCGGGAACTGGCGCACCTTGACGCCGTGTTCCTCCTTGAGCGTCCTCAGGGCCTGGCTGTTGTGCCAGGTAAACTCCGACAGCATGTCCGTGTTCACCGCCTGGGCGGCAATCTCCACGATGGCCTTCAGGTCCTCCGGCAGGGCGGCGAGGGCTTCGGCGTTGACCATGGCCTCGATGGACGAGGCGCTCTCCTGCCAGCCGGGGGTGTAGTAGTACTCACCGGCGCGGAACAGCCCGAGGGCCAGGTCGTTCCAGGGCCCGACCCACTCGGCGGCGTCGATGGTGCCGGTCTGCAGGGCCGTGAAGACCTCGGAGCCGGGGGTGACCACGGGGGTCCCGCCGGCGCGTTCCAGGATCTCGCCGCCGAGGCCCGGAATCCGCATTTTCAGCCCCTTGATGTCCTCGAGGCTGTTGATTTCCTTGTTGAACCAGCCGCCCATCTGCGTGCCCGAGTTGCCTGCCGGGAAGGGCACGATGCCGAACGGGGCGTAGGCTTCGCGGTACAGCTCCAGGCCTCCGCCGTAGTAGAGCCAGCCGTTGATCTCCTGGGCCGTGAGTCCGAAGGGTGCGGTGCAGAAGAGCTGGGCTGCCGGAACCTTGCCTTTCCAGTAGTAGCTGGTGCTGTGGCCCATCTCCGCCGTGCCCCGGGACACCGCGTCGAACACCTCGAAGGGCGGTACGAGTTCTCCGCCGCCGTACACCTTCACCGTCAGGCGCCCGTTGCTGAGTCGCCCGATGTATTCCGCCAGGCGGTTGGCGCCGGTGCCGAGACCGGGAAAGTCCCGGGGCCAGGCGGTCACCATTTTCCATTCGATGGGTTCGAATCGCGCTTCGCCGGTGGCGCATTCGGCCTGGGCGGGAGCGCCTCCTCCACCGCAGGCGGACAGGGCGCCGGCGGTGCCGGCGAGGGCGGCGGTGGTGACAAATTTTCTGCGGTCCATACGTTTCTCCTGGGCGGTTTGCCCGGGTCGGGTTCCGGGTCGCCGGAATGCTATAGTGTCAGCATACCGTCGAGACACCGTTTCGGGCCAGCGGTCCGCGCCCAACCGCCCGCCCGCTCATGTCCGTCCGCCCAGGCCCGTCCGATCATGAACTACAACGACCCCTCCGACATCGCGCAAAAGCTGGTCGAACTGCGTGAAGAGCACCGGGATCTCGACCTCGCGATCGAACGCATGGGCGAAGCACCCTACGTCGACCAGCTGGGCCTGCGGCGCCTCAAGAAGCGCAAGCTCAAGCTCCGCGACTGGATCGCCTACCTGGAATCCCGGCTCATACCGGACATGGACGCCTGAGCATCCCGGGGCGCTTCCAGCGCGGGCTGGTGCGCCGCCGCCTGGATGATGCTGTGACGGATGCCCTTTTCGAGAAACAGGCGGGCGTCCCTGCTCATGCTTTCGACCTGGCGGTCGAATTCAATGCGCTGCGCATCGTTGCTCCGCAGCACGCCCTGGTTGCGCAGCACCTGGATGAATTGCTTGAACAGCCCCTTGTCGTAAAACTCCGGCGCCTCGAACTCCTGGAGCAGGGAAATACGCTGCGCCGTCTGGATGCACAGCTGTTCCAGCTCCGGACGATTCAGTGTCCCTGAACCGTTTTTCGCCAGTACGGCCAGGGTGATGTAATACCGCTCCAGCGTGTTGAGCAGGAAGCGCGCCAGGAGATTGATCTGCCCGGCCTGCATGGTGCCCCCCTCGGCTCGGCGAACGCGCTTGCTGTCATCGCTGATTTCCAGCAGCCCCAGTTCCGCCATGCCCTTCAGGGTGTGATCCAGGATGCGGGGAAAGTCCTCCGCGGCCCAGGGGAGAAACAGCTCGGCGCGCAGGTAGGGATAGATTTCCCGGGTGAGGCGATCCAGCGTCGCGCGCTGCAGGGTCCGGCGACGCAGGAAACAACAGGCCACGAGCGAGGGAACGGCCAGCAGGTGCGCGGTGTTGTTGCGGAAGTAGGTGAGGCTCACCGCTTCCTTGCGTGCGACCCGGATCACATCGCCGAGGGGGTGCTCCACCCGTTCGAGCAGCCGCAGATCGAAGCCATGGCTCACCACCTCGATCGCATCCTTTTCCGTGATGGTGACCTGCTCGCCCAGGGGGCCCCGCCGCAGCAGGGCCTGGTACAGGCTGATCTGCGCCCTGAGCTCCTGCTCGTCGATGGCGTGTCTCGGCGTGGCGAGCATCACGGAGGCGAGCAGGTTGACCGGATTGACGTCGGCGGTGGCGTTGATGCGGCGCATGATCCGGTCCCCGAGCTCGTTCACGAGCGGGGTCATCCAGGACGGCTTTTCGTCCACGCCGCCGGAGGCCTCGCGCCAGGCCGGGTCGAATTCTTCCAGCACGTCATCCAGCAGGATGGGCTCACCGAAGCTCACGTGGGCTTCGCCGTAATTCTTGCGCAGGATGCGGTGAACCTTGAACAAATCGAGGAGGCTTTCTTTCTTCTTCGCGGCTCCAGCCAGTTCCTGCGTGTAGCTGGAACCCTCCAGGAGCTTCTCGTAGCCGATATACACCGGCTGGAACATGACCGGGGTGGTCGGCTGGCGCAGGTAGCCGCGGACGGTCATGGCCAGCATGCCCCCCTTTGGCGGAAGCAGGCGGCCCGTCCGGCTGCGCGTACCCTCGATGAAATATTCGATGGGCACGCCGTCGGACAGAATCTGGCTGACGTATTCGCTGAACACTGCCGAATACAGCTTCTGCGCGCGAAAACTCCGGCGCAGGTAGAACGCCCCGCCCATGCGGAGAATGCTGCCCACCACCGGCAGGTTGAGATTGATGCCCGCGGCGATGTGCGGCACGGCCAGCCCGCGAACGTAGAGCAGGAAGGACAGGAGAATGTAGTCCGCATGGCTTCGATGGCAGGGCACGTAGACGATCTCCCGCCCCAGGGCCTGTTCCTTGAAGCGCTCGAAATGGTAGGCCCGGGTTTCTCCGTAGATGCGCCGCAGGAACCAGTTGAGAACGAAGTAGGCGACGCGCACGAAGGTGTAGGAGTAGTTGGCCGCGATCTCCAGGGCGTAGTCCCGGGCCTGCGCCGTGGCCTCTGCCTGACTGATGCCATCCCGCTCGGCCTTGTGGACGATGGCTTCGCGCACGGCCGCCGATTGCACGACCCGGTCGATCATGGTGCGCCGGTGTGACAGGTCGGGGCCGATGACCGAAGCCTTCACGCGTCGGAAATGGGTCCGCAGGATGCGCGACACCTTGCGCAGGGCGCGGGCGCTGCCCACCCCTTCGTCCAGCAGCTCGCGCAGGGAGATCGGGCGGCTGAACTGCACCACCGTGTCGCGCCCGTTGATGATCGTGCTCAGCAGACGACGGAATCGGCCAATGACTTCCCAGTCTTCGGTGAAGAGCACCTTGGCGACGCCATCGGCCTTGTCCGGCGCTCGTCCGATGAGCACGCTCACGGGCACGATCTGCACGTCGGCGTCCGGGTGCGCTTCGCAGTACTGGATCAGGGTCGCCAGGGTTTCCGAGTGGCGACGCGGTACGGGGCGGCGAACGACGAGCCCCTTCCAGCGCCGGAGCGTGGCGTAGGAGCGGGCCGAGACGCCCTCGAGTCCGCGCAGGGGAAGCAGGGGCCGATCGATGCCAATCTCGTCGCAAACCTCGTCCAGGATGAGGACTGAAGACAGGGCGTAGTCCGCCATGACGTAGCACACGGGAGCGCCGTCGGGCACGCCCGTGTTGCCATCCGCATCGGGCAGTACCTGGGCCCTGACCCACAGGTTGAGGACCCATCGCAGGAACAACTGCCATCGCAATTTCAGTCGGGCCAGGAACGTCGTGTTGTGGATGCCGGCGGTCACGGAAGCAGGGGCACCTCTTCGGGGCGAAGGGTCATTATCGCGTATTGCTCGCCGTCGTGAGAGATCAGGTCGAACTCCGGTGAGCGGGCATAAAAAATCCGGGCTGGCACAAGGCCCGCCCGGAAGTCCGGCGGAGCCGGAGAGGATCGGTAGCTACATGGAGTCCGTCAGAATCTGGCGATCAGGCCATGCAGTGAATTGTTCTTTTTTTATTCTTTTTATTAACTTATGGCGAGAGTTTAAAGTGCTTTCTTAACAATTGTCAAACACTTTTATTCAAGAAAATAACCCAAGCCCTTCTAAAGTCTGGAGAATGGTATCAGCCGCCAAGGGCGCCCGCAATTTCGCGCTGAATGTGCTCCGCCGCCCGGGCCGGATTTTCAGCAGTCCGGATGGGGCGGCCGACCACCAGAAAGTCCGCACCATTGGCGATGGCGCGGGCGGGTGTCAGCACCCGCTGCTGGTCGCCGAGGTCACTTTGCTCGTCGTTGAAAATGGGTCGAATACCGGGACACACGGTGATCAGCGCGTGGTCCACTTCCTCGCGAAGGCGTGGAACCTCGAGACCGGACGATACGACGCCGGCGCAGCCGAGCGCCAGGGCGCGGCGCGCTCGTGACAGGACGAGCTGCTCGGCATCGCATTGAAACCCCAGGTCGTCCAGGTCGCCCTGGTCGAGACTCGTCAGGGCCGTCACGGCGAGGATGCCGGTGCGACCGTCGGCAGCCGCCACCGCGGCTTCGAGCATGCGATCGTTGCCGTGCACGGTGCAAAAATCGACGCCGTGCCGGGCGAGCTGACGGACCGCGGAACCCACCGTGGCCGGAATGTCGAAGAGCTTCAGGTCCGCGAAGATCTTCTTGCCGGATCCCCTGAGCTCGTGCAGCAACTCGAAGTAGTGGCCCGAGAGAAAGAATTCGAGACCGAGCTTGTAGAACTGCACCGAATCGCCCAGCGTTTCCACGAGCTGGCGGGCGCTGTCGAGATCCGCCACGTCCAGGGCGAAAATCAGGCGGTCCCGGGGGTCGATGGAGCTGCGTTCAATCATGCTGGAGATCCTCCTGGTCAATGAAGGCGCGTACCGCGTCGGCCAGCGCCTCGGGTTGGTCCATGTGCACGTGGTGGCCGCCTTCGAGACGGACCGCGGTGACGTCGTCCAGGCGCTTCAACCGCTCAGCCAGTCGTTCGTCCAGGTAGTGCTCGAGCACGGGCGTGTAGACGACCAGGACCGGACACTTGAGGCCCTGGAGGATGGCGTCCGAGTGGGGTTCGGCATACCAGTAGGGTGAATCCCACATGGCGCGGGGATCCGTGCGCCAGCGCCAGCCGCCCTCGGTCTCCCGCAACGCCCGCTCCGCGAGCAGCCGAGCCGAGTCATCGGCCATGGGGTTTTTCACCTGCCTGGCCCGGGCGGCAAGCTCCAGGCTGGCGAACACCCGGCGATGGTCGCGGGGGTGTCGCACGGATCTCAGGGAGCGGGTCAAACGCTCGGCCGCGTGCCGTTCCGGCTCCGTGACCACGCCGAGACCGTCGAGCATCACGATGCGCTCGACCCGCTGGGGATCCGCACAGGCGTTGCAGGCCGCCACGGCCGTTCCGAGGGAGTGGCCGACCAGGGTGCAGCTGTCCCAGCCAAGGTCATCGAGCGCCGCGTCCACATCGAACACGTAGTCCATGAAATAGTAGCGGGCGTGCTCCGGTCGGTGGTCCGAGCGGCCATGGCCCGCGAAATCCAGGGCGACCCAGTGAAACTGCGGCAGCTGGCGGGCGAGGGGCAAAAAAGACGCCGCATTGTCCATCCAGCCATGCAGGCACAGCAGGCGGGGCCCCTCGCGGGTTCCGGCCTCGATGGCCCGCAGCGCACCCCAGCCCACGTCGATAGGGCGGTCCTGCTCGCCGGTTTCGCCGGATACGCTGCGGGTCCCGGCCACGTCAGACCTGCTCGAGGTTGGCGTAGGCCAGCACCAGCCACTTGCTGCCGGCGTGGTTGAAATTGACCTGGACGCGGGCGTGTTCGCCCTGGCCCTCGAAGGTCACGACCATGCCCTCGCCGAACTTCTGGTGGTGCACGCGCTGGCCCAGCTTGAACGGCATGCCGTCGTCCGCGCCTGCCACGGACCGGGCGGCGGGCGTGGCGTGCACGTAGGGCCGGGCGACGCCGGCCCGGGGGCGGATCTCCTGCAGCCGTTCGGCCGGCAGCTCGTCGAGAAAGCGGCTCGGCCGCGCATAGTTCTCGGAGCCGAAAAGCCGCCGGACCTCCGCGTAGGTCAGGTACAGCTGCTCCATGGCCCGGGTCATGCCGACGTAGCACAGCCGGCGCTCCTCCTCGAGGCGCCCGCCGGATTCCTGCACCGAGCGCTGGTGGGGAAAAAGCCCGTCCTCCATGCCGGCCATGAACACGAGGGGAAACTCGAGCCCCTTGGCCGAATGCAGGGTCATGAGCTGGACGCAGTCATCCCAGTCTTCGCCCTGGGTTTCGCCGGCCTCGAGGGCGGCGTGGCTGAGGAAGGACTGGAGCTCGGTCAGTCCGGCGTCCTCATCCTCGGCCGGAAGCACGAAACTCTCCGCCGCATTGACCAGTTCCCGGAGGTTCTCCAGGCGGGCCTCCATCTTGTCCCGGGGCTCCTTTTCGTAATGGCTCGGCAGGTCGCTCATCTCGATGACGCCCTGCATCTGGTTGCCCAGCGTCCAGTCGCCCATGCGCTCGCGCATGTCAGTGATCAGCTCGACGAAGGCACCCACGGTGGTTCGTGCCCGTCCGCTCAGCACGCCCTGTTCGAGGGCGGTGGCGGCGGCCTGCCAGAGGGGCAGGTCAGCCGCCCGGGACTGCTCGCGCAGCGCCGCCACGGTCTTCTGGCCGATGCCTCGCGCCGGCACGTTGATCACCCGTTCAAAGGCGGCGTCGTCGTTGGGGTTCTGCACGAGGCGCAGGTAGGCCAGCGCGTCCTTGATTTCCGCCCGCTCGAAGAAGCGCAGCCCGCCGTACACCCGGTAGGGCACGCCCTGGCGCAACAGGTACTCCTCGAACAGGCGGGACTGGGCCGTGGTGCGGTAGATGATCGCCGACTCCTGCGCCTGGCGGCCCTCGGCGATCCACTGCTCGATCTGGTTGACCACGAAGCGGGCTTCGTCCTGTTCGTTGTAGGCGGCATAGAGCCGGATCGGCTCGCCTTCCGCGTCCTCGGTCCAGAGGTTCTTGCCCATGCGGCCTTCGTTGTTCGCGATGAGGGTGTTCGCGGCGGCCAGGATGTTGCCCGAGGACCGGTAGTTCTGTTCCAGGCGCACGGTGTGAACGCCCTTGAAGTCCCGGGTGAAATGACGCACGTTTTCGACCCGGGCGCCACGCCAGCCGTAGATGGACTGGTCGTCGTCGCCGACCACGAACACGTTTCCCGTGTCCCCGGCCAGCAGGCGGATCCAGGCGTACTGGATCGTGTTCGTGTCCTGGAATTCATCCACCAGCACGTGGCGCAGGCGGCCACGATAGTGGGCGAGGAGGTCATCGTTGTGCAGCCACAACTCGTGGGCGCGCAGCAGCAGTTCGGCGAAATCCACCAGTCCCGCCCGGTCGCAGTAATCCTGGTACAGGCGGTAGATACGCGCCCAGGTTTCCGTGAGCGGGTTGTCCAGGGTCTCGATGGCGTCCGGGCGTTGTCCCTCGTCCTTGCGCGCGTTGATGAACCACTGGGCCTGGCGGGCCGGCCATTGGTTCTCGTCATAACCTTCGTCCCGGATCAGGCGCCGGATCAGGCGCTGCTGATCGTCGGAATCGAGAATCTGGAAGTTTTCGTCCAGCCCGGCTTCGCGCCAGTGCATGCGCAGCAGCCGGTGGGCGATCGAGTGGAACGTGCCGATCCACAGCGGGCGCGTGGAGACGTCCAGCAGATTCTGCGCGCGTTCGCGCATTTCCCCGGCGGCCTTGTTGGTGAAGGTCACGGCCAGGATGCCCAGGGGTGAGACGTGTTCCACCTGGATCAGCCAGGCAAGGCGGTGAATGAGGACGCGGGTCTTGCCGCTGCCGGCACCGGCCAGGACCAGGTTGTGCGCGGCGCTGGAGGTCACCGCCTCGCGCTGCGGTTCGTTCAGTTCATCGAGTATGTGGGAAACATCCACGGCGCTTATCCGTCTCCGTGGCTTGCCGGCTCATCACCGCGCTCCCGGGCGATGGCGCGATAACCGATGTCGCGGCGCGCATAGGCGCCTTGCCAGTCGATCGCATCCACGCCCGCGTAGGCGCGGTCCCGCGCGGCGCCGACGGTTTCGCCGAGGGCGGTCACGCAGAGCACCCGGCCGCCCGCGGTGACGACCTCGCCGTCGCGCTCGGTGGTGCCCGCGTGGAATACCTTGCAGCCGGTTTCGCGCGCCGCGTCCAGGCCATGGATCACGGCGCCCTTATCGTAGCCGGCCGGATAGCCGCCGGCTGCCATCACCACCCCCAGGGCGGCTTGCGGGTGCCATTCGGCGGTGCATTCGTCCAGGCGGCCGCCAAGCGCTGCCAGGCACAGCTCCGGCAGGCTGGAGCGCAGGCGCATCATGACCGGCTGGGTTTCCGGGTCGCCAAAGCGGACGTTGTACTCGAGCACGCGGGGCTCACCGGCCGGAGAAATCATGAGCCCGGCGTAGAGAAAGCCGGTGAACGGGGCGCCGTCAGCCGCCATGCCCCGGATGGTCGGTTCGATGATCTCGCGCATCACCCGTTCATGCATGGCTTCATCGACCACCGGCGCGGGAGAGTAGGCGCCCATGCCACCGGTGTTCGGACCCGTGTCGCCCTCGTGCAGGGCCTTGTGGTCCTGGCTGGTCGCGAGCGGCAGGACATGGGTGCCGTCGGCCATGACGATGAAGCTGGCCTCCTCGCCCTCCAGGAACTCCTCGATCACCACGCGATGGCCGGCATCGCCGAAGGCGTTGCCTTCCAGCATGTCGCGCACCGCCGCCTCGGCCGTGGGCAGGTCCCGGGCGACGATGACACCCTTCCCGGCGGCGAGGCCGTCGGCCTTGACCACAATCGGTGCGCCCTGTTCATGCAGGAACGCCAGGGCGGCGTCCACGTCCGTGAACTTGCCGTAAGCGGCCGTCGGAATGTGGTGGCGCGCCATGAAATCCTTGGCGAAGGCCTTGGAGCCCTCGAGCCGGGCCGCTGCGGCGCGTGGGCCGAAGCAGGGCAGGCCTTCAGCCTCGAAGCGGTCGACAATGCCCTTCGCCAGGGGGTCTTCCGGGCCGACCAGGGTGAGGTCGATGTTCTCGTTCCGGGCGAAGGCGACCAGCGCGTCGAAGTCGTTGACGCCGATCGCGACATTCTCGATCCCCGTGTCCCGGGCCGTGCCCGCGTTTCCGGGAGCCACGAACACCACCTCCACCCCGGGGTCCTGGGCCGCGCGCCAGGCCAGGGCGTGCTCCCGCCCGCCGCTTCCAATGACCAGTAACTTCACCGGCAACCCCTCAATGCCGGAAATGGCGCATGCCGGTGAAGACCATGGCGATGCCATGTTCGTTCGCAGCGGCGATGACCTCGTCGTCGCGCATGGATCCACCCGGCTGGATGATGGCCTTGACGCCCGCCTCGGCGGCCGCGTCGATGCTGTCCCGGAAGGGGAAGAAGGCATCGGAGGCCATGGCCGATCCGGCCAGGGACAGGCCCGCTTCACCGGCCTTCCAGGCGGCGATGCGCGAGGAGTCCACGCGGCTCATCTGGCCCGCGCCAATGCCCAGCGTCCGGCCGTCGGCGGCATAGACGATGGCGTTGGACTTGACCATGCGCACCATCTTCCAGGCGAACAGGAGGTCGTTCCATTCCGTTTCTTCCGGGGCGCGTTCGCTGACGCTCCGGCAGTCCTCGCGGCTGACGCAGCGGTCATCGTGCTCCTGGATCAGCAGTCCGCCGGCAACGCGGTGGTAATTCAGCCGGGCGCCCGGTGCAGCGGTTGCGGCAACCTGGAGCAGACGAACGTTCTTCTTGGCGCTGAACGCCTCCCGTGCGTCGTTTGCGAAGTCCGGCGCGATGACGACCTCCACGAACTGCCGGTCGACGATTTCCCGGGCCGTTGCGCCGTCCACCGGGCCGTTGAAGGCGATGATCCCGCCGAAGGCCGATACCGGATCGGTCGCATGGGCCCGGTCGTAGGCGTCGAGCAAGCTGGCCCCGAGGGCAGCGCCGCAGGGATTGGCGTGCTTCACGATGACGCAGGCCGGCCCCTCGTCGAACTGGTTCACGCATTCGAGGGCCGCATCGGCATCCGCGATGTTGTTGTACGACAGCTCCTTGCCCTGGAGCTGTTCGGCGGCGGCGAGCCCGCTCGCCTCCACGCCCGCAGGCACGTAAAACGCTGCCTGCTGGTGCGGATTCTCGCCGTAGCGCATGGACTGGCGGCGCTCAAACTGTGGCGTGTGAACCCGGGGCAGCACGTCCGGGTCTGTCGCGTCGTCGATGCGGCGCGCCAGGTAGTCGGCGATCAGTCCGTCATAGCGGGCCGTATGGGCGTACGCCTTGGCGGCGAGCCGGTAGCGCGTGGCACGGGATACGCGGCCATCCCGGTCGAGCTCCCCGATCACCGCGGCGTAGTCGGCCGGGTCGGTGACGATGGCGACGCGGGCGTGGTTCTTCGCTGCTGCCCGGACCATGGCAGGTCCGCCGATGTCGATGTTTTCGATGGCATCCGCCAGGGAACAGTCGCTGGCGGACGTGACCCGTTCGAAGGGGTAGAGGTTCACCGCCACCACGTCGATACCGATGATGCCCTGCTCGTCCATGACCGCCTGGTCCACGTCACGGCCCAGCAGCCCGCCGTGAATCTTCGGGTGCAGGGTCTTGACGCGGCCGTCCATGATTTCCGGGAATCCCGTGTGTTCACTGACGCCGGTGACCTGCACGCCGGCGTCCCTCAGGCTGCGCGCCGTGCCGCCGGTGCTCAGGACCCGGAATCCGAGGCGCTCGAGCTCGCGGCCGAATTCGTCGACGCCGGTTTTGTCGGAAACGCTGACCAGCGCCAGGCGCTGGGGGGATGCGGTGTTTTCACTCATCTGCTTTCACTCGTGTCGTGGTCTCAGGGCTCGATGCCGTAGCGCCTGAGCTTGCTCCGCAGGGTATTGCGTGTGATGCCGAGAATCCGGGCGGCCCGCGACTGGTTGCCGCCGGTGAAGGCCAGGGTCTCCTCGATCAGGGGAGGCTCGACTTCGGCGAGGACCTGCTGATGCAGGTTCTCCGGTTCCGTTGTGCCCATGTCTTTGAAATAGCGCCGGACGCTGGTCCCGACGAAGGCCCGGAGGGAGTCGTTGCTGGCCATGAGGGGCGGAAATTCCTGCTGCTGGACGAACCGTTTACCGGGGCAGCACCCTATCACAAAACCCGCCTCGAGACCCGCACGCCACCGCGCGTCGGGACGGCGGCGGCGCACGCCGGATCGACGCGTGCCGGTCAGCGAAAAGTCAGTTCGAAACCGGTCGCCCGCTCCCCGGGATCCGCGAACTCGAGGAGCAGGGGCACCTGCTGTCCTGACGCGAGTTCGGCGTCCGGCCCCGGGGGCTGGATCAGGTAGTCGCCCGGTGCGAACACCCGGGCGGCGAGTACGCGGTCTTCCGGGTCTTTCAGGGCGACCATGACCTCGGGGTAGGGCTGGCTCCGGTCGGAAAGATTGACGAAGGTGGCGCTCAGCACCAGCACCCGGGGGCGGGTCGGGTGGTCGTGCATGTCCCGTGTCAGCAGGTGAATTCGGGACGGGTCCCGGTACGGTGGCGGCGGTTCGAAACCGGGAACCGACCACCGGTGGAGCGTCGCCGCGAGTTCGCCGTCGCGGGGCACCAGGTCCCGGGCGGTCCAGGCCAGGTTGATCGCGGTCGCGACCGCCAGCACGGCGAGCAGCGCGATCCAGGGCCACCGCGGGGTTTCGGGCTGCACGGGCGGCGTATCGGTGTGGGCCGGCAGGCGGGGCGCGGGTTTCCGGCCCAGCTCCGGGGGAGCAGCGTCCGGCTGGCGCTTATGGGGCGCCTGCCGTCGGTCCGGATACTGGTCGTAAAGCGCATCCAGCGCCTGGAAGGTCATGCCGCAGCGAACGCAGCGAACCTTGCCGCCGGCGGTCGCCAGCTGGCGCGCGTCGAGCGAGTGCGCGGTTTCGCACTGGGGGCAGAGCGTGTACATGGCGTCGCCGGTTTCCGGGTCAGTGGCGGATGGGTGCCGGTGACGTCAGGCCGGGCCCGGGCGTGAAGCCGTCAGGACGTTGGCCGAAAGGCTCGGACGGTGATCAGCCGCGCGGCTGTGCCTGCAACAATTCACGGTACCGGTCTCTCTTGAGATCGTATTCGTCGCGGATGCGCGATTCCCGAACGCTCAATTCTTCACGGGCGACCCGGTTCGCACTCATTCTTCCGCGAAGGGATTCGATCTTCTCCAGCTCGTGGTTCGCGACCGTCAGCCCGGCGCGCTGCCGGTTGGCGGCAACCTCGATCTGCTCGAACAGGGACTTCTCGAGGCTGGCATAGGTGCCGTCCAGCAGGTTGTAGTCGTAGCGAAGATTGTCCAGTTCGACCTCCATGGCTTCGTCGATGTCGTCGAACTGCTTGAACTGGACCATGAGCAGGGCATCCGCCTTGGCCTGGGCTTCCGCCGCCGCCCGTTCCGCGTCGAATTCCGATTCGGGCTTCTCCAGGCGTTCCGAGCCCACGTAGCGCTCGATGATGCGGCCGTCCCGCATCAGCACGTACGGCTGATCCGGATCCTCGGGCGGTGTCGGCGAGTAATCGTACTTGCCGGTCTCGGGGTCGACCCATCGATAGGTGTCCACCGCCCAGGCGCTGGGGGCCAGGCAGACCGCCGCCACGACGCAGATTGCGGTGAAGCGCCGGGTCAGGGTCGTGCGTGAAATCCGTTTTCCTGAAGCATCCATAACCCAAAGATACTGCCGACCGCGCCGAAATTCCACGGTCATGGAACCGGTCAGGGTGTGGTGCTGCTTTGCAGCAACTCCCGGTAGCGGTCCTTCATGGCCTCGTGCGAGCGACGAATCTCGGTTTCCTGCTGGTCCATGCGGGTCAGGGTGGCTTCCGTGCTGCGCAGGGCCGCCCGGGTCTGCGCCAGCTCCTCGAGCTGACCCTCCGTCACCGTGAGCCGGGCGCGCTGACGGTCGGCGGCAGAGCGGATCTGGCCAAACAGCATCTGTTTCTGGGTCTCGAGGTTTCGTCGAACGGAGCGTCGTTCCAGTTCCAGCTGCTGGAGCCGTTCGTCCCGCGCGGTGTCGATGGCGTCCAGGCTACGAAAGCGGGAGGTCAGGAGCTGGTCCGACCGGCGCTGCCGTTCCGCTTCGGTCAGGATGTTCGGATCCGGCGCCGGCCGCTGGAAGCTCTCGGCGCCCGAGTAGCAGGTCCAGGGGCCATCGTCCCGTCGCATGCAGTAGGGCTGGTCGGGGTCGTCCGGGGGGGTCGGGTGGTACACCGTTTCACCGCTCGCGTCTTCCCACTTGTAGCTCTTGACACTGGCCGGGGCAGGGTTCGCTGCGAACAGCAACGGCAGCAGGAGCGCAAAGAGGGACCAGCGTCGCAGGGCCGACGGGTGTCCCGGGGGCTCAGGCGGTCGATCGCATGGGGGTCGTTCCGTAGCGCTCGCGATAAGCGCGCAGGGCAGGGAGGTCGGTTTTATCATTTTGGTGGGCCTCAACGTGCACGATGAGGTCATCCAGGCCGGCGATGGAGACCACGGGTACACCGAATTCCTCTTCGACTTCCCTGGCTGCCGATAGGGCTCCCTGCCCGCGTTCCTGCCTGTCCAGCGCGATGGCCACACCCGCGGGCGTGGCGCCGGATTCGGTAATCCACTGCATAGACTCACGCACGGAAGTGCCTGCCGAGATCACGTCGTCGACGATCAGGACACGGCCCTTCAGCGCGGCTCCCACCAGTGTTCCCCCTTCGCCATGGTCCTTGGCCTCTTTGCGGTTGTAGCAAAACGGCACGTTCCTGCCGTGGCGACGCGCAAGCGCGATGGCCACGGCGGCAGCGAGGGGTATGCCCTTGTAGGCCGGCCCGAACAGCATGTCGAACGCCACGCCCGATTCCATGAGCGCGTCGCTGAAACAGTCGGCCAGCGTGGCCAGCGAAGCTCCATCATCGAAGCCGCCGGCGTTGAAGAAATACGGGCTGAGTCGCCCGGATTTCAGGGTGAACTCCCCGAACCGGAGATTGCCTTTCCGCAGGGCTAAGTCAAAAAACGTTCGTTTGTAATCCGACACGTTGGTTTTCAGACAGGGTCCGGGGGTTGGTGCAAGCGGAACCGAGTCTATCACGAAGCCCGAAGGTCACAAGGGCGCCGCGGGGCGTGGGGACGGCCCCGTACCGCGCTCGGGCAAAAGTCGCTATATTGCTGCGCCATGAAGATTCTTTCCCTCAACGCCAACGGCATTCGCGCCGCCGAACGCAAGGGCTTTTTCGACTGGATGAGCCGGCAGAAGCCGGACGTGGTGTGCATCCAGGAAACCAAGGCCCAGCATCACCAGCTCAAGGATCGGGCATTCTTTCCCCCCGGCTATCACTGCTACTACCACGACGCGCTCAAACCCGGGTACAGCGGAACCGCCATCTATGCTCGCCCCGAGCCGTCCGCCGTGCGCTACGGTATCGGCTTCGAACCCATGGATGCCGAGGGTCGCTGGCTGCAGGCCGACTTCGGCAAGCTGAGCATCGTGTCCCTCTATTTTCCGTCCGGCTCGAGCAGCGACGCTCGCCAGGACGTGAAGTTCCAGTGCATGGACTGGATCAAGCCGCGCCTGGCGGAGATGGCCGCCCAGGGTCGCGAGTGGATCATCTGCGGCGACTGGAACATCGCCCACCGGAAAATCGATCTGAAGAACTGGCGGGGCAATCAGAAGAATTCCGGGTTCCTGCCGGAAGAGCGGGATTGGATGAGCGAGGTGTTCGGGCCCGTGGGGCTGCGGGACGCCTTTCGCCAGTTCGATCCCCGGGAAGAGCAGTACACCTGGTGGTCGAATCGCGGCCAGGCCTGGGCCAACAACACGGGTTGGCGCATCGATTATCACGTCACGACGCCGGGGCTCGCCGACCGGGTCTCGAGCGTGGACATCTACAAGGACGAGCGCTTTTCGGACCACGCGCCCCTGACCCTCGAATACGATTTCGACATTCCCAGCCGGTCGATGGCTTGAGCGTCCTGCATGAACACCCCGACAGGTGGTGCGCCGCACCGACGATTCGGACGGGTGCGGTCGAGTGGTAAATGCCCCTGACACCGAGGCACCGCCCGAATCGCCCGGCTGGCGCTATTACCTGCAGAGAAAGATCATCGTCATCTTCTTTCTCGGGGTCTCTTCCGGGTTGCCCTTCCCGCTGGTGTACTCGACGCTCTCCGCCTGGCTTGAAGAGGCCGGCGTCGAGCGCAGCACGATCAGCACGTTTGCCTGGCTGGGCTTTGCTTACAGCCTGAAATTCATCTGGGCGCCGATCGTCGACAACACGCGTGTGCCGCTGCTGTGCCGTTGGCTCGGCCGGCGGCGCGGCTGGATGCTGACAGCCCAGCTGTCCATCGGTGCAGCGCTCCTGATCATGGCCGGCGTCGATCCGGCGCAGCACATCGAGGCGTTTGCCCTGATCGCCTTTGCGGTGGCGTTTTCCTCGGCGACCCAGGATATCGTCATCGACGCCTATCGCATCGAGTCGGCAGAGGACCGGATGCAGGGCGTGCTCGCGGCGGCCTACCAGTACGGTTACCGCATCTCCCTGCTGGTCAGCATGGCCGGTGCGCTCTACCTGGCGGAGTTTTCCGGTTGGGCCACCACGTACAAGGTGATGGCCGGCTGCATGATCGTCGGCATTCTGACGACGCTTGCCTGCCGGGAGCCCCCGAACAACCGGGGTGATGCCGTCACCCTGTCGGGTCCGCTCGGTGCCCGAATTGCCCACTGGCTGCAGCATGCGGTGGTCGATCCCTTCCTGGACTTCTACCGTCGTTTTGGGAAGGCCCTTTTCCTGATCCTGCTGTTCGTCTCGTTTTACCGCATGAGCGATTACGTCCTCGGCATCCTCGCCAATCCCTTCTACCTCGACATCGGCTACAGCAAGTCCACGATCGCAACCGTGGCCAAGGTCTACGGGGCCTGGGTGACGATCCTCGGCGTTGGCCTGGGGGGATGGGCCGTGGTGCGGTTCGGCGTCGCACGCTGCCTGGTCATCGCGACCACGCTCATTGCCAGCACCAACCTCTTTTTCGCGGTCAATGCCCTCGTTGGCGCCGAGGCCTGGATGCTGGCCGTGACGATCAGTGCGGACAACATTGCCCAGGGCTTCGGGGGCACGGTACTGATCGCCTACCTGTCGAGCCTGACGAACCGGGATTTCACGGCCACGCAATACGCGCTCCTGAGTTCCTTCATGGCGCTGCTGCCGAAATTCCTCGCGGGCTTCTCCGGCAACGTGCAGGAATCGACGGGTTGGCTGGGCTTTTTCCTGTACGCGGCGGCCATGGGCGTGCCGGCCATCGTGCTCGCCTTTGTCGTGGCGCGAAAGCACGATCGCCTGGTGGCCGCCCGGGACTGACGTCTGGCCTACTGGCCGGAAGGTTGCTCCCCCGGCCTCCGGCCAGGCCTCCTCCTGATCCCTGGTGATCCGGCCCGAACCACCACGCCTTGCGTTCCGGAATCGTGTCGGGGTTCTCCTGCATCCCGCCGAACCACGTTTCGAGCAAGGCGTCCTGGTCGAAGGCCAGCCAGCCCCTGGATCAGCGTTCCTCCACGCGGAAGCCGAAGGGCAACAGGGCCATGCGCGTCATCTTCAGGTGCTGCGCCGCGAAGGGCAGGCCGATGATCGTGATCGCGAACACGCCGGCGAGCACCAGGTGGATGATGGCGAGTTCCAGGCCCGGAAGCAGGATCCAGATGACGTTCATGAGCACGGACAGGAAGCCCGAGGGCGGATTGGTCTCCCGGATCTGACGGCCGAAGGGCGCCAGGCCCAGGATCGACAGCTTGAAGCACTGGATCCCGAAGGGAATGCCGATGATGGTGATGCACAGGATCAGGGCGCCGAGCAGGTAGGCCAGGAAGATCAGCCAGCCGCCGAGCAGAAACCAGAGGATGTTGAGAAGAAGATTCATGCGGTGTCTCCCGGGATTGCCTTGACAGAAGGGGCAGGGGGCGTGGACGGGCTGACCCGCCCCAGCAGTACCGGCCGGCGTGCGCCGGTGATGGGGCCGGTGGTCATGGGTTGTTCCGCGAGGCGTTCATGCGCGAGCCAGGCGAACAGGGTGGCCTCGACCCAGTCCGGGTCGACGCCGCGGTGAGCGGTCGAGCGAACCCGGGTCGGTGACAGCGCCTGCGCGAGCCGGTCCATGAGCGTCGCGTTGTGGGTGCCGCCACCGCACACCAGGATCTCCGGGATCTCCGGGATCTCCGGCGCCCCGGGCCCGGACGCCTTCCCGGCAAGCGGCGCGTGCTCCGCCGCGAAGGGATTCCCGGTATTCCCGCCGTCCTGGCGAAGGCCGTCGGCCACCGAGCGTACCGTGAGTTCCAGCAGCGTGCGCTGAACGTCGCGCGGGTCCTCGTCGCCGGCGAGCCGGCGCTCCAGCCACGCGAGGTTGAAGGTTTCCAGCCCCGTACTTTTCGGGGGCGGCAAGCGAAAATAGGTGTCATCGAGGAGCCGCTCGAGGAGCGCCGGCAGCACCATTCCACCCGCGGCCCAGGCGCCGCCCTCATCGTAGGCGCCCCCGCGATGGCGCTGGTGCCACGCATCGAGGAGGCAGTTGGCCGGTCCCGTGTCGTAACCCAGCACGTCACCGTCGCCGGTGAGCAAGGTCACGTTGGCGATGCCGCCGAGATTGAGGACGGCGCAGGGCGCCTGGTCCCGGAACAGGGCCCGGTGCAGCAACGGCGCCAGGGGTGCGCCCTGGCCGCCCGCTGCCACGTCAGCGGCGCGGAAATCGGAAACGACCGGGATTCCCGTGAGGCGGTGCAACACCTCGGCATCGCCCAGTTGCACGGAGAGGGGTTCCGGCCCCCCGGGCTCATGCCAGACGGTCTGGCCGTGAGACCCGATCGCGTGCACGTCCTCTGCCGGAAAGCCGGCCTCGGCCAGGAGTGCCTGGACGGTGTCCGCGAAAAATTCACCCAGCTCGAGGTCGAGGTGGGCGGTCTCTGCGGCCTCCGGCCGGCGATTTTCCTCGAGAAGCCGGTGAATCAGTGCGTCCAGGTCGTCGCGGAGCGGTGCCGGGTAGGGACGGCAGAGTGCGTGCAGAAGCCGGGGTACGGAGCCCTCGAGGGTGACCAGGACCGCATCCAGGCCGTCCCGGCTCGTGCCGGAGATGAGCCCGATGTAGACGGGCCTGGTCACTCCCGCGCGGCGTAGAGGGAAGCGGATTCGAGGCGGCCCAGGCGGGTTTGCCAGGGAGCGGCGGCAGCCTGGAAGCTCGCCAGGGCGTCGCCGGTCAGCGGGTCGGCCTTGGGGAGGGGCACGGTGCGCGGATTGCGGTGCACCCCGTTGACCACGAATTCGTAGTGCAGGTGCGCCCCCGTGACCATGCCGGTGGCGCCGAGGGTGCCGATGACCTGCCCCTGCTTCACGCTCTGGCCCTTTTTGACCCGGCGCTCCTTGAAGTGCAGGTACTTGGTGACGATGCTGCCCGGGTGCTGGATGAACACGTGGTGTCCGTTGTACTTGTCGTAGCCCGACTTGATCACGCGGCCCGCGCCGGCGGCGAGGATCGGCGTACCGACCGGGGCCACGTAATCGATACCGTTGTGCGGCTTGATGCGACGGAGCACCGGGTGGAAGCGCCGGGGATTGAAACTGGAGCTGACCCGGGAAAAGTTGAGCGGGGCGCGCAGAAATGCCTTCTTCATGGGACGGCCGTCGGGGGCGAAGTAGGCGATGTCCCCGTCTTCGTCCATGAATCGCAGGGCCTGGAAGCGCTCGCCCTGGTTGACGAAGGTCGCGGCCAGGATGTCCCCGTCCCGCAGGTATTCCCCGTCGCGATACACCTTCTCGTACAGCACGAAAAAGCGATCACCGGCCCGGATATCGAGCGCGAAATCGATGTCCCAGGCGAAGATGTTGGCCAGCTGCATCGTCAGGTTGTCGCTCATGCCCGCAGCCTTGGCGGCGTTGAACAGCGAGGAATCGATGCGACCTTCCGCCTCGACCGTTTCCCGGAACAGCTCCCGCTCCTGGCGCGACGCCACCGGTCCCTCCGGCTCGACGTTCACGATCAGGTAGGCATTCTCGTCGATGGGGAAGCGCATGCGCTGAAGCGATCCTTCCGCCCCACGCTGGAATTCGAAGACATCGCCGGGTCGAATCCGTGTCAGTCGCTTCGTGTCGTCGTTGAGCGACAGGATTTCGTGCAGCAGCCCGACGCTGAAGGACTGGTCGCGGAAAATCCGGTCCAGGGTCTGGCCGCGACGGACCTCCACCGATTCCCAGGCCTCGAGCCGGCGTGTCGCCGGCGTCAGGGCGGCCAGCTGCGGCGTGGTCATGCCGGCCGCTGCGTCCAGCGCCGCCATGGCCTCTTCCACACCGGTGTCCGGCGCCGCGAGGGAGTCGGTAATGGCGTCTGCGCCCGCCGGGTAATCCGGGAGCACCAGGGCCCGGGTCTTGGCCGCGAGGTCGGCGTCCGTCGGCGCCTGGCGGTCCAGCCCGCCCAGGGCCAGCCCCACGGCGATCAGGGTCACGCCGGTGACGGCCACGCGGGTGCGGGTAATATGGGGGCGCCAGGACTGGCGTTCGAACCAGTTCACCGCCTTGTCGAACAAGGTTCTTGTGTTCATTGCGCGCATGGACACCGCTACCGGGCGGAAGTTCTGGCTGGCGTAACCTTAGCGATACCCCCCGATCCGGTCAAATGGACCGGTGGGCCCGGCGAAGCCGGCGGCTGGCGCGGCAGCGGTACCCGGCGGATACACCGGAGGCTACAATGCGCGCTTGTTCTGCAGCGAACCTGGCACCGGAACCCGACATGAATGATGTACAAAGCGCCCTGGAGCTGATCGCCCGGGGCACCGATGAAATCATCAAACCGGAAGAACTGGAGGAACGGCTCAAGTCCGGCAAGACGCTGCGGGTGAAGGTTGGGTTCGATCCCACGGCCCCGGATCTGCACCTCGGCCACACGGTCATCATCAACAAGATGCGCCAGTTCCAGGACCTCGGGCACCAGGTGATCTTCCTCATCGGCGACTTCACCGGCATGATCGGCGACCCCACGGGCAAGAACGTGACCCGCAAGCCCCTCACCCGGGACGAGGTCGAGGCCAACGCAGAAACCTACGCCCAGCAGGTGTTCAAGATTCTCGACCGGGAAAGGACGGAGATTCGTTTCAACTCCGAGTGGATCAACGAACTGGGCTCGGAAGGCATGATCCGGCTGGCGGCGAAGTACACGGTGGCGCGCATGCTCGAGCGGGACGATTTCGAAAAGCGCTATCGTTCCGGAGAGCCCATCGCCGTGCACGAATTCCTCTATCCCCTGGCCCAGGGCTACGACTCGGTCTGTCTCGAAGCGGACGTGGAAATGGGCGGGACGGACCAGAAGTTCAATCTGCTCGTGGGCCGGACTTTGCAGCAGCAGTACGGCCAGGCGCCCCAGGTCATCATCACCCTGCCGCTGCTCGAAGGCCTGGACGGGGTTCAGAAAATGTCCAAGTCCCTGGGCAACTACGTCGGCATCACGGACGCCCCGGACGAGATGTTCGGCAAGCTCATGTCCATTTCCGACGACCTCATGTGGCGTTACTTCGACCTGCTCAGCTTCCGCCCCAACGAGGAGCTCGAGGCCCTGAAACAGCGCGTGGCCGAGGGTGAAAATCCGCGCGACATCAAGTTCCTCCTGTGCGAGGAGATTGTCGAGCGGTTTCATGACAGGGCCGCTGCCGACGCGGCGCGCGAAACCTTCATCGCACGGTTCCGCCAGGGTGAAATGCCCGAAGACATGCCGGCACGGACCCTCGAGCCGGGGCCGGAGGGCATCGGCATCGCGGCGGCCCTGAGCGCCTGCGGGCTGACCGCCAGCAACTCCGAGGCGTTCCGCATGATCCAGCAGGGCGGTGTCCGGATCGACGGTGAAAAAGTCTCCGATCGCAGCCTCGTGCTCGGGTCGGGCTTCGGCGGCGTGCTGCAGGTCGGCAAACGCAAGTTCTGTCGCGTGTCCATTCGCTGAGCATGGCCGGCGACAGCGTCCTTTTGTCGGAGGCCGGGAGTGCCGACAGCGATCCGCTCCGTGACTACGGCCAGGCCCGACGGGTCGGAGAAATCGACTGGCGGCGCTGGCGGGCCGTTGACACCGCCACCCTGGTATTCGTCCAGGAAGGCGACCAGGTGTTGCTCATCGACAAGAAGCGGGGGCTCGGCAAGGGAAAGGTCAACGGCCCCGGCGGCAAGGTCGATCCCGGTGAGACGGTCGAACAGTGCGCGGTTCGCGAATGCCGGGAAGAGCTCGGCATCGAGGTGGCGGACATCGAGTGCCTCGGTGAGCACCGATTCCAGTTCGTGGACGGTTATTCCATTCACTGCTTCGTCTTCCGAACCGGGACTTACCGCGGCGAGCCCCGGGAAACGCCGGAAGCCGCCCCCCGCTGGACGCCCATCGACGCCATCCCCTACGACCTCATGTGGGAAGACGATGCACTCTGGCTGCCCCTGTTGCTGCGGGGCCAGGCCTTCGTGGGCAACTGGATTTTCGACGATGACCGCATGGTCGACCACGAATTGATCCTGCGCGACCGGATCGAGGCGGTCGCCCGGCACCCCCTGGCGCCGACCGACACGGACTGAGCCGTGTCTTTTCTCATCGTCGCCCTCGCCGCCCTGTTCGCTGCCGGGCTGACCCTGTACAGCGGCTTCGGGCTCGGCACCCTGCTGTTGCCCGTGTTCGCCCTGTTCTTTCCCGTCGAGGTGGCGGTGGGCGCCACGGCCGTCGTCCACGGGGCGAACAACGTCTTCAAGGTGTCCCTGCTCGGACGCTTCGCCGACCGGGATACGGTCCTGCGTTTCGGTCTGCCGGCGATCGTCGCCGCCGTTTTCGGGGCCGCGCTGCTGGGCTGGTTCAGCGTTCGCGAGCCCCTGCTGACCTGGTCCCTCGGCGCCTGGGAAGCCCAGATCACGCCTCTGAAGCTGGTCATGGGCGCGCTCATGTTCTTCTTCGCCCTGTTCGAACTCCTGCCGCGGCTTCGCGGCATCCGTTTCGATCGCGCCCACTACCTCGTCGGCGGGCTGCTCTCGGGTTTCTTCGGCGGCCTTTCCGGGCACCAGGGCGCCCTGCGCTCCGCCTTTCTCGTGAAAACGGGCATGGACACCCGGACCTTCGTGGGCACGTCCAGCATGATCGGCCTGCTCGTGGACGCGGTGCGCCTGGCCACCTACTTCGGACTCTTGCTGCTGGCCGGAAACGCCGTCGAGTTGCCGGCCGAAGGCTGGGGGCTGGTCGTGACCGGCTGCCTGGCGGCTTTCGCCGGTGTTCTCCTGGGCAAGCGCTACCTGGAAAAAATCACCATGGACTGGGTACAGACGTTCACCGGCGTCCTGCTCCTGGCCATTGCCGGCTTGCTGGGGTTCGGCCTGATCTGAAGCTTCGCCACGTTGGCCGCTGACGATTCAGGCCGGGCGGCAACTCAGCCGGGTCCGGTGCCCGAGTCCGAGAGCGATTCGCCACAGTGGGGGCAATGGCCTTCGCGGTACCGCGCGTGGCGCGCCCCGATGAGCGTATTGACCGCTTCCTCGCTGGAAATGCCCAGTTCCTCCCGGAGGACTTCCAGCTGCTCGGCCTCGTTCTCCGACACATGGCCGTTGGCGAGCGCCATTTCCACGGCGCGCTGGTAGGCTTTCGATCGACCATGCAGCTCGCGGGAAAATCCGGAAGCCATGATAGCGGCCGGCAGGGCCAGCATGGCGATGCCGAGCAGGGACACGATGCCCGCAAAGACTTTTCCGCCCGTGGTCAGGGGCACCACGTCGCCATAGCCCACGGTGGTCAGGGTCACGATGGACCACCACATCGCCTGGGGAATGTTGCCGAACACCTCGGGCTGAAGATCCCGTTCCAGCAGGAAGATGCCCCAGGAAGCGAAAACCAGGATGACCAGGATGATCGAGGCGGCAACCATCAAAACCGGCGCCTCCTTGCGGATCACCGAACTCATCACGCCCATGGCAGGGCTGTAGCGCGCCAGCTTGAACACGCGGAGCAGGCGGAGTCCCCGGAAAATCCGCAGCATGAGCAGCGCTTCGGCGGACTGGTCCGGCATGAGCAGCAAGAGGTAAAAGGGTGCAATGGCCAGCAGGTCGATCAGGCCCAGGGGAGAGACCATCCAGGCCAACCGTGACTGCCGGGGGCTGACGTCGTCGTCCAGCGGTTTTTCGACGCAGGACCACAGCCGCGCCAGGTATTCGATGGTGAAGATGACGATGCTGAATAATTCGAATCCCAGGAAGAACGCGGTGTAGCGGAGCCGGAGCTCCGGCACGGTTTCGAGGATGATCGCGGTCACGTTGGCGATGATGAGCACGACGAGAAACCCGTCGATGCTCCGGCCCACCGGGTCGTCGGGTCGGTGCGCCTCCAGCAGCTCCGCCGTTCGTCGTCGCAGCGTGCTCATGCCTCAGCCACCGATGATCTGGCCGACCTGGCCGGTGAAAATGGCGAGGTAGTTGCCCACGGCATAGCCGATCAGCGCCATGAGGATCGAGGCCGGCACCAGGCTCTCCCGGTGGTGCGCCGCCACGACCGGCGCCGAAGCCGCGCCCCCCACGTTCGCCGCCGAGGCGATGGCGACCGTGTGGACATCGACCCGGAACGCGAAGGCGCCGGCGAGAATGAAGGCCCCGTGCACGGCGATCCAGAGGTAGGCCATGGCGATGAAACCGACCGCCTCGCCCCAGTCGATCTCGGCGAGGTTCATGGTGGCGCCGACCCGCGCGACATAGACGTAAATGATGGCGAGGGCGATGGACTGGGCGGCCGGCAGGCGGCGGGCCGGCGTGGCCGAGGCGACGAGCCCCAGGGTCGTCACCACGAGAATCAGCCAGGTGCCGGTAGAGATGACCGTGGCGCCGCCCACCACCACCGGCGGCAGCACGTCGGCCAGGGCGATGGACACGGCAGTGACACCCACCGCCACCAGGGCCAGGAGGACCAGCTGGTTGAAGGAGGGTGCGTGGTCACCGGCGTCATGCGCCGCGGCGGCGCGCTCCATGGCCTCGATCCGCCCTTCCGGCACGCGCGCCCAGCGGTTGAAACGCTCGGCGAAGGCCTTGCTGCCCAGCAGCAGCGGCAACCACAGGAGATAGATCATCTGGTCCGCCGCGGCGGCGAGGCCCAGGTGCTCGCTGCCGCCTCCCAGGGCGGCATGGGCCGCAGTCATGTTGCCCGTACCGCCGATCCAGCTTCCCGCGAGGGACCCGAAGGCCTTCCAGCTGTCCACGGGCAACGGGAGGATCTGCGTGTCACCCCAGGTCCAGGCCAGGTTCTGACCCAGCCAGTAGGTCAGGATGCCCCCCACCACCACGCCGACGCTGCCGAGCAGCATGACGAAGACGCCCTTGCCCATGATGCGAACGGCGCCGACCACGTCGACCTTGATCAACATGAGGACGATGAAAATCGGCAGGCCGTACTGGCGCAGGAAATCGTAGGCTTCGCTGCGGAACGGGATGACGCCCGTGTTCGACAGCAGCACCGGCGAGGCGTAGATGAAGATCAGGGGCGGCAGGTAATTGAAGAGTTTCCAGTTGGTGGTTTTTTCCAGCCAGAACCAGAACGCCACCACGGCGATCAGGACCGCCATGACCCCCGCCGGACTGGACACGAGCGTTTGCGTCACGGCGCCGCTCCATACCGGGAACGGTGTTCGTCCATGCGGGCGCAGGCCGCCTCGAGCGCGTCGAGCATTCGGGGTGTCGCGCGGTTGATCCGGTCCGCCGGCAGCAGGATGAAGGCGTCTCGCTGCACGGCGCCGAGGCCCGGCCAGTCGCGCCATCCCGCCAGGGGATCGCTGTCCGGGTCGAACCGTCCCGCCAGCAGGATTTCCGGGTCGGCCGCGATGACCGCCTCGGCGCCAATCTGCGGCGCCAGCGTCGGCAGGTCCGCGAAAACGTTCACGCCTCCGCAGGCCGCCAGTGCCTGGCTGACGAGGTGTTCGCCGTTGATCGTGTACAGCGGCCGTTCGGCCACCTGGTAGAAATAGCGAAGCGGGCGCTGGCCCGCGTAGCGCTCACCGAGGGCCGCCCATCGCGCCCTTACCGCGTCGGCTTCGGGAGACGTCGGCAGGCGGGTTGCCGAGGCCAGGTCTTCGATCAGCCTGGCCATGGCGGGAATGTCGCGGATCTCGGTTCGCCAGACCGGCAGGCCCAGGCGATCCATGGCCGCCAGGGCGGCGTCGGGATTGCCCGAGTCCCAGGCAAGCACGAGATCCGGCTCCAGGGCGACGAGGCGCTCGAGGTCGAAACGGAAGGCATCGCCGATGCGGGGCAGTTCGGACGCCTCGGCGGGGGTGTCACTGTAGGCCACCGTGGCCACGAGCCGTTCGCCGGCGCCGGCGAGGAACACCAGCTCCGCGAGGTGGGGCGCCAGGGTGACGATGCGCCGCGCCGGCTGCTCGAGTCTCAGGGTGCCGCCGCCGTGCTGGGTGAGCTCGATGGTCGACCTGGCAGGGGTCGGATCGGGGGTCGAAGCGGCGCCGGATGCGCAAAGCAACGGGAGCGCCAGGGCCAGCAGGGCGGGCAGGGCCGCCGGACCGCCGTGGCGCCTTCCGGATGGCGTCATGCCACCACGTCGATCAGCAGCAACACGGCGAGCACGGTCAGCCACACCCCGAGCACGCGCCAGATGAGGTCCATGGCCTGGCGCAGGCAGGCCAGGGGGCCGGACAGCTGGTCGGCGTAGCCGTCCCGCGCCGCGTGGCCGGTGAGGACGATGCGCGTCGCGGCGGTGTACAGGAAACCGTTGTCGCCCTCGAAGAGTCCGTGGCCCTGTTCGTCGTGGTACTCCTTCCACGCCTTGTGAACGGAATCGAAATCCGTGGCCAGGCCCAGGGCCAGGGTCATGAGCTGCGCCACGGGCCACTCGAGCACCTGGCGAAGGCGGGTAAACAGGGCCAGCTGGCCGGGAGGCAGGTCGATGCCCCCGGCCGTGATGCGGTCCGTCAGTCGATACAGGACAGCGCCGTATACCCCGAGTATCGCGAACCAGAAAATCGTGCCGAACCAGCGCTCGAGGGCCTCGCGGAAAACGGCTTCGACCGCCTTTTCCATGCAGGCCTCGTTGTCCGGGGGGCAGTGTCCGAGGAGGTTCTGCATGGCCCTGGCCTGCGCGTCGTCGTCCTCCGCATGGACGATGGCGTCGATGTCCGTGTCGAGATCGTGTGGTCCGAAGGTGTAAATCAGTACGGCGACGGACAGGAGGAAGCCGCCGAGCGTGCCCAGGAGCGCAAACGCCAGGCCATTCAGCAGACCAATGGCCAGCAGGGGCAGCAGTGTCAGCACCAGGAATCCGGTCACGCCGCCCCATAGCGGCAGCGCGCCGAGCGCCTTCTGACAACGCTGCACGAAGGGTCCAAGCCACTCGAATCGGTGCAGGCGTCCGAGTTCACGAATGAAGTAGCACAGGCCGAAGGCGAGGAGGATGGCGATGATTGTCATGAGGTCATTCCTCGAGCCTGGCGGTAGACGGCTTCCAGCTCGCCGCCGCCCTGGCTGCGGAACCAGCCGGCCAGGAGCTGAAAGGCGATTGAAACGGGCGGGGACAGGAGCACCTCACCCGCGAGCACGGCTTCCGTGAGCTCGGTGGGCGTGAACCAGCGCAGTTCTTCCAGCTCGTCGGAAGTGGCCATGTCCCGGCTGGCCGCCTCGGCGTAAAAACCACACATGGAAGAGGCGGGAAACGGCCAGGGCTGGGATGAGACGTAGCGAATGTCCGTCAGGGTGACGCTGGACTCCTCGTACACCTCGCGGGCCACCGCGTCCTCGAGGCTTTCTCCCGGTTCCACGAATCCCGCCAGGGTGGAAAAGCGCCGCTGGGGCCAGCGGGGATTCCTGCCCAGCAGGCAGGCATCCCCCTGGGTCACCAGCACGATGATGGCCGGATCGATTCGGGGAAAGGACTGGCGGGCGCATTCCTCGTTGCTGCATACCATGCGGTGCCCCGCGGAGCGCAGCAGGTTGGGGCTGCCGCAGACCCCGCAGAAGCGATGGCGGTGCTGCCAGTAGTGCAGGGCCTTGGCGTAGGCCAGAATGCCGGCGTGCTTGGCGTCCATGTCGATGGAGTAACGCCGCAGGTCGGCGAATTCGAGATCCGGGCGCGCGCCGATGATGTCATCGCGCTGCTGGTCCGTCACCGAGACGGCAAAATAGGTTCGCTTGCCATCGGTGCCCAGCAGGGTCGGCGGCTGAATGTTGTCGGTCTCATCCAGTTCACCGGGCCGCAGATAGACAGCGATGGTGCCGTCCGCGGTACTTTCGAGGAGGCTCCGGCTGCGCCAGAGGGGCACGTAATGGGCGTCTGCCGCGGTCAGGGCCCCGGCAAACCATGACGCATCGTCCCGACGCTCGACCAGGCGATCGAGGCGCACGCTGGTGAACCGATTACGCTGGGAGCGCGAGAACCGGTCTATGGCAAGGGGCATGGATCAGACTGCGAAGGAGGACCCGCATCCACAGGTCGTGGTGGCGTTGGGATTGCGGATGACGAACTGTGCGCCCTGGAGATTTTCCGTGTAGTCCACTTCCGCGCCCATGAGGTACTGGAAGCTCATGGGGTCCACCACCAGGGTGACGCCGTCGTTGGTGACACGGATGTCGTCCTCGGCGGCCTCCTCGTCGAAGGTGAAACCGTACTGGAAGCCCGAGCAACCGCCCCCGGAGATGTACACGCGGAGCTTGAGCGCCGGGTTGGCCTCTTCCATGATGAGTTCCATCACCTTGCGCGCCGCCGCGTCCGTAAAGACGAGGCCGGGGCCCGGCGGTGGGGCCGAGGGAGATTGAAGGTCAAGCGTGTCCATGAAGCCAATATGCGCGCCTCGCGGCTGAAATTCAACGTTGCCGCCGGTCCCGTGACAGGAATCCGCTGCCTCGTTACACTGCTCGCGCACTTCCGCTCAGCCACGCGACCGGCCCAGAACCGCTTCTTCCATGCTCTGGCTCAAAGCCTTCCACATCATCTTCATGGTCACCTGGTTCGCCGGGCTGTTCTACCTGCCCCGCATTTTCGTTTACCACGCCATGGCGGAAGACGAGACGACCCGGGAAACCTTCAAGGTCATGGAGCGGAAGCTTCTGATCATGACGCACCTCGGCGGCGCGCTGACCTGGATCTTTGGTCTGGCGCTGATCCTGACCTGGCCCCGGGTTTATCTGTCCATGGGGTGGCTGCACGCGAAACTCGCGCTCGTGCTCGTGCTCGTGGCCTACCACGTCTGGTGCTGGCGGCTGGTGCGCGTTTTCGCGCGCGACGGCAACAGGCGGGACCATGTCTGGTATCGCTGGTTCAACGAGGTGCCGGTGCTCTTCCTCATCGCCATCGTTCTGCTGGCGATTCTCAAACCCTTCTAGCCTGGCGGGATGGCCGGACCGCCCGGCCCGTTTCAGACGTCCAGGTCGAGCCGGCTGGCCCAGTCCGCCCCCGGGTCGCCCGCCACCAGGAAATACGGATTCAGAATGCTCTCCTTGCGGTTGTAGGCCAGCGGCTGGCCGTCGAGTTCGAGAACCTGTCCGCCGGCGGCCTCGACCACCGCCTGCGCCGCCGCGGTGTCCCATTCGGAGGTGGGGCCCAGGCGCGGATAGAGATCGGCCGCGCCCTCGGCGACCCGGCAGAATTTGAGCGAACTGCCCATGCTGACCAGTTCCACGGCGCCGATCGGCGCCAGGCAGGCCTCGAGTTTCGGGTTGGCGTGGGAACGGCTGCCCACCACCACGGGGGGCGAGGCCGGCGGGCGGCGGGTGCTGATCTCCGTCGGTTCCTCCTCGCCGTCCCGGCGCCAGGCGCCGATACCGACGAGACCGGCGTAGGATTGCCCCGACACCGGAACGTGCACCACGCCCAGCACCGGGCGGTGATTGTCGATGAGGGCGATATTCACCGTGAATTCGCCGTTGCGGTTGACGAATTCCTTGGTGCCGTCCAGGGGATCGATCAGCCAGTAGCGTGACCAGGACAGGCGTTCCGCGTCGGTGATGCCTTCCGACTCTTCCGACAGCACGGGGATGTTCGGTGTCAGGGCCCGCAGGCGATCGACGATCACGCGGTGGCTGGCCAGGTCCGCCCGGGTCAGGGGCGAATCGTCGTCCTTGGTCATGACCTCGAACGGTTCGGCATAGACTTCGAGAATGGCGTCGCCCGCGTCCCGGGCGATGCGGACGCATGCGTCGCAGAGGGCCTGGAGGTCCCGGTCGGCCAGCGTCGGGGCTTCCTCTCCCCTGGGCTGGCTTTCGGGGCTTTCGGGGCGTTCGGAGCGGGTGGTCACGCTTCCCTATCCTCGCTGTCGTCCCTGTCGTCCAGCCGCTGCCGGGCCAGGAAATCCCGCGCGATGTACAGGGCTGCGATGCTGCGCCCCTCGGTGCAGTCAGGCCGGTTCGTCAGTGAGTGCAGGTCCGCGATGGGCCATGGCACCACCTCCAGTTCCTCCGGCTCGTCGCCTTCCAGGCGGCTGGGATAGAGATCCCGCGCCAGCACCACGGACGTTTTGTGCGTCATGTAGGTTGGCGCCAGGCTCAGCTGCGTGAGCTCCTCCAGCCGCCGGGCGCCGAAGCCCGCTTCTTCCTGCAGTTCCCGCAGCGCGCCCTCCAGCACCGTTTCCCCTTCGTCCAGACGCCCTTTCACGAGCCCCAGTTCGTAGTGGTGCAGGCCGGCGGCGTACTCCCGGACGAGCAGCACGGTTTCCTCGTCCTGCATGGGAACCACGATGACCGCCCCCAGCCCCTTGCTTTTCATGCGGGTGAAGGTGCGGCGCACGCCATTGCTGAATTCGAGATCGATTTCCTCGATGCGAAAACCGACGCCGGGCTCGCGGTCTCGGCGGTCACGGATCTTCGGAAGACGGGTCACGCGGGGGACTCCATGGCCGCCAGGAGCGCGGCGTGCAGGGCGGGGTTTGCGGCCAGCACCGAGGTGGTCGCCAGGTCGAGCGGGGCGCCGGCCAGATCCGTGAACACGCCGCCCGCTTCCTCGACGATTACCGACAGCGCCGCGATGTCCAGGATGTTCACGTCCGACTCGAGCACTGCGTCCAGCTGGCCGGCCGCCAGGCGATGATAGTGGTAGAAATCGCCATAGCCGCGGAGCCGGTTGACCCGGGTGACAAGGTCGCCGAGCCGTGACCAGCCCGCCGAGCCGGCGAGGGTGCTCACATTGCCGATGGACAGGTGCGTGTCCTCGATGCGGTCAGTCGCGCTGATGGCGAGGCGTTCCCCGTTCAGCCAGGCGCCTTCTCCCCGGGCCGCCCAGGCCAGTTCGTCCATGGCCGGCGCGTTGGAGACGCCCAGCAGCAACTCCCCGTTCCGCATGAGCGCGATCTGGGTGGAGAACATACCCGTCCCCCGAACGAAGCTCTTGGTGCCGTCGATGGGGTCCACCAGCCAGAGGTACTCGGCCTCCGGCTGGTCCGTTCCAAACTCCTCGCCGTAGATCCCGTGGTCTGGAAAGGCCGCCTGGAGCACCTCCCGGATCACCGTTTCCGCCTCGCGGTCGGCCACCGTGACCGGAGTCTGGTCGGCCTTGATCTCCACGTCGAAATCGCCGTGGTAGCGGGCCAGGATGGGAACGCTGGCGGCCTGGGCCGCCTCGAGCGCCGTCTCCAGCGCCTGTGGGGGGATGGGGTTCATGAACTTCGCTTGCATGGCCGAAAGGCCGTTGCCATCATACCAGAAGACGGTTTTCGAACCGGCCCCACCATCGGAGCATTCGAGGTCCCCATGAGCCTGACCAACGCCGCTGTGCGCGCCCGTGACCTGGCCGTGCTCTGGCACCCCACGACCCAGATGAAAGACCACGAATGGCTGCCGCTGCTGCCCGTGAAACGCGGCCGCGGCGTCTGGCTCGAGGATTTCGAGGGTGGACGCTACATCGACGCCATTTCGTCCTGGTGGGTCAACCTGTTCGGTCACGCACATCCGCACATTAGTGCCGCCGTGGCCCGCCAGGCGACGGAACTCGAGCACGTGATCCTCGCGGGGGTGACGCATGAGCCGGCGGTGCGCCTGGCGGAGCGCCTGGTGGAGCTCACGCCCACGGGCCTGGACCGGGTGTTTTTCGCCGATTCCGGTTCGGGCGCCGTCGAGATCGCGCTCAAAATGAGCTTCCACTACTGGCGCAACCAGGGGGAGACGCAAAGAACACGCTTCGTCACCCTGACCCACAGCTATCACGGCGAGACCCTGGGCACCCTGGCCGTGGGAGACGCGGGCCTGTTCAAGGAAGCCTACGAGCCCCTGCTCATGGAGTCGCTGTTCGCGCCGAGTCCCGATTGTTCGGGCTTGCCGCGGGACCAGTGGGACGAGCACGCGGCCCGCAAGCTGGGCGAGCTGGAAGCGGTTCTCTCCGAACACGCGGACGAGGTCTGCGCGGTGATCATCGAGCCCCTGGTGCAATGCGCCGGGGGCATGCGCATGCACCCGCCGTCCTGGATCCGCGGCCTGCGCGCCCTCTGTGACCGCTATCACGTGCACCTCATCGCCGACGAAATCGCCGTGGGCTTCGGGCGCACGGGCACCCTGTTCGCCTGCGAACAGGCCGGAGTAAGCCCGGATTTCATGTGCCTGTCCAAGGGCCTCACGGGCGGCTACCTGCCCATGTCCGCGGTCATGACGACGTCCCGGGTCTACGAGGCGTTCTACGACGAGTACACCACCCTGCGCGGTTTCCTGCATTCGCACAGCTACACGGGCAACGCCCTGGCCTGTGCCGCGGCCCTCGCCACCCTGGAACTGTTCGAGGCCTCGGACGTGCTCGGCGACAACGCCCGCAAGGCGCAGTGGATGCGGGACGCGGTGGCGCCGCTGGAATCCCATCCGAATGTCGGTGACATCCGCCAGACCGGGATGATCCTCGCCGTGGACATGGTGGCCGACCGCGAGCGGGGCACCGCCTGGGACTGGCGCGAGCGACGCGGCATGACCGTTTACGAATATGCCCTGGCCAACGGGGTGTTGCTGCGGCCCATCGGCAACGTGGTCTACTTCATGCCGCCTTACGTGATCAACGAAGCAGAGATCGCGCAGATGGCCGAGGTGGCCATGGACGGCATCGACCGGGCAGCCTCGGCGTGAGGGTTTCGAGGCTCTATACGGCGGAGGACCTGGCCCCGGATCAGGACGTCACGCTCGAGGAACGCACGGGCCACTACCTGCACCGGGTGTTGCGCCTGCGGCCCGGCGACGGGCTGGTCCTGTTCAACGGTGATGGTTTCGACTACGCGGCGGAGCTGTTGGCGGGCCCGCGAGACCCGACCCGGGTGCGGGTCAATACGCGCCTGCCGGCCGTGGCGGAGCCGGAGCTGGAAGTGGTCCTGGTGCAGGCGGTGGGGAAAGGCGACCGCATGGACACGGCGCTGCAGAAGTCGACGGAGCTGGGTGTCAGTGCGGTGCAGCCCGTCTTCACGGAACGGACCGAGGTGCGCCTTTCGGGGGAGCGCCTCGAAAAGCGCCAGGCACACTGGCGGGGCGTGCTGATCGCGGCCTGTGAACAGAGCGGTCGGGCCCGCCTCCCCGAGTTGCGCACGGCCTTGAGCCTGGACGACTGGCTGGCCTCGCCGCCGGCGTCTCATCGGCTGGTACTCGCCCCGGGTGCGGAACGCGCCCTGGCCTCGGTACAGCCCCGGGGCGGGGTAGAGATCGTGATCGGTCCGGAAGGCGGGTTCTCGGAGTCGGAGCTTCGTCGCCTGGCGCTCGGGGGCTGTCTGCCCGTTGCCCTGGGGCCTCGCATCCTGCGCACGGAGACGGCGGGGCCGGCTGCGCTGGCTGTGCTCCAGGCGATCGCCGGCGACTTCGCCGCGGATTGATTGGGTATGGGATGGCCGTGACCGGCTCCCGGGACCTGGCGGGTCTAACGGTTGTAGACCGCCTTCTCGATGGCCAGGGCCAGGGCGTCGAGGTCGGGAATGACCGCTTCCTGGTCTTCCACCTGAACGTGGCTGAACACGCCTTTCGGGGTCTGGCCGTCCATCTCGACCAGGTTGGCCGGCGTCACGTTTTTCAGGCGCGGCAGGCCCTCGATGATCATGCCGATGTGCAGGATGCTGGCTGCCATGCTGAGGGTCTTGACCACCAGCACACGCGCCCGGTCCGGCACTGCGTCATCCGATGTCAGGCCCGCCAGCAGGGCGAAATTCACGACCGGGATCTGCCAGCCGTTCCAGCGCACCTCGCCGAGCAGCCATTCCGGCCCGGTGGCAAAGGGCTCCGGATCCACGTAATTCACCACCTCGGCGATCATGCTGCCCGGCAGCAGGATGCCGCCGCCGGAGATCGGCGCGATCAGCGAACGCACTTCCGATGCGGTGTTCATGTCGTTTCCTTCGCCTCGTGGAGCAGCCGCTCGACTTCCATGAGCAACTCGTCTTCGCGGTAGGGCTTGGTCAGGTAGGCGGTCGCGCCGGCCTGCATGGCCCGGTCCTGGTGCTTCTGGCCTGCCCGGGATGTAATCATCATGATCGGCGTGTGGCGGAACCGCCCGTCGTCCCGGACGCGCTCGGTCAGTTCGTAACCGTCCATGCGCGGCATCTCGATATCGAACAGCATGATGTCCGGTGTGCGGTCCTGGAGCTGCTCCAGGGCATCCACGCCATCACGGGCGGTGATGACCTCGTAATCCTTGCCCTCCAGGACCCGGGACGTGACCTTGCGCATGGTGATGGAATCGTCCACGACAATGACCAGCTTTCGGTTCCTTGCAGCCGCGGTGTAGCTGCTCTCGACCGGCGCCTGGTAACCGTGGATCATGGCCTGGCGAATGAGCGGGCCCGGATCGAGGATCACCATGACCTCGCCATCGCCCGATATCGAGCCGCCGAGTACACCGGCGACACTGCTGATTTGCGGGCCCACGGGCTTGATGACCACCTCGCGGTGGGGCAGCAGCTGGGGCACGCGAACCGCGGCCTTCTGCTCACCGGCGCTGAGAACCAGCAGCGAAACGTTGTCGCGGCCCAGGGGCGTGGACCGTTCGCCCAGCAGGGGTTCGATGTCCAGCACCGGGTACTCCTGGCCGGCGAAGCGGTACACCGGTTCTTCGGCCTCGACCATGGAGCGGTAGTCGTCCGGCATGATGCGGGAAACGCCCACGACGCTCGACAGCGGGAGCAGGTAGCGGGCGTCGCCCGCCTCGATGCCGATGGCCTGCATGATGGCCAGGGTAAAGGGAATGCGGATCGTGAACTGCGTGCCTTCGCCCGGCTCGGAATCGATCTCGAGGGAGCCACCGATCTGCTTGATGTCGCTGTTGACGACGTCCATGCCCACACCGCGCCCGGCGATCTTGGTCACCGAACTGGAGGTCGAGAAGCCGCTGTCCATCATGAACGCGTAGAGCTGCTGGCGCGACGGCTCCGAGTCGACATCGAGAAGGCCCCGGTCAATGGCCTTCTGCCGAATCTTCTCCAGGGGAATGCCGCCGCCGTCGTCGGCGATGCGGATGACGAACTCCGTGGCCTCCGACTCGACGGTGATGGTGATCTCGCCTTCCGCGGGCTTGTCGCGCTCACGCCGCATTTCCGGCGATTCGATGCCGTGGGCCACGGCATTGCGCATCATGTGCTCGAGGGGCGCGGTGATGTGTTCCAGCACGTTGCGGTCGAGCTCGTCGCTCGTGCCGACCATCTGGAGCTGCAGGCGCGCCTGCTTGCCCTCTTCCTTGGTCGCCGAGCGGACAATGCGGCGCAGACGCGGCGCGATGGTGGCGAAGGGCACCATGCGCGTTTTCATGAGGCCTTCCTGGAGCTCCGTGGAAACCCGTGACTGGCGGGTCAGAAGCTGTTCGGAGGCGCGCAGGTTCTCCTCGGCCATCTCCTGGAGGCTGAGCAGGTCGGCCACGGACTCCTGCAGGCTGCGCGTGGCTTGCTGCAGCGCCGAAAACTGATCGAGCTCGAGCGGATCGAAGTTCTCGCCCTGGGCTTCCACCTCGTCCGGGTAGTTCGCGCGAATCTGGGCCTCGATTTCGATGTCCATCTTGCGGAACTGTTCGCTGAGACGGTCGATGGTCTCGTCGAACTCGGCAATGTTGCCTTTCAGCTTGCCGATCTGCTGCTCGAGACGCGAGCGGTAGATGCTGACCTCGCCGGAAGCGTTGACCAGGCGGTCGAGCAGGTCCGCGGGCACCTTGATCGTGCCGCCGGACGCCGGATCTTCGACGGCAGAGGGCTCGCGCGCCGGCGTGGCGGCCGGGATGGCCCGCATCGCCTCCGCGGGCGCCGTGGGTTCCGGAAGCGAGTCCGGTTCCGCGGCCACCTCGTCCTGCACCTCCGCTTCCGGCAGCTCCCGCACCGCCGGCGATTCTTCGCTTGACGGCGCAGCAGGCCGTTCCTGCATCGGAACGATGACGTCGCCGAGGCCGGCAATCTGCTGCTTCAGCAGTTCCAGCGCCTGGCCCGCATCCGGTGCCTGGCCGTCGCGCACCTGATCGACCCAGCCCAGCAGGCGGTCGCAGGCGTCTTCGAGGAGTTGCACCGCCGACAGCGACGGCTGTTCCACGCGGTCGGCGATGCGCTCGAGCAGCTCTTCCATCTCGTGGGCGAAATCGCCGATGCTCAGCAGCCCGGCCATGCGGGCGCCACCCTTGAAGGTGTGGATCTCGCGCTGCAGTTCCTGCACCCAGTTGAGCTGCTCCAGGTCGTCGCGCCACTCGTTGAGGGCGTTCTCGCCGCGTTCGAGGACCTCGGCGGCTTCCTCGAGGAAAATCTCCACGATTTCCGGATCCAGCGTTTCCCCGGAGGTGCCGGCCACGGCTTCCTCGCTCGCCGGCGCCCGGGGCGCCTCCGGCTCGCGGACCGGTTCCTGGGGCGCCGGGGCCGATGATGTTTCCTCGGGCGGCGTGAAGACGGGCGGCTCGAAACGTTTCGGCGGTTCCGGCGTCGCTTCCTCGGCTGCGTCAGTCTCGAGCGGCCCGGCCTCGACGGTCGCTTCGGACGCGTCGAGCTCTTCCGTGATGTCTTCCCGGCTTGACTCTTCGAGTTCGTCCAGGCTTTCTTTCCGGGCCTCCTCCTGAACGTCTTCGAGGGGTTTTTCCGACAGGGCTTCGACTGGCGAGGACGTGAACGTCAGGCCATCCTCCGTCTCCTCCGCCGCCTCGTCGTTGGCGCCAAACACGGACCGGCCGGGATCGAACTCGGAGGGGGCATCCGCGCCGCGCTCGGCCGGAGGCTCGACGGAGCCCGGTTCGAAGGTCTCCGGCTCGACAACTCCGGGTTCGGCGGCGGCGTCATCGAGCGCCGGGCCATCGAACTGCGGTTGCAGGTGCGTCAGCTGATCGATGAGCTCCTGCTGTTCCTCGGCGGGGCTCAGGTCTCCGTAGCCCTCGAGCCGCTCCAGGCGATTCTGGAGCTGCCCCACGGCGCTGATGACCGTGAACATCGCGTCCGGTGAAAACTCCTTGCCGGTGCGCGACTGGGTTTCCAGCAGGCCTTCCAGGGCCTTGGCCACCCCGGCATCGAGCCCCTCCGGCTCCATGGCCAGGGCGCCCGCGATCGTGTGCGCGGCGCGCACCTGGTCCGGTGAGGTCCGGGTCGCGCGATCCTGCGCGATGCTGTCCACGAGTTCCCGAATCGGCTGCAGGTGCTGCGCCAGCTCGGCCTTCAGCAGTTCGCGCACCTCGTCGTCGGCGCCGCCGGCCTGTGGGGCCGGCGCCGCCGCGGGCGCCGCCGCGATGTCGCTGGGCAGCAGGCTTGCCAGGTAGACGGGCAGCTGCGGCTGGAGGCCTGCCCAATCGGCCCCTTCGTTGCGTGCGATGTGCTCGGCGATATCGCCGATCTGCCGAATGATGCTCGCGTTCAGGCCTGCCGGCTCCTGCAGGAGGCGCTGGCGGAGCGCCGGCAGGGAAGCCTCGGCCAGGCGCACCATCATGGCCGCATCGGAGAAATTCTTGCCGCGCCCTTCCAGCAGGGCGTTGAGCATGTTTTCGATCTGCCAGGAGAAGTCACCCAGCTCGTCGGCGCCGACCATGCGCCCACTGCCCTTGAGGGTGTGGAACGCGCGGCGAATTTCCGTCAGGGCCTCGGCGTTGTCGAGCTGATTGATCCACTGGGGTATGGACCCCTGGAGCTCCTGCAGGACCTCCTCGTATTCCTCGAGGAAGATCTCCCGCAGTTCCGGATCGATCTCCGGCGGAAGTTCGTCGGCATCCTCCGCGGCGGTCGCAGCGGCGGCGGGCGCCGGACCCGGCGCCGGCGCCGGCGCGGGTGCCGGAACGTCGGCCGGTTCCCCTGCGGGTTCAGGCTCGGCCGCTTGGGCTTCGGCTTCGGCAGGCACGGCACTCACAGCAGGCTCAGCCTCGGCTTCGATGGCCTCCACGGATTCCATGTCGGCGTCGGTAGCCACAACTTCGGCGGGCGCCTCGACTTCCGGTTCCGGCGCCCCATCGGCGGATGTTTCAACGAGGGAAACCGTCGGTACCGGTTCCGGCTCGCTGTCCGCGGCGTCGCGGGGTGCGGATGCCTCCGGGGTCTCCGGCTCGGTGAGCTCGGCTTCGATCTCGTCCAGGCGTTCCCGGACCAGGTCAACGAGATGGCTGGCGTCCCGTTGCCGGTCGCGAAGCGCGGAAAGATACATTTCCAGGGCCGCCATGGCGTCGGCGATGGTTTCCCGGTGCGTTTCCGTGATTTCGAGTTCATCGCGGGCCGCGCGCAGGAAGCGCTTCAGCGTATCCGCGAGCCGCTCCGTGAGGGCGGCGGTTTCCGTATCCCGGGCCAGCTCCAGGGCCCCGGCCACGAGCATCAGCGCCTCGTCCGGATCCTGTCCGTGCTTGCCGGAAAAACGCTCACGAACCGCATCCTGGGCCGCGTGCATACTGGTGACGCACTCGTCGAGCAGCCTGGCCCGAATGCCCCGTTGCTCGTGGGCGGACAGGGCGATGAAGGAGGATTCTTCCGGCTCGCCCTCGTCCTCGCCGAGCGTTTCCACCTGCTCCCGAAGGGCGGATTCGACCAAAAGCAGTTCCTCGGCCATCTTTCCGAGCGCGGCTTCTCGCTCGGCCGATTCGGCCTCGGCGGAGCCTGCAAACACCGGGATCAGGCCGGCGAGGCGGGCACCCGGCGCGGAGAGGCCGAGCATGCTCAGCGTATCGGCGAGGCGGGACAGGGCCTCCGTGCTCTGCTGGCGCCTGTCCGCTTCCACCTGGCCCGTTCTGAGTTCCAGATCCAGCGCGTCCTTGACGATGGCGAGTTCGTCTTCCACCGCCGCGCTGAGCGACTCGTACATCTCCCGGTCCTGGCCGGAAAGCGTGCGCGATGCGCGCATCATGGCGTCGCTGTCCGACGCGAGTTTGTCGAGCTCGAAGCGCTCGCGGACCAGGTCGACGCCCTGGCTGCCGCTGTCCGCGTTTCCAATGTGGAAGAGCAGGGCCTGGGTGACGGAGGTCGAGGTGCGCTCGTCGATGCCGTCTTCCCCCTGCTCCGACATGCGTTGAATCAGGTGGGAAAGGCGGGCCATGAGGCGACGCAGGTGGACGTCGTTGTCCACGTGGCCGTCCATGAGGCCACCGAACACTTCCGTGGCGACCCACCAGAGCCGTTTGAGATCGTAGCGATCCACGCGATGGCGCATGGTTTCGCAGATGCCCTGCATGGGGGAGAGCAGGGCGGTTTGGTCCTGTTCCGCGAGCCAGTTCTGCAGCGCCTTCTCGTATTGCCGGTGCAAACGGTCCGTGAGGTACTCGAAGGGCTCGTCGTAGCCGGGCTTGCGCACGAATTCGAGCTCGGGCAGCTCCACGTCCAGCAGGGGAGAGAACACGGTGCCTTCCGAAAGGGGGTCATCCCCCGTGCTCTCGCGCATCTGGTTGATCAGGGGAAGCAGCAGCACCGGCAGGTCCCGCTTTCCGGACTGGAGCCGGTCGAGATAGGCCGGCAAAACCACGACGGCTTCCACCAGGGCTGCGGTCACGGCTTCGCGATCCGGAACCCGGGCCCGGCCCAGGAACTCGACGAGGCGCTGCATCTCCGCGGTGACCTGCCGGGCGCCGTCCATCATGAGTGTTTCGAAGATCCGCGCGAGCTCGCCGAGGCGCTCCGAGGCCCCGTCGAGCGCGGCCTGCCCGGGATTCGCGTTGTCCGCGATCGCCTCGATCTGGGCGCGCATGCGCTCGATTTCCCGATCGAGATCCTCGCGAATCCAGCCCAGGGCCGTGGGTGTCAGTGTTCCGGGCTGCATCATGGCGACTCTCCCCTTCGTTGCCTGCCGGGCGGACCGCACCGCGGGTCCGTTGCCGGCGGGGTATGTGGTTCAGCCGCCGGTCCCATGATCAGGCGCCTTTCCGTTCCGCCAGCGCGGCTTCGCGCGCTGCCCCACCGAGCGGCAGATCCCGCTCGCCGTCTTCCGCGTTCTCCGTTCCCGGCTTCGCCGGCGCCTTCGATCCGCCGTCCGCTTCCTCCGGGGCCCCTTCGGCCGGAACCCCATGGTCATCAGCGGCTTCGTCATCACCCGACTCGGCGGCGGCCAGGGTCCGCGGCACATCGAACGTGTCGGTCGAGGTTGGAAGATCCTCGTCCGGCAGTTTGAAGTCCGCCACGGAGGCCTTGAGCTGCATCACGCGTTGCGCCAGTTCGTGGACTGAACCGGCCGTGTCTTCGGTGCCGCGGGACGATTTCACCGACACGTTGCGGATGCCGTCCATCAGCTCGGAAATCCGTGCGGCCTGCTCCGAATAGGTGTGCGCCTCGTCGGAAATGCCCTGCACGAGGTTGGACAGCTCCGTCGAGGCCTTCTCGGTCTTCACGAGGGCCACCCCGGCGTCCTGTGCGAGGTGTGCGCCGGCCACGACCTCGCTGGTCGTCGCCTCCATGGATTTGACGGCCTCGGCCGTGTCGACCTGGATGGTCTGCACCAGGCCGGAGATGCGTTTCGTGGCCTGGGTGGCGCTTTCCGCGAGTTGCTGTACCTCGTCGGCGACCACGGCGAAGCCCTGGCCGCTGCCGCCGGCGGAGGCGGCCTGAATCGCGGCGTTCAGCGCCAGCACATTGGTCTGCTCGGCGATGTCGTTGATGAGTTTGACGATGTCCCCGATTTCCTGCGTGGACTCGCCCAGGCGCTTGATGCGCTTGGACGTTTCCTGGATCTGTTCCCGGATCGTGTCCATGCCGTTGATGGTCTCGCGCACCTTGGCGCCGCCATCCTTGGCGATTTTGACCGACTCCAGGGCCGTCTCGCTGGACTCCTTGGAGCGTTCCGCCATGGTGCCGAAAGCCTTGGACATGGCCTGGATTTTTTCCGTGGCCCGGGCAACCTGGCCGGCCTGCTCATTGGCGGACTGGGCCAGTTCAGAGGTCTTCTCCCGCGTCTGTTCGGCGGATTCCGCGACCGCGTGGGCCGTCTCGTTGATGCCCCGGACCAGCTCACGAAGCTGCTCCACGGCGAAGTTGACGGCGTCGGCGATGGCGCCGGTCACGTCGTCGGACACGGTGGCGCGGGCGGTGAGATCACCGTCCGCCAGGCAGCTGAGCTCGTCGAGCAGACGCACAATGGCCTGCTGCGTCCTGCGATTGCTGCGGAAGGCCGTATCGGCCCGGCGCCGTGCGCTGATGATGACCATGCCGAGCAGCGCCGCAAGCAACACCACCAGCAGCACGAGACCGATGGTGGTCGCACCGGTGGACGGCCAGGTCCGGCTGCGCGGCAGGGCGGAAACGGCTTCCACGAGCTCGCCGGACTGGCTGAAGAGCCGGTCGCTGTCCAGGAATATGGCGTCCGCGGCCTTGCGCACGTCCTCCAGGTTGACCGAGGACTCGAGAATGATCTCGAGCTGCGGTTTGACCTCTTCGAACACGCGGTTGACCTGGGCCAGGCTGGCCAGGGCCTGCTGGTTGAACACCTGGGGTACGCCGAGGCGCGTGTTGCCGCTGCGCAGGGCGGCCTCGCCGGATTCGAAGGTGTCCATGAGCACGCGCAGGCGCTCGGTCACCCGGTCCGTGTCGCCCGCATTGTTGAGAAGCTCCTGTACGCTGCGATGCATGCGCTCGGTCAGCGTGACCAGGCGTCCGGCCATGAATACCTGCTGGTTGGGTGCGCCGCTTTCCACCAGGTTTCTGAGCACACGGTCGGTCGTTTCCTGGAGGTTGTTGACCGACACGAGGAACGACGCGCCTGCCTCCGCCAGTTCATTGACCAGGGCTTCGCTGCTGATGATGGTCTGGGCGTTGGCGCTGACCGTGCTCCAGGTGGCGCTGAGCGAGCTCATTTCCCCCGCCACTTCCGACGGAACGGGAGACAGGCCGATACTGGGATCGCCGGCGCGCAGGGTCTGCACGTTGGCGTTGACTTCGCGATGCGTGCTTTCGAGCTGGTTGAAGGCGTCGAGATTGCCCAGCGCCGCTTCCACGGCGGACTTGGTCAGCCTCTGGGAGTCGACCTGCACGGTGGACGCCTGGCGAATCCACTGCCGCTCGTCCGCGGCGTTGGTGGAGAGCTTCGTAATGGTGACGACCACGAAGACGCCGGCGGCCACGGTCAGGGCGGCGAGGGCGTAGACCACCCAGGAGGCATTGGATCCGTTGAAATTGCTCTTGTTGCTCATGGCGCGGTGCTCGCGGTGCCTCAGGCGGCTGAGCCGTCCAGAAACTCGGGTTGGCTGAACAGCGCCGGCAGGTCGAGTTCCTGCCAGGTTTCACTGCCGGACCGGTGCTGTTTCCGCACCAGGCCGGTGAGGGGGCTGTTCTCCGGCAGGCTCGGCGTGCCCGCGTCGCTGCTCATGAAATTGCGTTGACCGTAGACCTCGTCGACGAGCAGGCCCACCGGTCGGCCCCTGAGGGTCGCGGACAGCAGGCGGGACGTACCGGTCACGGGCGTGGGCTCGCCTTCGAGATAGCGCCCGAGATCGATGACCGTAATGAGATTGCCGCGAACGTTCGCCAGGCCCAGGATGAACGGCTTTGTGCCCGGTACGCGGGTCACCCGCGGAATGGGCAGTGACTCGAAGATCCGGTCCGTGCCACAAACCATCTGCGTATCCGCGATCCGGAAGGCGAGGCCGGCCCAGTCGCCCTGGACGACCGCGGCGCCGGCATCGGATTCTTCCGCGCCCAGCGCGCGCTGCTCGTATTCGAGCAGCTTGGCGAAGGAGGCGTTGACGTCGCTCATGGTCCTGGCTCCAGCGGAGACCGGGCGCCGGGTCTTTGGCCCGGAGCACCGCTCATCAGGCGGCGTGCTGCTCCACGGCGGAGAGCAGTTCTTCCCGCGTGAAGGGCTTCGTCAGGTACAGATCCGAACCCACGACCCGACCACGGGCCTTGTCGAAGAGCCCGTCCTTGCTGGTCAGCATGATGACCGGCGTTTCCCGGAACTCGGCGTTGTTCTTGATGATGGCCGTCGTCTGATAGCCGTCGAGGCGCGGCATCATGATGTCGACGAAAATGAGATCGGGACGATGGCGCGAAATCTTGGACAGCGCCTCGAAACCGTTCTCGGCGGTCACGATGCGGCATTCCTGGCCGGACAGCATCGTCTCGGCAGAGCGACGGATGGTCGCACTGTCATCGACGAACAGGATGGTGAGCTCCCGGCTGCTCTCGGTTTCCCCGTTGATGGCCTCTTCGGCCACTGACACACTCTCCACGTTCATGGTGTTCTTCCCTGTCGCTTAATCCGTAGCGCGATTCCTTCGCCCGTTTGTTTTGTCGGATTCGGCACGTGGTGGTCGTGTCCGTCTCCCCCAGGCGAACCAGTGTAACCCCGAAATTCGCGGGTTTCCAGCTTAGGGCCGGTTGGGAGAAATGTTCTCCAATTCATTGAGGCCCGTACAGAATATCAACGCCAAGGGTTGTCAATCCATATCACCGGTGCTGGCAAGGCCGGGGCGTGCATCTGATAATGGGAAATACGAGACCAGGAGATCATTCGTGTCAGCACAGCGCCCATTTCCCGATCGCCCCCTTCGCACCGGGGTCGTCATGGACCCCATCGGCGGCATCAACATCCGCAAGGACTCCACCTTTGCCATGATGCTCGAGGCCCAGCGGCGCGGGCACGAGCTGCTCTACATGGAGCCGTCGGACATCTGGGTGGACGGCGGCGAAGCGCGAGCGAGCTGGCGACCGGTCCGCGTCGAGGACAATACCGAGTCGTGGTTCGAGCTCGGCGAGCGCGTCGACCGCCCCTTGGGCGACCTGGACGTCGTGCTGATGCGTCGCGATCCGCCGTTCGACATGGACTACGTATACCTGACCTACGCGCTCGAACTGGCCGAAGCGGCCGGCGCGCTGGTGGTGAACCGGCCCCAGGCGCTGCGGGACGCGAACGAAAAGTTCTACATCACCCACTTTCCCCAGTGCTGCACACCCTTCGCCATCTCACGGCAGGCGGAGCGCCTGCTCGCCTTTGCGGAACGACACGGGCAGTGCGTGGTGAAACCCCTCGACGGCATGGGCGGCGAGTCGATCTTTCAGCTCAACCCCGGCGATCCCAACACGAAAGTGATTCTCGAAGCGATCACCAAGCACGACACGGAGCTGGTCATGGTGCAGACCTACATCCCGGAAATCACCCAGGGAGACAAGCGCATCCTGATGGTCGACGGGGAACCCGTGCCCTATGCCCTCGCGCGGCTGCCCGGCAAGGGGGATTTTCGCGGCAACCTGGCCAAGGGAGGCCGGGGCGAAGGCGTTCCGCTGTCGGACCGTGACCGCTGGATCTGCGCCCAGGTGGCGCCGGCGCTGCGGGCCAAGGGAATCCTGTTCGCGGGCCTGGACGTGATCGGTGACTGGCTGACAGAGATCAACGTAACCAGTCCGACCTGCATTCGCGAGCTGGATGCGGAGTACGGCCTCAACATTGCGGGCCAGCTCTTTGACGCGGTAGAGCGGCGGCTTGCGGAGGACGACAACGCTTGAGCGCCACCCTGACACTGCGGGATCGGCTGGACGACCGCATGTCGGTCGCCCTGCTGGTGGCCCTGGTCGTTCACGCCGCATTGCTCCTCGGCCTCAGTTTCCGGCTCGAGTTCAATCCCGTGCAGCGGGCGGCGGAAACGCTGGATGTGGTGCTCGTCAATTTCCGAACCGAAGCGGAGCCGGAAGAGGCGGAGTTCCTCGCCCCCGTGTCCCAGGAAGGCGGGGGTGAGTTCGAGGAAGTGGAAAAACCCGCGGCGGAACTGAGCCCGGAAGTGCCGACCCTCACCGAGGGGGACATGCCCGTGTCGAGCAGTGAAGTGCTGCCGCGTCCCGAGGAGTCGCGACGCGAGATTGTCACGACGGAAACGGACGACGCCGCGTTGAGTACCGAGATCACGGCCGTCGAACAGCCGGAGACGGAAGCGCTCAGCGCGGCGGATCTCATGCAGCAATCCATGCAGGTCGCGCAGCTGCAGCCCCAGGCGGATCGCCAGGAAACCTGGAAATCCAAGCTCCCGCGGCGCCGGTTCATCTCGGCCAACACGAAGCAGTACGAGTATGCCACCTACATGGCGGCCTGGGTCGCGAAGGTGGAGCGGGTGGGCAACCTGAACTACCCCCTGGAACTGAAGCGGCGCGGCGTGGCGGGCGACCTGCTCATGACCGTGGGCATCCGCGCGGACGGCAGCGTCGAAAGCATCAATGTCCAGCGCGCTTCCGGTATTCCGGAACTCGACGAGGCCGCCACGCGAATCGTACGCCTGGCGGCGCCCTATGCCCCCCTGCCGCCGGAGATCGCCCGGGACGTCGACGTCCTGCACATCACGCGAACCTGGCGTTTTTCCAACGGCAACCGTTTCGAGTGACCCGGACCCGGCGGCTTTCCGGGTCGTCACCCTGCCGGCGCTTGAACCCCGGGGCGCGGGCACCGATATTCAGATCATGAGCGACGCAGTGCAATTCGACGGTTATCTCGACGACCAGATGCTGGTGGCCATGCCCGGCATGGCGGATCCCAATTTTGCCCGAAGCGTCACGCTGATGTGCCAGCACACGAGCGAAGGCGCCATCGGTATTACCATCAACCGGGAATCGGACTTCCTCCTCGGGGATATTTTCGACCAGCTCGACCTCGGCTGCGAAGATGAAAGTCTGCGCGGACAGCTCGTGCTGGACGGTGGTCCGGTGCACCGGGACCGTGGCTTCGTGCTGCACACGCCGCGCGAGGGATTCGAATCGAGCCTGGGCCTGGGCAACGACATCATGGTGACCACGTCCCGGGACGTGCTGGCGGCCATCGCGGCCGGGGAGGGCCCCGAGCAGTTCCTGGTGGCGCTGGGCTACGCCGGCTGGGGCGATGGCCAGCTGGAAGACGAAATGCGTCAGAATGCCTGGCTTTCCGTTCCTGCCGATCACGGCATCATTTTCGACGCGCCGCTCGGCGATCGCTGGAACCGGGCCGTCGCGAACCTCGGGGTGGACATCAGCAACCTCCACGACGTCGGTGGCCATGCCTGAAGGCGCCGACGGCGCCTGGCCGGCCGGAACCTGGCTGGCGTTCGATTTCGGCCTGCGCCGCATCGGTGTCGCCGTGGGTCAGACCACGACGCGGACCGCGAACCCGGAAGCGGTCATCCGCCACGGCGACAGCGAACCGGACTGGCCGGCGATCCGGCGCCTCGTGTCGGAATGGCGTCCAGCGGGCTTTGTCGTCGGTTTACCCCTGGGCCCCGAAGGCGAGTCGACCCCGATGTCGAAGCTGGCTCGGGCCTTCGGGGCGCGGCTGGCGACCGAGTTCGAACGCCCCGTGGCCTGGTGCAACGAACGCTTCACTTCCCGGGCCGCTGAGCAGCGCTTCGCGGAACGGCGCGCGGTCGGCGCGGCCCGGCGCAAGGATTCGGCCCGGCTCGACGCCATGGCGGCCGCCATCATCCTCGAGAACTGGCTACAATCCCTGCCCCATGAACCCTGAAACGCGGCGCATGCACATCGATTCGGTGCCGGCACACCTGCTGGACATCGAGTCCACCCCGCCGGCGGTCCTGAAGCACATCCTGGCGCTGGCCGCCGAGATCCGGGAGCGGCCCGCCGCCTTCGCAGGCGCCGCCGAGGGCCGCCTGCTGATCAACCTGTTTTACGAACCCAGCACCCGCACCCGGGTCTCTTTCGAGGTCGCGGCGTTGCGCCTCGGGCTGCGGGTGGTAAACGTCGCTGCCGCGGACAGTTCCGTGAAGAAGGGCGAGACCCTCATGGACACGTTTCGCACCTTGCAGGCCATGGCGCCGGACGTGCTGGTGGTGCGCCACCCGGAGGACGGCGCGCTGACGCCCCTGGCCGAAGCGGCGGCGCCCGGGCTGCACCTCGTGAACGCCGGGGACGGCGCCCGGTCGCATCCCACGCAGGCGCTGCTGGACCTGGTCACGCTGCAACAACATGCGGGGCCCCTGGAGAATCTGACCGTGCTCGTCGCCGGGGACCTGCATCACTCGCGGGTGACCCGGTCCGGCGCCGCGCTCATGAAAGCGCTCGGGGTCGGAGAACTGCGGTTGTGCGCACCGCCTGGCCTGGAAGCGGGGCCTCGGGTGACGGAAGGCGCCCGGTGTTTCGACTCGCTGGACGAGGCCCTCGTCGGCGCCGACGTGGTGATGATGCTGCGCATCCAGCGTGAGCGACTGGCGGGCATGGCCATCCCCGATCCGGAGAGCTATCACCGCCGGTGGGGACTGACGGAAGAGCGGCTGGCGCTGGCGTCACCGGGTTGTCTCGTCATGCATCCGGGTCCCATGAACCGCGGGGTGGAGATTGCCTCGAGCGTCGCCGACGGCCCGCGCTCCCTGATCCTCGACCAGGTCGAAAACGGGGTCTACACCCGCATGGCGGTCATTCACACCCTGCTTCACGGCGCGGGCTGACCGAACCCCTCCGGGAACCGAACTGGCGCAGGGACCGGGCCGGGTGGCCCGCAGTCCGTTCCGGCCTGGCTACCAGGTCCCCTGGTTCGGCATGGATGCCCAGGGTTCCCGCGGCGGCAGGGGATCGCCGGCCTGCAGCAATTCGATGCTGATGCCGTCCGGAGAGCGAACGAAGGCCATGTGGCCGTCCCGGGGCGGGCGGTTGATGGTCACCCCCGCGTCCGCCAGGCGCTCGCAAAGCCCGTAAATGTCATCCACCCGGTACGCCAGGTGACCAAAGTTCCGGCCCCCGGTGTACTCCTCCGGATCCCAGTTGTAGGTCAGCTCGACCTGCGCCTCCTCGTCCCCCGGGGCGGCCAGGAAGACGAGCGTGAAGCGCCCCGCCTCCACGTCCTTCCGGCGCAGTTCCACGAGCCCCAGCTGGTTGCAGTAAAAGTCGAGGGATGCGTCGAGGTCGCTGACGCGGACCATGGTGTGAAGGTATTTCATGGGCGGTGTCTCTTGGTAAGCTGGCGTCGATCCAGACATGGGCATGGTGCATGAGTGAGTCAAGTGACACACCACGCTGGGACCTGATCCGCGCATCCCTGTTGTTCCAGCTGAAACTCCTGGCCGACGGCTTGCGTGACTTTCTGCTGGTCCCGGTGTCCATCGGCGCGACGATCGCGGGCCTGCTGCGCAGTGGTGAGGACCCGGAACGGGAATTCGAGCAGGTACTGGACTTCGGTCGCCAGACCGAACGCTGGATCAACCTCTTCGGCACCCACGAACCGTTCGAGGAGGCCGGCCAGGCCGGAAACCTCGATCAGCTCGTGACGCGGGCCGAGCAGCTGGTTCGGGAGCAGGCCCGGGAGGGCGATGTGCCGGAGCAGGCGGCGGCGGCATTGCACAACGCGCTCGAGACGCTGCGTCGCCGGGCACGCGAAGCCCGGGAAAGCGGGCTGGAGAACCCCCCGGAAAACGGCGAGAAAGATGCGCGGGAAACAGACCGGGGCGACGGTCCGGCCTGATGCTCAGTACGAACCGGCGATGTACTGGTTCAGCTGATCAATTTCCGCCTGCTTCTCCTCGACGATGATCTTGACGAGATCGCCGATGGAGATGATGCCGAGCAGCTCCCCGTCGTCAACGATGGGCAGGTGCCGGCAGCGGCAGTTCGTCATGACCTCGAGGCACTGGCTGACCGTGTCGTCCGGCCTGGCGGAAATCACGGGGCTCGACATGACATCCCTGACCGGCGTGTCGCTCGAGGTGCGGGATGCGAGGGCGATCTTCTGCAGGTAATCCCGTTCCGTGAAAATGCCCGCGATGGCGTCGTGGCGCTTGACGAGGACGGCGCCGACATTGACGTTGGCCATGAGCGAGATCGCGTCCAGCACGGACTCGTTCTCGTCGACGCACAGGACCATGTTGCCCTTGTTATCGAGAATTTCAGAGATGGGTTTCATGTCGTGCCCGGGCTTTCTTCGTGCCATGCGGGGCGACACCGATCACGCTCCGCTTCCACCTCAAGTCTAGACGGCGCGGACCGGATTTCAACGAGACGCCGGGCGGGGCGCCCGGGCAGGGGATCCTGGCAGGGAGACCGGTCAGCCGGAGGGCCGGTCGCTGCCCCGGTCTCGGTCCCTGACGACCGTGTACTCGGCCTCGATGGGGTCCCCTCCGGGCGGCTGGTCGCCGTCGGCCGGGGCTTCCGGGGCGGCCTGTTCGGCGGCTTCCCGGAAGGCGCGGCGCACGTCGCGGGTCCGGAACCAGAACCAGGCCGCCATGACGGCGCCCACGCCGAGCAGGATCACGAAGGCGACCACGCCCACCATGAACGCGCCGACGAGCAGTGCGGCGCCGAGCACGGCTGCAACGAAACGGGCGAGAGGGCCCTGGGGCGGCGGGTTAAGATACACGGATCATGACAATGGCAACGATGACATACCAGCTAGGTGGGGCCGGAGCGGGGTTCCTGCAATGAAGCCCCTGTGCATGGTCGATGAGCTGGCGGAATTTTCAGGCCTGGCGATCAACGTCGAAGGCGTCGAGCTGGCGGTGCTCAAAACGCCGGCGGGTGTCCAGGCCTGGCGTAATGTCTGCCCCCACCAGGGACGCAGTCTGCACTTCGGTCCGGACCAGTTCCTGTTCACCCCGGCCGGGCTGCTCGTCTGCCCCCACCACGGCGCCTGTTTCGACCCGCTGACCGGGGGCTGCACGGAGGGCCCCTGCAAGGGCGCAACCCTTACCCCGGTTCCACTGCGCATCGAGGATGGAGCGGTGTGGCTGGCAGAGCCCTCCGCCTGACACCGATTCGCAGAGCGCGCCTTCCTGACCGCGGCCGCGGCCTCAGAACATGAGGTTGACCACCGTGAGCATCACGACCAGGAAGATCACGGACATGCCCGTGCCGGCGCGCACGAAGTCGCTCACCTTGTATCCCCCGGGTCCCATGATCAGGGCGTTGACCTGGTGCGTCGGCAGGATGAAGGCGTTCGACGTGCTGAGCGCGATGATCAGGGCGTACATGGTCGGATTGGCGCCGGTGGCCAGGGCGATGCTGATCGCGATGGGCACCAGGATCGTCGTGGCGCCCACGTTCGACATGACCAGGGAGAACACGGTGGCGAGCACGGCGAGCATGACCTGGATCGCGAGATCCGGCATGTTGCCGAGCAATCCGAGGGACTCCTGGGCGATCCAGGCGGCCGTTCCCGTCCGCTCCATGGCGAAGCCGAGGGGAATCAGGCTGGCGACGAGGAAGACGGTTTTCCAGCTCACGGAGCCATAGGCCTCGTCCATGCTCAGCACACCGGTGAGCACCATGCCGAGGGCTCCGGCGAACAGGCAGATGGACAGGCGAAAGTCGGTGAAGATGATCATGCCCATGGACAGGGCGAAGAAGGTCAGGGCCAGCCCGACTTTCTGCGGTCGCTGCTCTTCCTTGGGGATGTCCGTGGCCACGATGAAATCCCTTTCCCGCTGCACGGCGCTCAGGTCGCGCCAGGTGCTGTGGCTGACCAGGCAATCACCGACTTCCATGGTCTTCTCGCGAATGTCGTCGATGAGGATTTCGCCGCGCCGGTTGATGGCGAGGACGCTGATGCCATAGCGTTTGCGCAGGCGGGCTTCGCCGACGGTCTGGCCAATGAGCCGGGAGCCGGGCGGAATCACCACTTCCGAGATTCCCGCGCGGCTCGGATTGAACAGGCCGCCGAAGGTGCGCAGGCTGGGGTTCACGCGGCACTGGTTGTCCAGGGCGAACTGTCCGACGGTGGCGCGCTGACCCATGACGCCCAGAATCGTGCCGACCCAGATCATCTCGTCGGACGGCGGGGCCATGCGGGGTTCTTCCGTGTTGCGAATCCCGAGCAGTCGGGGTGCGCCGGGCAGCTGTTCCGCCTCACCGACGGTCATGCCGACCATGGGACTGTCCACCGTGACAACGAGTTCATAGACGTCGCCGTCGATGCCGTACACGTCGGCGAAATAGGTTTTCGTCCGTGCCGGGGCGCCGTGGCGCTCCTCTTCCCGTGTCGGCAGCAGCCATTTGCCGAATACGAGGAAGTAACCGATGCCGCTGGCGAGGAGCGCGAGGCCGATCGGCGTCACGTCGAACAGGTCGAAGGTGTCCAGGGTCTGGGCGCCGGCCGGCAGGGTCTCGTTCGAGTTCTGTATCAGGTCGTTGAGCAGGATCAGCGGCGAAGAGCCCACCATGGTCAGGGTGCCGCCCATGATCGCGCAGAAACCCATGGGCATGAGGAGCTTGGAGAGGGGAATCTCCGTCCGCGAGGAAATCTTCGACACCACGGGCAGGAACAGCGCCGTGGCCCCGACGTTCTGCATGACGCCGGAAATGAGGCCGACGATGCCGGAGGACAGGGGGATGATGCGCTTGGCCGTGGTGCCGCCCACCTTGAGAATCCAGGCGGCGACGACGGTCATGACCCCCGTGCGGTCCAGGCCCGCGCCGAGAATCATCACCGCGATGATGCTGATGACCGCGTTGGACGCGAAGCCGTCGAACAGCTGCGCTGCGGGCACCAGGCCCAGCAGGCCGAGGATGACCATCACCGTCACGGCGACGACATCGACCCGCAGCACCTCGAACACGAACAGCCCGATGGTGATCACCAGGACGGTGAGCACCAGCATCATGTCGACTGTGAGCGTCAGGCCGGATTCCATGGGCGGTCCGCGATTCCCCCTCTTGGCCCTATGCTAACTGACTTGCGCGTTCGGGACCTGCGAATTCGGGACAAGCCAGGTTGGCTGCTGGCGAACGGTCACTTGCCGGTCAGGATGTGGCCAGGCGTTCGAACACCAGGTCCCGGGTTTCATGGCCGAGGCGGTCTCCCCGCGCCTCGTACTTCGTATGCGGCCGCCAGTCCGGCTTGTCGCACCAGTCGCCGCTGGGAGACAGGTTTTTGAAGGCTTTTGCGCCCCCGAGCACGTCGAGCATGTGTTCGGCGTAGGGCACCCAGTCCGTGGCGAGATGGAGCAGGCCGCCCGGCGCCAGCTTGGAAGCCAGCAGGGACACGAATTCCGGCTGGATCAGCCGGCGTTTGTGATGGCGCTTCTTGTGCCAGGGATCGGGGAAATAGATGCGGATTCCGGCGAGCGAGGCGTCGGGTATCCGGCGTTCCAGGAATTCCACCGCGTCTCCGAGCCGGACCCGCACGTTGTCGATCTCCTCCGTTTCGAGGGCGAGCAGAAGCCGGCCCACGCCGGGCGGGTGCACCTCGACGCCGATGAAGTCACGGTCCGTCTCGCGCTTCGCCATGCGCCAGGTGCTCTCGCCGTTGCCGAAGCCGATTTCGAGTATCCGCTCCGTGTCGCGCCCGAAAAGCGCTGCGAAATCCAGCAACCCCTCGCCGTCGGGTATGCCCCAGCGCGGGTACAGTTCGTCCAGGGCTCGCTGCTGGCCGCTGGTCAGGCGTCCACCGCGGATCACGTAGCTGCGGACCGGACGGTGGCGATCGGGGCGGTCGGTGCGATTCATCCTCGAATTGTACCCCACGGTCCGTGGCCGAACGCCCGGCGGACACACGGTCTGAATCCGTGTCCGGGGGTGCATTGCGAGACCGCTTCGTGTAGCATATATCTCTTAATCCCAATAGAAAGATATAGTCTTCCCCGAGGTCTCCTTCATGAGTGATTTCCTGTTTACGTCCGAGTCGGTTTCAGAGGGCCACCCGGACAAGGTCGCTGACCAGATTTCCGACGCGATTCTCGACGCCATCCTGGCCGAGGACGCGCAGGCGCGCGTTGCCTGCGAAACCTTCATCAAGACCGGTGTGGCCATCGTCGGCGGCGAAATCACCACCGATGCCTGGATCGATATCGAAGAGCTCATCCGCAAGGTCATCGTGGACATCGGGTACGACTCCTCCGAAGTCGGCTTCGACGGCCACACCTGTGGCGTGATCAACATCATCGGCAAGCAGTCCAGCGACATTGCCCAGGGCGTCGACCGGGCCAGCCCGGAAGAGCAGGGCGCCGGTGACCAGGGCCTCATGTTCGGTTACGCCTCGAACGAGACCGACGTGCTCATGCCCGCGCCGATCCACTACGCCCACGAGCTGGTGAAGATGCAGGCCTGGGTGCGTCGCAACACCGACGCCGGCAGGCGCTACCTGCGCCCCGACGCCAAGAGCCAGGTCACGTTCCGCTACGAGGACGGTCGGCCGGTGGCCGTGGAGGCCGTGGTGCTCTCCACGCAGCATTCACCGGACATCAGTCACAGTGCGCTCGAAGAGCTCGTTCAGGAAGAGATCATCAAGCCGATCATTCCCGCGGCGCTTCGGACCGACGGGGTCAAGTACCACATCAACCCCACCGGCAAATTCGTCATCGGTGGACCGGTCGGCGACGCCGGCCTGACCGGCCGAAAAATCATCGTCGATACCTACGGCGGCATGGCACGTCACGGCGGTGGCGCCTTCTCCGGCAAGGATCCCTCCAAGGTGGATCGGTCCGCGGCCTACGCCGCGCGCCACGCCGCCAAAAACGTGGTGGCCGCCGGCCTCGCGGATCGTTGCGAAATCCAGGTGTCCTATGCGATCGGTGTGGCGAAACCCACCTCGATCACCGTGGAGACTTTCGGCACGGAGAAGATCCCGGCGGAACGTATCGAACAGATCGTCCGCGAGGAGTTCGACCTGCGCCCCTACGGCATCATCAGCGGGCTCGACCTGCTCAAACCCATGTACCTGCCCCTGGCGGCTTACGGCCACCTGGGCCGCGAAGACCTCGACGTGAGCTGGGAGCGCACGGACAAGGTGGACGCGCTGAAAGCGAAAGCCGGTCTCTGATTCCGGCAACTGGAACACGGCGCCGCCCCGAGAAGCGCTGCAGCCACCGATCCGGTGGCGAGGCTCGGGGCCGGCCCCTCACGATTTGAACGGCGCTTGGTAAACCATTGACTGGAGTGTCTGAAATGAACGCAGTGATTGAGAACCTTCCCAAGGACGATTACCACGTGGCTGACCTCGGCCAGGCCGACTTCGGCCGCCGGGAAATCGCCATCGCCGAGACGGAAATGCCCGGCCTGGTCGCCATTCGCGAGGAATATGCCGACGCGCAGCCCCTGAAGGGCGCGCGCATCGCCGGCAGCCTCCACATGACGATCCAGACCGCCGTCCTGATCGAAACGCTGGAAGCCCTGGGTGCCGACGTGCGCTGGGCTTCCTGCAACATCTACTCCACCCAGGACCACGCAGCCGCGGCCATCGCGGCCGGCGGCACGCCCGTGTTCGCGTTCAAGGGCGAAACCCTCGACGAGTACTGGGAATTCACCCACCGAATCTTCGAGTGGAAGGACGAGAACGGCAACGAGACCTTCGCCAACATGATCCTGGACGACGGCGGCGACGCGACGCTGCTGCTGCACCTGGGCAGCCGCGCTGAAAAAGACGCCTCCGTGCTCGACAACCCGGGTAGCGAGGAAGAGGTGGCCCTGTTCAGCGCCATCCGCAAGCGCCTCGATACGCGCCCCGGCTGGTACAGCAAGGCCCTGGCCGCGATCCAGGGTGTGACGGAAGAGACGACCACGGGTGTCAAGCGCCTGTACAAGTTCGCCAAGGACGGCACCCTGCCGTTCCCGGCGATCAACGTGAACGACTCCGTCACCAAGTCCAAGTTCGACAACCTGTACGGCTGCCGCGAGTCCCTGGTGGACAGCATCAAGCGCGCGACGGACGTCATGGTGGCGGGCAAAACCGCCGTCGTCGCGGGTTTCGGTGACGTGGGCAAGGGCAGCGCGGCTTCCCTGCGGGCCCTCGGCGCCATCGTCTGGGTGACGGAAATCGATCCGATCTGCGCCCTGCAGGCGGCGATGGAAGGCTACCGCGTGGTGACCATGGATGACGTGGCCGACAAGGCCGATATCTTTGTGACCGCGACGGGTAACTACAACGTCATCACCCGCGACCACATGGCCGCCATGAAAAACGAGGCCATCGTGTGCAACATCGGCCACTTCGACAACGAGATCGATGTCGCCGGCCTGAAGGACTGCGAGTGGGAGAACATCAAACCGCAGGTCGATCACGTGATCTTCCCGGACGGTAAGCGCATCATCCTCCTGGCGGAAGGGCGCCTCGTGAACCTCGGCTGCGGCACGGGCCACCCGAGCTTCGTCATGTCCAACTCCTTCACCAACCAGGTGCTGGCCCAGATCGAACTGTTCCAGCATGGCGAGAAGTACGACAACGACGTGTACGTGCTGCCGAAGCACCTCGACGAGAAGGTGGCCGAGCTGCACCTCGAGCGCATCGGCGCCAGGCTCACGACCCTCTCCCCGGAACAGGCCGAGTACATCGGCGTCGAGGTCGAAGGGCCGTACAAGCCGGAGCACTACCGCTACTGAGGCAAGGGTATCCCCTGGCGGGCAGCGGTTTTCGCTGTCCGCCAGGACTCCCCGATCCATGAACATTTCCTTCGAGTTCTTTCCCCCGAGGAACGACGAGCAGGCCCTGATCCTGCGCTCGACCTGGCAGAAGCTCGCCCGCCTGGAGCCGCGCTATCTGACGGTGACCTTTGGCGCCGGCGGCTCGGCCCAGGACGCCACGGTCAACACGGTGGAGGAGCTTCTGCGCCATGCCAACGCCCCGGTCGCGGCACACATTTCCTGCATGGCGCCGGGCGTGGAGATGCTGGACGGATTGCTGGATCGCTACCGGGAGGTGGGCGTGAACCGGCTGGTCGTCCTGCGGGGCGACCCCCCGGAATCCCTCGATTTCGATCCGCCCTTTCGCTACGCCAGCGAGCTGGTGGCGCACGTGCGCCATCGCCACGGAGATCATTTTCACATCGAGGTGGGGTGTTACCCGGAGGTCCACCCGGAGTCACCGGACATGGCGTCGGAAATCCACTGGTTCGGAGAAAAGGTCCGGGCCGGCGCCGACGGCGCCATTACCCAGTACTTTTTCGAGGCGGACACCTATCTTCGTTTCGTGGAACAGTGCCTCGATGCCGGCATCGACATTCCCATCACGCCGGGCATCATGCCCATCACGAATTACACCCAGCTGGCCCGCTTCTCGGCGCGTTGCGGCGCCCACATTCCGCCCTGGCTCGAAGAGCGCCTGGTCGGCTTCGGTGACGACCGTGCGGCGATTCGGGACTACGGGCTGGACGTCATCACGGAACTGTGCGAGCAGCTCCTGGCCGGCGGTGCGCCGGGCCTGCACTTCTACACCCTCAACCGCGCCAACGCCACGATGAAGATCTGGCAGCGACTCAAGTCCAGGGACCTGCTCTGACGCCCCGGCGCCGTTGACTACTCGTCGCCGTAGATGGCGACGGTCAGGTTGCCGTCCGTGTCGATACTCGCCCGGTACATGCCCGCCGTATTGAAGGGCATGGCGATGTTGCCGGCCGGGTCCATGGCGATGATGCCGCCGGAACCACCGGCCTCCACCAGCACCCCGTTGACGACCGTTTCCGCGGCCGTGGCCAGCGTCGCGCCGGCGGTGACGCGCGCGCAGACGTCGTAGGCGACCACCCAGCGGATGAAGTATTCGCCGTGGCCCGTGGCGCTCACGGCGCAGCTGGCGTTGTCGGCAAAGGTGCCGGCGCCGATGATCGGTGAATCCCCGACCCGTCCGAAGCGCTTGTTCGTCATACCCCCGGTCGACGTCCCGGCGGCGAGGTTGCCGGCCTGGTCCAGGGCCACGGCCCCCACGGTGGAAAAGTAGTCCCGGGGGCGTGACGTACCGGAAAGCTCGCGCGCGCGCGCCTGCTGCAGCTGCTCCCAGCGAAACTCCGTGTGGAAGTAGGCCGGGTCCACCAGGGTGATGCCCTGTTCCCCGGCAAAGGTCTCGGCCCCGCTGCCGGACAGCATGACGTGGGGCGATTCCTGCATGACGGCGATGGCCAGGTCGATGGGGTTTCGTACCCGGCGCACGGAGGAGACCGCGCCCGCATTGCGGTCCTGGCCGGTCATGACCGAGGCATCGAGCTCGTTCTCGCCGTCGGCGTTGAAAACCGCGCCCTTTCCGGCATTGAACAGGGGCGAGTCCTCGAGCAGGTTGATGGCGGTGCGGATCGCCTCGAGGCTGCTGTCTCCGGCCTCCAGGCGTTCGTGGCCGGCCCGGACCGCCTGCTCCAGGGCTTCCCGAAAGGCGGCTTCCCGCTCGGGCGTCATGGCGGAGCGCTCGATGGTGCCGGCACCGCCGTGAATGGCAATCGCGACGGCCGGGTCCGCTGCGTGGGCCGCGCCGCCGGCGGTGGCGAGCAGGAAACAGGCCGCCAGGCGGCAGGGGGTGGCTCGGTGCAGGGTCAGGACTTCGGTCATGGTTTTCGGTTTCCGGTCAGGTGGGCAGGTTCAGGCAACTCGGGGGTGGGCAGGCGGCCGAACGCGTCAGTCGGCCACCGTCGCCACGGCGGGGAACACCGTCTCGATGCTGTCGCGGCGTTCGATCCAGTACAGCCCGGCATAGATCTTGGGGTCGAAATCCAGACCGGCACGTTGCCGCTCGGCGAGCCAGCGGTCGACCTCCGGCAGGGGCACCGTGTGCACCGTGATGTCCTCGGTGCCGTCACCCCCTCCGTCACCCTCCCGGCGGCAATCCTCGGCGAGGTAGAGGGTCAGGGTCTCGTCGGTCATGCCGGCGCTGCTGGGACACTGGCCGAGCACGCGGAGCCGCCCGGCGCGATAGCCGGTTTCTTCCCACAACTCGCGCTTGGCTGCCGTTTCCAGGGCTTCCCCGGGATCGCCTTCGTCGCCGACCAGCCCGGCGGGCAGCTCGATAACCCGGTTGCCGACGGGCACGCGGTACTGTTCGACGAAGACGACTTCCCCGTCGGCGGTAAGCGGCACGATGACCACCACCCCCGTGGCGTTGGTGCGCGTGGCGTATTCCCAGCCGCTACGCTCGTGCAGGCCCAGGTAGCGTCCGTCATGACGAACTTCGGCCGGCTGCGAGTGGCCCAGGGCTTCCCGTTTCGTGGCTTTCATGCGCCGCATTATAGGGGGTGTGGCCCGGAATGAGATTTCCGGCCAGGGAGCGCCGGCGACCCCGGTGGTTCGATGCGTTCGTGCGTTGAAATTTCCCGCGCCGGGAACCATATCCGCCGTTGACGTTCAAAGTGCCGTCCATCGCAGAGCCATAACAATGAAAGCCAATCACTCCTTTCGGGACCTCGGCCTCGCCGCGGCCCTCTCCATCGTTTTGACTTCTCCCGCCCTGGCGCAGGACACGCCTGACGCGTCGGCAGCCGAAGCGCCGTCGCCGGCACCGCCCGCCATGCGGGTCCCGGCCAACAGCATTCCCGCGCTCCGCCAGAAGCTCAGCACCGCCTACGAGGCAAAAGACTACGCCACCATGCTGGAAGCCGCGGAAGCGCTGCATCAGCAGCGCCCCTGGAACGCGACCTACATGGCCTACCTGGTGGTGGCCTACGCCCTGACGGAAAACCGCCCGAAGGGCTACGAGATGATGCTGACCATGCAGCAGCAGGGTCTCTCCTACGATTTCAATTCGACCGACGACACGCAGTTCCTGCGGGGCACCGAGGCCTACGAGTACATCAATGACCTCATGATTCGAGCCGGAGAGCCGGCCGGCGAGGCCCGGGTGGAATTCACCCTGCCGGAAGCCCTGGTGCTTCCCACGGCCATCGACTGGGATCCTACCCGCGAGGCGTTCCTCGTTGCCAACGCCCGCGAGGGCGCCGTGTTCCGGGTCAAGCCGGACGGTGAAACGGAAAACCTGCTCGCGGCGGATGAAGAGAACGGGCTGTGGAGCCTCTTCGGCCTCGAAGTCGATGCGGACAACGACCGCCTGTGGCTGACCACCGCGGCGAACCCCAATTTCGTTGGCTTCAAACCGGAAGACGCGGGGCGCTCCGCCCTGGTCGAGGTGCGGCTTTCGGACATGGAGTTGCTCGCACGTTACCCGGTGCCCGCCGATGGCCGGCCGCACCGTCTGGGTGACCTGGCCCTCGGCGCAGACGGTTCCGTGTTTACCGTGGATACGATCCTGCCCATCGTGTACCGCCTCGACCGGGAGCAGGGCCGGTTACAGGCCTACGTGGCTTCCGCAGACAGCGTGTCGTTCCGCGGCATGACCGCGTCGGACGATGGCAAGCTGCTGTACGTGGCCGACCACGAAATGGGGATCATGGCCCTGGACCTGGAAGCCCGCCGCGCCGCCCGCGTCACCGGGCCGGAGACGCTCAATTTCGGCGGTATCGAGGGCATCGAATTCTGGAATGGCCACCTGGTGATCATCCAGAACGGCAACCCGCCACAGCGGATTCTGCGTCTGAAGCTGGCCGAGGACCGCATTACCGTTGACGGCGTCTCGCCGCTGGCGGTCGCGCAGCCGTTCTTCAACTTTCCCAACTATGGAACCCTGCTCAATGGGCGGCTGGTGTTTTTCGCCGACAGCCACTGGGTGGTTGGGGACCAGGAACTCGAGCCGGTGAAAGTCGCCTCGACGGACGTGGCCAACGCGCCGGAGCTCATGGCGCCGGACATGGACAAGTTCTGGGACGAATACTACGAAAAGCAGGGGATTCCCCGTCCGGACGAGACCCGGGTTCAGCCCTGAGGGCGATCAGCCTGAAACCGATCAGCCGGTTTGCAGGCAGCGCTGCCGGAGCATGCCGCCGAACGACAGTTCATCGAAGACGCGATTGAGCCGGGCCTCGTCGAGGCCCTGGCGCTGAATGTCCGGGTCCTCCAGCGCTGAAGGAACATCCATGGCGATGCCGGTGAGGCGCCGGGCCAGCTCCGCCGTCTCCTGGTGCGCAACAAGCTTTGGCGCCAGGCTCCTGGCGCCGCGAAAGCTCAGGTGCTGGATTTCCTCGAGCCGTTCGAAGATCGCGTCAAGGGTATCGAAATGCCTGAGCAGGGCGCTGGCGGTCTTCGGGCCGACCCCGGGCACCCCCGGGATGTTGTCGACCGAGTCGCCGGTCAGCGCCAGGTAATCGGCGATCTGGTCCGGGCGTACCCCGAATTTTTCCAGCACGTCCTGCGGGCCCAGCTTGACGTTTCTCGCGAAATCCCACCACCGGTCGCCCGCTTCGAGCAGCTGGGCCAGGTCCTTGTCCCCGGTGACGATGCGCACGGCATGACCGCGTTCGCGCCAGTATCCGGCCAGGGTGCCGATCAGGTCGTCCGCCTCGAAGCGTTTGTCGCCGTAGCACTTCAGCCCGAGGGCCTCGGCGACCTGTCGCGCCCAGGCAAACTGGCGTTTCAGCTCCTCCGGCGCCGGCTCCCGGTTGGCCTTGTAGTCCGCGTAGATGTCATTCCGAAAGCTGGTGTTCAGGGAAATGTCGAAGGCGATCGCCACGTGGCTGGGCCGCGCCTGTTCCAGGAGGCTGCAGACCGTTCCCGTGAACCCGTAAACCGCGTTGGTCGGTTGTCCCTGGTCGTTGAGAAAGGCGTCCGGCATGGAATGCCACGCACGGAACAGGTAGATGCTCGCGTCGACCAGGTAGACCGGTGATTTCGACGGATCGGACGGGCGGGACGCGGGCATGAGCGCATGATAGCAGGCGGTGGATTCGCCGGGCGCCGCAGGGCGGATGCAGTCCGGCAGGGGCGGGCGCCCCGGGTTCAGTTGAGCAGTTCGCCCCCTTTCTCCACGCGCCGACGAAGCACGCTCGTGCGGGGAAAGTGGGCGAGGAGAAATTCCATCTGGTCCGCCAGGATCTTGCGGCCCTGGAGGTAGATGTACTCCGCGTGGGTGGGGGTGAAGGGGATCGCCAGCAACTGCATGCCCGCCTGCTCAGGCGTCCGGCCTGCCTTGTGATTGTTGCAGCGCTTGCACGCGGTGACCACGTTGGACCAGATGTCGAGGCCGCCCTGGCTGACGGGCTTCACGTGGTCGCGGGACAGCAGGTAGTTGGGAAACCGGTCGCCACAGTAAAGGCACAGGCTCTGGTCCCGGCGGAACAGGGCCTTGTTGCTCAGGGGCGGCACGTAGCCGCTGGTAAACAGGTGCTTGTGGGGATGGTGGCCGGTGGTGGCGAGGATGGCGTTGACCTCGATGCAGCTCTGCTGGCCGCTGAGGGCGTTGATGCCGCCGTGGATGGTGAACAGTTTGCTGCCGAGGCTGTAGCTGACCTGGCCCAGGCTGATCAGCCGGGCAGCGTCCTGGTAACCGATCCATTCCAGGGGCATGCCCGAGACGTCGGTTCGGAGAACCTGCAGTTGGAGATTGCCTTCGCTCAACGTCTCCTCGCTACCGCTGCGGTCATCGCGCCCCGTGCGCTCGGCACACAAGATAGGGTGCCTTTATGACCCTTTGATGGCTGTATATCGTTTTTCAGGACCCAAAGCAAGAAAATCTTTTCGTGTTTGGGGCGCTGGTTCCCGGGTCGGGCGTGGCCACCCGCCGGGCGGATCGACGGGGGGTGAGGCTTGAATCCCGGCGGCGCCACCAAAATCTGGTATGCAGTGTGACGAGACCACGGGAGTTACCCCATGAAAAAGTTGCTGCTCCTGCTGCTGGCTGCCTGGTTGCCCGCTGCCGGCGAAGCTGCCCTGCCGGCAGCGGTGGATGGCCAGCCCCTGCCGTCCCTCGCGCCCGTCCTCGAGGAAGTGACGCCTTCCGTGGTCAACATCTATACCCGGACGCGGGTGCGCGTTCGCAGCCCGCTCATGAGCGACCCGTTTTTCCGGCGCTTCTTCAATATTCCGGATGTCCCCCGGGAACGGGTTTCCCAGTCCCTGGGCAGCGGCGTGATCGTGGATGCGGAGGAGGGCTTCGTGCTGACGAACAACCACGTGATCCAGGGCGCGGACGACATCGCCGTGACCCTGCAGGACGGCCGCAGTCTGCAGGGCGAAATCGTCGGCACCGATCCGGATACGGACCTCGCGGTCATCCGCATTCCGGCCGAAGGGCTGAAGGCCCTGCCCCTGGCGGATTCGGGTGACCTGCGCGTGGGGGACTTCGTCGTGGCCGTGGGCAACCCCTTCGGCCTCGGGCAGACCGTGACCTCGGGCATCGTCAGCGCCCTGGGCCGTGCGGGCTTTCGGGGTCTCGAGTTTCAGAATTTCATCCAGACCGACGCGTCCATCAACCCGGGTAACTCCGGTGGGGCCCTGATCAACCTCCGCGGTGAGCTGGTGGGCATCAACAGCGCCATTTTCACCCCATCGGGGGGCAACGTCGGCATCGGTTTCGCCATTCCGTCTTCCATGGCGGCGTACGTCATGAACCAGCTGATCCGCTTTGGCGAGGTGCGCCGGGGGTCTCTCGGTGTCGTCGTCCAGAACCTGACGCCGGAGCTGGCCGGCGCCTTTGGCGTGGAGAACCGCCGGGGCGCGCTGGTCTCGGAAGTGCTCGAGGGCTCCGCGGCCGAGCGGGCCGGTCTGCGCGCGGGCGACGTGCTCACGGAGCTCGGCAGTTACACGATCCGCAACGCCCAGGACTTTCTCAACGCGGAAGGCCAGGTCCCGGTCGGCGAGCCCCTGTCGGTCGACTACGTCCGCGACGGGCGCGAGCGCACGGCCAGGCTGGAGATCGAGCCCAGTCTCGAGCTGGCCGGAGAAACCCTCGACCGGAGGCTGACGGGCGCCGTGTTCACGGAACTGCCGTCCAGCCAGCGGGTGGACGGTGTCCGGGGCGTGCTGCTCGAGTCCCTGGCACGGGATTCCCGCCTGGCTTTCGAGGGCCTGCGCCCGGGCGATGTCATCACCAGTGTGAACCGGGGCCGGGTGGACAGCCTGGACGACTTGCGGGAACGGCTGGAGCATGCGTCCCGCCGGGCGCCCCTCCTGTTCCAGTTGCGCCGGGGCGGCGAGGCTTATATCGCACGCGTGGATTGACCCCTGATTCCTGGTGGCGGCTTCGCCGCTGGACGGTCTATTTCGCCAATTCCCGGGCCGTCGAGCTCAGGGTGAATTCCATAAACAATTGATATAAAGACTTTTTTATAGAGTGGCACGGAACCTGCATCTCTTCAGTGAGTCATCAACACCCGCAGGAGTCCAAACCATGGGCACGTTTTCCCGAATTCGTTACGTCATCGCCGCCAACATGAACGCCCTTCTCGAGAAGGCCGAAGATCCCGAGAAGCTTCTCCGTGCCCTCATTCGCGAGATGGAGGACGCCGGCGAGGACGCCCGGCTGGCCGCCGCCGACCTGCTTGCCGAACAGCAGCACCTCGAGCGCGTGGTGAAACGCCTGGAGCGCGAGGAATCCGAGTGGACGGACCGCGCCGAGCAGGCCGTGGCCGCGGACCGGGACGACCTGGCGCGCGCCGCTCTCAAGGCGAAGGCGGAAACGGTCGAGCGACTGGCGGCAGCCCGCCACGAACAGTCCGGCCTGCGCGAGCGCCTGGCCCAGCTGGAGACCGACATGGGCACGCTGAAGGCCAAGCTCGCCGAAGCCAAGGGCAAACTGAAGCAGATGCACACGCGGGAACGCGTTCGCAGCAGCGCCCCCGCCCCGGCGGAGGAAAAGCTGAGCCACCACGAGCGCAAGCTGCGGAATGCCATGGGTCGCTTCGACCGGCTCCAGAGCCAGGTCGAACGTCTCGAGGCGCGCGTGCGCTCCTACGAGGTCGGCGAGGCGGCTCCTTCACCCTGGGAAGCCGGGCCCGCACCGAGCGATCCGGCAGTAGAGGCCGAACTCGAGGCCCTGAAAGCGCGCGTCGGCAAGCCGGCGGTAGCCGCCGACGCCGATGCCGAGGCGCCGCAGAAGGAACCGGCTGCCGACGCCGGCCCTGACGCTGCAACACCCCGTTCTGCGTGACGGTCATGGCGAGACGCTTTTACCGACCGGACGACGCCCTGCTCGCTGGCGTGTGCGCCGAACTGGCGCGCCGCCTCGGCTGGAACGTCTGGGCGCTGCGCGTGCTGTTCCTGGCCGCCCTGCTGGTCCAGACGCTCCCGACCGCGGCGGTTTACGCGGTCGCCGCCGTGATCATGGGTCTCGTGCTGGGCGACCGGAGCCCGGTGCGGGGCAGGGAAGGCGGAGTTTCCGCCGCTGACGATCTGCGTTCCGAGCCCCTGGCCGAGCGCAGCCGCCGCATTCAGGCCCTGGAAGAGAAATTCAGGGACCTGGAGCGGGAGCAGCGCTGACCCCGGCGCGGATGGCCTCGCGGCTGCGCCACAGAAAACGCGCGGAAAGCAGGACGGCGCCCACGGTCAGGCCGGCGATCATCCCCCACCACATGCCGGCCGGGCCGAGGCCCTGGTTGAAGGTCAGCCAGTACCCGAGGCTCAATCCGACGATCCAGTAGGACAGGATGTTCACGAGCATGGGCACGAAGGTGTCCTTGTAGCCGCGCAAAATCCCGGCCATGCAAATCTGGATGCCATCCGGTAGCTGGAAGATAGCCGCGAGACCGAGGAGACTGACGGCGAGAGTGGCGATGGTCGGGTCGTTGGTGTAGATCGCCACGATGGCCATGGGAAAGGTCAGCATGAGCGTCGCGCTCAGCGTCTGCGTGCCCAGGACGATGGCGCCCCCCACCAGGCCGGCATGTCGAGCGCCTTCCGGGTCTCCCCGACCCAGGGCGTTGCCCACGCGCGTGGTGACGGCGCTACCCAGCCCCAGGGGGATCATGAACACCAGCGCGGAGAAGTTGATGGCGATGAGGTGCGACGCGGTGGGTGTGGGCCCGAGCCGCCCGATCAGCAGCGAGGCCGCCATGAACAGGCTCCCCTCCACGAACAGCGTTCCCGCGATCGGCAGGCCGATGGCGAGCAGGCTGCGCAGCTCCGCCAGGTCCGCCCAGTCCCAGCGCTCGAACAGGCCGTAGGGCCGGTAGTGCCGGTGGCGCCGCAGGTACAGAAAAAACCCGAGGGCCTGCAGCGTGATTACCAGGGAGGTGGCGACGCCGCAGCCGGTGGCCCCCAGGGCCGGAAACCCCAGCTGTCCGTACATGAGCACCCAGTTGAGCGGAATGTTGAGCAGCACGCCGGCCAGACCGATGTACATGGTGGGTCGCGTGTGGCCCGAGCCTTCGCTGAAAAACCGTTGCAGCATCACCGCGCACATGAGCGGCGCGCCGAAGGCCAGGGCCTTCAGATAGCCGTCGGCCACGGGCACGATGGCCGGATCGACGTCGAGCCAGCGAAGGATCGCGGCGCCGTGATACACGAGAAGAAAAAAGGGTATGGCGAGCGCGAGGGCGAGCCAGAAGCCCTGCCGTGTGACCGCGGCGGCATCACGGTGTCGGCCTGCGCCGTCGAGCTGCGCCACCGAAGGTTGCACGGCCATGAGCAGGCCGATGACGATCATCAGCCCCGCCGACCAGAGGGCGCCGCCGGTCGCCAGGGCCGCGAGGGCCACTTCCTTCTCCGGCAGGCGGCCCGCCATCACCGTGTCGATAAAATTCATGGCGAAGCCGGCCACCAGCCCGATCATCACCGGCGAGGCGAGCTGCAGGGTGCGCCTGATTTCAAACCAGAGCGACGGTTTGCCGGTGTTATGATTCATCGTCGGGGTCCGGTGGGGCCCGGAATTGTAACCGAGAGGACGCCCCGGCATGGCCTCGAAATGAGTCAGACCGCCTTCGTCACCGGCGCCACGGGCTTCGTGGGCGCCCACCTCGTGCGGCAGCTGCTCGGCCGTGGCTGGGACGTCACGGTGCTCGTCCGGGAGCAATCGTCCCAGCGCGATATCCAGGACCTCGATCTGCGATACCGGTTCGGCGACGTCACTGATCACGACTCGGTCCGGGCTGCCATGCCCGCAGGCGTCGACGCGGTCTTTCACGTGGCGGCAAGCACCAACATCTGGTCCCGGCACAACGAGGCGCAGACCGCCGTGAACGTGGGCGGCACGGATCACGTGGTGCGGGCGGCGATCGAGCGGAACGCCCGGCGCTTCGTCCATACCTCGAGCTTCATCGTCTGGGGGTTCCAGGACGGAACCATCGACGAGGACACACCCTGGACCGCGGGGGACGAGTGGATCAACTACCTGCGCACGAAGCGGCTCGCGGAACGGCGGGTCCGCCAGGCCGTGGAGGCCGGGGAACTGGACGCCGTCATCTGCAATCCGGCCCATGTGCTCGGGCCCGGTGACCGGCACAACTGGTCCCGCATGATCCGCCTGGTCGACCAGCAGAAGCTGCCGGGCGTGCCGCCCGGTGGCGGAGCCTTTGCCGACGTTCGGGAAGTTGCCGGTGCCCACATCGCGGCCTGGGAGCGGGGCGAGACGGGCTCGAATTATCTGCTCGGCGGGCCGGACATTCCGTTTCTCGAGCTCATCCGGCTCGCCGGCGAACTCCTGGGCAAGCCCGTGCCCGCCAGGGCGTCACCCGCGTGGCAGCTGGGCGTCATGGCCCGGCTTTCGACGGCGCTGGCGCGCGTTACCGGGAAGGCGCCGGACATCACACCGGAGGGGGCCGCCATGATCTGCCGGCACATGCACTGCGATTCCAGCCGCGCCCGCGAGCGGCTGGGATATGCCTTCACGCCACCGCGTGATCTGCTGCAGGACACGATCGACTGGATGCGGAGCGAGGGTCTCGTCACATGACCGGGGAAACGAGGAACGGGGAAGAAGAACGGCCGTCCAGGGCGCTTGCCGTGTCCCCTGATCCGGCGTTGACGCTGCGCGCCTCGGCACGGGCCGGATCTCCCGCCTGCCTCAACTGCGGCACCTCGCTCGAGGGGCCCTTCTGCCACTATTGCGGGCAGCCGGATCGTAACTTCCTGCGCTTTTTCCCGGCGCTGCTTCGCGAATTCCTGTCCGAGGCCCTGGAACTGGATTCGCGCTTCACGCGCACCATGAAACCCCTGTTGTTCATTCCGGGGCGACTGACCCGCGATTACCTCGACGGCCGGCGCTTTCGCTACACGCCGCCGGTACGGCTCTACCTGTTCAGCAGCATCATCTTCTTCCTGCTGGCGGCGTTCCTGTCTTCGGACGCGATCGAGGAAAATGTCACCTTTGGCGGGCAGGGCAGCGGCATCCAGATCACGGCCGATACGGAGGAGGACCTGGCCAGGGTGGAGGAAGCGCTCGGTGCGCTGCCGCCCGAGCTGCGCGCCCAGATCGACACGGACCTCAGCGAGGCGCGCGTTCGTGAACGGGAACAGGAAGACTTCTTCAGCACCCAGGAGATCCGGTTCAACGACCAGCCCTGGCACCCGGAAGACAATCCCGTGGATTTCGCCTGGCTGCCCGACTCGATGAACGCCTGGATCAACGAGGAAATCGGCCGGTCACCGGAGAAAGCCAAGCGGATCAACGAGAATCCGCGGCTCATCGTTCGCGAGATCTTCGACATCCTGCCGGCCACCATGTTCGTCCTGCTGCCCGTGGTCGCCCTGATCTTCAAGTTCTGGTACCTCTTTTCCGGCCATTACTACATCGAACACCTGATCCTGGCCCTGCATAACCACAGTTTCGTCTTCGTGGCCCTGATCATTTCCCTGTTCCTGGAGGCGCTCGAAATGTTTGCCGCGGGTCGCGGGCTGGGCTGGCTGGAAGCCGGCGCCTACTGGTCGAGCTACATCGTCGGTTTCTGGATCCCCATCTACCTGGTCCTGTCCCTGCGCACGGTCTACCGTCAGGGCTGGTTCCTGACCCTGGGCAAGGGCTTCTGCATCGGTATCAGCTACCTGACCCTGCTGGTCTTCGTGACCACGGTCGTGGCCTTGCTCGGCTTCATTCTTGTCTGAAGGACGCTCGCCGGGGCCTTCGACGCGCGGGGAAGTTCAGTTGATCGGGTAGCGCCGGCGGAGGCACTCGAAGGTGGCCCGCATTCCCAGGGCTTCGCCCCCGACCGGGCGGCCGGCCCGCGCGGTGGGCACCCAGGCGAAGGTATCGATATGGGCCCAGGGCACGTCCGGCGATACGAATTCCTGCAGGAACAGGGCCGCGGTTATGGCCCCGGCGAAGCCCCCCTTGCCGGCATTGTTGATGTCCGCGATCTCGCTTTTCAGCATCTCGAGATAGGGCTTGTGCAGGGGCAGCTGCCAGAGCGGATCCTGCACGTCGTCCCCCGCGTGCAGCAGATCCTGTACCAGTGACCGGTCGTTGCTGAACACCGGTGGCAGGTCCGGGCCGAGCGCCACGCGGGCGGCGCCCGTGAGGGTCGCGAAATCAATGACGAGGTCGGGCTTTCTTTCCATGGCCTCGGCGAGGGCGTCGCAGAGCACCAGGCGGCCTTCCGCGTCCGTGTTACCGATCTCCACGCTCTTGCCGAGGCGCGTGGCAATGACGTCACCCGGGCGGTAGGCGTTGCCGGCGACGGCGTTTTCCACGGCGGGAATCATGACCCGCAGACGTACCGGCAGGCCGGCCTGCATGACCAGGCGGGCCAGGCCGATCGCATGGGCCGCGCCGCCCATGTCCTTTTTCATCAGGGCCATGCTGCCGCCGGGTTTCAGGTTGAGGCCGCCGGTGTCGAAGCAGACCCCCTTGCCGATCAGCACCACCAGCGGCGCCTCCCGGTCTCCCCATTCCAGTACGGCGAGACGGGGCGGCCTTTCCGCTGCCCGCCCGACGGTGTGAATGGCCGGATAGTTTTCGTCGAGCAGGGCTTCACCCTCGATGACCGTGACCTCCCCGTCGAACCGATCCGCCTCGGTCTGCAGCGCATCAGTCAACTGGACCGGACCCATGTCTTCCGTCGGTGTGTTGACGAGATCGCGCACGAGGCACTGGGCGTCGAGGAGCGCGCGTGCCGCCTGCTCCACGGATTCATCGACCACGAGCCGGGCTTCGATGTTCCGGTTCTTCCGGTAGCGGTCGAAACGGTAGGCGCCCAGGCCCCAGCCCAGGGCAAGCTGGACGGCGTCCTCGTGACCACCGTCCTGTTGCAGCCGGTAGGCGCCCGCGGGCAGCACCGACGGCAGCCCCGCCAGGCGCCAGAGCGGTCCATCCCCGGCGTCACCGAAGAGCACCCGGTCCAGTTCTCCCGCCCCTCCCGGTACCAGGCAGAGGGTCCCTGCTTCTCCCGTGAATCCCGAGTTTCGCGCCCATCGGGCCGCTTCTTCCGGCAGCTCGCCGAGCCGTTCCTCCAGGGTGTCCGGGGTGATGGCGATCAGGGGAATGACGTTGGATTGGGGGGCTGCGAGGTAGGGCACGTCGGGCATCTCATGGGTTCGGAACGCGCTAGTGTAGGGGACGACCCCACGTCCGTGAAAGGTACGCACCGCCTTGGCGGCCTCGCCGGCGTGGTGTACATTCTTCGCTGACTCATGAACCGAAGGACCGGACCATGACGCCCATCGCCCTCATCATCCACGCCCGACAGCAGCCGGAACATCTGGACCTGTGCCTGGCGTCGCTCTATCGCCAGTCGCACCGCCAATTCGAGGTGCTGGTCGTGGACACCGAGCCCGGTGACGCGAACGACCCCGTCATCGCGCACCACGAACGGCACCTGCCCCAGGGCATTCGCGCCATCGAGGCGCCCAGCGGCGTCGGTAACCTGGCGCGTGCCCTGAATGCCGCCGTCCTCTCCACGAAGGCGGAATACCTCGTTTTTCTGGGCGGCGACTGCCTGGCGCAGCCGGACTTCCTGGCGGCCCACGTGGAGCGTGCCGATTATGGCTACTTCGTGCACGGTGACACGCTGCCCCTGGATGAAACCATCACGTCGGTGGTCGATGCCGCGGCGCTTGGCAGTGGCGCCATGTTCGAGGAATCCTGGCTCAAGGCCGTGAGCCCCGAGTGGCACAGTCGCCACCTGGCCAGTTCCGCCGTCGCCCGCTTCAAGAACTGGGTTCAGAAGGACACGCCCCAGCAGCAGTTCTGGAATTGCCAGACCTCATCCTGCTTCCGGCACGACATGCTCGAGGTCAATGGTTTCGACATGGATGTGGAGGACTGGCGCATTGACCGGGATTTTGCCAATCGCGTTCAGAACAACGGGCTGGAGCCGGTGCATACCCGCGCGGCGGGCAACGTCCTGCGCCTGTACAGCGAACGGATCACGCAGGAGTTCGACCGGGGCGGGCGCGTTCCCGCGGCGCTCAAGCCCGGTGGCGAGGTGCGGGCCGTTTCGGGGCTGGCCGAGTTGACGGCGCGGGCCAGCGCCGCCTGAGACCCTTCATCGGCGGCGCATCGAGGCCGCGGTGCACGCCCGCGGTGGTTGCGGCATGACCTGTGGCTGATTGTTCGCGCCGGGCCGGACTCCTAGAATGGAGGCTGGTCACACGAGTTCGCTTCCAACCATGTCGAACGAACAGACGCCCTCGGCCGCGGGCCGGTTTTTTCGGGGGCTTTGGCGGGTCGTCAACGGCACCCGCCTCGTCATTCTGAACCTGGTCTTCTTTTTCGTCCTGTTCCTGATCTTCGCTGCCGCCCTGGTGCCGAAGGAAACGGTGATCGTCGAAGCCCAGAGCACCCTCGTCCTGCGTCCCCAGGGCAACGTGGTCGAGGAGTACACCACAACCGCTTTCGACCGGGCGCTCCTGGAGGCCATGGACCAGGGGCAGGGCGAAACCCGCCTGCGCGACCTGGTCACGGTGATCGAACGGGCGGCGGACGACACGCGCATCACCCAGATGCTGATCGAGACGGACGACCTCTGGGGAATCGGCCAGGCATCCCTGCTGGAGCTCGAAACGGCGGTGGGTGACTTCAAGTCCCGGGGCAAGCCCGTATTCGCCCGCGGCGTGAACATGACCCAGCACCAATATTACCTGGCGTCCCTCGCGGACGAAGTGTGGCTCGCTCCGGATGGCATGGTGTGGATCGACGGCTACGCCAACATCCGCAATTTCTTCGCGGAAGGCCTGGAGAAACTGTCGATCAAGATCAACCTGTTCCGGGTGGGCGAGTACAAGTCCGCCATGGAGCCCCTCATCCGCAACGACATGTCGCCGGAAGCCCGGGAGGCATCCCTGTTCTGGCTCGGCAGCCTGTGGCAGAACTACGTGGACGGCGTCACCCGGAACCGCGGCATCCCGCCCCAGGCGCTGGGCGCGGCGCTCGCGGACATGCCGGCGCGCATCGAAGCCGTCGGTGGCAGCTTCGCGGAATTTGCCTTGCAGGAGGGGTTGGTGGATCGTCTGCTGACTGGCCCGGAAGCGCGCCAGGCGCTCGCCTTTTCCGGTGCGCCGAACCGTTCCGGTGACGGCTTCCGCGCCGTGGGGCATGCCGACTATCTGAGGCTGATCACGCCGCCGACCGCTCTGCCGCCACGCCACGACGTAAAGATCCTGGTGGCCGAAGGAGAGATCGTGTCCGGGCGCCAGGGGCCGGGCTTCATCAGCGCCACCACCACGGTGCAACAACTCAGGGAGATCGGCCGGGACGCTTCCGTGAAGGCCGTCGTGCTTCGCGTCAACAGCCCCGGGGGCGATGCCCAGGCCTCGGAGCAGATTCGCCGGGAGCTGGCCGTATTGCAGGAGGCGGGAAAAACGGTGGTGGTTTCCATGGGGGATGTCGCGGCGTCCGGGGGCTACTGGATTTCCATGAGCGCCGACGAGATCTGGGCGAGCCCGTCCACCATCACCGGCTCCATCGGGGTCTTCGGCTTTCTGCCGACGATCGATGAATCCCTCGCGCGCCTGGGCATCTACACCGATGGAGTGGGCACGACGGAGCTCGCCGGCAGCCTGCGTATCGACCGGCCCCTCGACCCCGAACTGGGCCGAATGCTACAGGCGAGCACGGAGCGGGTGTACGACCAGTTCATCAGCCAGGTGTCCGAGCACCGGGGTCAGTCCCGGGAGGCCATCGAGGCGGTAGCCAGGGGCCGGGTCTGGAGCGGGGCGCAGGCGCAGGAACACGGTCTCGTCGATCAGCTCGGGGGACTCGAGGAAGCCGTCGATGCGGCGGCGCGCATCGCCGGTCTCGGCACCGGCTACCGGGCCGGCTATTTCAAACCGACCCTGCCGCCCTTCGAGGCTTTTCTCGCGGAGCTGTCCGGCGGTGTCGTGGCCCACCTCCCGCTCGCGTCCGCCACGCCGGCCTTCGTGCCGCGTGGTTTCATGGCGGATCTGCTGAGCGACCTTCGCTCCCTTGCGGCCGGGGACGGACGCTTCCGGGTCGCTGCCCACTGCCTCTGCGAGGTCCGGTGAACGGGGACGCTTCATGAATTCAAGGGCGTGGCGCCTCGACGGCCAGCTGGCGCTGATCACCGGGGCCAGCCGGGGGCTCGGCCTGGCGACGGCGAAGGAATTCGCCCGGCTCGGCGCCCGCCTGCTGCTCGTGGCGCGCGGCGAGGATGACCTTGCCAGGGCGCGGAATCAGATCTCTCGGGATGCGAGCCAGGAAGTGGATACGCTGCAGGCGGACCTGTCGGAGGCCGCCGGCCGCCAGCGCGTGGTGGAGCGCCTGGCGGAGGACGGTGCGCTGAACATCCTCGTGAACAACGCGGGCATGAACATCCGCAAGACCATGGAAGAATTCAGTTTCGACGAATACCGCCAGGTGATGCGCACCAACATGGATGCCTGTTTCGACCTGTGCCGTCGCCTGCTGCCGCTGCTGCGTGCGGGCGCGCCGGCCGCCGTGGTCAACAACGCGTCCGTTGCCGGTCTGACCCATCTACGTACCGGGGCGCCTTACGGCATGAGCAAGGCGGCCCTGATCCAGATGACCCGCAACCTGGCCGTGGAGTGGGCGCCCCACGGTATCCGGGTGAACGCCGTCGCACCCTGGTACATCGACACGCCCCTGGCACGGCAGGTGCTCGATGACCCGGCTTACGCGTCGGCCGTGGTGGAGCGGACACCCATGGGCCGGGTCGGCACGCCGGAGGAAGTGGCGAGGACCATCGCGTTTCTCTGCATGCCCGCGTCCAGCTACCTTACCGGCCAGGCCCTCGCCATCGACGGAGGCTTCTCCGTGTACGGCTTCTAGCCATTCAGGTTGCCGGACGTCCGGCTTATCACGGCCGCCTTCAGCCACCCGGCCCGGTCTCGGCCCAGCGCCTGGAGCGCCAGCAGGCGTCGGCCATGACCCTCGAGGTTCGTTTCCAGGGCTTCTGCATCGGGGTGCCCGTCACCGACGCGAGCGCCCTGGATGAGCAGGGACTGGCAGAGCCTGCACTCGAGCAAGATGGGCAACAGCGCCCACTCCGCTTCCCGGATCGACCGGACCCGGTCGAAGCCCCGGAGCACGGCCACGACCCGGTCCAGGCACGTGTCCGGCGCCCGGCCGACGAGGTAGGCGCAGGCGATGGCCAGGTCGCAGACGACCGGGGCGACCACCATGTCCCCGAAATCGATGACACCGGGCGCAGCGCCGGGCCGGCCGGGGTCGCAGCGCAGGTTGTCGGGATTGAGATCGTTGTGGATCACCTGGGCGGGAAGGGCGCGGAGCGCCGGCTCCACGTTCCGACGAAAGGCTTCCAGCGTGCGCCGGATGGCTTCCGCCGGAACGAGGGGCGGGCAAGCGTCGAGCAAGGGGGCCAGGTCGGCGGTGTTTCGCAGGTCCCAGGGGAGGGCGTCCGGCAGCGCCCGCGTGTCCCTGGGCGCACACGCCGCCAGAGCTTCGTTGAGGCGGGCGATCGCGGAGCCGAGCGCCTCGAGTGTCTCCGGCCCGGCGCGTTCCGGATCGAGGGGCTCACCCGGCAGCCAGCTCAGGAGGCGAAGATGGGTTCGCACAGCACCGTCCAGGGTGATCGGCACGAGGGATTCCCCATCCCGTGACGGCACGAGGGTCGGCGCTGCCGGCGACGCCCGCCGGGTGTCCAGGCCATCGAGCACCGCCTGTTCAAAATCCAGGCGCCGCCGCCCGGTGTCCGGATGGGCGAGCTTCAAAAGCCAGGTTTCGCCACCGGGGGTGTCAAGCCGTACATTGAGATCGCGTTCACCGTAGAGCGGCGTGAGGGTGGCGGTCAGGCCCCAGTGGATCTGGAGGGCCTGCTCCAGGGTGTCGTGAGAGGCGACCGGGGCACGGGAACGATGCCAGACCTCGCCGGGAATCACGGAAGGCTCAGTAGCGTTGCAGGACGTCCGGCAGGCCGGAATGCAGCATCCAGATTTCCGACTCCTCGTCCCAGCGCCACAGTTGCTGATCGATGATCTGCCGTTCCACGGCCTGGTTTCGGTTAAACATGCTGATCTGCACGACCTGCGTGAACTCGTTGCCGTCCCCGATGGGCGCCGCTGAACGAATCGTGTAGTTCGTTACGCGGAACAGGCGCAGGCGCTCCATGTCGAGATTGGAAATGGGGTTCTCCTCGAGATACCCGGGCGCGATGAAGCCGGCCGCGGCGTCCCACTGGCTCCAGCGCACCATCTGCTCGTACTGGAGCAGGCGGCTGTCGAGGTCTTTTTCCTTCTTGCTGGGCACGCAGGCCACCAGCAGGGTCGCCAGGATGAAAAGCAGGGCAATTCCGGGTCGTCGCGTGATCATGGAGCTCCTTTCGGTCGAATCGAGGGCGTCCTTCAGTCTTCCGTTGACTCGCAGGCGCCGGACGTAAACCGGGGTACGCCGGCGCCCCGGGCCATGCAGGCGTTCCCGTAGGTTTTACCGTCGCAGCCGCAGACGGGATCGTATTCCATGGTGCAGGCCATCGGCTCTTTCGGAGGATCGAGCACGCAGTCTTCCGCTCCGTCAACCGTTTCCGCCGGCAAGGGCGGTGGTGCGGCCCCGGTCGCGTCGTCGGACGAGGGTTGGCAGCCTGCCAGGGCCATCGCCAGGATCGCGGGGCATAGAACCAGCGGGAGGAATTTCGTGGCGTTCATGGCAGAACCTCGAGGCGTTGTGCCACCAGGGGCATCCAGGTCAGGGCGGTCAGCACGAGGCACAATAACACGGCCGCCGAGCCCATGTCCTTGGCTCGGCCGGAGAGTTCATGGTGCTCACCGCCGATCCGATCCACCACGGCTTCCACCGCCGAATTCAGGAGTTCCACGATGAGCAGCAGGAAGAGCGGGGCGATCAGCAGGATCCACTCCAGGAGCGTTTGCGCCACCCAGAAAGAGCCGGCCAGGAGGACAGCGCATAGCCAGAGCTCCTGCCGAAAAGCGGCTTCCGACCGGTAGCACGATTTCAGTCCCTGCCAGGAGTAGCCCGTGGCCGCGATGATGCGGGCAATGCCCCGTTTACCGGGCTTCATTCGAACCCATCCATTCTGCGATCTTCATCGTTCCTGCAATCTGTGACCTTGCGGGTGTCCGCGCGCCGGGTGCTGCCGCGGCGGGTACGCTGGCTGGCCGGACGCCGTGCTACCATCCGCGATTTCCCGCGCCCCGAGGCCGAGCACCATGCTGAAAGTAGCAACCTGGAATGTCAATTCGCTGAATGTGCGACTACCGCATGTCCTGGCGTGGTGCGCCGAGGCCGAGCCGGACATCCTGGGGTTGCAGGAAACCAAGCTGGTGGACGAGAAATTCCCCGAAGCGGAGTTGCGCGACGCAGGCTATCACGCCGCATTCAGCGGTCAGCCCACCTACAACGGTGTCGCCCTGCTGAGCCGGCAAGGGCCGGCGGTGGATGTGGTGACGGACATCCCGGGTCTCGATGACCCGCAGCGGCGCATCATCGCCGGGACCGTCGGAGACCTGCGCGTCATCAACCTCTACGTCGTCAACGGCAAGGAAGTGGGTTCGGACAAGTTCGAGTACAAACTTCACTGGCTCGAGCAGGTGACCGCCTGGATCGCCACGGAGATGGAGCGCCATGACCGGGTCGTCGTCATGGGGGATTTCAACATTGCGCCCGATGACCGGGATGTGCACGACCCGGAGGCCTGGTCGGGCAGCATTCTCTGCTCCGAGCCGGAGCGCGAGGCCCTGCAGTCCATCCTGGGTCTCGGTCTGACCGACACGTTCCGGATGTTCGATCAACCGGAAAAGACGTTCAGCTGGTGGGACTATCGACGGGTAGCGTTCCGTCGCAACGCCGGTCTCCGCATTGACCTCGTGCTGGCCTCACAGGCCCTGGCGGACCGCTGCACCCGGGCCTGGATCGACAAGGAGCCGCGCCGCCAGGAGCGGCCTTCCGATCACACGCCCGCGATCGCGGAGTTCGAGCTCTGACGACTCAGTAGGTCGGGACCGAGGGGTCCACTTCCCGGGACCAGGCGTCGATACCACCGGCCACGTTGGCGACATTGGTGAATCCCTGGCTCCGGAAATGTTCCGCCGCGACCTGGCTGCGTCCTCCGGAGTGGCACAGGAATGCCAGGGGCGTGTCCTTCGGCATGGATTCCAGCTGGCTCATGAGGTCAGCGTTCATGGCCAGCGCGCCCTCGATCGAGGCGGTCTCCCGTTCCTCGTCGGTCCGGACGTCCACCAGCGTCAGTCCGCCGGCGTCCAGCGCCTCCTTGAGTTCCTGCACGCTCATCTGGCGAATGGGTGCGGGAGCTTCCGGCAGGTTGATGGACAGGCCTTCCCCTTGCATGGTCTCCACCCAGTCGATGGCGGCGCCCCGCGCTCGCTGGGCCGAAGCGACGTCGAACAGCACGGTGATGCCCCCGGCTTCCGCTTCGATCTCGCCACCCTCGGCAGGTGCGAGCTGGAAGCGGGCCTGGAAATCGGGGTCGATCTGCAGGTGCAGGGAGATGCCTTCGTGGCCGGCCATGGCTTCCTGGATCTTTTCCGCCGCCTTGGGGGTGATGCTGATCTCCGGGGGCGTCCGGTCCGGCTGCTCGAGGCCGAGCAGTTCGTGAAGCTCGCCGCTGTTGTACATGCCGGTCACGATATCGCAGCCACCGACCAGTTCGCCGTCAATGTAGAGCTGCGGAATGGTGGGCCACTGGCCGTAGACCTTGATGCCTTCGCGGATGTCCTCGTCCTGCAAAACATCCACGCTGACGTAGTCATCGAGCAGGCTGTCGAGAAGCCCCGCGGTCTTGGCGGAGAAGCCGCACATGGGCTGGCGGGGTGAACCCTTCATGTACAGCACCACGCGGGCGCTGTTCACTTGCTGATCGATTTGCGCTTTGAGTTCGGGGTCGAGGCTCATGGATTGGCTCCGTAACAGTGTCCGTGGCGGTTGTCCTGGCCCTGGGGGCCTGTTCAGGACGTTGGGGTAGGAGCGTACACCTTCAAGGCGGACGCCCAAACGTCAGGCCCGACATCAGCGGCAATCCGCGGCCAGCCGGCGCCGCTCCGGGTCGAAGCACAGCCGCCCCGGGTAGGAAAGGCCCTGGTGGGCGATGCCGAGCTCCGCGAGGTGTTCATGCAGCGCATTGGAGCCCTCCGGGACCAGCGGGTAAAAGTGCCGGAGTCTTCCGTCCTGGGCAACCGTGACCGCCAGGGTGCCCAGCTCACCCCCTTCGTGTTCCGTGATCGCATTGGCTTGCTGGCCGGCCGCCGCGCCGGATTCCTCGAGAAACAGCCCCCGCAGCGGCTCGCTTTCTCCCGGCAGATGCTGTTCGACCTTGATGCCATGGGCGGCGAGGGTGATGAGCAGCTGGCGGTACTCCCGGGTCCAGGCGAGATAGGCGGAAGCCAGCTCCTCGGCGGGAAGGTCCCGTCCGCCGCCGCCCCGGGCCCAGTGGTCGAAGGTCTGAAACTCGGCGTGAACGGCGCCCTCGGACCAGCGGAAGCGCTGGCCGGCGGAACCTGACGCTTCCAGCGCCTGCGCGTCCTCGAGGGCCGCATCGATCAGTGTCCAGAGCGCGGGAAAACCGAAATGCTCGAGCTGCAGCTTCAGCATGGCGAGCAGGTCGGTCACGGTGAGGAAACGCACGTGCGTCGTCGCAATGCCGAATGCCCGCTCCAGCGCCCGTGCCGTCAGCGGGCTGAGCTGGCCTTCCTCCATGAACCGGTGCTCCATGTCATCCTCGAGGGCTTCCAGTGCGGCCGCATCGCCGTGGAGCTGCAGCGGCAGCAGCTGGAGCACGCCCGGTGGCAGGGCGGGGTCGGGAACGAGCTCTTCCCGGGGCAGGTGGCCGTCCGCCGAGCCGATGCTCAGGAGCCCCGTGCGGCGGGCGCTTTCCGCACCCCGTTGTTTCCAGCGCCGTCGCGCCACCTCCGCCATGCCCCGAAACAGCGGGTAGCGGGGACGCAGCACCTGGGCCTGGTCGTACAGGGCGCCGACGCAGCACAGGCCGTGCTGATTGACGTCTGGAAACAGCTTGCCCAGGTCCGCCGCGATGTGCGCGAGCAGCTGCTCGGCTTCGGCCATGGCCAGGGGCGCCGGTTGGACCGCGTGTTCGCCGTGGTAGCGAAGGGGGTCGGTCTCCACGGCGACCAGGAAAGGCAGTTGATGTCGCTCACTCAAGCGGACAACCTCCAGCCACCCGCACGAACCGCGCGGGGTCGGGTGCGATGCGGAATCGTCAGAACGATTCGTCAGAAAAGGGAGAAGGGGGAGCGGCTGCGGCCTCCACTGTCGCCGCGCCGGCGCCGGCGGCGCATGCGGGAGTGGAGTTGCTGCCGTCGCGTCTCGAGCCAGTCCGAGCGCTCGACGTCCTCAGCCGCTTCACCGAGGCGGGCCTGCTCGGCGGCGCGAAACACCACGAAATCCCGGTAGGCCTGGATCTCGTGCTTGAGTTCCTTGCTGACGATTTCGATCATGATCGCGTCGTCGAGGAATCCCAGGCCGGGGATGTCGTCCGGGATGAGGTCGTCGGCCTCGGAGAAATAGGACAGGGCGGCGACGACCCGTTGCCGATCCTCGTCCATGAGTCCCCAGGACTGGTCGACGGCCATGCCGATGAGCGTTTCGAGGGTGTTCATCCGGTCCCGGATGAAGTCCGACGTTTCTGACTGGTTCACCTGGCCGAGCAGGTGGCTCGCGGCATTGATGATCTCGCGGTCGTCCTTTCCCGAGGCGGCGTCCCGCGCCCGGTTCATGACCTTTTTGAAATGATCGAGGTCCGCTTCGCTGAGTTCGAAGGAAATGCGCATGGGTCCCGCCCCCGGATGCTGTCGATGTTCAGCCGTCAGCGTACCCGCGCGACGCTCGGTGCGTCAACGAAACTCCCCTGGCCGTCCCGGAACGGTGTAGATGCGCCCTTCCCGGCGGATGGGCAAAGCCCCGGACTTCTCGGTGGTGACCGTTCCCTCGAGGACGTAAGGCAGGTTCGGGCGTTCGCGGCCCGCCAGGGCCTCGAGCAGGGCCGTGCCCGCCGCCGTGGCCTCGGTCCGGACGGTCAGGGTCTCGAAGCCCCCGGGGGCGATCTCCACCCCCGGGGTCTCCCGGTGGCGGAACAGGCTGACGCCGTCATCGAGTCGCACAGCGAGGTCGAGCCCCGCGACCCGCATGGGTTCGACATTGACGTTGCGCAAGCGCAGATCGATGGAGAGGTCCCGCCCCTCGATGCGCCAGCCGCTCACCTCGGCGAAGGGCGACTCGTCCCGGACCGCGTCGCCGGAACAGGCCGGCAGGACCCCGGCAAGGAAAAGCAGGGCCAGGAGGAGGGCGGGAAAACCGGGTCGAAGGAATCGGGGTGCCGTCATGGTCGGGTTTCCGGGTCAGCTGTCACCGTGCAGGAAACATTCTACGTGATGGTCCGCGTCGCCCAAAACAACCACCGGACAGGGTGCTTCCCGGCTGCAGCGCGGCAGGGCTTCGGGACAGCGCTGGCGGAAGGCGCAGCCGGTTTCCATCGCACGGGGTGCGATGCCCGGGAAAGGAAATCCCGGGGCTGCGGCATCCGTGCGGGGTTGCCGGAGACGCGGAAGTGCGCGGATCAGTTGCCGGGTGTAGGGATGTGCCGGGTGCCCGAACACCGCATCCACGGGTCCGGATTCGACGCACCGGCCGCGGTACATGACGCTGACCTGGTCCGCATTCTCGCGCAGCACGGCGAGGTCGTGGGAGATCAGCAGGATCGCCAGTTTACGCTCGTCCCTCAGCGCTCGCAGGAGTTCGAGAATGCGCGCCTGGACCGACACGTCCAGGGACGCCAGGGGCTCATCCGCCACCAGCACCCGGGGTTCGCAGATGAGTGCCCGAGCCAGGGCGATGCGCTGCCGCTGCCCCGAGGAAAACTGCCGGGGCAGCCGGTCAAGGGCGGATGCATCGAGGCCCACGTCGTCGAGTGCTTCCACGAGCCTTTGCCGGTCCGAAGGCAGCCCGAAATGCCGCGCGGCTTCGCGAAGGGTCTGCGCCACGGTACGGCGCGGACTCAGGGCCGCGGAGGGATCCTGGAACACGAGTTGCACCAGGCGACGAGGATCCGTGCCGGCGTGCACGCCGCCCGGTTCCTCCGCGGTTGGAAAACGCACCTGGCCCGCCTGGATCGGAACCAGCCCCACGAGGGCCTTCGCGAGGCTGCTTTTCCCGGAACCGGACTCTCCCGCGAGCCCGTGGATCTCCCCGGCCTGAAGCTGCAAATCAACCCCGGCCACGGCATGGACCGGGGGCTCGCGCCTCGACCAGCCCCACCCGCGGCGGCTGTAGCTGCAGTGCAGCGAATCGACGATCAGCACGGGGTCGTTCACGACTCGGCGCTCACGAGTCATCGCCCAGGGGGTGGTGGCAGGCCAGTTCCCCGTGAGCATCCTCCGTCCGCTCCGGGGCCTCCATCCTGCAGCGGACGCTGGCCACCGGGCAACGGGGTGCGAAAACACAGCCCTGCAGGGGCTCTCCCACCGGCGGGGGATCTCCGGGGATGCCCCGCGACGGACCGTCCGGGCCGGTCGAGAGCCGGGGCAGGGCGTCGACGAGCCCCCGGGTGTAGGGGTGGCGATTTCGACCGACGAGGCCAGCGCCGGCCAGGCGTTCGACGATGTGTCCGTGGTACATGACGTACACGTTCCGGGCGTAACGATTCAGCAGCCGAAGATCGTGGGTGATCAGCAGCACGGCGGTGCCGTGGTGCCTCGCCAGCGATTGCAGCTGCTCGAGCACGTGGTGCTGACTGACCGCATCCAGGGCCGTCGTGGGCTCGTCAGCGAGCAGGACCGCCGGGCGCAGGGCCTGCGCCATGGCAAGCACGCACAGCTGGCGCATGCCGCCGGACAGCTGGTGGGGATAGCGGGTCATGAGCTCCCCGGGCGAGTCGAAGCCCACGGCCTCGAGCGCGCCGAGGGCGCGGTCCCGGGCTTCGCTTCGGGTGATCCCGCCCAGTCTCCGCAGACACCGGGTCAGCTGGCTGCCGATGCTGAATACGGGATCGAGGGCGGTTGCCGGATCCTGGAACACCATGGCGATCCGCCGTCCCCGGTTCGCGGCGAGTTTCGACGGGGTCATGGATTCACCGGCCAGCGTGTATTCCCCCAGGCTCGTCCGGAACACGCGTTGATCGACCAGGCCCAGCAGGGTCAAAGCCGAGAGCGTCTTGCCGCTGCCGGATTCACCCGCGAGGCCCGTGATTTCTCCTGCCGGCAGCGCCAGGTCGAGGTCATGGACCACCGGAGCCGCCCGTCGTTCGTCCCGGAACCGGACCGACAGGTTTCGCACCGTGAGGGCGGTGGCGGAACCCGTCATCGCGCCGGCTCCCGGAGGTCGAAGGCGTCCTGCAGCGCGTCGGCCACCAGGTTGAGGCCGAGGAGCAGAAGAAACAGCAGCAGGGAAGCCGCCAGGAAGTTTCCGAAGTGTCCGGCCAGTACGTCCTGGGTGCTTTCGGCGAGCATGAGGCCCCAGCTCACACCGTCCTGGGCGCCGATGCCGAGAAAGCTCAGGATGACCTCGGTCTTGATGGCGGCCACGAAGGTGAGGGTCGCCTGGACCAGCAGGATGTGCACCGTGTTGGGAAGCAGGTGTCGTCCGAGGATCGCCCAGGCCGGCAGACCGATGGCCCGTGCGGCCAGGATGAACTCCCGTTCTCGCAGGCGCGCGACCTCGGCGCGGACCAGGCGGGCCGTGGCCGTCCAGAAGGAAAGCACCATGGCCAGAATGATGGCGCTTTCGCCGCCGCCCAGGCTGAACGCCAGGGCCACCGCGAGGAGATAGATCGGAATGGAGTCGATGACCCCCATGAGGTACTGAAGCGCCTCGTCCACGGCGCTGCCGCTGTGCCAGCCGGCCAGGCCGCCGAGCAGGGCACCCAGGGTGATCGCGCCGACGGTGACGATGCCTCCGACGGAAAACGCCGTGAGCAGGCCAACCAGCGCCCGGTCGAACACATCCTGTCCGAGCCGGTTGGTTCCGAACCAGTGGGCGAGGCTCGGTCCGCTCCACTGATCGTCGATGGCCTGGTCCCAGCCCTGGGCGAGCCAGCCCAGCGCGACGGCCAGCGATGCGAGCCCGAGAACGGCGAGCAAGGCCAGGCCCACTCGTGCTTCCCGGGTGCGCAGGGCCGGAGCGGAGGCGGCCGGGTTCACGATTGCGCCATCCTGGGATCCGCCATGCGGCATGCTGTATCCGCCAGCACCTGGACCGCAACGAATCCGACGGCCGTGAGGGTGACCACGGCCAGGAGCACCGGCTGGTCGCCGCTGGTCATGGCGTCGAAGGTGATTTTGCCGACCCCGGGAATGCCGAAGTAGGTCTCCAGCAGCAGGCTGCCGGACACCACCACCAGCGGAATGGAGTAAAGCAGCCGGGTGACGATGGGTACCAGGCCGTTGCGCAGGACGTGAACGAACAGCACCTCCCGCCCCGTTGCGCCGAAGGCGCGGGCCGTCCGAATGTGTTCGCGGCCGAGTTCCTCGAGCACGATGGCACGGTAGAAGCGCGTGTTGTAGCCGAGCGTCACGCCGATCAGGGCCAGGGTCGGCACGGTCACGTAGTGGAGATAGCTGGACAGGTCCGTGACCCGCCAGCCACGGGTCGGAAAGAGATCGAGGCCGTAGGGCGTACTCAAAAGGATTTGCAGCAGGATGATGATGACGAGGAAGCTCAGGCTCAGTCCAGCGACGGAGCCGCCCAGCACCAGCCGGTCCCAGGCGCCGCCGCGATGCCACGCGGCCAGCATGCCCAGCAACAGTCCGAACAGGTTGCCGACGAGGTAGCCGGGAAGCACCAGCGCCAGGGTAACGGGAAGCGCCCGGGCGAGCAGGGGAGCCACGGCTTCGCCGGTGGTGTCGGACGCGCCGAGATCGCCGCGGACGAGGCTGCCGAGCCAGGCGCCGTAGCGGACGATAAAGGGCCGGTCGTAACCCAGCTCGCGCCGGACCTCGGCAATCTGTTCCCCGGTGGGGTTTTTGCCGAGCAGCTCAAAGGTCTTGTCCGGGCCGAACTGCACCATGAGCGTGAAGCTCAGCAGCGTTACGCCGAGCATGAGCGCGAGGCCGTAGCCGAGGCGCTTGAGCAGCGAAGACAGCAGGCGCAATGGCCTCATCAGCGGCTCGCGGGGTGGCTCTTGGGCGGATTCATGGACCGGGTCATGGATCGGGTCAGGGTTCGGGCTGCGGGCGCCGGTCCACGAAACGGAAGGCGTAGCCGCCGACGAAGGCGCGGTCCGGGCGCATGACCAGGTCCCGATTCCACAGGAGCAGCAGGGATCGCGTCAGTCCCGTGATGGCGGCGCACTCATCGATGACCCGTTGATTCATGGCGGCGAAAAGGCGGGTGCGCTCGGCGGACGGTTCGAGGACGGCCGCTTCCTCGTACAGGGCATCGAACGTCTCGTCCCGGAAGCTGCCGTTGTTGGCGCCGGGGCTGGCGTTGGGACCGTAGAACAACTGCAGCGTGTTCTCCGCATCCGGGTAGTCGAGGGTCCAGCCCGTGGTGATCAGCCCGACCTCGCCCTGGCTGTAAGCCCGGTAGTAGTCCCCGAACGTGGCGTAGACCTGGGGCCGCAGCTTGTCCGCTGGATAACCGATGTCACCCATGAAGGACCGGAACTGCTCGAAGAGCTGTCGCTCCGTGACGCTCGAGGGAAAGCCGTAGCCGAGCTCAGGCAAATTCTCGGCGGTCCAGCCGTGCTCCCGGAGCAGGGCCCGGGCCTCTTCCAGGTCCCGCGTGACACTGGCGCGGTCAAGCCCGGCGTCGAACTCCGGCACCACCGGCGGAATGACGCCGGGAAACACCTGGCCCATGTCACCGTAAAACTGTGCGTTGCGGCGGTCCCAGTCGAACGCCTTCACCATGGCGCAGCGCAGCGCGCGGTTGCGTTCCGCCTGCGCGGGGTCCGGGTGGTGGCCAAGGTTTGGGTCCGCCATGTTGAAGCTGGTGTAGACGAAGCCGGCCTCCGGCGCGGCGTCGAAACGGTGTTCGGCAAGCAGTTCCGGGGCGAGCGTGGCGGGCGAACGGCTCGCCAGCACCTGGTCGAACTGGGCCACGGGAACCTTGATGAAGTGAGTTTCCCCGGCGTAGTAGCTGTTCCAGCGGGCCGCGTCCTCGGCGATGAACTCGACCTCGATGCGGTCCATGAACGGCGGGGCGCGGCCCTCGATATGCTCGAGGCCCAGATCGCCGTCCCGGGACGGGTCGAACCCTTCCGCGGCCAGGTCGACGGGTTCCTGCCGGTACGCGTCGTTGCGCACGAGCACGGCGCGCGATCGGTCGAACGATTCCAGCCGGAAGGGTCCGGAGCCGACGGCGCGCACGCCGAGCTCCCGGCCATAACGTTCCACGGCCTCCCGCGGCACCACGGCCGCGTAGCCCTGGGCGAGGGTGTGCACGATCTGTGGGTAGGGCCGGGTCAGGGTCAGTTGCAGCGTGTGATCGTCGAGCGCCCGCAGACCCTCCGGCGGCGTGTCGTAATCGGCGCCGGCTTCCTTCCAGTCGTCGAGTCCCACGAGGCGATCGCGCCACAGCCAGGCGCCCTGGGCCCGGCTTTCCGGATCGAAGTGCCGGAGCAGCGAGTACACGACGTCCTGCGCGATTACCTCCCGGCCGACGCCACCGGGAAAGGCCGGGTCATCGATGAAGCGCACCCCGGGTTTCAGGCGAATGGTCAGCGTCAGTCCGTCCTCGGAAACGGTCGGCAGGTCCGCGGCGAGATTGGGTGCGAGTTCGTAGGGCCTGGCGAGGTACCGGTATCGGTACAGGGTGTCGTACAGGTTGATGACCAGCGTGTTGGCGTACAGATTCGACGCCTGCCCGGGATCCAGCGTTGCCGGGGCGCCGTCCATGGCGTGGACGTAGGTTCGAAGCGATGGAGCGGGTTGGCTTTCCGGGGCCTCGGAGCAGCCGGCGAGAAGCGCCAGGGTTAGCAGGGCCAGCGTGATTTTGGTGGTGCTGGCCGGCTTCATGCGCTAATCCTCCAGGTAGGCGTCGTAATCGGGCTCCGGTGGGTTGCCATCATAAATCAGGAACTCGCGTCGCTGGAACCACGCATCGCGGAGGAACACGTACGGGTCGTAAGCGTTATAAAGCGCGTCGTCCTGGGGCAGCAGGCTGGCCCGTGTCTGGAGCAGATCCACCGCGAAGGGCCAGTAGATGCCTTCTTCCCGTGCGGCATAGGACATGGGGTGGAAGTAGCCGTAAAAACTTCTGCCGAAGGTGTCCCGCACGGTTCTCGGGCCCAGGAAGGGCAGAACGAAATAGCGGCTGTCTTCCCAGCCCCAGACCGCCAGGGTCTGACCGAAGTCCTCGTCATGCTGGGGAACACCGCCCATGGTGGCGATATCGACAAATCCGAGCAGGCCAAAAATGGTGTTGGCCAGGAACCGTTCCGTGCTTTCGCCGAACTCGGAAAACTTGCCCTGGAACAGCTGGTTCAGGCCCGTCACCGGATAGTTCAGGTTGCGGAAAAAGTTGCCGATGCCTCGCTGAATCGGGTCCGGCGTGATGGTGTCATAGCCCTTGGCGATGGGGCGCGCGATCGCCTTGTCGAAGCCCCGGTTGAAGGCGTCAATTTTCCGGTTGTAGCCTTCCCAGGGATCGCGCACCGGGTCCGTGTTCCGGCTCTGGTTGCCCGCGCACCCGGCAAGCAGTGCCAGGACGAGGCCCAGCAGCAGGGTTCTGGACAGCCCTTGCTTCATTCGCCGAGCTTCAGTTCGCCGCGGGCCAGCCGTTCCGTCACGGCGTCGATGCCCGATTCATCGACCTGCGGCATGATCTGGTTGCGGTAGGTGGTGACATAGGAGATTCCCTCGACGATTACGTCGAAGGCCTTCCAGCCGTCGTCGGTTTTGCGAAACACGTAGTCCACGGGGACCTGCGCACCGTTGGTCGTCCGGACCCGTGTACGCACCCGGGTCGCGCGCTCGTTGAGTTCGCCCCGTTGGGGAAGGATCTCCATCCGTTCACGGCCTTCGTACTCGAGCATGCCGGTGGCGTAGCGATCGATCAGGACGTCACTCATGGTCTGGGCGAAGGCCGAGATCTGCTCGGTCGTGGCGCCCCGCCCGGCTCGACCCAGGATCAGGCGCGCCGAGTATTCGACGTCGAGGGCCGGCAGCAGGTCACGGCGGACGAGCTTTTCCAGCTGGCTCGGGTCCGCGCGATAGGCTTCCTGGTTTTGTTCCAGTGATTCCAGCAGGTCGCCGGCGACCCGGCGAACCACCGCTTCCGGCGTATCGGCCGCGCCGGCGGCTTCCTGGCCCATGGCGCTTTCGTGGACGGCCGGCCCCGCCAGCAGGGCCGCGAATACCAGGGACAGGATCAGGGGGCGGAGCGTGCTCATTCTTCGGTGTCCTCGGGTTGGCCGGCGTTGAACAGGAACTTGCTGATGAGTTGTTCGAGCACCACGGCCGACTGGGTGACGATGAGTTCGTCCCCGTCCACCAGGTATTCGAAGGAACCACCGGGTTCGAGGCCGACGTAGCGGTCACCGAGAACGCCGCTGGTCAGGATGGAGGCGCTGGTGTCGAGGGGTATTTCGTTGAAACGCTGGTCGACGCTCAGGTCCACCACGGCTTCGAAAGTCACCGGGTCGAGACGCACGGACTCGACCATCCCCACGGCGACGCCGCCGATTTTCACCGGCGCGCGTGTCTTGAGATCGGCGACATTCGTGAAGCGGGCCGAGATCGTATACGTCTCGTCCCCCACCGTGCTGCCGTAGTCCGTCGCCTGAGTGGAGAGCCACAGCAGGGCGCCGAGGCCGAGTACGAGAAAGGCCCCGGAGGCGAGTTCGACGTTGTAATTCGCTTTCATAGGCTGGGAATCGTCTCAGGTCAGAAATGAAGTCATTATGAAGTCGAACACCAGCACCAGCACGGAACTCACCACCACCGTGTTGGTGGTGGCCGTGCCGACGCCCGCGCCCGTCGGCCTGGCGCTGAAGCCGTACCAGACGGCGATCAGGCTCACGATGCCGCCGAACACCAGGCTTTTCCAGAATCCACCCAGGAAATCCTCCTGGAAGTAAACGCCGGTTTGCAGCTTGGTCCAGAAGGTACCCGAGTCCAGACCCATGACGCCGATGGAAAAAATCACGGCGCCCAGGATCGCCATGGCGTTGAACATGGCCGTGAGCAGGGGGACGGAGATCAGGCCCGCCAGGAATCGGGGCAGGGCGATGTTCTGAACGGGGTCGATGGCCATGAGTTCCATGGCGTCGATCTGGCTGGTCGCCTTCATGAGGCCGATCTCCGCGGCCACGGACGTGCCGGCACGTCCGGCGAACAGCAGGGCGGTGAGCACGGGGCCGAGTTCGCGGAACAGGGATTTGCCGACCAGCAGGCTGACCTGGTCCGAGGCGCCGAACTGCTGCAGTGCGTTGATGGACTGCAGCGCCAGCACCATGCCGACGAAAAAGCCGCAGATCATGATGATGACCAGTGAGCGCCCGCCGATGAGAAAGGTCTGCTGGAGCACGGAGACGAGCAGGCCGGCGCCGGGGCGCATTCCCGACAGCATGCGCACTAGAAACAGGGCGCAGCGGCCGGTTTCGCGGAGCGGGTTCAGGACGCGGTCGATCATGTGGTGCTCTTCCCGGCTGCGGCGTAGCGAAAGGGAATGGGCCCGTCGACGCGGCCGTTCATGAACTGGTCCACCGAGGGGTTGTCGCTCTCACGAAGTTCGGCCGGCGGACCCTCGCCGGCGATACGCCCGTCCGCGAGAATGAAACAGTGGTCTACCAGCTTCACCATCTGGTCCACGTCGTGGGTGACGACGACGCTCGTGAGCCCGAGGCGGTCGTTTGTTTCCCGGATCAGCCGATTGATGGTGCTCACCGCGATGGGATCCAGGCCGGCCATGGGCTCGTCGAACAGGACGAGTGCGGGATCGAGGATAACGGCCCGGGCGAGCGCCACGCGACGCGCCATGCCCCCGGACAACTGGTCCGGCATGAGCTCCTCCGTGCCGGCGAGTCCCACGGCGGAGAGGCGTTCCTCCACCCGCGCACGGATTTCCGCCTCATCCAGCCGACGATGGGCCCGGATCGGAGTGGCGACGTTTTCGAAAACGGTGAGGTCGGTGAAGAGGGCGCCGTTCTGGAGCAGGAACCCCATTTCTTCCCGCAGTCGATAGAGGCCCCGGTGGTCGAGTTTTGCGAGATCCTGGCCGTTGACGAGGATGCTCCCCGAGTCCGGCAACAGGTCGCCGGCGATCAGCTTCAGAATCGTGGTCTTGCCGACGCCGCTGGGTCCCATGATGGCGACCACGCTGCCCCTGCGAATCTGCATGGTGACCCGGTCCAGGATGACGCGACTGCCGCGTCGGAACGTGACGTCACGAAGCTCGACGAGGTTGTCCATGGGGTTGGTCGGTTTGGCCATGCGGGCCTCCGCAGCGACGAGCGCGCATTGTATAACGGTCCGGTGAAAGCCGGGCCACACGGCTGGCCTGCCACGGGCGCGGGTGTGCGGGCCGGAAGCCCTTCAGGTGGGACGGCAGGACAGGGAAAAGCGGAGGCGCAATAAAAAGCCGGGAGCACTTGCGCGCTCCCGGCCGTGAAAGATTGGAATCTCGCTCATGGTGGTTTGCAAACCAGCCTAGCCTTTCCAACTTCGCCCAGTCCCGTCAATGCTCTGCCTTCGGTTCTGGTCGCGGGCCTTCCTCCCGCCTTTCTTTATCGACGCTTGCGCGTCTATCTCCAGAGACCGCGAATCTCCTTCGAGTCACCCCTGTGGTACGACCGGCGAATTGCAGAACTCCGGTCGGGGCAACGCGTCCCGTACCACCGGGACACTGGCCGTTTTCTTCCACCCTTCCACCCCTCGGGCGGGTCGGCCCTCCGGGTGTCTCGCCGTCCGTGCTCTTCCGTCTTTCGACTTCCAAACTCCGTTCTGGCGAACTTCGCTTTCCGTCTCCGTTCCGCTTCGCAGCTTCCCGAGGCCTTCCGGCGATCCCGACCTCGCGGTCGGTGGGTTTCATGTAACGGGGAGTTCAAGGTACGCCTATCCCTTCCGTGTGTCAAAGGGGTGACAGGCCGACTTATCCACAATTGGTGAGCTGTTGCTTCACCAGAAAATGACAAGTTGATGAATTACCGGTATTCCTGGAATTTCACGAGATCTTGATTTTGCGACGAAGCGAATATCCGTTGTCGAAATCGGCCCTTTTGGGCGCCGCCGGGTGACCGTTCCACCTCGGTGACCCACCGTGGTCCGCCGGAATCGCACCGGTCGCAACCCGGCCCGTCGGGGCATAATAGAGGCCGGCCAACGAACCGTGATCATGCAAAACCCACGCGATCGCCATCACCCTGCAGCCACCGGCTCCTCGCCGGCAGGGTCGGCTGTGTCACCCGAACCGGATTTTCCAGAGAGACTGGACGCGGTCGTGCTGGCCGGGACCCACAGCAATCCGCGGCGCCTGGTCAAAGGGCGCAACAAGGCGTTCCTGGACATCGAAGGTCGGCCCCTGGTCCGCCACGTGGTTGACGCCCTCGTCGCCGCCCGCCGCGTCGATCGCATCTACGTGGTCGGACCCGAGCAGGCATTGCGGCCGCTGCTGGCCGACGTGCACGGGGTCCGTTGCGTGCCCCAGCAGGGAAAATTCGTCAGCAACGGCTGGGCTGGCGTCCATGCCCGGGACGCGGACACGCCGGAGTTGACCGAGGAGGAGCGCAGGGAACGTCCCCTGTTGCTTATTTCCTGTGACCTGCCCCTGATCAGCGGGGGATCGGTGGACGATTTCGTCGGGCGTTGCGAAGTGATGGACCGGGAAGCCGGCATGGGCCACGCCATGTTCGTGGGCGTGGCGGAGAACGCGGCCCTCGAGCCGTTCTACGGGACACCGGACCGGGGCGGGATGGAACGTCCCCTGGTACAAATGCAGGAGGGTCTCTATCGCCTGTCCAACATTTACGTGTCCCGGCCCTACAAACTGCAGCATTCGGAGTTTCTGCAGACCTCCTTCAACCTGCGAAAGGCGAAGGACTGGCACAACGTCGCGAAATTGATTGTTTCCCTCTTCAGCCAGCATGGTGGCTGGTTCGCCGCCTGGATGACGGTTCGGCTGCAGCTCACGGCCATGCTCCGGCATGGCCAGGGGCGCCTCTACCATCGACTCCGCGCCGGTAATACCTTCGACAAGATCGATCGCGGGGTGAGCACGGTGCTGGGGGGCGCAGTGCGCCTGGTCGATTCTCCCTACGGCGGGCTGAGCCTGGACGTGGACGACGAGGTGGACTACACCCTCCTGCGGGACCACTACGTCGAGTGGATGGCCGTCGTGCGCGCGCTGGACTCCCGCGGACCCGCTGCGGAGCGGCGTCCGGCGTCGGGTGCCTCAGAGCAGGGCCAGGGAGAGGGTCGGCCAGAAGGTGATGATGAGGACACTGACCAGCAACCAGGTAAAAAAGGGCACGGTTGACAGGTACAGGTCCACGATCGGCCGGTCGAACCGGTAGCTGGCAATGAACAGGTTGAGCCCGACCGGCGGTGTGATGTAGCCCAGCTGCATCGTCGCCAGGAAAATGATGCCGAGGTGGATCGGATCCACGCCGAACTGCTGCGCCACCGGAAGAATGAGCGGCACGACCAGTACGATCGCCGAGAAAATATCGAGGATCGCGCCGAGGGCCAGCAGAAACAGCAGCAGCATGACCAGGAACATGGTGCGGTCCGACACGAGGCCGCTCACCCACTCGAGCAGTTGCTGGGGCACGCCGGCGTCGATCATGAAGTTGGTCGAGGCCCGGGACACGCCCAGGATGATCATGATGCCACCGACCAGCACCATGGATTCGCGCATGATCCGCGGCAGGTCGCGGAACCGCACTTCACGCAGGATCAGCACGTCGACGATCAGCACGTAGAGAGCCGTGACCGCCGCGGCCTCCGAGATGGCGAAGGTGCCGCTGTAGATGCCCCCGAGCACCACGATGGGCAGGGGAAGCTCCCAGGCGGCTTCCCGCAGGGCGCCCCGCACCTCGCGCCAGGAGAAGTCCCCGAGGGGTGTGCGGATGGCGCGATTCTTCCAGACGCTGTAGCCGGACAGCACGAGCAACATCAGGAATCCGGGCAGAATGCCGGCCAGGAACAGGTCCTCGATGGAAACCTCGGCGATGACGCCATAGAGAATCAGCGGCAGGGACGGCGCGAAGAGCAGGCCGAGGCTGCCGGCGGAGGTGACCAGCCCGAGATTGAAACGCTCCGGGTAACCGGCCTGCTGCATGGCGGGGAACAGGATCGCGCCCAGGGCGACGATGGTGACGCCGGAGGCGCCGGTGAACGCGGTGAAGAAGGCGCAGGCCGCCAGGGAGACGATCGCCAGCCCGGCGGGCATCCAGCCGAGCAGCGCCGTGGTCAGGCGAACCAGTCGTCGCGGTGCGCCGCTCTCACTCAGAAGGTAGCCGGCAAAGGTGAAGAGGGGGATGGCCAGCAGAATCGGCATCTCGGCGATGCCCCAGAACTCGATGGCGACGACCTGCAGGTCGATCCCGGCCTGGTAAAAATTCCAGAGAGCGCTCGCCCCGATGATGGCGAACAGCGGCGCACCGAGCAGGGCCAGGAGCACCAGGACGGGCATGAACCAGCTCACGAGTCCCCCGCCTCCGGGGACTCGGGGCCCTTCGGACGGCCCGGTGTCGCCGGCGGCCTGCCGAAGAGGAATCCCAGGGCGTGGAGCGCATGGCGATAGGTCATCACCGCGAAGCCTGCGGGCAGGGGAAGTTGCAGCCACCAGGCCGGCGTTCCGCCCAGCAGCGTGTCTTCGAATTCCCGCGAGGTCTGGACAAAGGCCCAGGCGTGCCAGGCGATGAAGCCGCACACCGCGGCGGTGAACGCATGGCTGAGAAAGCGCACCCCGTTCAGCTGCCAGCCGGCCAGGTAGCGATCCAGGAGGGAAATGGCGATGTGCTTGTCCGCCCGGCTCGCCGCCACGGCGCCGGCGAGGGTCAGCCAGAGCACCATGATGCGCAGCAGCTCGTCGCCGGTCACCAGGCTGGTCCCCAGCAGGTTGCGTCCGACGATCTGCCAGGTGGCGATGCCGATCAGGGCAAGGAGAATGCCGCTGAGCAGCAGATCTTCGGTCCAGCGCCCCGTGGCTTCGAGGCGCCGTAGCAGGTCATTCATCCCGCGCCGGGTCCACAACGGCCTTCCGGCTGTTCGCCGCGAAAGACGGCCAGGTGGCACTCGAGGGTTTGCAACAGCGCCTCATCGAAGGTGCCGGCCTCGGCGGCGGCCTCGTTGGTGGACATGAACAGGCGGTCCCAGCTCTCGCGCTCGGCGTCTTCGAGCGTGACGAGCTCGAGGCCCTGGTTGAGCAACGCGTCCATTGCTTCCTGATCGTCGGTGACGCCCTGGGCGTCGAACCCGCGGTAGATGCGTTCCATGACTTCCCGAACCACGGCCTGGTCTTCCGGGGCGATCTTGCTCCAGGGCCGCCGGTCAATGAGCAGGCCCGCGTAGATGTAGGCAAGTTTCAGGTCGGTGATATAGGACATGGCCGTGTGCCACTGCATGACGATCACGCCGACCGGCGGACCCATGACCGTGTCGATGAGATCCGTCTGCAGCCCGGTCAGCACGTCCGTGATGGGCAGGCTGACGGGGGATACGCGCATGGCCTCCGTGGCCAGCTGCGCCACCCGGTCGCCCTCCGGAATCCAGAGCTTGATGCCGCGCAGGTCCTCCTGCGTCCGGACCGGCGAGTTCGAGACGAGGTGCGCGAAGCCGCCACCGGCATAGCCGAAGGTGATGAAGCCGGACTCTTCGAGACGGCGATAGATATCCTCGTCCATGCGTTCGCGAACGTAGGCGACTTCGTCGTAGTTCCGGAACAGGCGAGGCAGCCCGTACAGTTCGGCGTCCTTCTGGAAAGCGCGCAAGCCGCCGGACGTGAAAACGCCGCCGTGGAGCTGGCCAACCCGCATCTTGCGACGAATCTGCGCGTCATTGCCCTGGACGCCGCCGCCGTAGATCTTGATCTTGACCCGGCCTTCCGTGCGCTGGTCGATTTCCGCGATACCTTCGCGCATGGTGCTCATCCAGTCCGTGCCGTCCGGGATCACCGTGGCGATCTTCAGTGTCGTGGCGGCCCGGGCGGAGGAAGGCCACAAGCCCGCGGTCACTGCAAGACAGCAGGTGAGGGCGATCAGGGTCTTGGAAAATTTCAACATGGTGTTCTTTCCTTAGAAGTAGTCTGCGCCGCTGGCGAGCAGTTCACTCGCCTCGCGCTGGGCCAGCACGTTGAACAGCGTCAGGCGAGGGGCCTCCGGCTCGGCATCCAGGACCTCTCCCAGCAGTTGGTCGTGCAGTCCCTGTTCGTACAGCGTTCGCGCGTAGTAGCGGGCGAAATCGACCTTGATGCTGAGATCCCGCCCCTCGGTCAGTGCGATGGCCCGTTCGAACAGTTCGCGTCCCTCGTCGAATTTGCCCCCCAGCGCCGGCGGGCGGAGCGTGCTGAGCACGGCCAGGTAATGGGCCACCTTCGCTTCCTCGTAGGAAGGGTCCAGGGCCTTGACCCGGCGCAACGCCGCCTCGGCCCGGGGCAGTTGCGACAGTGCGTTCATGTCACCGGACCGGGCGCGGATGCTGGCGAACCACGCCAGGCTGTAGGTGTATAGTGCGGACACGTCACCGGGCCGAAGCGCTTCGAGGGCGGCCAGGTATTCGGGGTACCGGAGTTCCTCGATGCCGCAGGCGCCGCCGTTGGTGGCGCACAAAGCGCGCTGACCGTAGTCCTGCGCGCGGGCCGTAAGTCGCGTTGCCCGTTCCGGGTCGTCCACGAACAGGACACCGTAGGCGGCATACAGTTCCGCTGCGGCGCCCAGCATGGCGGGGTCGTCCGGTGAACTTTCCACGAAACTGTCCAGCATGAGCAGGTAGGCCGGCGCCCCGTCCTCCACCGTCTCCGGATCGTTCTGGTTGAGGATCGCCTGGCTCAGATTTTCCGCCAGACCGCTCGTGGCGCTGGTCACCACGGATGCGCAGCCGCTGAGCAGGACGCTCCCGACCATGGCCAGGAGCGCGCCAGACAATCGCCGTGGTTTCAGGGGTGGGTTCACGAACCGGTATCCGATGCACAAAGGCCGCATTATAGCTTGTACAATGCGTCTTTCTTTTGTCGCGCCAGGGCCCCTTCGCCATGCCCATGAATCCGCTCAATCCGCTCGATCTCTACGACGTTCGCTCCAGCCTCTCGGAAGAAGAGGCCATGGTGCAGGACACGGTCGCGCGTTTCGTCGACGAGGAAGCCATTCCGCTGATGGGTCCGTGCTTTGAAGAAGGCCGGTTTCCCGCCGAACTGGTGCCCCGCATCGCCGAACTCGGCCTGCTCGGCAGTTCCCTCGAGGGCTACGGCTGCGCCGGCCTCAATGCCGTGTCCTACGGCCTGATCTGCCAGGAGCTGGAGCGAGGCGACAGTGGGCTGCGCAGTTTCGTGTCCGTGCAAAGCAGTCTGTGCATGTTCCCGATCCATGCCTATGGCTCCGACGCGCAGAAACAGCGCTGGCTGCCCGCCATGGCGGAGGGTGCGGCGATCGGGTGTTTCGGCCTGACGGAGCCGCATGGGGGGTCGGATCCGGCCAACATGAAAACCGTCGCGCGCCGCGATGGCGACGACTGGATCATCAACGGCGCCAAGATGTGGATTACCAATGGTTCCATCGCCGACGTGGCGGTGGTCTGGGCCATGACGGAAGACGGCGTTCGCGGATTCCTGGTCGAGAAGGGCACGCCGGGTTTCGAAGCGCCGGAGATCAAACACAAGTTTTCCCTGCGCGCCTCCGTGACCTCGTCACTGTTTTTCGAGGACGTGCGGGTACCGAAGGACAACGTTCTGCCCGGCGTCCGGGGCCTGAAAGGCCCGCTGAGCTGTCTCACCCAGGCCCGCTACGGCATTACCTGGGGCGGCATCGGCGCTGCCCAGGCCTGCCTGGCCGAGGTGCTCGACTACACGGAAACCCGCGAACTGTTCGGCCGTTCCCTGAACCGGAACCAGGCGATCCAGCTGCGGCTGGCGGACATGGGTCGGCGGATCACGGCGGCCCAGATGCTCAGCCTGCAGTTGGGCCGACTGAAAGACGCCGGCCGCATGCACCCGACGCAGGTGTCCGTGGCGAAATGGAACAACATTCGCATGGCGCTGGACATCGCCCGTGACTGCCGGGACATGCTCGGCGGCGCGGGCATCAGCGTGGAATACGGCGCGATCCGTCACATGCTGAACCTGGAAAGCGTCATTACCTATGAAGGCACGGAGTCGGTACACCAGCTGGTGGTGGGCAAGGAATTGACGGGCGTCAACGCTTTTTGAGCGGATCAGTAGCCCTTTTCCAATCGATGGTTCAGGGCTTCCCAGTCGCCCATGAAGCCGGCGGGGAGAGGCGGTTGCTTGTTGATCCCCAGGCGCTGGAGCAGCCCCTGCTTGCGTTCCTTCGGCTGATCCGACGGGATATGCTTGAAATCGAACATGATCGGCACCCAGACGCTTGCATTCTGGCGAACCTTCACCCCTTTCATGAAATCGTCGACGCCCTTGATGCTGCGCTCTTCGCAGGTTCGGGCGATCATCTCGCCGGTGCGCATGAGGTAGCCCGGTAGTTCGCCATAGCGCTCGCCGAGCTCCTCGAGGGTGATGCCGTCGATGTATTCCTGCAGGTAACACAGGCTGCTCTTGCCGTCCTGGCCGATGACGCGAATCGGTTTGGCGGTGTAGTTCACGAGATCCTTGTGCTTGCGGAATGCGCGGTTCTGCATCATCTCGTAGACCGCGATGTTCTTGTCCAGCTTTTTCCGATACCAGTCTGCCGCGCTCGGCTTGTAGGCCTTGAGCGCCACCACTTCCCCCTGGAAAGCGGCCTTGTAGACGGTGCAGGCCCGGCCGGCGCCGATCTTCTCGACGAGCTCAATGCCGGCCGGAAGCTTCAGCCCTTCTCCCTCGGGATCCAGGTGAGACGAGGAGGATGCTGTGGATGCGTCGCTCATGGGCGCAAGCATAAAGAGTTTCCCGTGGCCTCGCCAGCAGCTCTCCGGGGGGGCGGTTCCGGCGCATGAGGCGCCCCTGCGGTGGGAGGGTAAAACGGACCCCGGCACCCGCCAGCGTAGGGGGGATACTGGGAAGATGAATGCCGGGGTCCGGATTCAGATCGGCGTCGAGCGTGGCGCCGGAAGGCCGCGGTCGCGTGCCCGGGAAACCCGGGTCAGGCGCTGCTGAAGGACGCTTGTTACAAGAAAAGCCACCCTCGCGGGTGGCTTTTCCATTTCTTCTTGTTGACGTGCCCCTGGACACGGTCTGCCCGTCCGGAGAAAAACCGTTTCTCCCTCTGCATCCTGGAGCGTGACCACGGCGTATCGGTGCGCCCTCGTCGGGGTTGCGGTCGGGCCAGGGGGGATGGCCGTGGGTGATCGCAACCCGTTCGTTACCGGGCAATCGGCCGGCGCCGTGTTCGCACCTGTCACGCTCCTGGCTGGATGACCAGCCCGCGCTTCAAAGCACCCCTGCAATGTACGGAACACGCCGCTTCCATGAATTCCTGCGGCCATGAAATTTAATGGAAGTTTCGACGAAGAAATGCGGATGCGGTAGCATTGACGCCCCCGGGACGGGAACCGGGAGGGCAGAGGGTCATGGAAATCGAACGTTACCAGATCGGCACGCTGTTGCTCGATGCCGGCACCCAGGAGGTGACGCGGAACGGCGTTCCCGTCTCCCTGCCTCCGCTTTCCTACGCGTTGCTGCTCACGCTCGTGAGGCACGCACCCAACGTGGTCACCACGGCGCAGCTCGAGGCGGAAGTCTGGAGTGGCCTGGTTATCGACCGCGGCACCATCAACAAACGCGTGGTGCTGGTGCGCAACGCGCTGAAGCAGGCGGGGTGTGAACGCGATTACATCGCGGTGGTCCGCGGCACGGGCTATCGATTGACGGTGCCGGTCAGCCGAGCGGGTGAGACGCCCGAAGTCAAGGCAGAACCGGAAGAGACCGTTGTCCCGGCAGCGAGTAGCCCATCCACCGGAACCTCGGTGCAATGGGCGGTGCTGGCCGCCCTGGCCCTGGTGCTGGTGGTGGTCGTCGGGCGCGACTGGATCCATGCGAGCCGTGAGACGGCCCGCGAGAGCGCCGTGGAGGCGGCGCGCCAGGCGGGCGCCGACTTCAGCGGTGCAAGCAGTATCGCGGTGATGCCTTTCGAGGCCGCCAGCGAGGATGACAACGATCGTTACTTCGCCGAGGGGGTATCCCGGGAGCTCGTGCGCCTCCTTGGTGAGAACGAAGGGCTGGGGGTCGCCTCCAGCACCTCTTCGTTCACCTTTCGCGATTCCGGGCTGGACAATGCGGAGATCGCGGACCAGCTCGGTGTGGAAACGCTGCTGGAAGGCAGCGTTCAGCGGGATGGGGAGCGGCTGCTGGTCATGGCTTCCCTGGTCCATGCGCCGAGTGGAAGGGCGCTCTGGGCGGACCGCTTCGACCTGTCGATGGACGAGGTGTACCAGGTCCAGGGAGAGATTGCTTCCCGGGTGGTCACGGCGCTCCGTTCGCCGGGACTCGCGTCCGTCAATATGTCTTCGCGGGGCGTACCCAGCGCCAACATCGAAGCCTACACGCTTTACCTGAAGGGGCGGGCGCAGCTGGACGAACGACTGAACCGTCAGAGCGAGGCAATCCAGGACGCGCTGGAGAGCTTCCAGGCGTCGGTCCGTCTCGACCCGCAATTCGTTCGGGCGCACGTCGGCATCGCATCCGCCAGCTTCCTGATGCCGTCCTATCTCGAGGGCGCCGACCGTACTGAATGGCTTGAACGGGCCGAGACCAGCGCGTTGTTCGCCCTGGACCTCGATCCGGAGTCGGCCGAGGCCACGGGCGTTCTCGCGGCGATCGTGTCGTGGCAGGGAGAGCCGCTGCGTGCGGCAGGGCTGTTCGAACGCGCCATGGAACTCGGCAACCAGGACCCGGACGTGCTGCACTGGCACGCCATGCTCGCCACGAGCATGGGTTATTTCGACGGTCTCCTTCCGCTTCTGCAGGACGCCTATCGACTCGATCCCCTGAATCAGTTGCTCGGGTGCTCTCTCGCCGGTTCGCTGAACTTCAGCGGGCAACCGGACCGGGCGATGATCGTGCTCGGCGGCATGGAGCGGTTTTCACGCAGGGACCTGGCCACCGCGGTGGCCAGCCTTTACCTGGGAGACTGGGAACAGGCACGAACCTTGCTCCGGGGAATCCAGCTGCGCATGGGTGCGCTGCCACCGGCCTACGCGGACCTGCTCGTGGAGGCCTTCGAGAATCCGCCCCGCCGGCGCTTCGTCGAGGATGCCTTCGTCGACGGCGTGGCCGGCGAGCGGGTGCCGCCGCTGGTCGCCTTCGAAGCGCTGCTGATCATGGGTTCACCGCGTGCCTTCGATCTGGAAGTCAGCCTCGAGGGTTCCTACTTCGAGCATCGACTCCCCGAGGCCGTCTGGCACAACTGGGGTGTCGAGCTTCGGCGCGACCCCCGTTTCAAGGGCTGGGTGCGCGCCCTCGGCTACGACCAGCACTGGCGCAGGTACGGCTGGCCCGATCGCTGCCGGCCCACGGGGCTGAACGACTTCGAATGCGTGTGAACCCGGTCGCGGCGGCGCCCGTCGTCAATCCAGGGTTGGGCTGACCGTTGTGAATCGCCTTCCCGGCCTGGCCCTCGCCCTCGTGCTGGCAGTTGCCGGGATTCTCCTGGCGGCCGGGGTCGGCAAAATTCTGCCGGGCTTTCCCAGGAGCCCACTCAGTCCGGTCCTGCTGGCCATCCTTCTCGGCGTGCTGGTGAGGAACACGGTCGGTCTGCGCGCCGTCTTCGAACCGGGCGTGGCGTTCGGACTCACGCGAATCCTGAAACTCGGGATCGTGCTGCTCGGTCTGCGCCTGGGCTTGAGCGAGGTGGGCGAAATCGGCCTGGAGGCTCTGCCGGTCATCGTCGCTTGCGTCGTCTGCGCGTTGCTCCTGGTCACCTGGATCGGTTCCCGGGTGGGGGTGTCCGCCCGGCTCGGCACCCTGATCGCCGTCGGGACCGCGATCTGCGGATCGACGGCCATTGCCGCCCTGTCCCCCGCCATCCGCGCGCGCCAGGACGAAACGGCCTACGCCATCGCCTGCATCACCCTGTTCGGCATGGTGGCCATGCTGGCCTACCCGTGGCTGTCCTGGCAGCTCTTCGCGAACGACGCCCTGCAGGCCGGGGTGTTTCTCGGGACGGCCATTCACGATACGGCCCAGGTCATTGGCGCCGGCATTCTCTACGAAGAACTGTTCGGCCAGCCGGAAGCCCTCGACGGCGCCACGGTCACCAAGCTGGTGCGCAACCTGGGCATGCTGGTCGTGATTCCCCTGCTGGGCGCGCTGTACCATCGCCGTGCCGGTGAGGACGGGACGGAAAACCGGCCCTGGTACCGCATGATCCCGCTGTTCGTCATCGGCTTCGCCGGGATGAGCGCGCTGCGGACGGTGGGCGACCTGGGAGACCGTCCCCTGGGGATGCTGACGCCCGCACAGTGGGACGCCGGGCTGGCGTTCGCATCCGGTTTCGCCCAGCTGTGTCTTGGCGTCGCCATGGCCTCCGTGGGGCTGAGCACCCGGCTCGCCGGTATTCGCAGCCTGGGTTTGCGTCCCCTGGCCGTCGGCCTGTTCTCGGCGCTCCTGGTGGGCGGACTCAGCGCGGTGCTGGTGGGCTGGTGGGTTTGAGCTCCCGGACCTTGGCCTCGAGGTAGTCGAGCAGCGCTTCCTCGTCCGTTTCCCGGGCGTGGGTGAAGTGGCTGATGGACATGCCTTCCATCAGCTGCTGGGTCAGGTTCAGGGCGAGGTCGAACGCGTCCGGATCCGACTGCCACTCCGGGAATACTTCCCGCGCGGTGTTGTACCACTCGGCATCAAACGCCTTTTGCGCCGGGTGCAGAATGTCCCGCAATTCCTCGTCGGTCCGTGCCGCCACCGCCAGTTCGAAGATGGCGATGTACAGGGGGTGGTTCACGTGGGCCCAGTAGGAGCGGACAGCCATTCGCACCATGTCCGCTTCTTCCGGGATCTCCTTGATGGAGCGCCGGAAAGCCTGCAGGCGCTTGTCGTGCAGGTAGTCGACGACCGCGCGAATGATGTCCAGCTTGCTCGGAAAGTGGTGCAGCATCGCGCCGCGTGACAGGCCGGCTTTCTCGGCAATCTTCATGGTCGTGGTGTTGGAGTAGCTGGATTCCACGATGCACCGGATCGCGGCGTTGATGATCTGATTGCGTGTCGCCTCGCTCTTGCGGGCCTGCCAGCCCATTTCTCCCGATCCGGAATTCGTGGAATTCCGCGGCTTCTTTCGCGTGGTTGGGGTGTTGTTGCTCATGCCGCACTCCGCCATCGAAGGCCTGCTTGGGACACGAGTGTACGCAAGCCCCTGAAAAAAGTCACACTTGATTGAAACAAGCAGGTGTGATTGTTACGATCCCGGGCATCGAAACACACACCGCTCGCAGGCGCCGTCCGGGCGCGGATCAGGAGATAGGCATGGGAAGAGTCGAAGGAAAAGTGGTCCTCGTGACCGGTGCTGCCTCGGGCCTTGGCCTGGCGGATGCCCGCCGCCTCGCGGAGGAAGGCGCCCGCGTTGTCATGACCGACATCAACGAGGCCGGCGCCGAGGCGGCGAAGGCCATCAGCGAGGAAACGGGCGCGGAAACGCTGTTCCTGAAACAGGACGTGAGCGACCAGGCGCGGTGGGGTGAAGTCATCGCCGAGACCGAGGCGCGCTTTGGTGGCCTCGATGTCCTCGTGAACAATGCCGGCATCGTCATCGTGGCGACTCCGGAATCGACCACCCTCGAGCAGTTCCGGCTGGCGAATGCGGTCATGAACGAGGGCGTATTTCTCGGTTGCCAGGCGGCGCTGCCGGCCCTCAAGCGGCGCGGCGGCGGATCGATCATCAACATGTCTTCCGTCGCGTCCCACCTGGGCTACCCGGTCTTCTTCGCCTACACCGCGGCCAAGGGCGCCGTGCGGTCCATGACCAAGTCGCTGGCGGTGCATTGCCAGATGAACGGCTACAACATCCGCGTCAACTCGATTCACGCGGGCGCCATCGACACGCCCATGATTCACGACTCCTTCAGCCAGCTGGGGATGGATGTCCCGGACCCGGATGCAGACAATCCGGAGGACCCGGTCGGTATCGGAAAGCCGGAAGACGTGGCCAACCTCGTGCTGTACCTGGCCAGCGACGAGTCGCGGTTCGTCAATGGCGCCGAACTGATGATCGACAACGCCCTGTCGGTGCAGTAGACGGCTCCCCGGGGCAAAGTCGCCCGGGCAGGCTTATTCGTCCGGCGCGAGTTCGAGCGCCAGGCCGTCGTGGCGGGCCTCGAGGTTCAGCTGACAGCTCAGGCGCGATACGCCCTCGCGGCTGAACTCGAGCATGTCGACCAGGTCTTCCTCGTCGACGTCCGGTTCCGGGAATCGCTCGGTGGCCCCTTCCTCGATGAACACGTGGCAGGTGCCACAGGAGCACATCCCGCCGCAGATGGCGGCCACGCCCCAGTCGTACTCGCGCAGCACTTCCATGAGCGTGTTACCTTCGCTGGCTTCGATCTCGTGGACCTCGCCGTCCCGGTCCTTCACCTTCAGTGTGATCACAGTCATTCCTTCACGTTAAATCCTGCAGGGGAACGGAAGCGTCCTCGAGCCGTTCCACGTCGATTGATGCACCCGCGGCGATGAGCTTGCGGCCCGCCATGTAATCGCGGGGCGCGTTGATGCACTGAATCGCGTTGAGCCGGTCTGCGCCCATGCTGAGCACGGTCAAAGCATTGGGGTCGTCGTCCCGGACCACAACCCTGTCCTCCGGCTGGGGCAGTCCGGCCATCTGGAGCCGCGCATCATACTGTTCCGACCAGAACCAGGGCACGTCCTCGTAGCGCGCATCCTGGCCGAGAATCGCCGCGGCGCAGAGTTTCCCCTGGGACACGGCGTTCTGCACCGACTCGAGCACCACGGGATCGGCGTAGAGCGGGTGCCGGGTTTCGGCGCAGTCCCCGGCGGCGAACACGCGGGGATCGCTGGTGCGACACTGCGCGTCCACCCGCACACCCCGGTCTGTTTCGATGCCGCTACCCTCGAGCCAGCCGATGTCGGGCCGCACGCCGAGGCCCTTGAGCACGGCGTTCGTTTCGATGAGTGTGCCGTCGTCCAGGCTGACCGCGTGGACCCGGCTGGTGCCGTGGATCTCCGTCATCAGGCGTCCCAGGTGCACCTCCACGCCTTCCTTCCGGTGACGGTCCAGCAGACGATCGGCGATCGGACCGAGCGCGGATCGCTGCATGATGTGTGGCTGGGCCTCGACCACCGCCACCTCACAACCCAGCGCCCTTGCCGAGGCGGCGACTTCCAGGCCGATGTAACCGCCGCCGGCCACGACAAGCCGATCCCCGCCCTCGAGCTCGTCGCGCAGGGCGAGGGCGTCATCCAGCGTACGCAGGTAGTGGACGCCCGCGAGCCGGGATCCGGACAGCTCGACGCGATTCAGGCGCGCCCCGGTGGCGATGACGAGGTAGTCGTAGTCGATGACCTGGTCCGACTCGAGCTGGACGAAGCGCCGCTGGCAGTCGAGGGCCGCGGCCCGCGTGCCGGGGCGAAAGTCGATCGCCTGCCCGTCCAGAAATGCCTGGCCGCGCAGCGTGCAGCGATCGGCGTCGAATTCGCCCTTGAGCACCTGCTTGGACAGGGGTGGGCGCTGATAGGGGAGACGGGTCTCGGTGCCCAGCAGGATCACCCGCCCCTCGAAGCCTCCCTGGCGCAGGGATATGGCGGTCTGAAGCCCGGCCTGGCCGGCTCCGACAATGACGACGGTCTCGCTCAATGGTGCGTTTCTCCCGGGTTTTCCGTTGCATCGGGCGTTTGGCGCCAGGTCGTTCGGGCCGGCGCACCGACGCCGGCCAAGGGTGCCAAAAAACCCCATAAAAAAACAGTCAGGACTGTTTGTTTCAGTCAATTCCTTGCAGTATACTGCGCCCCCGGACGTCGCAGAACCACCCGCATGAAAAGCCTCGCCGAATCCAAGGCCCTGGTCATGGGCGCCAGCTCCACCAAAGGCATCGGTGCTGCCATTGCCGGCGCCCTGAAGGCCGCCGGTGCGGACGTGCTGATTTCGGCCCGGCGTGAAGACGCCCTGGCCGCGGTGGCTGAGGAGCTTGGCGTACACCACCACCCCTGCGACATCACCGCGGCGGAGAGCGTCGCGGCGCTTTTCGCCTGGGTAGACGATCATTTCGGCGGCCTCGATACGGCGGTTTTTTCGACCGGGCTGAATCACTTCACGCCGATCCGGGATTTCGACGCCGAGGCCGCCATGCCGTGCCTCCAGACGCAGTTCATCGGCGGGCTTACCTTCATTCGCGAGAGCGCGGCGCGTATGCCGGGCGGCGGCTCCATCATCATGCTGTCCTCCCTCACTGCATCCCGTCCGGCCTTCGGTACCTCGGTCTACGCCGGGAGCAAGGCCGGGCTCGAGCAGGTCACGCGGGTCGCGGCGCTCGAGTACGCGGAGCAGGGCGTCCGGGTGAATGCCATCGCCCCGGGCATGACCCGGACCGAGATGACCGAAGGCATGTTCGGCAACCCCAACCTGGAACGGGCCGTGCTCGAAGAGATCCCCCTCGGGCGCATGGGAACGTCGGAGGACATCGCCCACGCCGCGGTGTTTCTCGCCCATCCCGCCTGCTTCATGACCGGCGAAACCCTGTCGGTGACCGGCGGCGCCGAACTGCGCCGCATCCCCACCCTGAAAGAAATCATGGGCTGATCCCCACGGGTTGCCCGGAGGAGAACACGACACATGGATCTAGGACTCAAAGGCAAGAACGCCATCATCACCGGCTCCACCCGGGGCATCGGGCGCGCCATCGCCGAGTGCCTCGCGGCGGAAGGGGTCAACGTGGCCATCGGCGCCCGGGACGGCGAGGCGACTGCCCAGGCGGGCAAGGAGATTGCCGAACAGCACGGTGTGAAGGTTTTCGCCCAGCCATGCAACGTCAAAGATGCAGACGCCTACAAGGCATGGCTGGAGGCCGCCATCGAGGACCTTGGCGGACTCGACATCTTCGTGCCCAACGTCAGCGGTGGCGGGGGCATGGATTCGGAAAAAAACTGGTGGCGCAATTTCGAGATCGACGTGCTGCACACGGTCCGTGGCGCGGAGACCTGCCTCCCCGCGCTCAAGGCGTCCGGGGCCGGCTCCATCGTGATCATCGGCTCCACGAACGCCGTTGAAACGTTCATGGGGCCCATGGCCTACAACGCCATGAAGGCGGCGCTGGTGACCTACAGCAAGCAGCTGTCCCAGTTCGTGGCGGCGAAAGGCGTGCGCGTCAATACCGTTTCCCCCGGTCCGATCTACTTCGAAGGCGGCGCCTGGGAGATGATCAAGGGCACCATGCCCAAGGTGTACGAGGGCACGCTCAAGCAGATCCCCGCCGGCCGCATGGGTACACCGGAGGAGGTCGCGCGCGTCGTGACCTTCCTCGCCAGCCCGGCCGCGAGCCTCGTGACCGGCATCAACCTCGTGGCCGACAATGGCTTCACCAAGCGGGTGCAGCTCTAGGAGGCGCCGCTTGGCTACCGCCCGCAAAAACCTTCACCTGGTCTGTGCCGGACGCTACCACGACTTCGATTTCGTGCGCCTCGAGCTACTCAAGCTGTTTGCCGAGCACGAACAGGTCCGGGTGAGCGTGGCGTCGGATTATTCCGACCACGAGGCGCTGGCCGCGGCCGACATCCTGGTCACCTACACGAGCGACGTGATTCCCGGCGCCGAGGACACGGACGCCCTGGCGGCGTTCCTGCGCGCCGGCAAGCGCTGGTTCGCCCTGCACGGCACCAATGCGCTGTTACGCTACGAGAAGGGCCGGGGCTGGGTGGCGCCGCGCACGAACCGCCGGTTCTTCGAGATGATCGGCAGCCAGTTCGTCGCCCATCCGCCGATCCAGCCCTTCACGGTTCGCCCCACCGCCGATCATCCGCTGGTCCGGGACATCGAACCCTTCGAAGCGGATGACGAGATTTACCTGTGCCGCTTTTTCGGCCGGATCGAACCCCTGCTGGAAACGACGTTCAGCGGACTCGCGCCCGGTTTCGACGAGTCCAACTGGACCGACCTGGAGTCGGTCCCGATCATGTACCTCCATCCCTGGGAGGACAACGAGGTGCTGTACCTCAACCTGGGCCACGCCCGGGGCCACTACGACATGCAACCGCTCATGGACTGGTACGACGACGTGGAGCGCGGCAGCTGGAAGCAACCGGTTTTCCATGAGCTCCTGCGTCGCGGTATCCGCTGGTCCCTGGGCGATCAGGACCTTCGCCATGACTGACCCGAATCGCGAGGCAGGAAACGAATCGCAGGACGAACCGTCGGCTGGCATGACGCCGCTCGACAAGGCGCCGGACCCGGAGCTGCCGAATGACATCATTGCCAAGGAGCGCTACACCGATCCCGACTTCATGCGCCTGGAATGGGATCGCATGTGGTCGAAAGTCTGGCTGCTGGGGTGCGTGGAACAGGACCTCCGGGAGCCGGGCGACTACGTGGTCACCGACATCGGGCCCGAGTCGATCCTCATCGTGCGCCAGGACGATGGCGGAATCCGCGCCTTCTACAACGTCTGCCAGCACCGTGGGAACCAGCTGCGCCCCGAGGGCGCCGGGCACGCCGAGTCCTTCCAGTGCGCCTATCACCACTGGGAATACCACCGGGACGGCAGCTTCAAGCGCATCCCGGACGCGGACACCTTTCCCCAGGGCACGCCCTGCACCGGGCTGGAGGAAATCCCCTGTGACACCTGGGCCGGACTCGTCTTCTTCAGCCTGAACCCGGACGTCGAGCCGCTGCCCGAATTCCTGGACATGATTCCCGAGCACCTCGATCCGTACCAGTTTCCCAGGATGGCCCGGGACCGGCACGTCACCGTGGAATGGGACTGCAACTGGAAGACCTCCGTGGACGCCTTCAACGAGTCCTATCACGTGCAGGGCATTCACCCTCAGTTGCTCTGGCACCTCGATGACCTGAACATCCAGATCGACTGCTACTCGCGTCACAACCGCTACCTCATCGAGTTCGCGACCCTTTCTCCCCGGGTGAACCAGCCGCCGGAAATTCCCATGGGCATCAAGCACCTGATGAAGGAGGGCGGCATGGATCCGGCGGACTATTACGGCCGGGTGAAGGATGTGCGCAGGGACCTGCAGCAGTGGAAACGGGAGCACGCCCCGGAGCAGGGCAAGGATTACTCCCGCCTGCACGACGCGCAGCTGACGGATGATTTCCACTACCTGATCTTTCCGAACATCACCATGAACGTGCACGCGGACGACTACTGGATTTTCCGCCAGCGCCCGCACGCCACGGACCCGAACAAGTGCTACTTCGACATCTGGACCTTCAAGCTGGTCCCGGACGGCGAGGAGTGGCCGGATGTACCGGAGTTCCAACAGTTCAAACACGGCGAAAAAAGCATCGGCCTGGTGCTGGACCAGGACGCGGCCAACCTCCCGGGGGTCCAGAAGGGCATGCAGTCGAAGGGATTCCGGGGGCTGTGGCTGGGCAAGCAGGAGCTGCGCATCCGGCACTTCCACAAGGTGCTGGATGACTACCTTTACGGGCCGGATGGCAAACCCGAGGGCGCCTTGTGAGCGCCGCTTCCGCATCGACACCCAGGAGCCCGACATGACCTCACTCACCGCCGAGCAGCTTGAACAGGCCTACCGCCGGATGAAAACCATTCGCGAGTTCGAGGAGCGCCTGAACATCGAGATCCAGAAGGGCGAAATCCCCGGTTTCACCCACCTGTACGCGGGACAGGAGGCCGTGGCGGTGGGCGTTTGCGAACACTTCGGGGTGGATGACACCATCGTCAGCACCCATCGTGGCCACGGTCACTGCATCGCCAAGGGCTGTGACGTGATCGGCATGATGAAGGAGATTTACGGCCGCCACGACGGGCTGTGCAAGGGCAAGGGCGGCTCCATGCACATCGCCGACCGGGACGTGGGCATGCTCGGCGCCAACGCCATTGTCGGCGGCGGACCGCCCATCGCCGTGGGCGCAGCCCTGGCGGCCAGGCTCGAGGGCAAGGGTCGCGTGAGCGCCTCCTTTTCCGGGGACGGCTCGAGCAACCAGGGCACGGTTTTTGAAGCCATGAACCTGGCGGTGGTGCTCCAGCTGCCCACCATTTTCATCGTCGAGAACAACGGCTACAGCGAGCACACGGGCGCCGATTATGCCGTCGGCGCCAAGGACGTGGCGTCCCGCAGCGCGGCCTTTGGCATGCCCGCGGAGAAAGTCGATGGTGACGATTTCTTCGCCGTGTACGAGTCCGCCGGCCGCGCGGTGCAGCGTGCCCGCGACGGCGGAGGCCCCAGCACCGTGGAATGTGTCACGACCCGCTTCTTCGGCCATTTCGTGGGCGACCCCCAGAAGTACCGGGACAGGGACGAGGTCGCCAATCACCGGGCCAGCCGGGACTGCCTGGTGAAGTTTCGCGAGCGGGTCACCGGCGAGGGCTGGCTGACCGCCGAGCGCCTCGACGCGATCGACGCCGAGGTGCTCGAACTCATCGACCGCGCTGTCAGCGAGGCCCAGGCCTCGCCGCTGCCGGACCTGTCCGAACTGACCACGGACGTTTACGCCACCTACTGAGGCCTGCCGAATGAGCAACATCAAGACCTATCGCGAGGCCCTGAACGAGGCGCTGCACGAGGAAATGCAGCGGGATCCCACGGTGCTGGTGCTCGGCGAGGACGTGGCCGGCGGGGCCGGCGGCACCGGCGACACGGTGGAGGCCGCCGGCGGCATCTTCGGGGTCACCCACGGCCTGGCGCGCGCCTTCGGACGGGACCGGGTCATCGACACGCCCATTTCCGAGTCCGCCATCATCGGGGCCGCGAACGGCGCGGCCCTCGCCGGTTACCGGCCGGTTGCGGAGCTCATGTTCGCGGACTTCATCGGCGTATGCATGGACCAGGTGTACAACCAGGCCGCCAAGTTCCGCTACATGTTCGGTGGCAAAATGTCCTGTCCCCTCGTCATCCGCACCGCCATGGGGGCAGGCATGAACATGGGCGCCCAGCATTCCCAGACCATCTACCCGCTCCTGACTGCCGTGCCCGGTCTCAAGGTGGTGATTCCCAGCAACGCCGCCGACGCGAAGGGCCTGCTCAAAACCGCCATCCGCGACGAGGATCCGGTCGTGTTTTTCGAACACAAGGCGCTCTACAACAAGAAGGGCGAGGTGCCGGAGGGCGACTACACGATTCCCTTTGGCGAGGCGGACATGACCCGCGAAGGCGACGACGTCACCGTGGTGGCCATCGGGCGCATGGTGCCCTTCGCCGAGAAGGCCATCGATGGCCTGGCCGGCCAGGGCATCACCGCCGATCTCATCGATCCGCGCACCGTGTCGCCCCTGGACACGGACATGATCTTCGAAAGTCTCGAGCACACGGGCCGGCTCGTGGTCGTGGACGAATCCCCGCCGCGCTGCAGCCTGGCCTCGGACATCGCCGGCATCGTTGCCCAGGAGGCCTTCGGCAGCCTGCGTGGCCCCGTGAAACTGGTGACCGCTCCGCATGCCCCGGCGCCGTTCAGCCCGGGCCTGGAGCGCGCTTACGTTCCCGGGCCGGACCGCATCGCCGAGGGCATCCTGGCATGTGTGAGGGGCCAGTGACATGAGCACCATCCATCCCGTCACCATCCCCAAGTGGGGTATCGAGATGCAGGAGGGCACGGTCACCGGGTGGCACGTCGCCGTGGGCGAGTCCGTGCGCAAGGGCGACGAGCTGATCGACATCGAGTCGGACAAGATCGTGAACACCATGGAAGCGCCGGCGGGCGGGGTGTTGCACCGCATTCTCGCCGAGGCGGACAGCACGCTGAAGGTGGGGCAACTGCTCGGCGTCATCGCGCCGGCCGACACGTCCTCCGATGACATCGACGCGTTCATCCAGGCCTTCGTGCCGGCCGACGCCGGCTTTGGCATCGACGACGACGAGACGCCCGGGTCCGCCATGTCCGGCGGGAAGGAAACGGCGAAGCCGCCCGTCGCCAGCCCACCGGCCGCGACAGAATCCGCGAACCCGGCTGATTCGCCCATGGGCGAAATCAAGGCCAGCCCCATCGCGCGTCGCCTCGCGAAGCAACTGGGCGTGGACCTGTCCACGATCAGGCCGACGGGTCGGGGCGGCCGAATCTCCCGTGAAGATGTCGAGGCAGCCGCCGCCGGCTCGGCGCCGGACGAGGCCGGCCGGTCGGCCGACGTCGAGCCCCTGTCCAGCCGGGAGTTGACCGCCGCCCGGCGGCTGGTGGCGTCCAAGCAGGACATTCCTCATTTCTACCTTCAGCGCGACCTGGACATGCGCGCCGCCCTCGCCGCCAAGGAGCGGGAAGGCGTACCGCTCACCGCCCTTTTGCTGAAGGCCGTGGCGGCGGCCCTGGAGCAAAGGCCCCGCCTGAACGCGCATCTCGACGGCGAACACCGGGTGCCGCAGGCGGGGGTGTCCATCAACGTGGCCGTGGATACTCCCGAGGGCCTGGTGGCCCCCCGGCTCGACGCCGTGGCGTCTTCCACGGTCGGTGACCTGTCGTCGCGACTCAAGGCGCTCGCGCAGCGCGCCCGGGACAGGCAACTCTCCCCGACGGACCTCGCGCCGGGCGGCATCACCGTAAGCAACCTCGGCATGTTCGGCATCACCGAGTTCACGGCCATCATCAATCCGCCGCAGGTGGCGATCCTGGCCGTCGGTCGCCTGAGGCCGCTCGACCTGGGAGAAGGCGCGGTGCCGGCCATGACGGTGACCCTGTCCTGTGACCACCGCGCCATCGATGGCGCCGAGGGTGCCCGGTTCCTGGCCGCGCTGCAGGACGCCCTGGACACCATGTGATGCATGGGATGTCGTTCACCCTGAAATCGGTGGCCGACATTCGTGCCCTGATACTCGCCCGGAGCCAGCCATGATCCGACGTTGTTTGACGCTACTGCCCCCCCTCGCCATCGTCCTCCTGCTGGCGGGTTGTGGGAGCGAATCGCCTCCCGCCACCGACAACGATCCGGACCTGGCGGCCGCCGACGCCCCCCATCCCGGACAGGCGCCCTACGAGGCCAAGTGCGCCGCCTGCCACGACAAGGCCGTGTACAAGGCCCCGAGCCGGACCTTCCTGGCCATGCTCGGGGCGCGCAATGTCTATGCCGCCATGGACGAGGGCTTGATGCGCGCCCAGGCCGCCGGCCTGAACGACGCGCAGAAGCAGGCCGTGGCCGAGTACCTCACGGGCCAGACCCTGGCCGAATCGGACGTCGTCACCGAGGCGCCGGCCTGTGAAGACTCCCCCTTCGACGAAAACATCGCGCCTGTCTCCCTGGGCTGGGGCGTCGATCCGGGCCAGACGCGCTTCCAGGGCAGCGAGAGCGGCGGTATCGATCGCAGCAACGTAGCGGACCTGGAAGTGAAGTGGGCCTTCGCCTTTCCCAACGCGATCCAGGCGCGCTCCCAGCCGGCCTACGGTGGCGGGGCCGTGTACTTCGGCAGCCAGGACGGCACGGTCCGGGCCCTGGACGCCAGGACCGGCTGCCTGCGCTGGTCATTCCGGGCCGGCGGCGAGGTCCGCAATGCCATCGTGCTGTCGCCCTGGGATGCGGGCGAGCTCGAGGCGCCACCGACCCTCTACTTCGGCGACATCGTGGGCCGTGTCTACGCCCTGGATGCGCGTACCGGCGAGCTTCGCTGGGATCGAAAGGTGACGGAACACCCGGACGGGACGCTGACCGGCGCCGCGGCGCTGCACGAGGGCCTTCTTTACGTGCCCCTGTCCTCCCTGGAGGTCGTGTCGGCGGTCAATCCGGCCTACGAATGCTGCACGTTCCGCGGCGCCGTCGTGGCCCTGAACGCGGCGACCGGCGAGGAAATCTGGCGGGCGCACACCATCCCCGAGCCACCGTCGAAGGTCGGCGTCACCCGGGCGGGTACCGACATCCTTGCTCCCTCCGGCGCGCCCGTGTGGAACAGCCCGGCGATCGACGCCGCCCGCGGACTGTTCTACGTGGGCACGGGCGAAAACTACAGTTCCCCGGCTGACGGCAACTCCGATGCCATCATCGCCTTCGATCTCAAGACCGGCGAAAAGCGCTGGGTGAGCCAGCAGACTGCGGGTGATGCCTGGAACGCGGCCTGCCTGAGCGATTACACGAGCGATGACGCCAACTGCCCCGAGGAAAACGGTCCCGACTACGACTTCGGTGCCTCGCCCATGCTGGTCACGCTGGACGACGGACGGGACATCGTCGTCGGCGGACAGAAATCCGGTCAGGTCGTTGGCCTCGATCCGGAAACGGGCAAAGTCCTCTGGAAGAACCAGGTTGGCCGTGGCGGGGTCCAGGGCGGGGTCCACTTTGGCATGGCCGCGGAGGGCAGCCGACTGTACATTCCCATCAACGACATGATCTATCCCGAGGACGCGGCGCGCTATGGTGCTGCGCGGCCTCCGAAACCGGGGCTGTACGCCCTCGATGCCGCCACGGGTGAACTGCTGTGGTCTGCGCCGGCCGCCGACCTCTGTGGCGACCTGGAGGGTTGCGATCCCGGTATTTCCCACGCCATCAAGGCCGTGCCGGGCGCCGTGATCGCCGGCTACCTGGACGGGCGGCTCCGCGTACACGACGGGGAAACGGGCGAGGTGATCTGGGAAATGAACACGCTGCAGGAATACAAGACCGTGTCCGGCGAAGTGGCCCGTGGCGGTTCCTTCAGCGGTGGTGGCGCCATCGTGGCGGATGGCATGGTGTACCTGAATTCCGGCTACGGCCTCTACGGACACATGCCGGGCAACGTGTTCCTGGCTCTCGGGCCCCGCGATCCGGAATCACCCGAGCCGGGGCCTTGAGCGAGCCCGACCGCTACTGGGAAGACCTGGTCGTCGGAGAGCGCTTCCGGTCCCGCGAACGAACGGTCGGCGAGGCGGAAATCGTCGACTTCGCCACCCGCTACGATCCCCAGTATTTCCACATGGACCCGGAGGCCGCCAAACGCAGCGTCTTCGGGGAAGTCGTGGCCTCCGGGGTGCACAATCTCGCCATCTGGCGCCAGCTGGATCACGAAATCACCGGCGACATCCGCTGGATCTGCGGCGTTGCCTGGGACGACTTTCGCTGGAAGCGCGCCCTGCGCGCCGGGGACACGGTGCACGTCACCGCCGAGTGCCTGTCAAAGCGTGCATCCCGGAGCGACCCGGGCCGCGGTATCGCCGTTTACCGCTACCGGATGATCAACCGGGACGGCGCGGAAATCTTCCGCATGGACAGCACCAACCTGGTGGAGCGCCGGCCGGGGGAGTGATTCGCCTCAGAATGTAAAACGCAGCACCGCCATGGGCCCGTCGAAGTCCATGTCGTAGAGGGTCGTGTAGTTGCCTTCGTCCACATCGACGTCGAGCTTGACGAACTGGTAACCCGCTTCGAGCGACCAGCGCTTGCTGAAATCGTAGACCGCCAGGGCGTGCAGGTTGGTCATTTCGCCGTCGTATTCGTCGTAGCTGAGCCCGAACCAGCCGTAGCGGGCGGTCAGGTGCCAACGATCCGAGAAATGCCAGCTCGCGTAGCCGAGGATATTGGGCAGCGGCGCCAGCGTGTCGAACTTTGCGAGCTCCCGCGTGCGGCTTTCGTCGCCTGCGGATGCCCCCGCCACAAGCGTTGCACCGATGTCCACCACGTGAAAACCGGCGCCGATGCCCACGTCCCAGGTCTCGTTGTGGACGAAGCTGTAGGTGGCCTCGATGATGTACCAGTCGGTGGAAAGATCCGTGGCCACCCCGGCGCCGACCGGGATGAGGGTTCCATCACCGAGGTCAAGCTCGTCTTCCCAGACCCGGAAGCCGGCGCCGTTGAATGACCAGTAGCCCGCCCAGACGCCCCAGTTGGAGGAGCGGGACCGCCATCTCAGGGAGACCCAGGGCGTGCCGTCCTTGTCATCGACGCCCAGGCGATCCAGGTCGATGATGGTCACGCGGTTGCCGCTGGGTGTGGCGACATCGAAGGTGCCGTTGGCGTCGAGCCACATGTAGCCGACGCCGATGGCGAAGCGTGGCCATCCCTCGTCATTCACGTCCGTGTCGCCGTCAAAGAGATCCAGCGCTTCCCCCTCGTCCTCGGCCGGGGCATCGGTGGGCGCTGGATTCTGCGCGAGCGCCAGGGAGCTGAAAACGAGGAGTGTGAAAAGCAGGGTCAGCTGTCTCATGGAAACTTCCGGTTGGTCGCATGTTTGCAGAACCCATCCTACTGTGGTCTTGGGGGAGTTTCATGACGGACGTCAGTTCCGGGACCTGACGCCCGGCAGGCTCGCGAGGCCATGAAGACGGGCAAGACCGCGGTGCCCGGCCTGTCGGAGGGCCGCGGCACTCCGGGCCTCGGCAGCGCGGATTCCGCGACGCCGCTGGACTGAGCCCGCCGGGTCGGTGACACTGCAGGCCATCATGGGCGCTCTGATCCGCTTTCAGCTCGAACGCTGGCTACAGCGCGGGCCGCTGTACCAGCTGCTCTTCGCTGCAGCCCTGGTGCTCGTGGTCTCGTTGCTCGGCGGTGTCGCAGCCTGGGTATTCAGCGATCAGTTCGACAGCCTGCCCGGCGCCATCTGGTGGTCCTTTCTTCGCCTCACGGACCCGGGCTACCTCGGCGATGACGAGGGCGTGGCGCTGCGCATCATTTCCACCACGGTCACCGTGCTCGGCTACGTCCTGTTCATGGGATCGCTCATCGCCATTCTCACCCAGTGGCTGCGGGACACGCTCAAGCGCTTCGAAGAGGGGCTGTCCAGCATTTCCATGAAAGGGCACGTGGTCATCCTGGGCTGGACCAACCGGACGCCGGAGATCGTGCTGCAGCTGTTGTCCGCCCGCGGACGCCTGAAGCGTTTCCTCGAGGAGCAGGGTCAGCGCCGCCTGCGCATCGTGGTCGTCGCGGATCACGTGGACGAGGCGCGGCGCCAGCGGCTGCGGAACTTCATTGGTGGTCACGCCAGGAATGGCCAGGTGTTCCTGCGGCGGGGATCCGCCACCGTGTCGCTGGACCTGGAGCGTTTCGATCTGGGGCGCTCCGCCGTTGTCGTCATTCCGGGAGACGCTTTCGCCTATGGCGGCGCCGAGGCTTCCGATGCCCGGGTGTTTCGCAGCCTGCTGAACCTGCGCAGCGCCCTGGCCACCGTCCCGGAGGCGTCGAGACCCGCGGTGGTTGCGGAGGTCATCGACGCGGACAAGGACGCCACGGCGCACCAGGCCTATGGCGGGGAGCTGGAGGTGGTCATCGGTGACGAGATGATCGCCAGGCTCATGGCCCGGTACGTGATCGACCCACGCCGTTTCAGCGTCTGTATCGAACTGCTGACCCACAACGAAGGATGCACGCCCTTCGTCCGGCCCATGCCCGAATACACCGGGCAGCACCCGTTCTCCATCCCGACGCGGCGGGACCGGGCCATCGTTCTCGGCGCCGTACGGCGTGTGGCCGGGGAATGGAAGGCCTTCCCCGCGCCGGACCCCGATTTCACGCTGCAGCCCGAGGACCGGGTGTTTTACCTGGCCCGGGCTTTCGACGATTTCGAACGCTCCGAGAACGGTGACGAGCCGCGCCGTGACACCCCGGTGTCCAGCACATCTCCCGTGGTGGCCCTGGCCCGCCGTGTGCTCGTGATCGGATGGAGCGCCACGGTGGCGCGGGCGGTGGAGGACCTGCTGACCGCGCCGGAAATGCAGCTGCAGTTGACCGTGCTGTCCAGGATGCCGCTGGAGGAGCGTGGTTCCTGGTTCCAGGGCGAAACCCTCGCCACCTCCCGCCTGGACGTGAATCACCTGGAGGCGGATGCGCTGGCCCGGGGTGTGGTGGACTCGCTCGATCTGGGTGCGTTCCACACGGTGCTCGTTGCGGCCTCGGCGCTGCAGGAAGGGGCCGAAGAAAGTGACGCGCGCAGCCTGACCCTGTACGAACTCCTGCGCGGCGAGCGCCGCGAGCAGTGCGCCAACGCGGAACAACGGCCGTCGATCCTGGTCGAGCTCGCACACCCGGCCAGCGCCGAGCACGCGCTGGAGCCCGATGACCAGCTCGTGCTGCGTCCCCGGTTGCTGGGTTACCTGCAAAGCCACGTGGCTTTACGTCCGGCGCTGAACGCGGTCTACGAGGCCCTGTTCCTGCCCCAGTCCGGCGCGCAGATTCTGGTTCGTGACGGTTCGGGGCAGGACTGCCCGGATTACCGGGCCCTGGTCGCCGCCGAGGCCAGGCCCGGTGACATTCCACTGGGCATTTTGCTGGACGCGGGCACCCCAACCGAATCGGTGGTGCTGTGCCCGGCGGATGCCTATCACTGGCGAGGGACTGCTGAGCTGGTGGTTTTGGCCCGCCTCGAAACGGCTGCTTTCCATGAGAACTGACGTCATGGACGGCCCGGGAAACACCTGACTATGATCAGAGGGGGGGGCCAGGATAAGCGGGAAAGGGCGCGCTCATGAGAAACACCAGGATCGACAGGATGGGTGATTGGCCAACGGGCCTGCGAACGGCAGTCCTCCTGTGCGTCGTCGTTCTGTTGACCGCGTGCGCCGGTCCTGCGCTCAAGGAAAATCGGCAGCCCCCGCCGCCGGGTCACGCCCTGCCACCCGCCACCGAGGGCGTGCTGGCCGACATGGCCCAGCGGATCACCGCCACCCACGGTGAAGACCGGTCCGGGTTTTACCTGCTCGATGGCAGCTACGACGGCCTGGCCTGGCGCCTGGCGCTCATCGACTCCGCCGTGTCCTCCGTCGATATCCAGACCTATCTCTGGTATCCGGACAACGCCGGCCGCCTCATGCTCGACCGGGCCATCCGCGCCGCGGATCGCGGCGTCAGGGTGCGCCTGATCGTCGATGACCTGCTGACCATCGGCCTCGACCAGGTTCTGGTGGAGCTGCAGCGGCACCCGAACATCGACTTCCGCGTGTTCAATCCCTGGGAAAAGCGCGGGGTGGTGCAGCGCGCCGGCGAGATGGCCATGCAGCTCGAGCGGCTGAACATCCGCATGCACGACAAGCTGATGGTCGTGGACGGGCACGCCACCATCGTGGGCGGCAGAAACCTCGGCGACCACTACTTCGGGCTCAGCGAGGACTACAACTTCCATGACCTGGACGTCCTCGGCCTAGGCCCCGTGGCAGCCCAGGCCCACGAATTCTTTGACCATTTCTGGAACAGCGACTGGGTGGTGTCGGCGGAAGATTTCGACCTGGAAGCCGACGACGAATTTGCCCGCGACACGCTCCGCAACCTGCGTCGAAAAATCGCCGAGGCGCCGGAACTGGAGGCCTTTCCGCGCCTGCCGGCGGACTGGACGGGACGGCTCGAGGAGCTCTATCCCAGGCTGAGGCCGGGCCGCAGCCTGCTGGTGTACGACCAGGTCAACGGGGACTCGATCGAACAGGAGGTGGCGAAAAGCCTGTTCCCGGCCATGGAGCGCGCCGACGAGGAGCTGCTGATCACCAACGCCTATATCATCCCGGACCAGCCGTCGATCGACTTCACCCGTGAGCTGACGGAACGGGGGGTTCGTGTCCGCATCCTGACCAACAGCCTCGAATCCCACGACGTGCCGGCGGTGAACAGCCACTACCGGGACTGGCGTGACGACTTCGTCCAGGCTGGCGCGGAGCTTTACGAACTGCGGGCCGATGCGGCGATCAGTTCCCTGGTGGACGTCCCGCCGGTGCAGGGCGAATTCGTGGGTCTGCACACCAAGGCCTTCGTGATCGATCGCGAGATCGTGTTCGTGGGCTCCATGAATTTCGATCCGCGCTCCATCGCCATCAACACCGAGGGTGGGGTTTACATCGAAAGCGCCGGCCTGGCGGAGGACCTGGCCCGGATCATGGAGCGTGACATGACGCCGTCCAATGCCTGGGAAGTCCGGCTGGACGACCAGGGGCAGCTGACCTGGACGCACGACACGGTGACCGTGGACAGGCAACCGGCCCGGGGTTTCTGGCAGCGTTTCATGGACGTGGTGTTCAAAATGTTTCCGAAGGAGCTGTATTGACCACCGCTCGTCGACGTGGCGCCTGCCGGTGCCTCGCTGCCGCGGGAATCGCCGTCGTGCTCGCTGCCTGCGCCGGGCCACCGCGGATTCCGTGGAGCGCCACCCTCGAGCCCTGGCCCGAGGCGGAACTCGGTGCGCCGGACTGGATCGATGGCCGGGCCGGATTCCGCAACCTGTTTTGCACCATCAACCGAACGCGGGGAGCGGAGCTGCCGGACCACCGTCCCTGCGAGCAGACCCTGCTGCGCGTCGAACCCGAGCCGCCGATCGCGGAGCTGGACCTGGTGCTGGAGCCCAGCACCTCCGGGCTGCGGGCCTTGCTCGTGCCCGGCGTGGCCTTTGCCTGTGTCCGCGCCTGGCTGGACGAGGACCAGGCCGGGCCCCGTCACGCGGAAAGCCAGGGGTTCGAGGTCGGGCTCGTCCCGGTGGAGGGCCTGTCCAGCTCCGCTCGTAACGCGATGTTCGTGCGTGACGCCATCCTGGCCCAGCCGGCGGACGCCGGTCCGCTGGTGCTGATCGGCTATTCCAAGGGCGCCAACGACATCCTCGAAACCCTGTTCCGCTACCCGGAGGCGGCCGCGCGGGTTTCGGCCGTGGTGGCTTATGCCGGTGCGGTGCGGGGCTCACCCCTGGCGGAAGCATTCGATCCGAACACCTTCAACCAGGTTCGCCATCTGCCCGGCGCCGATTGTGACGGGGGCGACGGCGGTGCGCTCGAAAGCCTGCGTCCCGAGGTCCGCGCGGCCCGTCTCGAAGCGCATGCGCTGCCGGCGCACATCCGCACCTACTCCGTGGTGGGCTTCCCGGAACCGGACCGCGTCTCCGCGGGACTGCGGCACAGCTGGAAAAAGCTCGGCCGTCTGCGGGACGCGCGCAACGACAGCCAGCTGGTGTACTACGACCAGATCATCCCGGGGTCAACGGTCCTGGCGTTCGCCAATGCGGATCACTGGGCCATGGCGGTGCCGGTGGCCCGGCATCATGATTTGCCTGCCCTGGTGTATGCGACCGACAACGACTTTCCCCGTGAGGTGATGCTCGAAGCCATCCTGCGGACCGTCGACACGGACCTGGCGGCGGACGGTGCGATGGATCGGTCGGTGGGCCGCCGGTCCCGCGACACCGCGCGCTGAGCGCGGGGCCCCGATCAGGCGATGTGGCCGAAAAACTGCAGGTCCATTTCACCCTCGACGCAATCGAGGATCGGCGGCACGAGCCGGTGGTGGAAATCGGCTTCCTGGTGGAACTCGAAGGCGGCCTGGTCCTCGAAGCGGGCGTAGACCACGTACTTGTTGCCGTCTTCCGTGTGCCGGATGACGTCGTAAACCAGCAGGCCGGGTTCCTTCTCATGGGAGATTTCCGACAGTTCGGACTGGAGGCGCTCGAAGTCCTCCTCGCGCCCCTCGGCGACGTTCAGCGTGGCGATGAATACGACCTGGCTCATGGCGGCTTGCTCCTCTGGCTGCTTCTCTAGATGCCGAGCTCTCCGCAGAGCTCTTCCTGGAGTTTGAATTTCTGGATCTTCGTGGACGAGGTGGGCCACTCACTGACGAAGCGGATATGACGGGGCACCTTGAAGCCGGCGATGCGTTCCTTGCAGAAATGGATCAACTCGTCCTCGGCGGCCTCGTGCCCCGGTTCCAGCTCCACGAAGGCAGCCGCCACCTCGATGAGACGGGGGTCGGGAATGCCCACGACCTGGGCGAGCTTCACGGCCTCGTGCTCCTGCAGGCAGCTCTCGATCTCCACGGCGGCGACGTTCTCCCCGCCGACTTTCAGCATATCCCGCAGGCGGCCGTGGAACATGAGCTGGCCGTCTTCGTCGATGGACACCAGGTCACCGGAATGGAACCAGCCCTCGTCGTCCAGGGCCTCGGCCGTCTTGTTTGGAGACTTGTAGTATTCGCTGAACGTCGAATAGCCCCGGATCCAGGCTTCTCCGCGCTCGCCGGCCGCGCATTCCTCGCCCGTCTCGGGATTCATGGCCTTCACCTCCAGCCCCGAGAGCGGCACGCCCAGGCGCGTGAAGCGTTGAGTCTCCGTGTCGTCCAGGCGGCTCGTCGTGACCGTGCCGGCCGTTTCGGTCATGCCGAAGGTGCCCACGAACACGGCGTTGGGCAGGGCCTTTTTCATCTTCCGGGCGATTTCCGGGGGTTGCACGGCGAAGTTGGCGTTCATGAGCTTCACCCGGGAGAGGTCCGTGTTTTCGAAGTCCGGGTGATCGACGAGGTCGGACATGATGGTCCAGAAGCAGGGATAGGTGGCCGTGACCTGCTCCGCTTCCATCATTTTCAAGGCTTCGCCCGCCTGGAAATAACCCATGGTGACGTAGGTGCCGAACTTGCTGAAGATGCTCACCATCGGCAGGATCGCCGCGATGTGGAACATGGGCAGGGGCGACCAGAAGCTGTCGTCCCGGCCGAGCTCGTAGCGGTCCGCCAGGGCGGCGCTGTTCCGGACGATGGCCTCGTGGGAGATCATGCAGCCTTTCGGGTTGGCGGTGGTGCCCGAGGTGTACAGGATCAGGCCCGTGCTGCCCAGGCGCACCTGGAGCCGCGCAAGATGCAGGGCCTCATCATTGCCCTCGTCAGCAAGCGCGTGGAACTGTTCCTCGCTGAGCATGGCGTCCTTCTCGGAGCCGCCGTAGATCACGATGTTGTTCAGCAGCGGTGCGCCCTCGAGCGCCAGGGCCCGCGGGTCCTGGCCGGCCAGGTCCGGGAAGGCCTGGTGCAGGCGCTCCACGAAATTCACGGCTTCGGCGATCTTGTCCGTCGTGAACAGGGCCTTGAGGTCGGCGTTTTCCACGACGTAGGCCAGCTCCGGCGGCTGGTAGCGCGCGTTGATCGGCACGGTGACCGCACCGAGCAGGGCGATGGCGAACAGGGTTTCCACGAAGTCGAGCCCGGTGGGCAGCAGCAGCCCGACATGGTCGCCGGGGCCGATGCCCAGCGCCTGCATGGCCCGGGCCTTCTCCAGGGCGCGGTCTCGCAATTCGCCGTAGGTGGCGCGCCGGTGCGGCAAAACGATCGCATCGTGATCGGGCCGCTGGTCCGCCGCGAACAGCAGCAGGTCGCCCAGGCTGGTCGCCTTGAGACGGATATCGGCGATGGCCTGGCTCATGGGCGCGCCCTCAGTCGAGGTGATCGAGGTATTCGCGGACGTACTCGCCGTCGATGCACTCAATGAGGCCCGGCGCGAGTTCGTGGAAATGGGGCGTGTTCCGGTGCGCCTCCTCGGCGGCCTCGTCGATGAAAGATTCGTACACTGCGTAGCCGCGTTCCGTTGCCGGCAGGCGGAAGAATTCGTAGCCGACGCACCCGGGCTCTTCGGTACGGACTTTCCCGGTCAGGCGCCGGGCGAGGTCCTCGAACTCCGCTTCCTTGCCGGGTTTGACCTGCATGCGGGCGATGAATGTCATCATGAGCGTTCTCCTGCGAGGGCGTGATGCCGGTGCCTTTGCAACTGGCCGAGCGCTGTTTTTGTGCGCCCTTTTTTCCTTGGCCCGTCATGGTAGCACCGGCGTTTTTTTAAATAAACAGTCCTGACTGTTTTTTTATTGTGCGCCCCTTGCTAGACTGCCGGCCTACCCGGGGAAACAGGATGTAGCGCCATGTCTGATGCCGGATTCGTGGTCGTCTGCGCCGCGGAAGACGTCCAGGAGAAAGGTTTCAAGTGCTTTGCCGTGGGCGACGCCGCGGTGGTGATCTGCCGGTTTCGCGACGAGTTTTTCGCGGTGGAAAACCTGTGCTCCCACGCGCTCGCCACCTTCGACGACGGGCGCATGCGGGGCTACCGGCTCATGTGCCCCCTGCACGGCGCCACTTTCGACATCCGGGACGGCTCCGTCACCGGCGCTCCGGCCACCCGGCCGATTCGAAGTTTCCCCGTGCGCGTCGTGGATGGCTCGATCGAGGTGGATCTTTCCGCCGCGACGGGCTGACCCCGGTCGCACGGGCGTCTCGCTGGCCGCAGGCCGGCAGGCGCCTCAGCCGCGGAACGGGTCCGAGCCGTCCCAGCCCGCCGCCGCTCTTTTCATGGTATCGAAAGCCCCGCGAATGCCCTCGTCGACTTCGATGAGTTCCAGCATGGTGCCGTTGTGGAAGATCGTGTCCACGTAGGCGAAGTTGACCCCTGCCGCCGTGCGTCCCTGCTGCACGATCTTGTTGCGCAGGTCGTGGCTGTCGAGGGCCGCCTGCAGATCGTCGACGAAGACCCCCATGTGCTGGAGCCCCGGTTCGTTGGCCGCCAGGAACTCGGTGTAGATGCTGGGAGCGTCATTGTGCTGCTGCACCAGCTCGATCTGCTGCCCGCCGGTGTAGGCGATGGCCACGCTCAGGTCGATGTCTGCCGGTTCGCCGCGGAACTCGCACCACTCGAACTCGATGTGTTCCATGAGGAAGAAAGGGCCGACGCCCATGACGTCGATCCAGTGCTGCGCCGCGCTGCGCCAGTCCCGCACGGCGAAGCCGTTTTGGAGTATGGGTCCGAAATGACGGCTCATGTCAGGCGCGCTGGTTGAAGCGCCGGCCCACGAGGGCACTGGCGATGTTGATCTTCTGGATGTCGATGGCGCCGCCGGCGATGCCCCAGCCCCAGGCGTCGCGGAAGCGCCGCTCCATGGGGTACTCCTTCGAGTAGCCGTACCCGCCCATGAGCTGCAGGGCATTGCCCGTGACCGTGCGGGCGATTTCGTTCGCAAAGCACTTGGCGACGCTGGAGTTCATGATGCTCGGAAAACCCTGCTCCGCGTCCACGGCGGCGCGCCAGATCAGCAGGCGGGAGGCCTCCACCTGCATCTGCATCTCCGCGAGTTTGAGCTGTACCGCCTGGAAGTCCACGATGGGCTTGCCGAACTGCTCGCGCTCCTGCGTGTACTCGATGACGTGGTCCAGCGCCGCGGCCGCCTGGGCCAGGGCCATGGTGGCGTTGCCGCAGCGCTCGAGGTCGAAGGCGCCCATGAGCTGCTTGAAGCCGCCGGCGCCGACGACCACGTTCTTCTTCGGCACGGTCACGTTGTCGAAGTAGATGTCCGAGGAGGGTACGCCCCGGAAACCCATGAGGTGCTCGGGCCGACCGAAACTCAAGCCGTCCGCGCCCTTTTCCACGTAAACGGCGCCGATGCCCCGGGCGCCCGGATCCTCGCTCATGCGGCACCACACCACGTAGCCATCGGCGTGGCCGCCGCCGGAGCACCAGCGCTTCGTGCCGTTGAGGACCACCTCGCCACCCTGTTCCACGGCGGTCGTCTTCAGGTCCGTCAGGGCGGACCCGGCCGCCGGTTCGGACATGGCGATGGCCACCATTTTCTCGCCCCGGCACACCTGCGGAACCAGCTCTTGCGCCAGTTCCGGATCGCCGAACTTTTCGATGGCCCGGATCGGGCCGACACAGGATTCAAACACGGGGAAGCCCACCGCCGAACTCACCTTGCCGAGTTCCTCGATGACGATGAGGGCTTCGAGGTTGCCGAGTCCCAGGCCGCCGAACTCCTCGGAGATGTTGATGCCCAGGTAGCCCATGTCCGCGAACTCCTGCACCACGTCCTGGGACGGTGGCTCACCGGTGGTTTCGATTTCTTCCGCCAGGGGCAGGAGCCGTTCCCGGGCGTAGCGTCGGACGCTCTCACGGAGCTCTTTCTGTTCTTCGGTCAGCTGAAAATCCATGGGGTGACGGGTTCCTTAGTGGTGGTTGGTCGGCGGGTATACTGCCCGCTCTTTCCTCGAGGGGTCATTGCTGTGCACGAATTGCTCCGTGGTATCCGGGTCCTGGACTTCGGCCGTTACGTGGCCGGTCCCTACTGCGCCACCCTGCTGGGCTACCTCGGTGCGGAAGTCATCCGCGTCGAGAAAGCGGAGGGCGGGGAGGATCGCTTCATCGCCCCCTTCGGCGATTCGGGCACCGGTGGCCTGTTCATGCAGACCGGTTGCAACAAGCGTTCCCTGGCCCTCGATTTCCGCCGGCCGGGCAGCGCCGAGGCCGTGCGGCGCCTCGTGAAAACCGCGGACGTGGTGGTGGCGAACCTGCCGCCGAAGGCCCTGCAGCGCCTCGGGCTCGACTGGGAAACGGTGCATGCCCTGAATCCCGGGATCATTCTGTCGACGCAAACGGCGTTTGGCAGTGAAGGTCCGTTGGCGGACCGCGGCGGATTCGACGGGGTGGCCCAGGCCATGTCCGGGGCCATGTTCATGACCGGCACGCCGGGTAAACCGGTCAAGGCGGCGGCGCCTTACGTGGATTTTTCCACCGCGGTGCTGAGCGCCCTCGGCGTCATGGCGGCGCTGTACGCGCGTCGCGAAACGGGACTCGGCCAGCACGTGGAGGCCTCCCTCCTTGCCACGGCCATGGCCGTTTTCGGATCGCACCTGGCGGAGCAGGGCGCCCTTCGCCCGGACCGTGAGCCCACGGGGAACCGGGTGCAAACCTCCGGTCCGTCGGACGTATTCGCCACCCGCGATGGCCATGTACTGACGCATGTCGTGGGCAACGGGCTGTTCAAACGCTGTGCGGAGTTGCTCGGCCGGCCGGAGTGGGTCGGCGCGCCGGGCCTGGACTCGGACCAGGGCCGGGGCGACGCCCGGGATGAGCTGTGCGAGGCCATGGCCGACTGGTGTGCGCAGCGCACCACGGAGGCGGCGCTGGAAGCGCTCCAGGGGGCCGGTATTCCGGCCGGACCCGTGCTGAATCTGCAGGAAGCGCTCGACCTGCCCCAGGCCGCTGCCATGGGGATGTTCCGGCGGCTCGGTTTCCCCGGTTGGGACGGCGAGGCGCCGGTGGTGGACCTGCCCCTGCGCTTCAGTGATGGCGCGGCCGGCATCCGGTCGGAGCCACCCGCCCTCGGCGCCGACAGTGAGCAGATCCTGGAAGACCTCGGCTTCGAGCCCGAAGAGATCCGCGCCCTGCTGGACTGAGCGCCGGCGCTTGCGGGTGTCGCCCCGATCATTGTGCCGATCCCTGTGGGGTGGACATGTGGCGTGGGGCGGGCGTGTCTCGGTGTTGGGCGGTGGCGCGGGGCGCGGCTTCACGGTGGCTGAGGCTCATAAAAAAAACAGTCAGGACTGTTTATTTTGAGCCTTTGTCTCCCTATAATCAATGGTCCCAATCTGACACTGCACGTTGCGTCCCATGGACCAGGCCTTTATCGACGACGTTTATGCCCGCCTCGACTTCGAGCGCAGCCGCAAAGGCCCGCCCGGAGACTTTCCGCCTTTGCCGCCGATCCCCGGCGGCCGCTATACGGATCCTGATTTCCTGGCCCTCGAGCGGGAGCACCTGTGGAAAAAAAGCTGGCTCTACGCCTGCCATCTCGATGAGCTCCCGGAGGCCGGCAGTTACATCCTGTGGAGGAAGACCGGGTCACCGATCCTCATCGTGCGGGGCAAGGACGACGAGGTGCGCGCGTTCTACAACACCTGCCGTCACCGCGGCGGCCCCCTCGTGAAGGACGAGCGTGGCCACTCGCGGGGTGGATTCACCTGCGGTTATCACGGCTGGGCCTACGACTACGAGGGCAACCTTCGCGGCATGCGCGACCGTCGCGATTTCGTTGACCTCGATTTCTCCTGCCTGGGCCTGGTGACCGTTCGCTGCGAACGGCTCGGCAACTGGGTGTTCATCAACGAAGACCCGGAAGCGAAGCCGCTCCTCGAGTCCCTCGGACGTATCCCGGAACACTTCCGGCAGTTCGACATCGACAACACGCGCCACGTGGTGAGCCAGGCCTTCGAGGTGGCGTGCAACGTCAAGGTCCTGCTGGACGCGTTTCTCGAGGTGTACCACCTCAAGTCCATCCACCAGGACACGGTGGACCGTTTTCTCGACCACCGGGGCACCGGCATCATGCTCTGGCCCCAGGGCCATTCACTCATGGTGACCCCGAACCGGCGCCCGGACTGGGTCGATCCCGGCACTCGCGGCATGGTCGATTTTCCGCACGTCACCGAGCTGCCGGTGAAAACCAACGTGTCCTACAACATCTATCCGAACCTCGTGACGCCGGTGGCGGGCAACGGCATGCCCTTCATCAATTTCTGGCCGAAAACCGACCGCACCATGGTGATCGAGTGCCACTGGTTTTCCCCGGACTGGGGGGAGGCCGGGCGCCACGATCTCTGGGATACGCGCATTTCCAACTTCGAGCGCATCCTCGAGGAAGACACGCAGTTCGCACCGCAGATTCAGCAATCGGTGGAGAGCCCGGGTTTCAAGGGTATCCAGCTCAACTACCAGGAGCGGCGCATCTACCACTGGCACGAAGAGCTCGATCGGCGCATCGGCATCGACCGGATCCCCGAGCACCTGCGTGTGCAGCCCGTGCTCGCCGATCGCATCGAGTAGCGCTTGGCCGGGCCCACCGCCAGTCCTGGAATCACCGCCAGCGCGGCCTACCTGCCGCGCTGGCGCATCGAGCGTCGCACGATGACCGACGCCGTGGGCTGGGCGCGCGGGCGGGTCCGTCCGGGCCAGGGGACCCGCAGTTTTGCCCACTGGGACGAGGACAGCCTGACCCTGGCGGTGGAAGCGGGTCGCGGTATCGATTCCGACGCCCCGGCGCCTGCCCGGCTGCTGCTGGCCTCCACGAGCCTGCCCTTCGCCGACCGATCCAACGCGGGCATCGTACGGGAGGCCCTGGGGCTGCCGGCATCCACGCGCCTGCTCGAAAGCGGCGGGTCACGCCGCGCAGCGACGTCCGCACTCATCGAGTCCCTCGAGTCCGGGGTATCGACCCTGCTGTGTGCCAGCGATTGCGTGGATGCCCAGCCGGGCAGCGAGGGCGAAACGGAGCTGGGCCACGGCGCGGCTGCCGTGCTGGTCGGGGAAGGGCCCGGCCTGGCCGAAGCGCTGGCCTGGTCGACCCGCTCGAGTGACTTCGTGGACCGCTACCGGCAGGCGGACCGACGCTTCGACTATCGTCTCGAAGCGCGCTGGACCAGGGACGCGGGCATTCGTCGTCCCCTGAAGGCCCTGATCGGCGAGGTGCTCGAATCCGCCGGCATCCAGGCAGGGGACGTGAGCTACTGCCTCGCCGGCCTGCCGGCTTCGGTCACGCGGGTCGTCGCGAAGGATGCCGGCCTGGAAGATGCAGACCTGCTGGCGGACGTGGAAGCCGAGGTGGGACTGTGTGGCGCGGCGCAGCCCCTGTTGCTCCTGGACCGGGCTCTCACCCGGGCCGGGGCGGGCCAGCTGATCCTGTTGATCGGCGCCGGGCAGGGCTTCGACGTCATCCTGTTGCGCGCCACCGGGGCGGCGCGCCGGGAAAGTCGTCCTGCGCGCGTGCGGGTCGAGCCCAACTACACGCGCTACCTGGGCCTGCGTCGCCTGATGGAAATCGACGGCGGCCTGCGGGCCGAGCGTGACAACCGCAGCGCCCAGTCCGCGGCGGCGCGACGCCACGAGGAATTGCACGGTTTCCTGGGGGGGCGCTGCAGTGCCTGCGGCAAGCTCCAGTTCCCCCGCTCCGAGCTCTGCCTGCACTGCCGGGCGGCGGGCACCCAGGAACTCGAGCCCATGGCGGACCTCCCCGGCGAGGTCAATTCCTTCACGGAAGACTGGCTGGCCTGGACACCGCGGCCGCCGCTGATCTTCGGCAACGTGCATTTCCCTGACGGGGCCAACGTCATGCTCGAGTTCACCGACTTCGAGGCCGGCGAGCTGGCGGCCGGCGACGCCGTGCGCATGGCGTTCCGCATCAAGGATTTCGACGACCGGCGCGGCTTCCGCCGCTACTTCTGGAAGCCCGCACCGGCGGAGACCGACCATGGCTGACGGCATCCGCGACAAGGTGGCGATCATCGGCATGGGGTGTTCCCGGTTCGGGGAACGCTGGGACTGCGGCCCGCCGGAGCTCATGCTCGAAGCCTGGAGCGAGGCCCGCGCGGACGCGGGCATCGAGCCGGAGCAGCTGGGCGCGGCCTGGCTGGGCGTGTTCTACCAGGAGCAGAGCACGGGCAAATCCGGTCTGCCCCTGAGCCAGGCCCTGCGCCTGCCGAACGTGCCCGTGACCCGCGTGGAAAACCTCTGCGCGACCGGCACGGAAGCCCTGCGTGGCGCGGCCTACGCGGTGGCCGCCGGCGCCTGCGACGTGGCCCTCGCCATGGGCGTGGAGAAGCTCAAGGACACGGGCTATGCCGGGCTGCCCGAGCGCGCCAAGGGCAGCTTCGAGGATCTCTGGCAGCCCAGCGCGACGCCGCCGGGCTCCTTCGCCCAGCTGGCCACGGCTTACGCCCGAAAATTCGGTCGTGACATGGACGAGGTGCGCCGGGCCATGGCGCACATCTCGAAAAAGAGCCATGACAACGGGCTGCACAATGAGAAAGCGCATCTGCGCCGCGCCATCACGGAAGAGGACGTGCTCGGCGCGCCCATGGTGGCCTATCCCCTGGGCGTGCTGGACTGCTGCGGTGTCAGCGACGGCGCTGCCTGCGCCATCGTCACCACGCCGGAGCACGCCCGGGCCCTCGGCCACACGGATTTCATCACCATCAAGGCCATGCAGCTGGCGCCCAGCAACGGCTGGGAGCAGGGCAGCAGCGAGTGGGACGGTGCCCACACCATCACCACGCAGCGCGCCGCGCAGCGGGCCTATGCCGAGGCGGGCATCAGCGACCCGCTCCGGGAGCTGGATCTCATCGAAGTGCACGACTGTTTTTCCATCACGGAGCTCGTACTCATGGAAGACCTGGGTCTCTCCGGGCCGGGCCGGGCGGTCGACGACGTGCTCGACGGGCGCTATGACCGCGACGGCATCCTGCCATGCCAGCCCGACGGAGGCCTGAAGTGTTTCGGACACCCGGTGGGCGCCAGCGGTCTGCGCATGGTCTACGAAATTTACACGCAGCTGCTGGGCCGGGCCGGCCAACGGCAGCTGGACACTCCCGCCCTGGGGCTGACGCACAACCTGGGGGGCGTGCCGAACCGGAACGTCGCAAGCGTTTCGATCTTTGGCCTGAACGGCGGGTAGGAGCAAGCCATGGCAAGTTCAATCAGTAAAACCGAAGCGGCGGATGACCTGCCGGAAACGCCCAACTGGGGCATGAGCGCCGAGGAACTGGCGAGCCATCCGACGGTGTTCGCCGACAACCTGCTCGACGGCCGGGTGTTCGTCATTTCCGGCGGCGGTTCCGGCATGGGCAAGGCCATGACCTTTCTCATGAGCCGCCTCGGGGCGCAGGTGGTCATCTGCGGCCGACGGGAGCACAAGCTCGAGGAAACCTCGGGCCAGGTGAAGGAACTGCTCGGTAAGGACGTGCACTACCAGGCCATGACCATCCGGGATCCGGAGCAGGTCGATGCCCTCATGGCCGATACCTGGGAGCGCTACGGACGCCTGGACACGCTGGTGAACAACGGCGGTGGCCAGTTTCCCCAGGCCGCCATCGACTTCTCCGTGAAGGGCTGGAATGCGGTCATCGACACCAACCTGAACGGCAGCTGGTACATGATGCAGGCGGCGGCGCGCCGCTGGCGCGATGCGGGGAAACCCGGCAGCATCGTCAATATCGTGGCCAACGTCTGGAAGGGCATGCCCCAGGTGGCGCACACCTGTGCGGCCCGGGCCGGGGTGATCTATCTTTCCAAGACCCTGTCCACGGAATGGGCGCCCCTGGACATCCGGGTCAACTGCGTGTCCCCCGGCAGCATCGAGACCGAGGGGTTCAACGTTTACCCGCCGGGCGCCGCCGAGCGCTTCAAGGATTCCAATCCCATGCGCCGGACCGGCGACGTGTTCGACATCGCCCAGGCGGTGGTCTACCTGTCGGCGCCCTCGGGCAGCTTCATCACCGGCGAGGTGCTGGTGGTGGACGGCGGCAACCAGCAGTGGGGTGCCGTGTGGCCCGGCGGCAAGCCGGATTACTTCAAGATCGAGGACTGAACCATGATTGAAACCGTACTGAGTCGAATGGACCCGGAAGACATGGATGCCGGCGCGCGGGCGGCCTATGACGCTCTCCAGGAGCTGACCGGCGACGCCACCTTCGTGCAGGTCTTCGCCAAGGCGCCGGAACTGCTCAATTTCGCCATGGTCGAGTTCTACCAGAAGCTGTTTTTCGAGGGCCGCGTGGCGGAAAAGTACATGCAGCTGGCGCGGCTGCGCCTGTCCATGAGCCACGGCTGTCGCACCTGCAACAACCAGAACGTGCCGAGCGTGATCGCCCAGGGCTACAGCGAGGAGCAGGTCCAGGCCATGTGGGCGCAGGACTACAGCAGCTTCGACGAGGACGAGGCGGCAGTGATGGAACTGGCCGACCAGATCGCCCTGGACAACCGGGAAGGTGAGCTCACGCCGGAACTCTTCGGGAAGCTGCGGCGCCATTTCAGCGAGGAGGAAATCCTCAACATCTCCATGGCCCTGGGCGTTATCGTCGGCATGGTGAAAATGAGCTTCGCCCTCGGCCTGGTGCAGAAGGAGCCGTACTGCGAGTTCGGCGAGTTCAACAAGGTCGCCTGAGAGGATTGCCTGACTGGGGAGCAACGCAATGGACAAGATGAAACTCAACATCGTGGAAAGCTGGCAGATCGACCCCCACGCGGGGCCGGACAGCCTGGAAGCCAAACAGCCCTACGTGGACAACGGGACCGGGCGCATCGCCAACGAGCCCTACTTCGAGCCCGCGTGGATGGACCGGGAGTGGGATCGGCTCTGGACCCGGGCGTGGCTCATTGCAGCGGTGGAGTCGGACCTTCCCGAACCCGGGGACTACTCCGTGTACCGCCTGCGCCACGAAAACATCGTGGTGGTGCGACAGGACGACGGCGAGGTCAAGGCCTTCTACAACGTCTGCGCCCACCGCGGAAACCGCCTGGTGCACAACGACCGGGGAAGCGCCATGCAGTTCACCTGCTCCTTCCACTCCTGGCGCTACAACCTGGAAGGCGAGTGCACGCACGTCACGGACCGGGAGACCTTCCGCGAGGGCGCCCTGTGCGACAACATCCGCATGCGCGAGGTGCGCTGCGAGCGCAAGGCCGGGCTGATCTTCATCAACCTGGATGACGACGCGCCGCCCCTGGATGATCGCCTCGGCCTGCCCGAGGGTTACCTGGAAAGCTACGAACTGGAAAAAATGGTCTGCGTCCGCCACGTGGTGTCCGAATGGAAGGCCAACTGGAAAACCGGTGTCGACGCCTTCTACGAGACCTATCACCTCCACGCGGTGCACCCGGAGACCCAGGACGTCATGGACGACCTGGGGGTGCAGGTGGATCTCTATCCCCACGGCTGCAGCCGCATGCTGGTGCCCATCGCGGTGAAGACCCAACGCCAGGACGACCAGGACGCCATGAATCCGAGCCTGGAATACATGATGGCCGAAGCCAGCATGGACCCGTCGACCTGGGACGGCAGCGCCCGTGACGTGCGCGCCGCCATCGCCCGGGCCAAGCGCGAACGCGCCAGGCGGGTGGGGCTGGACTATGACCACTTCACTGACGGCCAGCTGACGGACAGCTGGGCCACGGGCATCTTCCCCAACGTGCAGATCGGCATGCACCCGGAGGGCGTGTTCCTCATGCGCTTCATGCCGCATCCCACGGACCCGGAGCGCTTTTTTTACGACACCATGACCCTGATCCGTCCGGTGGAAGACCCGGACTACACGGTCCCGGGCTGGATGGGCCTGCCGGAGGGCACGGACCTGACCGGCGATATTCGCCCGGACACCGAGTACGTCGGCCCCGGCGAGCCTGCGAACCTCGGCCTGGTGCTCGACCAGGACTCGGCGCTGTTGCCCGTGGTGCAGGAGGGCATCCGGTCCCGGGGTTTCGAGGGCGCCATGCTGAGCGAGCAGGAGCAGCGTCTGCGGCATTTCCACGTGGAGTTGCAGCGATACCTGGACGGGGAGAAGTAGTTCGGCCCGGCGGAAACCGGCGGGCGTCCCGGGGCCAGTTGTCGGCGAAGCTGAGGGCGCTTTCCGATGAGTCTTGCCGGACGAAAGCCCGGGTGGAGCGCCTCGCTCCGTGCCGATCCGTGGCGCTAGCTGCCCATCAGCAGTCCACGGAGACCATGCCCGGCGCCGTAGGCGAGCGCAGCGGCGATGCTGCCGACCAACAGGGTGCGAAAGCCCGCTCTCAGAGCCGGCCGCCCCAGGGCCAGTCCTTTGAGGCTGCCGACGATGAAAAACATCAGCGCAGCGAGTCCGCAGCTGAACGTAAACTGACGTTCAGCGGTCAAGCCGGAGAGCGCCAGGGGCAGCAGCGGTGCGATGCCCACCGTTACGAAAGCGAAGAACGTGGCAAGGGATGACGGCCAGGCCCGGGGCGGGACAGGCAAGAGGCCATGTTCCTCCACGAGCATCGTATCCACCCATCTGTGCGTATTCTCACAAATGGTGTCCACCACCTGTTCCAGGATGTCGCCGCTGAAACCCTTGCGGGCGAACAGCTGCCTTACTTCCTCGCGCTCGCCTGCGGGGACAAGCGCCACGTGCAACTCCTCCTCCCGGCGCACATTCGCCAGGTGCTCTGCCTCGGCCTGAACCGCTTCATAGTTGCTCACCGCCATGCTGAAGCCGTCGGCAAGCAGGTTGGCGAGTCCGAGAACCAGGGCCACGGAGCCGGGCAAACCGGCGCCCACGCTGCCGGCGACCACCGCAAAGGTCGTGACGCAGCCGTCGATTCCTCCCAGCACGGCGTCGGAAACGAGTTGCCGCCTTGGAGGGCGTTCCAGCCGTTCCCGGATCGCCGCCGGGTGGTGCACTCGCTGCAGGTCTTCCAGGTCCGGGTCAGGCATGGGTTGGCTTCTCCTTGGTGGGGCGTTCCCATCATGATGACACCGCAGGCCGCGAGTTTGGTGCCTTCACGGAAAAGCCTTGCTGTTTCCGTCCCGGTCGCCAATCCTCAAAACATGATTGCTGCTGAAGTTCCCCATGAACCGCTATGCGTTTCTCCTTTTCATTCCCCTCGCCCTGTTCGCCGGCACGACCGATATTCTCTGCAACATGTGAAGGTCGGCGGGCGCGGGAGAGGACGAGCCTTCCAGCGCACGGCAGTTTTCAGGCAGCAACGCAAAACAAAACCGGCCATGCGGCCGGTTTTGTTTTTGCTGGTCTGTTGGCCGGTCCCGGAAGTCGGGCAAATACCCGGCCGCCGTGGATCAGTTCTGGAAGAAAATCCCGACCTCCACGCCGTAGGTGCGCGGCGGGGCGTAGGTGGAGAAGGTCCACAGCCCGCCGACGTACTGGGACGCGCTCTTGTAGCGCTCGTCGGTCAGGTTCTTGCCGAAGGCGGAGACCCACCACATGCCGTTCGGTGCCGTCCAGGTGACGTTGGCGTCGAACAGGGTACGGGCTTCGAGGGTCGTATCGAACTGGCCGTCTCCGACGGGCGCATAGTAGAAAGTGCTTTCGTCTTCGTAGTACATCCCGGCCAGGGCCCGGAGTTCGGATCCGCCGGACAGCATGGAGGTCCAGGTCAGATCGAGGCCTGCGGTCCACTCAGGTGAGCGGGTCACGGTACGGCCGCTGAGATCCTGGTCAGGCGCACCGTCCAGGTCGAGGTCGAGCAGGAACTCGTCGTACTGCGTATCCAGATAGCCCACGTTCGCCCGGGCCACGAGATTTTCCGTGATCAGGAAGGAGCCCTCGAACTCGACGCCCCAGGCGGGAACTTCGGCAGCGTTGAAGACGACCGTCTCCTGGAAGGCGCCCTGCTGGGCGATGGCGGCGCGCTGCATGTCTTCGTACTTCACGTAAAAGACCGCAGTGTTCAGGCGTGCCCGGCCGCCCATCAGATCAGACTTGAGGCCGAGTTCGAAGGATGTGGCCGTTTCCGGATCATAGGCGGTGCGCTCCAGCGGCACCTGCAGGCCGGAGCCGGCCTGGTCCGAGTAGCCGCCGGACTTGAAGCCCGTGGAGAACAGCGCATAGCCGTAATGATCGTCCGTGAACTGGTTGGAGATCATCAGCCGGTAGGTCGGCTCGTTCCAGCTCTGCGAGTCGGTCTGGCAGGGCGTGGTCGCCGTGCAGGGGAATTCCGCCTCGTTGTTCGGATCGAACGGGTAATCTCCCGGGGAGCGCCCGTACAGCACGATGGGCGTGCCGGGACGGGAGAAGAAGTCCTTCTGCTCGTCCGTGTAGCGGATACCGCCTGCGATCTGCCAGGTCTCGGCGAAGTCGTAGGTGACGTCGATGAAGCCGGCGAGGGATTCCGCGTCCTGGTTGTTGCTGATGATGAGCGGGTTGTCGTTGTCGAGTACCCCGGGCACGCCCGTGCCGAAGAAGTCCAGCAGGCCGAGATACTGCAGCACGTTGAAGCTGGTTTCGTCCGTCTGGTAAAAGGCGCCGGCGACGAAGTTGAAGGGTCCGTCGAAGAACGAGGCCAGGCGGATTTCCTGCTGGAAGGTCTCGCGGTCGTCATCGCGGGTCGCGTCGAACAGGGAACCGAAGCGCTCACCGGTGTAGGTGCTCGGCAGGCGCGATTTCTGTTCGCGCTGACCGGTCACGGATGAGAGCGTGTAGCGGCCATCGGCAAAGGTCCAGTCGATGTTGAGGTAGTAGCCATCCACGTCGATGCGGTGGCCTTCGCTCATGAACAGGCCGGTGGTTTCGCTGCCCGGCCCGTCGATGAAGTCACGGAAGGAGACGCCCGCCTGGTCCAGGGGGTCGCCGCCGGTGATGCCCGGGAAGCCGATGAGGTTCCAGGCCTGGGGCGCATTGGGATCCGTCGTGTTGACGGCCGGCGGGCTGTCGCTGCGGTCCTTCAGGTACTCGTACTGGAAGAGCACGCTCAGGTTGTCGCTGGGCTCCCAGAGCAGCTTGGCCCGGGCCGTCTGCACGTCGTCGCCACCGATTCGTTCGTTGGTCGGTTCCGTGGCCTGGGAAGGGCTCACCTTGCCGTTGCGGTAGTAGCCGTCGCTTTCCTGCCCCATGCCGGCCAGGCGAAAGGCGAGGGTGTCGCCGATGGGAATGTTCAGGGCAAGCCGGGGCTCGATCCGGCCGTAGTTTCCGATGCGCAGGCGCGCATCGACGCTGAGGGTTTCCAGTTCCGGGCGGCGGGTCTTGACGACCACGGCGCCCGCGGTGGTGTTCTTGCCGAACAGCGTGCCCTGGGGGCCACGCAGCACTTCGACGCTCTCGATGTCGAAGGGCTCGAGCAGCTGGGTCTGAACATGCGGAATCACGAAGTCATCCACGATCACGCCGACCGGCGGCTCCCAGTACACCAGGACGTCGGTCTGGGAAGCGCCGCGGAGCGCGAAGCCCGCCGCGTTGAAGCCGGTGATGGAGGCCGCGGAAAAGTTCGGCGTCACCAGGGCGATGGACCCAATGTCGGTGGCGAACAGCTGGTCGAGTTCGTCTCCGGAAAGGGCCGTGACGGCGACCGGGGTGGTTTGCAGGTCCGACACGCGTCGCGTGGCGGTAACGAGAACTTCTTCGAGCATGGCTTCCGATTCGTCGTCGCTGCTCGTGTCCTGGGCGAGGGCCAGGGAGCAGGCGAGGGTGAGCGGAACCGGCAGAAGGGCTTTGAGCGCACGAGCCGTTTTCATGATGGGTTCTCCACGGAGTCTGATTGTTTTGTGTCAGCGATTGCTGGGGCTTCCCAAACCGCATTACAACGTGGCTTTAACAAAAAATCAAGCTGGACTGTTTTTTTTAACCGCGGTTGAGGTGGCGGGGGTCCGGTTGATGCACGCGCCAAGGCCCCGCCCCCGCCTCGCGGCCCGGGCGTGGTCGTCCGATTCAGAAAGAAAGCGTCGAGAGGGGCGTTCGCCGGCGCCCCGATTTATTCACTCGGTGATGATCCAGCGCACCATCATCAGGAAGAACCCGATCGCCAGGGCGCCCTGAAAGCGGCGCGACGACGTCCTCGCCGCGATGCCGAACAGCACGGCGAGGGCGACGAGGGTGATGGACCGCTCGAGCGTATTCGGTTCCCCGAGCACCTGCCGGTCCACGTAGCCGTTCAGCGCCGCGGCCAGGACCAGGGCCTGGCCGAGATGGAAGAAGCGTGAGCGGTTCATTTCGAACTGGTCCCGGAAATCCTCCACCTCCTTGCCCCGGACCGGGAACAGCAGGCCGCACATGAGGTAGAGGGTCACGCAAAACAGCACCATGGACAGGTAGTGAATCGACGAAAACGCGGGAACGTCGTTGAGTTGCCAGTTGCTCCACCACACCCAGGTGATGAGGCTGAACATGTTCACCACCCAGGCGAAGTGCACCCAGTAAAGGCGCGCGATGACGCGCTGGTCCAGGATGAGCGAGACCCCGCCGAGGAGATGCACCACGGCGAGGCCCAGGATGATGGACACGAAAACCGACAGGTATTCGAAAGCGCTCAACGCAGGTAGCCGTGCTTCTCCAGGGTGATCAGGATGCGGTGGGCGGCCAGGTCCGGTGTCAATTCCGTGGTGTCGATGACGATCTCCGCGTTTTCGGGCACCTCGTAAGGGTCGTCGATGCCCGTGAAGCCCTTGATGATACCGGCCCGGGCCTTGGCGTACAGGCCCTTGCGGTCGCGCTCCTCGCAAACCTCGATGGGCGTGGCCACGTGAACCTCGAAAAAGCCGCCCAGGGGCTCGACCATGTCCCGCACCTGCCGGCGCGTGGCCGCGTAGGGGGCGATCGGCGCGCAGATGGCGATGCCGCGGTTCTTGGTGATCTCGCTGGCCACGTAGCCGATGCGCTGGATATTCAGGTCCCGGTGCGCCTTGGAGAAGGTCAGTTCGCTGGACAGGTGTTTGCGCACCACGTCGCCGTCGAGCAGGGTCACCGGGCGACGGCCGTCCTCGAGCAGCTTGACCATGAGCGCGTTTGCGATCGTGGATTTTCCGGAACCGGACAGGCCCGTGAAAAAGATCGTGATGCCCTGCTGGTGCCGGGGCGGGTGGGCCCGGCGCAGTTCCTCGACGACTTTCGGATAGGAGAACCAGTCGGGGATGTCGAGACCTTCCTGGAGCCGGCGCCGGAACTCGGTGCCGGAGATGTTCAGCACCTTGTCGCCCTCGCCGACTTCGTCCGCGGGCTGGTATTCGGCGCGGTTCTCGACATAAACCATCATCTTGAACGGCACCATGGAAATATCGAGTTCCTCCTCGTGCTGGCGGAACAGATCCTGGGCGTCATAGGGGCCGTAGAACGGCTCCCCGTTGCGATCGTTGCCGGGGCCGGCGTGGTCGCGACCGACGATGAAGTGCGTGCAGCCATAGTTCTTGCGAATAATGGCATGCCACAGCGCCTCGCGCGGACCGGCCATGCGCATGGCCAGGTTGAGCAGGCTCAGGGTTGTGGTCTGCTCCGGGTATTGCTCCAGGACGTGTTCGTAACACCGCACCCGGGTGAAGTGGTCGATGTCACCCGGCTTGGTCATGCCCACGACCGGGTGGATGAGCAGGTTGGCCTCGACCTCCCGGGCCGCCCGGAACGTCAGCTCCTGGTGGGCCCGGTGCAGGGGGTTGCGGGTCTGGAAGGCCACCACCTTGCGCCAGCCCAGCTTTTCGAAGCGGGCCCGGACTTCCGCCGGTGACTCGCGGAGCGCCTTGAAATCGTAGTAGGTGGGCGCTTCCACGCCGCGAAGCCGGCCGCCCACGTAGTGGCTTCCGGACTGGTTAAGCAGGTAATTCACCGACGGGTGGGTGTCGTCCGTGGTGCCGAACACCTGTTCGGCTTCCCTGCCCTTGTCCGGCGCCCAGACGTCTTCGACCTCGAGGGTCGCGACGAGCACGCCTTCCGGATCGCGCAGGGCGATGGCCTGGCCGGATTCCAGGGACCCGGCAAATGCCTCGCTGACATCCAGCGTGATGGGCATGGGCCAGAGCACGCCGTTTTGCAGGCGCATGTCGGTGCAGACGGACTCGTAGTCGGCGCGGTTCAGAAAGCCCTCGAGGGGCGAAAAGGCGCCGTTGAGCAGCAGGTCGATGTCGCACAGCTGGCGCGGCGTCAGGTCCCAGGAGGTGAGCTCCCTGGCGCGCACTTTTTCCTGTTCCGCCGCTTCGGCGTCCAGGTAGAGATTCTTGAGTTCGCCGCCGTGCGGCTCCTTGAATGCACCCATGATGGTGTTCCTTTGAATCGTGAAATCGGGTTCGTTGGTTCGTGGTTCAGGGCTTCGCCGCCGGGGGCACGAAGCCGTTGAGCAGCAGGTCCGTGACCTTGCGGATGGTGTCGAAGACGTCCAGGGACGGGTCCCGCACGATGAGTTCTCCCCAGGCATTGCACATACCGATGACCGACTGGGCGGCGAAGTGACAATCGATGCCCGGGCGCAGGGCGCCGCCGGCCACGGCGTCCTCGAAGATGCCTTCGAGCAACTCGCGGTAATGACTGCCCAGCTGCTTGAGCTTGATGCGCTTGATTTCCGGCAGGTACAGCCGCTCGTCGTTGTGGACCTTCAGCGCCTCGTTCTTCTCCCGGTAGCTGGAGAGATGCGAGGTCACCGTCGCCAGCAGGCGGGCCTCGAAGGGCTGCTCACTCGTGGCGATCTCCTCCATGCGGTGGACATAGTCACGAATGCCGTAAAGGCAGACCTCTTCCAGCGCCGCCTCTTTCGACTTGAAGTAGTAGTAGAGGCTCCCCTGCTTGATACCCATCTCGCTGGCGATGTCCGTGGTGCTCGCGCCGTGGTAGCCCTTGCGCGCGAACACGGCCGCCGCGGCGTGAATCGCCGCCAGCTTGTTCTGCTGGTACTTGGGAGAGTCGGGGTTTTGCATGCTGCGCCGGTACGTCGTTGCGAGGCGCGTATTCTATAGGCTTATTGAATCAAATCAACGAGAAAATACAAAAAACTTCTAATACAACACGTTGCAGTCTTTAGACTTGTTGGGCTCGATGGTGTATCAGCGGTAGGCCCAGTTGCCGAACTCCATTTCAAGTTGGACCGTGAAGCCGAGCGACAGCTCACGTTCGTCTTCCGGTTCGAAACGGGGCCAGGTGGCGCTGGGGCCGTAGGAGATCCAGATCCAGTCACGTGTGAAGGGCTGGCGGAAAATGAAATTGAATCCGGCCTCGCGCAGCCCGACGGGTGCGTCGGTTTCGCCGCTCGCAAAGGTCAGGACGGAGAACGCGCGGCGATCGCGCATGAGGTGGAACCACGTCTGACCGACGAACCACTCGACCCCTTCGGTGACTTCCGAGAGGGTGGCGACCGTCTCCCAGCGCATGACGTCCTGGGGACGAAACGCGTGGGCCAGGTCGGCGCGGGTGGTGGTGCCGAAGCCGTCATCACTGCGCCAGAAGAAGGTCTGCCGGGCTCGCAGGTCGGTTTCGGGGCTGAACACTTTCGAATAGAAATAGCGCAGCCGGACGTAGGGGACCGGCGAACGGCGAAGCCGGACGCCGGCCGACCAGTCCCACCCGTTGCGATCCGCACCGCGACGGCGTCCGCCGAGCCCCAGGATCAGGGAGTCGCTGTCCCCGCGGTTGAGAACGCCCGGGTTGTAGAACGTGTCGTCCTGGGGCTGGGTATCCTGGATGAATGCGTCTTCGTCATCCCGTCCCAAGATGAGGTCCCAGCGCCGATCCATGTTGGGTAGCGGCGCCCGCACCCGAAATCGGAGACGGCTGTCGAAGCCCTCGTACTGATTCCAGCTGCCCCCCAGCACGGCCAGGCCGCTGACCGAGTCTTCCGGATAGTCGACGTCTTCACCGAAAAGTCCATCCGCCCAGCGAAAAGTGTGGCAACTGATGCCGCGGAAAAACTCCTGCGTGTCCTCCTGCCAGTGCGGTTCCGAGTAGTCTGCGTCGCAGCCGTCCTGGGCGCCCACGACATCCATGGGGGGTTGGATGGGGCCCGGAATCTCCGTGAAGGGCTCCTGGACCCTGTCCAGGGCCTCCTCTTCCGTCACCGGCGCCTCCGAGGGCGGGGGAGCTGTCGGGGAACGGCCATCCCCGTCCCCCATGTCCTGCGCCTCTGCGCAGCCCATGGCCAGCAGCAGCGCGAAGCAACACCCTGTGATGGTGCGTCCGGGCACCATGTCGAGCCTCCCCTGCGGCACGATTCGGAACCCATAGGTTACTCCGCGGCCGTGACTTCGTCATGGGCGTCGGAAACCCGGGTGTAACTTTTTGCCGGTTCAGGTCGTCCAAAGGTATGAGAGAGCAGGACAGGTCGTCCGGACGATTCCGGTCAACGGTTCATCGCAAGAATCAAAACCGCTCGGCGTGTCCCTGACTTTCGGCCCATGTGCTTGCGCATCGTGTGTGGTCTCCTGATCCTGCCCGATGCCGGCCCGCCAACAGAAGCGGGACCAAAACCCAAAAACATGCACGGGCCCAACAGGTTGCGGAAAACGGTGCTGTGGTGCACAGCGCTTGCGATGTCGTGCACCCGCGAACAGGGGAACACCAACCGGTTCCCCGGGGAAAAAAGATCATGGAGATGAGGTCTGTTGTGAAAAAGTTGCTGAAAGTGTCCGCCCCGATCGCCGTGCTGCTGACCGGCGTGCTGATCGTCAAGGGGCTGGCCGCGGCCCGCCCCGCGCCGGAAAAAGTCGAGGAAGAAAACCGCCTGGTTTCCCTCTATGTGGACGAGGCGCGCTCCGACGCGATCCAGGTCAAGGTCGAAACCCAGGGCGAAGTGCGTCCAAAGACGCAGATCGACCTCGTGCCCCAGGTGTCGGGTCGTATCGTCAGCCTGTCCGAAAACTTCAACGACGGCGCCGAATTCCGGGCCGGCGACCTGCTGCTCAAGATCGACGATACGGACTACCGCCTGGCCCTGGCCAACGCGGAAGCCGTCGTGGCCCGTGCCCAGACCGAGCTGGAGCGGCAGCTGGCCACGAAAGACATCAAGGAAAAAGAGTGGAGCAACAACCGCAAAGCCGGCGAAGAGCCCACGGCGTTTTCCCTGAACCTGACCCAGGTTGCCCAGGCTGAAGCGGAGCTGCGGTCCGCCAGGGCGCAGCTGCGCCAGGCGCGCCTCGACCTCGAACGCACGGAGCTTCGCCTGCCCTTCGATGGCCGCGTACGCTCGCGCGATGTCGGCATCGGACAGTTCGTGACCGCCGGCGTTTCCCTGGGAACCGTCTTTTCCACCGACATCGCCGAGGTCCGCCTGCCGCTCACCGATACGCAGCTGGTCGAACTCGACCTGCCCATGGGCTACACCGCGGAGGATGCCCTGACGGCGCCCCGGGTGCTGTTCAGCACCACCCTCGGTAACCGCGAGTACCAGTGGGAAGGCCGCATCGTGCGTGTCAGCGCCGCCGTGGACCAGGAAACGCGGTTGATCTACGCCACCGCCGAAGTCGCGGATCCCTACGGCGCCGCCGCCACCGATGGCATGCCCATGGCGGTCGGCCTGTTCGTCAACGCCCGCATCGGCGGCGTGGAAGAACTCGATGCCATCGTGATGCCGCGCCTCGCCCTGCGCAACGAGGACAAGGTTTACGTCATCAACGAGGACAACCGCCTCGAAATCCGCACCGTGGACGTCATCTCCACCTCCGAGGACCAGGTCCTGGTCGCCTCCGGCGTCGCCGCGGGCGAGCACGTGGTGACCTCCACGCTTCCCAATGCCACCGACGGCATGGAAGTGGAGCCGCTTTTTCGCAACACCCAGAGCTGAACCTGAGCCCACGCGAGACGAAGAAAAAGAGGGAGAACAGCCATGAATGGCCTGATTGAATGGTGGGTGAAGAACCCGGTCGCCGCGAACCTGCTCATGTGGGGCATCCTGATCGCCGGCTTCTTCGGCTTCCAGTCCATGGAACGCGAGATGGACCCGCACGTGCGGTTCCCCGGCCTCGAGATCAATGTGTCCTGGCCCGGCGCCGCGCCGCAGGAAGTCGAGGAGCAGATCGTCGCGCGCATCGAAGAGGCCGTGAGCGACCTCGACAACATCGAGTGGGTGCGTTCCAACTCCTCGGAAGGCTACGGCGGCGTCTACATCCTCGCCGACCAGAACGTCGACTTCACCCAGTTCATGAACGACGTGAAGATCCGGGTGGACTCCATCTCCTCCTTTCCCCGGGACATCGAACCGCCCCAGGTTCGCCAGTGGGTCAACCGCAACGAGTTCATCCGCGTCGCCATCAGCGGTGACCTGGGCGAACGGGACCTGAAGCGGCTGGCGGAACAGCTCCGCCGCGAGGCCGCCAACCTCCCGGCCGTTTCCATCGTCGAGCTGTTCGGCACACGCCGGGAAGAGGTGTCCATCCAGGTCAGCGAAGAGCAGCTGCGCCGCTACAACATGAGCTTCAACGAGGTGGCCACGGCCATCCGCAACCACTCCATCAACCAGTCCTCCGGCTCCGTGCGTACCGAGGTGGGCACCTACCAGCTCAAGGTGCGCAGCCAGGCGGACACGGAGGCCGAATTCGACCGCATCGTGATCCGCCAGACCGACGATGGCGGCGTGATCCGCGTCGGCGACGTCGCCACGGTGATCGACGGCTTCGAGGACGAGCCGATCCTGGCCACCCTCAACGGTGAGCCGGCGGTGCTGCTGCAGGTCATGACCACCGAGACCATGGACATCATCCGGGCCTCCGAGTCCATCCGCGGCTGGATCGACGAGCGCCGGGCCTCCCTGCCGCCGGGCGCCGAGCTGACGCTCTGGACCGACCAGGCAGAGGACTTCAAGGGCCGCATGGCAACCATCGGCAATGCGGCGGGCCTTGGCCTGTTGCTGGTGCTGGGCGTCCTCATGCTGACCCTGCGGCCGATCGTGGCCTTCTGGGTCGCCGTGGGGATCGCCACCGCCTACGCCGGCGCGTTCGTTTTCCTGCCGAGCGTGGGCGTGTCCCTGAACATGATCTCGACCTTCGCCTTCCTGCTCGTGCTGGGTATCGTGGTGGACGACGCCATCGTCGTCGGCGAGGGCGTGCATTCCGAATCCCACCGCATCGGCGGCGGACCCAACGCGGCGGTGGCCGGCGCCCAGCTGGTCGCCAAGCCGGTCATCTTCGCCGTGCTGACGACCATCATCGCCTTCCTTCCCTGGCTGTTCCTGTCCGGATCCACCAGCGAGTTCACCAAGCACATCACCTGGGTGGTGATCCTCGCCCTGGCGTTCTCCCTGGTCGAATCGCTGCTGATTCTGCCGTCGCACCTGCGCAAGCTGCAGCCGCGGGACGACGCGAAGCTGGGCCGCGCGGGCCACGCCCAGAAGTGGGTGTCCGACGGCATCATCCACTTTGCCCAGAACCACTACCGAAGGATCGGCGAATTCGCCGTGCGGCACCGCTACCTGACCACGAGCGTTTTCACGGCGATCCTGGTCGTGAGCTTCGGCTTCATGAGCACCGGCTGGGTCAAGCAGACCTTCATGCCGGAGATCGAATCGGACGAGGTCATCGTCAACGTGGTGCTGCCGGAGGGCGCACCCTACAGCCGGGCGCTGGAGATTCTCGCCCAGCTGCAGGACGCGGAAGAGCGCCTGGTGGAGGAGGTCGAGGAGCGTACGGAAGGCGAGGGCGCCCTCATCGAGAACTGGTACACCCGTTCCCGGCGCGACTCCGTGCTGGCCATCGTCAAGCTGGCGCCCCCGGAAGTGCGCGACATGAGCGCCAAGGAGGCGGCCATTCGCCTGCGGGAGCTCATGGGCGACGTGCCGGATGCGAAAGAGGTGTCCGTGGACTACACCCAGAACGGCGGTGATCCGGGCTTCGAGCTGTCCATCCGCCACCCGGACCTGGACGTACTGCGCCGGGCCGTGAACGAGGTCGAGGAGCAGCTGCGGACCTACGATGCGCTGTACGACGTGCGCAACAACCTGGAAAGCGCTTCCGAGGAGATTCGCCTCGAGCTGAAGCCCGGCGCCCAGAAACTCGGTCTGACCCTGGCCGACGTCACGCGCCAGGTGCGCCAGGCTTACTACGGGGAGGAAGTTCAGCGCATCCCGCGCAACGGGCAGGATGTGCGCGTCATGGTGCACTACCCGCTCGAATCACGGCAGTCCATCGAAAGCCTGAAGCACTTCCGCGTGCGCACCAGCGATGGCCGCGAAGTGCCCTTGCTGGCGGTGGCCGACCTGGAATACGCGCCCGGCATCAAGCGCATTCAGCGCTGGAACGGCAGCCGTGCGGCCCGGGTTTCGGCGGACCTGAAAGACGACGTGCGCGGCGAGATCATGGAAGACCTGGATGCGAACTTCTTCCCCGAGTGGGAGAAACGTTATCCCGGCATCGAGCGGGGCTCCATCGGCCAGGCCGAGGGCGAGGCGCGCTTCCTGCGCGAGGTGCGGTTCCTGTACACCATCGCGATCTTCGCCATGTTCGCCATGCTGGCCGTGGCCTTCCACAGCTACTTCCAGCCGTTCCTGATCATGGTCGCCATGCCCTTCGCCTTCGCGGGCGGCATCCTGGGCCACCTGGTCATGGGCATCAGCATGAACATGTTCAGCTACTTCGGCATCGCCGCCGCGGTGGGCGTCGTGGTCAACGACAACCTCGTGCTGATCGACTACACGAACCGTCTGCGGGCCAAGGGCCAGGAAGGCATCGAGGCCGTCATCAACGCCGGTGTCGCCCGCTTCCGCCCGATCATGCTGACCACGCTGACGACCATCGTCGGCCTGACCCCGATGCTGTTCGAGCGGTCGATGCAGGCCAAGTTCCTGATCCCGGTCGTGGTGTCCCTGTGCTTCGGGGTGTTCATCGCCTTCTTCGTGACCCTGCTGCTGGTGCCGGCGCTCTACGCCATCGGTGTGGACGTCACCCGCGTCAGCAGCCGCGTGAAGAACCGCGTTCGCCACGGCCGCAAAGCAGAGCCGGACGGCGAGCCCGGCGCCAGCAGGGCGCACTGAGTTCAGGCCAGGTCCAGGGCGAGCTTGCTGGCCTTCAGGTTTCGGCCGGCCGCTTCGCCCAGGGCCAGGGCGACAGCCACCTGCAGTGCGTCCAGCAGCGCCAGCTGCGCCAGGCGCGAGCTCATGGGCGTGTAGACGCTGGTGTCTTCATCGATCTCGTGGGGAAAGCAAAGCGTCGAGGCCTCGGCCATGGGTGAGCCGGACTGCGTGAAGGCGAGCACGGTGGCGTTCCGCTCCAGGGCCCGGCCCTGGGCCGCCGCAAGGCGTGGCCACCGCCCCGTGTGGGAAATCACCAGCAGCACGTCGCCGGGTCCCGCGAGGGACGCCGCCTGCAGCATCGTGGGCGTATCGGTCCAGGCCACGCTGGGCACACCGAGGCGAAAAAACTTGTGACAGGCGTCCTGGGCGACGCTGCCCGAGGCGCCCAGGCCACAGAAAATCCACTGGCGCGCTCCCGTCATCAGGGGCACGGCGGCCTTGAAGGGGTAGGTGCCAATCCGCTCCCGGACCGACAGCAGGGCCTGCGCGGAACGATCCATGACCTTCATCACTGCATCGGTGAGCCCGTCACCGGGGCCGACATCGCGGTGCAGCCAGGTCGAGGGGCGGCTCAGCGCCTCCGCCAGGCGCAGCTTGAGGTCGGAGTAGCCGCCGGCGCCGGCGCGCCGGCTCAGGCGGACGACGGTCGGCTCGCTCGTGCCGGCCCGACTCGCCAGGTCGGCGAGGTTGGACGCCAGCACCTCCCGCGGATGGGCGAGGATCCAGTCCGCCACCCGGCGTTCCGCGGGGCTGAGTTGGTCACGAAGCTGTTTCAGGCGGTCAAGCATGTAGTAATACTACACAATATCAGGACATGATCCGAAATATTGCCCGGTAATTGTCAAAATGATGTAGTAAAATTACCAAAAAGCACCGGAAAACCCTTCATGGCGAAACTCATTCCCGTCGACATCTTCGACCTGGTCATCTTCGGTGGCACGGGTGACCTGGCCATGCGCAAGCTGCTGCCGGCCCTGTACCACCGTCACCGGGACGGACAGTTTCCGGCCGGCAGCCGCATCATCGCGGTGGGGCGTCAGGACATGTCCCAGGAGAAGTACCAGGAGCAGGTCGGGGAAGCCCTGCTGGCCAACCTGGCGCCCGATGAGTTTGACCGGGGACACTGGCGGATTTTCCGGGAGCTAATCAGCTACGAGATCGCCGATGCGAAGGCGCCGGAAGAATGGAGCGGCCTCAAGGATCGCCTCGCCGGCTTCGAGGATCGGACCCGGGCAATCTACCTGGCCACGGCGCCCGGTCTGTTCGGCGCCATTGCCCGGGGCTTCAGCAGCAATGGTCTGGTCACGGAACGCTCGCGCATCGTGCTGGAAAAGCCCGTGGGGCACGACGCCGAATCGGCGGCAGCAATCAACGACGAAGTCGGGCGCTGCTTCGAGGAAAATCAGATCTTCCGTATCGATCACTACCTGGGCAAGGAGACGGTACAGAACCTGCTGGCGCTGCGTTTCGGCAACTCCCTGTTCGAACCCATCTGGGGCCGGGGCGTGGTGGATCACGTTCAGATTACGGTGGGGGAGCACCTCGGGGTGGGCGACCGGGTGGCCTTCTACAACAACACCGGCGCCCTGCGGGACATGGTCCAGAACCACATGATGCAACTCGTGTGTCTCATGGCGATGGAGCCGCCCAGCAGCCTTGACCAGGACGCGATCCGGGACGAGAAGCTCAAGGTCCTGCGGGCCCTGAAGCCCATCGGCGAACAACAGGTCAAAACGAACACCGTGCGGGGCCGGTACACGGCGGGCGCCATTGCGGGCAAGGCGGTGCCCGGCTACGTCGAGGAACTCGAGGCGGCCTCGCCGGACGTGCAGGACCTCGGCGCGGAAACCTTCGTGGCCCTCAAGCTCGAAATTGACAACTGGCGCTGGTCCGGGGTGCCCATCTACCTGCGCACGGGTAAGCGCCTGAAGAAAAAGCACTCGGAAATCATCGTGCAGTTCCAGGAGGTTCCGCACTCGATCTTCTCCGATCTCACCGGCGCGCTGGAGCCGAACCGCCTGTCCATCCGGCTGCAGCCGGACGAGGGCGTGGAGCTGAGCTTCATGGCCAAGGAACCGGGCCCGGGGGGCTTCAGCCTCAAGCCGGTGGCCCTGGACCTGAGCTTCGAAGAAGCGTTCGGCATTCACTATCCGGACGCCTACGAACGCCTGCTCGTGGAGGTGCTGCGGGGCAACACGGCCCTGTTCATGCGCCGTGACGAGGTCGAAGCCGCGTGGCGGTGGGTGGACGGCATCATCGCAGGCTGGGAAGCGGCCGGGCAGAAAACCGAAAACTACGCCGCCGGGACGTGGGGGCCCATCGGCGCCTCCGTGCTTCTTGATCGGGACGGCCACGGCTGGCTCCCGGAGGACTGAGCGATGATGGACAACTTCCATGAATTCGGTGACCGGCTGACCGCGTCCGAGGCGGTCGCGGACTGGATCGCGAGAACGCTCACCGAGGCCCTCGGGGGATCCGAGAGCGCGTCCCTCGTCGTCAGCGGGGGCAGCACGCCGATGCACTGCTTCGGCGCGCTGTCCCAGACACCCCTGGACTGGTCGCGGGTCAGCGTTTTTCTCAGTGATGAACGCTGCGTGCCGCCGGACCACGGGGACAGCAACGAGGCCATGGTGCGTCGGACGCTGGCTACCGGGGAGGCTGCCCGCGCCGAAGTGGTGCCCGTATACCGGGAGGGCCTCGACGTGAACGGTATGTGTGAGGCCCTCGACCGGCGCCTGGCCGCCGAACCCGCGCCTTTTGCCAGCGTGCTTCTGGGCATGGGCGCCGACGGGCACTTCGCCAGTCTCTTTCCCGATTTCGCGGACCTGGAGCTCGGGTTGGCCTTGCCGGGCCCCCACCGCTGCCTGCCGGTCCGCACGGCGGCGAGCCCCCATGCGCGCATCAGCCTGACCCTCGACACGCTCGTGAAAACCCGTTCCCTGGTGCTCCTCGCCTTTGGCGAAGCCAAGCGGTCCGTGCTGGAGGACGCCGCGGAAGGCCGGGGCGGCTACCCCGTGCAGGCCTTGCTGGGACAGGTCCGGACACCGGTTCGCATCGCCTGGGCGCCCTGAGCCCCGGCTCGCCCCCCCGACATGCCGTAATCAGCGACCATCCATACGTTGCAGGAAAGCTTATGACCACACCCCTCAATCCGACCGTCGAAGCCGTGACCCGCCGCATTGCGGAACGCAGCCGGGACAGCCGGACGGCCTACCTGGAGCGCATCCGCAGCGCCGCCGGCGACCGCCCGGCCCGGGCGGGGCTGGGATGCAGCAACCTGGCCCACGGCGTTGCCGCCTGCGGGGCGGGGGACAAGGAGGCCCTGCAGGGCGACCAGGTGCCGAACATCGGGATCGTTTCGGCCTACAACGACATGCTCAGCGCCCATCAGCCCTTCGCCGATTACCCGCAGCGGCTCAAGGCCGCCGCCACCCGGGCCGGGGCCGTGGCGCAGTTTGCCGGCGGAACGCCCGCCATGTGCGACGGGGTGACCCAGGGCCAGGACGGCATGGACCTGAGCCTGTTCAGCCGGGACGTGATCGCCCTGTCCACCGCCGTCGCGCTGAGCCACGACATGTTCGATGCCGCACTCTGCCTCGGCGTGTGCGACAAGATCGTGCCGGGGCTGCTCATCGGCGCCCTCAGCTTCGGCCACCTGCCCATCCTGTTCGTGCCCGCGGGGCCCATGCCCTCGGGGCTGCCGAATCCGGAAAAGGCCCGGGTCCGCGAGGCCTTCGCCGCCGGCCAGGTCGGGCGTGCGGAGCTGCTCGAAGCCGAATGCGCGAGTTACCACGCCCCGGGCACCTGCACCTTTTATGGCACGGCGAACAGCAACCAGATGATGATGGAGTTTCTCGGCCTGCAGCTGCCGGGCGGGTCCTTCGTCAATCCGGGCACACCCCTGCGCGATGCGCTGACCGAGGCGGCGGTGGAGGCCGTGCTCGGGACCACGAAGCTGGCCGGGCACGCTTATCGGCCCATCGGCGAGATCGTGGACGAAAAGGCCATCGTCAACGGCATCGCCGGCCTCCTCGCGACCGGCGGGTCCACCAACCACACCTTGCACATCGTGGCCATCGCCCAGGCGGCAGGCATCCAGGTCAACTGGACGGATTTCGCGGACCTGTCATCGGTCGTGCCCCTGCTCGCCCGCGTGTATCCCAACGGCGTCGCCGACGTGAACCACTTTCACGCGGCCGGCGGCCTGGGCTTCGTCATGCGCGAACTGCTGGAGGCCGGCCTGATCCACGAGGACGTGCTGACGTTCCGGGGTCGGGGCCTGTCGAAGTTCCTGGCCGAGCCGGTCCTGGAAGACGGCGCGCTGCGCTGGCGGGACGTGGCCGGCGAGAGCATGGACGAGGACATCCTGCGTCCCGTGGCGCGGCCCTTCGACGCCGAGGGCGGCACGACCCTGGTACAGGGCAACCTCGGCCGGGCCGTGGTCAAGGTCTCCGCGGTCAAGCCCGAACTGCGGCGGATCACGGCGCCGGCGCGCGTGTTCCACAGCCAGGATGCCCTGAAAGCGGCGTTCCAGGCGGGGGAGCTGACCGGTGACTTCGTCGCCGTGGTTCCGTACCAGGGCCCGCGCGCCAACGGCATGCCGGAGTTGCACAAGCTCACCCCCTTCCTGGGCATCCTGCAGAACCAGGGGCAGCGGGTTGCCCTGGTGACGGACGGGCGCATGTCCGGGGCCTCGGGCAAGGTCCTGGCGGCCATCCACACGACGCCGGAAGCGCTCTGCGAGGGCAACCTCGCCCGCATCCGCGACGGCGACCTCGTCACCATCGATGCGGAGGCGGGGGTGCTGAGGGTCGAAGCGCTGGACGGGGCCCTCGAGGATCGGCCGGTCGAGCATCCGGATCTGGCAAGCCAGCACCGGGGTATGGGCCGCGACCTGTTTTCCGCGTTCCGTCGCCAGGCTTCGGGCGCCGAGGCCGGCGCGAGCATCTTCGAGGAGGTTCGCTGATGGACGCATCGAACATCCTGGCGGGTGCCCGCGTTGTACCCGTGGTTGTGCTGGACGACGTGGCGTTCGCCGCGCCCCTGGCGGAAGTTTTCCTGGCGGCCGGTTTGCCGGCGATCGAAATCACGCTGCGAACCGAGGCCGCCCTGGCCTGCATCGAGCGGATCGCCCGCGACGTGCCGGACCTGGTCGTCGGCGCCGGCAGCGTCCGGGACCGGGAACAGATTCCCCGGGTGATCGATGCGGGGGCCCGCTTCGCCGTCAGTCCGGGTCACAGCAACAGCCTCTGTGTCGCCGCCATGGACCATCAGCTGCCCTTCGTCCCCGGCGCGGTGACCGCCGCCGAGGTGTTGGCGCTGCGCGAGTGGGGCTACACCCTCGTGAAGTTTTTTCCGGCGGAGCTGGCCGGTGGGCTGAAGATGATCCAGGCGCTGTCCGCGCCGCTGCCGGAGACGCGCTTCTTCCCCACCGGCGGTATCACCCCGGAGAACGCACCGGCCTACCTCGCCGCGCCGCAGGTGGCCTGCGTGGGCGGCTCCTGGCTGACGCCGCCGGACCTGCTGGCTAGCCGAAACCTGGGTGCACTCCACGAACTGGCCGCCGCCGCGGGCGGCCTCGGCTGATCGCGGGAGTCGGTCTGCTGGCGAACGCCCGATGGGTTACCTCATTACGCCTTGAACGTCGGGTCCGAGGGGTTTTCCTGGCTCCCGAACCAGCGGCGCGCCGGTTCGCGATAGAACAGGAAATAGCCGAAAACGGCCAGCCAGACCAGCCTCACCGGTAAAAGCCAGCCCGTCTGCGAGGAAAAGACGCCGTACATCGTGGCCAGAAGCAGTGAGCCGACAAGCAGCCAGCGGGCCCAGTTGGCCCCAAGCCAGAGGAACATACCGCACACGAGCCACACGAGCATCACCATGGGGCCGGACCAGGCTTTCCAGCCGTCCTGTTCGCCGTACACGTCTTCGACCACGGCCAAGGCCTCGGAATCGAAGCCGTAATTGCTCACCCAGCCCAGCAGGCCCACGCCCGCCAGGACCACGAGGAACAGGGAAATGAGGGTCACGGAGAGCGGGCGGCCCTGCAGCCCGTGCACGCCGTGATGCGTGGCGGGGAACAGGGTATCGCCGCCGGATTCTGGCCGGTTCCGCCGCGCCAGCAGCAGACCCGCCACCCCGAGTGTGACGAGCAGGCCGATGAGACTGGCCGGTCGGCCCGGCGCCACGGAAAAATTCGCGGCGGGCCCGTCCTGCCGGGCCTGCAGGGCGGTCATCATCTCCTGCCATTCCGGAGACGACATCATCGGCAGGATGGTCACGAGCAACAAGCCGGCGTAGCCGGAACCGGCGATCAGGGTCCAGGCCGCCGATTGCAGCCGGTAACCCGGACCGACGATCAGCGCACCCACCAGCGTCAAAAAACCGGCAGGCACGGCGAACGCCAATAAGGCGAACCATCCGGCCGACAGCGGCGCTTCCTCGAACTGCACGCCGGCACCCATGACCATGGGCCCGATGGCGAGCACGGCGAGCGCCAGAACCACGATGCCGATGATGTGCCTTGCTTTCACGGTTGCCTCCCTGCCTCGCGTGTCCTCCGGTGTTATGGCCGGACCCTAGTCCACCGGTGAACGCTGATCAAGCGAACCGAGGAGTTCCGCGATCCTGGCTTCGAAACGGCGGGCGAACCCGGCCGCGTCGGTCAGGGCCGATTGGCTCATGCGGTTGCGAAGCTCCCGTCGCAGCGTGGCCAGGGCGGCCGGGTTTTCCGCCAGGCGCACGACCGCCGAGCGGTAGGTGTCGATGTCCCCGGCGATGCAGTCGGGCAATTCCAGCGTGGTGAGCAGGCTCGCGACCATGCGCGATGCATGACTGGCGCCCGCCAGCGTGACGACGGGTACGCCGCACCACAGCGCGTGGCACGCCATGGTGTGGCCGCTCCAGGGAAACGTGTCCAGGTAGATGTCGATCTCGGCCCAGAATTCCTGGAAGCTGCCGCCCTCCGGCCGGCCGGGCATCAGTTCGAGCCGTGACTGGTCGATGCCCTGGTCCAGGAACTGGCCGAGCAGGCGCCGTCGCTGCCAGGCGTCCAGATGATCGCGGACGAGCAGGAGCCGGGCGTTGGGCAGGTCCTTCAGCACCTGCGCCCAGCACCCGATCACCTCGGGCCCGATCTTTTCCAGCTTGTGGAGCGAACCCAGGGTGATCGCGCCGCGTTCGAGTACCGGCGGCGGCGTGACCTCAGGAGCGGTTTCTGCCGGGGCGAAGCAGGCAAACGGCCCGTTGAGGGCCACGAGGCCCCGCGCCGCCGGGCTTTCTGCCGCCGGCGTATCCGCCAGGCCCTCCAGCGTGGTGGCGTCAACCAGCTGGGCGTCGATGGCCTCGAGGCCGGGGTGGCCGGGATAGCCCAGCCAGCCGAGCTGAAGCGGCGCGGGCCGCTGCGCGAACACGCCGAGACGGTTGCCCTTCGTGTGGCCGGCGAGATCCACGAGCACATCGATGCGGTCCTTGCGAATCCGTTCCGCCAGGGCGGCATCCTCGAGGCCGCGGGCGTCGAGCCAGTGATCGGCCAGGCCCATGAGGCGGTCCGTCACCTCGTCGGTGTCCACCGTGTCGCTGTAGCAGTGAATCTCGAAGCGCTCCCGGTCGTGGTGGCTGAGCAGGGGCTCGAAGAAATGGTTGACGGCGTGGCGGCGAAAATCGCCGGACACGTAGCCCACGCGCAGCGGCTCGCCGGTGTCGCGTTGCCGGAGCGGGGGTCGTTCCGGGGGCGAGCCGTACACCGCCGCCGCCACGCGCCGATGCTCCGCGGCGACATCGTCCGGGTCCAGGCCCTCGCCGAGATGCAGGCAGTACAGCAGGCTGGTCGCCGCCGCGGCGTACTTCGGGTTGATGGCCAGTGCCCGGCGGAACGCCTCCATGGCCTGGGGCAGCTCGACCCGGTCGAGCAAAAACAGTCCGAGGTTGAACCAGGCTTCGCTGCGCTCCGGATCGAGGTCCACCGCCTCGAGGCCCTGCTCGAGCGCCCCCTCCCGGTCCCCCAGGTCCGAGTACACGGCCCCGAGATTCATATGGGCGCCGGCGTAGCCGGGCTTGAGTTCCAGCGCCTTCTGGAGCTGTCCCGCTGCGGCTACCAGCGTGCCCGCCCGGTGCATCGCCAGGCCGAGGTTGTTGCGCAGCACGGGGTGGTCGGGAACCCGGTCCACGGCCTTCTGGATGCGGATGACGGCCTCGTCGGGATCGCCCTGCTGCAGGGCGACGAGCCCGGACAGGTGCAGGGCATCGGCGTTGGCCGGGTCCTGCGCCAGGGCGTCCTGGTAGCAGGCCGCGGCGCCATCGAGGTCGCCGGCCTGCTGGCGGGCCATGCCTTGCCGGACAAGCGCCTGTGCCCGCGTTTGGGCGCCGTGGGTCACGGCCGCGCCTTTCGTGGATGGGCTGGGTTGGAGCGCGGTTGTTTCACGGCGGGTTTCAGGGCGGTCAACGCGGCATTTCTCGGGGCTGGCCCGCCATGATACGGGAACCGCCTGTCGAAAGTTTCGCTCGGCGGACCGCCGCAGCGGTTCACGGCGATTGACCCGCGCCGGGCGCTCGGACACCATGGTTGGCCGTTCCCCGATCCGGAGTCCTGATCATGACCCTGAACACCTTCTCCCTGGGCCAGGCGGCCCGCCGCTTCTGCCTGACCGGCCTTACGGCCACCCTGTCCCTGGCCGGCGCGTCTGGCGCCCTGGCAGTCGACGAGGAACGGCTCGACGCCGTGCTCGGCGCCCAACCGGAAGAAGTCCAGGCGCGGTATGCGGCCCGCCACCCGGCGGAAACCCTCGCGTTCTTCGGCATCGAGCCCGGCATGACCGTGGTGGAGGCCCTGCCTGGCGGTGGCTGGTACAGCAAGATTCTCATCGACTACCTGGGGCCCGACGGTGCGCTCATCGGCGCCGACTACGCGATGGACATGTTCCCCCTGTTCGGCTTCTTCAGCGACGAGCGCCTGGAAGCCAAGAAGACCTGGGTCCAGGACTGGTCCGCCGAGGCCAACGGCTGGGTCGAAGGCGGCGCCCCCGTGACGGCCTTCCAGCTCGGCAGCCTGCCGGAAGCCATGGAAGGCACGGCGGACGCCGTCGTGATGATCCGCGCCCTGCACAACCTGGCCCGCTTCGAGGACCAGGGCGGATTCCTGACCGCGGCGATCGAAGACGTATACGACGTGCTGAAGCCCGGCGGTGTGCTGGGCGTGGTCCAGCACGAGGCGCGTCCCGACATGCCTGACGACTTCGCCACCGGTTCCGGCGGCTACCTGAAAAAGGCCTTCATCATCGAACACATGGAGGCGGCCGGTTTCGAGTTCGTGGAAGACAGCGACATCAACGAAAACCCGCAGGATCAGCCGGCCGAAGGCGACGTGGTCTGGCGCCTGCCGCCGACCCTGGCCACGACCCGCGAGGACCCGGAGGGACGCGAGGCCATGGAGGCCATCGGCGAATCGAACCGCATGACGCTGAAGTTCCGCAAGCCGTCCTGACGCGCCGGCGCTCCTGGGCCGTCAGCCCGGAGGAAGCGGTCCCAGCAGGGGCCGTGCATCGAGGGGCTCGTTCCAGAAGTCCGGGTGAAACAGGGGGCCGAGGAAGCGAAACCACTCGCCCTCGGGCGCCACGGGCCTGAACGCGCGCCGGTCGTCAAAGACCGGCCGCACCCCGGGCCCGTCGGCGAACACGGTGAGCACCAGGGTCAGGTCCTCGCCCGCGTAACCGGCGACCAGTGCCGGGGGCAGGGTCCATTCAATGCCGTGGGTGCCGGGCAGCACGCCGTTTTCCGGCGTGTCGCGAACCGGCAGGGCCAGGGCCAGGTCCGTGCGCCGGACCGGGCTCCGGTACAGCAGGCGCCCCTGGCCGTCCTCCAGGGACAGGCGCGTGCGCAGGTTCTTGTGCGGCAGGGCCGGGTCCAGCGCCTGCGCGGTCACACGGCCGTCTGCGGAAACCGCCAGGATCTGCCCCGTCTCCGGCGTCTCGGCGCGCGCGGGGTGCGGCTCGGTCTCGTGCCAGTCGAGGTTGGGATAGCGCGCCGTGCCCTCCTTGACCTGCAGGCCCACCTCGATGAGCTGCGTCAGGAATCGGCTTCCGGCCCCGTCCGTGCGCTCATCCCAGGTTTCGCCGAAACGGTCCATGCCGATGCCCGGCGTCTCGCCCGCCGCTTCGAAACTCCACAGGAACGGCACCACCGCCACGAAGCGCGGTTCCGCCATGACGATCTCCCAGTGGTGCGCCAGGCGCTGGCCCAGGCGTTCGGGCCAGTCGTCCCGCTCCAGGTGCCCGTTGCGCGCCCAGGTTTCGGGCACCGCCATGAGCCGCTGCTCGGGGGTCATGTTCGCGAGCAGGCGGCCGTAGTGCTGGACGAAGGAACGCCCCTCGCAGGCCTCGAACAGGTTGTCGTAGCAGGAGAAACCCACCCAGTCGTAGCTTTCGGGGATGCGAAAAAAGCGGTGATGCAGTTCCAGGCCCGAGAGGATCGCGCCGATGGGAATTTCCGGGAACACGGTTTCGAGGTGCTCGTTCACCCGGGTCAGGTCGGCGAAAATCTCGTCGTAGACCTCTCCGGTCACGTACTCGGACCAGAAACTCGGGTCGCGCGCACGGCGGAATTCCCGGAAGGGTTCGTCTTTCGGATAGAGCAGGGCGACGCTGTCGAGCAGCTCCGCTTCCTCGATGCGCGCCCGCAGCTCGACCAGGAAGGCCTCGATGTCCGCATCGCTTCTCGGCGTGCCTTTCGCATCGGCGAACAGGAAGGGCTCCAGGCTCAGCACGGCGGACACGCCGGCCTCCCGGGCCTCCTGCAGCCGCTCCACCGTCTCGCGGGCGCCATCCACGGGACGGTCGCCGGATCCCACGTGAATCCAGGTGAGGTTGGTGAAGGGCGCCAGGTCCCGGGTGAAGTTCCAGTGCGCCATGGCGCTGGCGTAGAAGCCGAAGTAGCGCACGTGGGGCGCCTCCGGCGCGACGGCCGATTCGGTGCCCGGTGCGTCCTGGGCAGCGGCGAGGCTGGTGCCGGCCACCCACGCGAAGGTGGTGAACAGCGCGGATGCCGCAAAGCGGCTGAAGATGCGTTGCTTGGAATGGATCAAGGCGACAGGTCCGGTCGGGGTCCAGCCTGCAGTCTGCCAGCGGCCGATGCCACCGGCTTGTCCCCCGAGGACAGGCGTTTGACTCGTTCGGTCCCGGTCAAACCCTCACCCTGGCCTGCCGAATCCACCCATTTTTGATCCGGTCGTGCTATGTTCGCCGGTTGTCGCGAGGCGCCGACCCGAACCCCGTTTCGTCCCGTCGCCCCGCAACAGACGCCAAGACCAAGACACCAGGAGCCCCGTATGAAGCACCCCCGATTCTCCACCGGCCTGTGCCTGCTGGCCGTGACGCTCGGCGCCGCAATTGCCGCGGTCGGACCGGTCCCCGTCCAGGCCCAGGAAACGCCGGACGTCGGACTCACCCTGGAAGAGACCATCGGCCTGCGCCGCGTAAGCCGGGCGGTCATGAGCCCCAACGGCGACTCCATCGCCTACCTGCTGTCCGTGCCCCGCACGCCCTACGTCGATGAAGACGGCGCCGCCTGGTCCGAGCTGCACGTGGTCAGCACGGAGGGGGTCAGCCGCTCCTATGCCGAGGGCAAGGTGTCCATCAGCGACGTGGCCTGGTCCGCGGACGGGTCGGCGCTGTTTTTCACCGGCAAGCTGGACCAGGAGATGGAGCAGCCCGTGATCTACCGCATGCCCGTGGACGGCGGCGGTCCGCAGGCGATCTACGCGCCGGGCACCGGCGTGAGCAGCCTCGCCCCGTCACCGGACGGTACGCGCCTGGCCTACCTGGCCACCACGCCGGCGGATCCCCGGGACAAGGAGCTGGCGGCCCTGGGCTTCAACGCCCGGGTCTACGAGGAATCCGACGAAGCGACGCTGGTTTGGGTGCTCGACCTCGAGTCTGGGGAGGCAGCGCCTCTCGAACTGAACGGCTCCGCCTCCGGTTTCGACTGGAGTCCGGAGAGCGAGCGGCTGGCCGTGGCGCTGGCGCCCACGCCCCAGGTGGACGACGAGCTCATGTCCCGGGACATCGTTATCGTGGACGCCGAGGACGGCGACGTGGAGGACCGCCTGGGCCACCAGGGCAAGCTCGGCAGCTTCGCCTTTTCGCCGGACGGCGAAAAGGTCGCCTGGATCGGCGGTGAGGACATTCACGACCCCTCCGAGGGCCGCCTGTATGTCGCCTCCGCCTCCGGCGGCGAAAAGCGCGACCTGGTGCCCAACTACCTGGGCCAGGTAGAGGACTTCCGCTGGGTCGATGCCGACAATATTGCCTGGGTCGGCAGCCGCGGTGCCTGGACCGAGCAGGACATCGTGGCCATCGACGAGCCGTCCACGCCCACCGGTGAGCCGCCGAGAACGCCCATCATTCGCAGCATCGACGCCCGTCCGGGCCAGCCGACTGCGGCGGTGGTGGCCGACAGCCCCGCGCATCCGACGGAGGTGTACCTGATGCGCCCCGGTGGTGAGCTGATGCGGTTGACGGACTCCAACCCGTGGCTGTCGAACCGCCGCCTGGCGCGCCAGGACGTGGTGACCTACACGGCGCGTGACGGACTGGCGCTCGACGCCATCGTCGTCTATCCCGAAGGCCGTGTACCGCGGCGGGGCGCACCGACCGTCATGGTGGTGCACGGCGGGCCGGAGGCGCACTACTCGAACGGCTGGCTGGACCGCTATGCCGGCCCCGCCCAGGCCATGGCGGCCGAAGGCTATCTCCTGGTCTACCCCAACTACCGGGGCAGCACGGGGCGCGGCGTCGAGTTCTCCAAGGCGGGGCAGAACGATTACGCCGGCCCCGAGTTCGATGACATCGTGGACGCCAAGCAGCACTTCGTCGAGGAAGGACTGGCGGATCCGGACCGCACCGGCATCACCGGCGGCTCCTACGGCGGCTACGCCTCCATGTGGGGCGCCAGCGCCCTGACGGAGCATTTCGCCGCGTCGGTCGCGTTCGTCGGCATCTCGGACCAGATTTCCAAGTTCGGCACCACGGACATCCCCACGGAGATGTACAACGTGCACTCCCGCGCCTGGCCCTGGGAAGACTGGATGTGGATGCTCGAGCGCAGCCCCATCTACTACGCCGGCCAGGTCGAGACGCCGCTGCTGATCCTGCACGGGGAAAAGGACACCCGGGTGCACCCCAGCCAGTCACTGGAGATGTACCGCAACGTGAAGGTGCGCACGGACACGCCGGTGCGCCTGGTCTATTACCCCAATGAAGGCCACGGCAACCGCAACGCGGCATCCCAGATGGATTACGCCCTGCGCCTGAAGCGCTGGATGGATCATTTCCTGGTGGAGGGCAAGGAAGACCTGCCGCCCTGGGAAGTGGACCACGCCGGGCGCCGCCAGGCCGCGACCGAGCCGGAGGACTGAGGCGGCTGCTTCAGTTCATCGCTGATCCCGGCCAGGGTGGTTTGATGAAGGACCGCTTTTCCACCCTTTTCGACCGCGTGGCGCGCATGGCGCGCGCCTCCATTGCCATCCTGGCCGCCATCCTGGCGGCCTTCGCGCTGGACGCCTGGTGGGAGGAGCGCCGGGAGTACCGGCAGATGCTCGACGCCCTGGACGCGGTCACGCTGGAGATCGACCGCAACATCGCCATCCTCGAGGAGGCGGTGGCGCACAACCGGGGCGTGGCGGCGGCCGGCTTCGAGATCGTCCGCCTGGCGCCCGAGGACGTCGCGACCCTGAGCCCGGAGCGGGTCGCTGAGCTCGCGAAATTCACGGACTACAACCTCGTGCGCCTGCAGCAGGGCGCCGTGACCGCGTTCATCGAGGGCGGCTTCCTGGCCGTGGTGCCGGACCGTTCGCTACGGGCGGAAATCGCCAGCCTCCCCCGAATCCAGGAAGAGATCGACGAGGAGATGCTCGCCGTCAACAAGTCGCAGGAGCAGCTCGAGGGGCACATGGGCAGCAACCTCACGATCGAGGAGATGCTGGCGCTCATGTCGGACCCGAGAAACGCCGGGCGCACGCTCATCGGGAGCATCACGGAAGACGAGGAGGCGCGCCGCGCGCTGATCATGCGCTCCTTTTTCCTCGGTGATCTCTATTCCTCAGAGCTGGAGGAGGCCATCACCCTGCTCGAGGCCGCCCGCGCGCAGATCGAGCGACTCGAGGGCTAGGGCGTCGCGTCCTGGCCGGATCGGCCTTCAGGCGTCTTCGCCGCACCGCGGAATCTGCGAGGCGTCGGCGCCACTGTCCGCGAACAGCTCCTTCAGGTCGCCCCGCAGCATGGGGAAGAAATCGTCCTCCGGCGAGGTCTTGAGATAGACGGCGAAGGGCAGGTCTTCAGCGGCCGCGTCGCGGGTCGTGCAAAAGCCGTTGACGGAGACCGATAGCGTGCCTTCGCCCTCACCGTCACCCGCCTTGAAGTTACGCACGCGCTGCTGAAACCCGCGCATGGTGTCCGCATTGGCCGCCGAGAGCTCGAAGGTGTCCACGGCAAATCCGGGCTCGAGGTCGCGGGTCAGCCGGGAAGAAAAAGCCGGTGTGTCGTCCGGCCGCACCACGAGGCTGTGGGATTCATCGAGACTGCCATCCTCGGCCAGGTAGGACATGACCAGGTCCACCTTGCCCGGCGTCAGGTCCACCGCATCGCTCGTCATGACCGCGACCCGCAAGTCCCGCGGCTCCGCCGTCATCGGGTCCAGCCGCGCCAGCTTGCCATAGCTGGTCAACGGCACGCCCGAACACCCGGCAAGCATCAGGCCCAGTAGCGCCACGGCAAGCAATTTCTTCACAACGGTTAGCCCCTGTTTTGAGTTGGACACAGCATAGCGCCTGTTGGGGCCCACGCCTAAAGGACGCGGGGTGCCAGCTTGACGCGGCTTACGCCCATCGCCTGATGTCGGCGAACTGCAGATCGATTTTGCGCTTCAAGGCGAAGCAGGATTGTTCTCGTTCTTATCTATGATCTATGAGGTTTCCAGCAGTAAGCGAGGTTCCAGATATGAGGAGATATTTGACTTGGGTGTTAATGAGCGCTGTCGCTGTATGCATGACTATAGAAGCATCAGCAGGGTCTTTTGTCCCACACCAATTTCATTTCGCTGGGGTTGACGCGCGTAAGTCGGACCATTTGAGCGAAGTTGCAGAAGCGCAGAGGCGCTTGTTCGATCAAGCCACCAGAGGTTACGAATGCTTCAGGCTGCTGGAAAGCTGGGACTTCAAGACTGAATCAGGGGAAAAGTTTCCGGGCGTGAGTGATGAGCAGCTCGCAAAGCGTCAAAAACAGATCGAACGTTGCGAGACTAAAAATGTTTTGGATGCAAAGTCGTCGGAGGACCAACTGATCTTTTTGTCAGAGGACGGTTACATTCCGGCAATTCTGTATTACGCAAAGAACTTGCCGCCCTCAGTTTCCCCGGACTTGCTTGATGAGTCATCCATGCTCGCTTACGAGCGTAACGTCGACAAATTCTTGTACAGCGCCGCTCAAGCTGGTTCACCTGAGGCGCTTTTTCTGATGGCCAGGCAGCTGTCGAACAGTTCGTCGACAGGACAAAAGCTTACTGACGATCTTGAACAGGCCTTCTACTTGGTTCAGCTCGCATTGAGCTGCGGCTACCAGTCGGGCGAGGCAGCGCGATTGTCCAATCGCCTACTCGTTCGTCTCGACTACGAGGTGGCGGAAATCTCCTCGTCAGTTCAATCGGATGCGCGAAAAGCATGCGGTGCGGAGAGCGGAAAGGGGTTGGAGAGATGAGCCGCGAACAGAATCGCAACTACTTCGTTGCCCTAATTGCAGCTGGGCTCCTGTCCACATTTTCGATCCATGCCCAATGGGGCGAAGGTGATCCACCAACTTGGAGATACCAGGTTTTTATGGACACATTAGCCAATACTTCAGATTTGATAGGAATTTTGTGTGGCCAGAAAAACGGAAGCGAGCGAGGTCAGGCGCAAGTATGAGTTCATCAAGGCGAACCAGGAAGAACATAGCATCCAGACAATGTGTCGTTTGCTGGGTGTCGCTCGAAGCGGATACTACGCTTGGCTGAACAACCCGGTTTCCATGCGTGCCAAGGAAGATGCCCGATTACTGCGATTGATCCAGGCGTCTTTT
>JAZBOL010000095.1:0-19272 GCA_036351115.1 Lysobacterales bacterium | reverse complement strand
TCGAGTTTTTCCGGCTCGTCGGTTTCAACGGCCTCGTCCAGGTCAGGCAGCGTGTACGGTTCGTCTTCGGCGACGGGATCGGGATCCGGTTGCTCGGGGTCCGCCGGTTCGGCGGCCGCGGATACAGCGTCCCGCGCCACGTCCGCAGTCGCGTCGTTGCTCTCCTCCGGGCCGGACGGATCGGTGACGGGGTCGAGGGTGGGTTCGGTCAGCCGGACCTCGCCGCTTCCCATGGCCTCCGGTTCACCTTCGCCGCTCTTTTTCTTACGGCCTCGTGCGACCAGCCAGACGATGGCGATCAGCAGAAGCGCTCCCGCGCCGGCAGCGATAATCCAGGATTGTTCCATTTCCATTCCCTTGGATGAAAACAGAAAGCATAGCGGGCCCATCAGTCCCGTGCCATAACGAAAAACGGCTCGCACCGTTGCCGGTGCAAGCCGTTGGTTTTCTTGGTCGGGGCGAGAGGATTTGAACCTCCGACCCCCACAACCCCATTGTGGTGCGCTACCAGGCTGCGCTACGCCCCGACGTCTTCCCGCGGGCGGGAAGGCTGCGCATGGTACCGCAACGGTGGGCGGGAGGGAAGGGCATCACGCCGTCGTTTCGTGGCGGTACGGCCCGATTTCACGGATAATTGCGTGGAACCCGTGACAATTCACCTTGATTTCGTCACGCCGCGCCCAGACCTAACGGGCTTCACGGCGTTTCGCCACCCCGCACGAGCCGGAAGGCACCTCAGGTTATTGAGCATGAGCACCGAAGAAAACAGCGTCCGACAAATGCCCGACATCGCCCACGAGCTTCAGCCCGACGTGGGCGGCACCCTGGACTGGGTGGGCATGAACGAGATCGAGGTGCCCGTGCGCATCGAGGACGACCGCGGCAACACGATCCAGTCCACGGCCATCGTGACCGCCTACGTAAACCTGGTGAATCCGGAAGAGAAGGGCATCCACATGTCCCGTCTCTACCTGCACCTGGACCAGGCGTTCCGTGATCGCACCCTGAGCCCGGCGACGCTTCGTCAGATCCTGCGCTCGTTCCTCGATTCCCACGAGGGGTTGAGCGATCGGGCCCTGGTGCGCGTCGATTTCGACTACGTCGTGCGCCGCCCGGCACTGGCCTCGGACAACGAGGGCTGGCGCCGCTACCCGGTCAGCATGATCGGGATCATGGAAGACCAGGAGTTCAGCCTGGAGATGGGGCTGGAGATCCTCTACTCGAGCACCTGCCCGTGCTCCGCGGCGCTCGCCCGGCAGCTGATCCAGGAGCAGTTCGAGAAAGATTTCCAGGCCGGTGAGGCACTGGACTTCGAAGCGGTCAAGGCCTGGCTCGGCAGCGAGCAGGGCATTGTCGCCACACCGCACAGCCAGCGCAGCGCCGCCGAACTTCGCGTACGGCTCAAGCCGAGCTTCCAGCTGTTTCCGATCGTCGAGCTCATCGACCTGGTGGAAGGTGCGCTCAAAACGCCGGTGCAATCGACGGTCAAGCGCGAGGACGAGCAGGCCTTCGCCCTGCTGAACGGGCAGAACCTGATGTTCTGCGAGGATTCCGGTCGGCGCATCAAGTCCGCGCTGGACCGGGATGAACGCATCCTGGACTTCTGGGCGCGCTGCACGCACTACGAAAGCCTGCATCCGCACAACGCGGTGTCGGTGGTGACCAAGGGCGTGGAGGGCGGTTTCGTCCCCGGTTCTGGGTCGCCCGTGCGGCTGGATCACTCCACGGACTGAAGCCGGCGCCTGGCCCGGTCCGGGTCCAGGCGATTCTCGACGACCTATTCGACGGGCATGTCCCCGGCCAGCGGCTGGGGATCGACACGCTTGTCGTACCAGTTCATGCGCCAGTCCAGGTGCGGTCCCGTGGCGCGGCCGGTGGCGCCGATTTCCCCGATCTTGTCCCCCGTGTTCACCGTGTCACCGACGGCGACGCTGACCGCGCTCAGGTGCAGGAAGGTGCTGCTGAGGCCCTGGCCGTGATCGATGATGAGGGTGCCGCCGGAAAAGTAGAGGTCCGGCTCGGCAAGGGTGACGATGCCCGGCGCCGGAGCGAGTACCGGGGTGCCCGTGGGGGCGGCGACATCAACACCGTAGTGGGGGCGGCGCGGTTCGCCGTTGAGCACGCGCTGGCTGCCGTAGAAGCCGCTCAGACGACCCTGGGCCGGCCAGGTGAACCCCGCAGCCCAGTCCGTGCGGTTGTCGCGGCGTGTGCGCGCCTGGGCCACCAGGGCGGCCTCACGCCGCGTACGTTCGATGACTTCGGGCGGTGGAGTGACCGTGGCCGGCGGCAGCCCGTCCACGCGTTCGATGTTGTATTCCCGCGGAGCAATGGTGATCTCACGGGTCACCGGGTCAGTGTCGGGCGGCTGCACCTCGAGGGTGACGCTGCCCGTGTCGTCGCGTCCGAAACCGAACAGGAAACGCCCTTCCCCGGAAACGAGAAGCTTCCGTCCGTCGAGGGTGACGGTGCTGCCGGGCGCGGTCGCGCCGAAGATCAGGCCGCCCTGGACCGGCTCCCCCTGCAGTTCCAGGGCCTTCGCCGGGCCCCAGGTCAACAGGAGCGCCAGCAGGGCGAGTGTCTGCCGGGCGATCGGAAGGCCGTGGGGCAGGGCGAAGCGGCGCACGATCGTCTTTAGAGGCTGATTTTCAGGGACTGCCCCGGTCGCAGGACCGAGTCACTGTCCAGGCCGTTCCAACGCATGAGGTCCGCCAGCTTGACGTTGTACTTGCGGGCGATGGTCCAGAGCGAATCGCCGCTGCGCACCGTGTAGTTGCCTTGCGCGGTGCGGGTTGGCTGCGGGCCCGGCGCGAGGAACACGGTCAGTTTCTGTCCCGCGCGCAGGCGGTTCGGATTGCGGATGTTGTTCCATTGCTGCAGCTCGCGAACCGAGACCTTGTAGCGCCGCGCGATGACCGACAGGCTCTCGCCGGAGCGGACGCGGTGCGTTTTGCGATCGGCGGCGAGCAGGCCGGATTGCAGTCGCGCGAGCTCGGCGGCGGCAGCCGCGTACCGCGGATCCACCATCATCTGCTGATCCCTCGGCAGGCGCAGTTTCTGGCCCGGGCGAATCAGGTCGCCCTCGATCTCGTTGGCGGTCCGCAGCACGGAGACCGGCACGTCGTGGCGCGCCGACAGGCCGGACAGGGTGTCACCGGACTGCACCGTGACCTGGTCCCAACGCATGAGCTCCCTCGCGGCCACATCCATACCGTTGGACTCCAGCCGTTCAGCGGCATCCAGGGGCAAAACGATGCGATACGGGCCTTCCGGCGCCGTGGCCCAGCGGTTGTAGCCCGGGTTGAGGGTGAACAACTGGTCGATGGGCAGTTCGGCTTTCTGGGAAACGAGGACCAGGTCCGTCTGCGTGCCGAAGTCCACCGTGGTGATCACCGGCTCGTTGGGCGTATTCGGCGGCGTGAAGCCGTATGCTTCGGCGTTCAGGAACAGGCAGGTCAGGCCAAGCAGCTTGGGCACGTAACCGCGGGTTTCCCGGGGCAGCCGGATGTTCCAGAAGTCTCCCGGTTTGCCGGCCTTGACGTTGCGCTTCACGGAACGGGAAACGCGGCCCTCGCCGGAGTTGTAGCTCGCCAGCGCCAGCAGCCAGTCGCCATCGAAAAATCCGTGCAGGTATTCGAGGTAGTCGAGGGCGGCGTGGGTGGAGGCGTAGACGTCGCGACGCCCGTCGTACCACCAGTTCTGGTCCAGGCCGTACTGGCGCCCCGTCGCACTGACGAACTGCCAGGTGCCGAGGGCCCGCCCGCTGGAGTATGCGAAGGGGTCGTAGGCCGACTCGACGATGGGCAGCAGGGCCAGTTCTCCCGGCATGCCGCGGCGTTCGATCTCCTCGACGATGAAGTAGATCCAGGGTTCGGCGCGGCGCAGAACGCGCTCCATGTACTCCGGCCGGTCAGCGTACCACTGGGCCCAGTTGCGGCTGACTTCGTGGCTGGCGCAGTCGGGCAGGGCGAAGCTGTGCAACATGCGCTCGTACACCGAATCGTGCACGTGCTCGGCCACGCTGGTCTCTGCGGCGCTCTCGGCAGGGCGGCGCGCGGGCTTCAGGGTTGGCAGGTGTTCATCCACCGTCTCCGTGTGGCTGCGCTCCGGCAGGGCCTCGTCGACGATGGGTTCGGAAATGTCGGTGGTTCCGCGGTTTCCGGTACTGGCGCACCCGGCCAGCACCAGCCCCGCGAGGGGCAGGATCAAACGTAGGGACACATCTGCTCCTTGTCGTTTTTGTGACCGCGTATTATCCCTGCAAACGGGTAAAATTCAAGCGATTACGGTTTCGGGGCGGTTTCAGAAGCGGTCTTTCCAGGCCCGGATGGCGGCCATCGTGGGTGCGCCCGGCGCTGCGTCGGGGGCGTGTGTCCGGGCCGCTTCGACCACCGCCGGCTCCCGGGTCCGGAGAAATGGGTTGACGGCCAGCTCCTCGCCCAGGCGGGCGGGCAGGGTTCGCTCGCCGGCTTCCCGCAGCCCCCGGGCTTCGTGCTCCCGGCGGACCAGGGCCTCGTTGCCCGGCTCCACGGCGAGGGCGAAGCGGCAGTTGTCCAGCGTGTATTCATGGCCGCAGTAAACCAGCGTGTCCGCCGGCAGTTTCGCCAGCTTGTCCATGGCCCGCTGCATGTCCTCAGGACTGCCTTCGAACAGACGGCCGCATCCCACGGAGAACAGGGTGTCACCGGAGAACAGCAGGCCGTGGCCGTGGAAGGCGACGTGGCTGCGCGTGTGCGCCGGGACATCCAGTACGCGGAAGGTCAGGCCGAGGGCCGGCAGATCCACCGTGTCTCCTTCACGGACCGGGAGGCACCAGTCGCCGAGACGTCGGTCCCGGGGGCCATGAACGGGGACGTCGGGCCAGCGTTCCAGCAGGTCCGGCACACCGCCCGCGTGGTCCCAGTGATGGTGCGTAAGCAGGACGCCGGTAAGCGTCAGGCCACGGTCTTTGAACGTTGCCAGGACCGGCGCCGCGTCACCGGGATCGACCACCACCGCTTCCGGCCCGCCGCGGTGCAGCAGCCAGATGTAGTTGTCGTCGAAGGCGGGTATGGCGTCGATGGTGAGATCGGCAGTGGTCATGGTGTGCTGTCCGGCGGCGAGTGGTGAAGGGCGCGCCCCGGCTTGGAGCCGCCCCGGGAAGGACGTATGCTTAACGCTGGTCCATCCCAAGTCAAACGGTGCATCAAACCGTGATCGCGGTCGTAGAAACCGAACCCCGGGAAGCGAGGGACTGGTACGCCCACGCGCTGCGCCAGGCCATCGAGCGACGGCAGCCCCTGCGAGCGCTCGTGCTCAGCGGGCGTCCGGCCGAGCTCGCGCAGGCCGGGGTGCCGGGTACCTGTTCGGTGCGGGTACTGCGGAGCGGTGAGGAGCGGTGGCTGCCGGTGACCTTCGCCGGTCCCCAGTTGCCGTTCCAGATGGACGTTTTCGACCTGGTGGTCATGCACCACTGGATCGAACGTTTCGATGAACGCGCCATCGCGAACGTTCGCCGCTGCATGCCCGGAGGCAGCCACCTTCTGATTCTGGGCCGGTCAAATCTGAGCATCAGTCGACTGAGGCGTGCGGAACGCGCCGCGGTGCCGTCCACCTCTCCGGACTGGCTGTATCGGCGCCTCAGGCGCATGGGATTCGTGGTGAAGGACCAGCGCGGTCGTGGACTTGCCGGCCTGGACATCACCACCGGCCGGGGATGGCGCCGGCCTTTGCTGGCCTGCAGCGACCGCTTCGCCATCACGGCCCGACGCAGCGAGGCGCGCCACGATATTCGCCTGGTGCGCTTCAGTTCGCCGCGCACGGTCGTGGGCAGCAGTGCCGCCTGGGACGGCGCCAAGCGGGAATCGGTGGTTTGAGCCGGGTCGAGTTGTACACCGACGGGGCCTGCAGCGGAAACCCGGGCCCCGGGGGCTGGGGCGCCCTGCTACTGTACGGCGACCATCGCCGGGAACTCTGCGGCGGAGAGCCGGAGACCACCAATAACCGCATGGAGCTGCAGGCGGTGATCGAGGGAGTCCGGGCCCTGAAGCGCGCCGTGCCGATCACCATCTACACGGATTCGACCTACGTGATGAAGGGCATTACCGAGTGGATTTCCGGCTGGAAGCGCAACGGCTGGAAGACCGCCGCGAAAAAGCCCGTCAAGAACGAAGACCTCTGGCGCGAACTCGACGCGGTGCTGGAAGGGCATGACGTGCAGTGGCGCTGGGTCAGGGGGCATGCCGGCAACGCCGGCAACGAGCGGGCCGATGAACTGGCCCGGGAAGGCATTCCGCGGAAATGAGCCGCGCATGACCGGATTCGACAATCGGCAGCGGCGTGATCGCCATTGCCGCGGCGCCAACAGGAACACGCCATGAGACAAATCGTACTCGACACGGAAACCACGGGACTGGAGCCCGAGCAGGGGCATCGCATCATCGAAATCGGCGGTGTCGAACTCGTGGACCGGCGTCTGACCGGACGCAACTTCCACCAGTACATCAACCCCGAACGCGATATCGATCCAGGCGCCCTTGAGGTCCACGGCCTGTCCCGCGAATTTCTGTCGGACAAACCGATTTTCGCCGACGTGGCCGAGTCGTTCACCGCGTATTGCGAGGGCGCGGAGCTGATCATTCACAACGCCCCCTTCGACCTCGGCTTTCTCGATTACGAGTACGCGCTGCTGGCCGGCGGCGGCCGACCCTGGCGTGAGGCCTTTTCCGTGATCGACACGCTCGAACTCGCGCGGGATCTCCACCCGGGTCAGCGCAACAACCTGGACGCGCTGTGCAAACGCTACGAGGTCGACAACACGAGCCGCACCCTGCACGGCGCCTTGCTCGACTCGGAGATCCTCGCCGACGTTTACCTCGCCATGACCGGCGGGCAGGTGGACCTGTTGCTGCGGCAGGAACCGGAGCAGGGGGCCGGTACCCTCGTCGGCGGCTTCGAGGCCGGTGAACGGCCCGCCCTGCGCGTGCTGCGTGCCAGCCATGACGAAATCGCCGCCCACGAAGAGCGCCTCGCGGCCATCCGCGAGCAGTCCGGCGTTTGCCTCTGGGAAGACCTCGAAAAAACCGGTTGAGTCAAAGTCGGCGGCTTCGGGTTTCGAGCTCCGTTGGCGGGCTCGGTGGGGTTTCCTGTCCGGATCGAGGCTAGCGTTTGGGCCTGGTGGGTTTCCCCCGCTTCGGAATCGGGTGGTCGGGCGCGGCGGGATTCCCCGGCTTCAGGATCGGTCGGTCGCCCTTCGGGTTCCCTCGTTTCTCCTACGCTTGGTGGGACCGGCTCGCACGATTTCCATCACGATGGGCGAATTATCCAGTTGCTCACCTCTGGCCTTCGGCCAGTCCCAGTCGCTTCGGTTCATTCGGCGACCGCCCTGATTGATCCTGAAGCCGGGGAATCCCGCCGAGCCCTGCATCGCGTCCTCCGGGGCGGGGAAACCCGCCAGGCAAAGGAAACAGGACCCCCGGTATTCAGGGAGCCGCGATCATTTGCTCCGCAAGCAGCGGATGCGATCGCGTGTCCATCCAGATGAGCGTATCGAGGAAGCGCTGGATGTTGTCGACGTAGTGCTGGGCCTGGTAGCCGCGGGCGTAGCCGTAGCGCGTGTGCTTGAAGTATTTTTCCTGGGACAGCATGGGCAGGCGCTCGCGGACATCCTCCCAGCGGTTCGGGTCGCCGCCCTGGGTGCGCGTCAGGCGGCGCGCGTCGTACAGGTGCCCGAGGCCCATGTTATAGGCGGCGAGGGCCATCCAGGTGCGGTCTTCTCCGGTGATGCTCTCCGGCAGGCGGTCTCGCAGCCGCACGAAGTATTCCGCGCCGCCCCGGATGCTCTGCAGCGGATCCAGCCGGTCATCGACGCCGAGGGAGCGGGCCGTGTTCAGGGTCAGCATCATCACGCCGCGAACGCCCGTGGGCGACGTGGCCGTGGGCTCCCAGTGAGATTCCTGGTATCCCATGGCGGCCAGCAGGCGCCAGTCGATGTCATGGTCCAGCGCGGCTTCCTGGAAAAACGGCAGGTAGTGCGGGAGCCGTTCCCGCATGCGCGCCTGGAAGTGCATCATGTCCACCGTATCCAGCGGTTCCGCGGGCGTGAAGAACTCCGACTCGATCGCGAGCAGTGTTCCGTCTTCCCGGGCTTGCCGGAGGTACAGGTCGGCGGCCTGCACCAGGCTGTCGTCATCGTCACGGGTGAAGGCCCAGGCCAGCTGCTGGCCTTCGCCGAGCACGAAGGCTTCGCTGATGCCCGGGTAGTAACGGCGATGCAGGCCGAAGATCCGTTCGTCGACGAGCGTGAACTCGTACTCGCCTTCGGCGACGGCGTGAAGCATTTCTTCGACGCCCAGGTCTCTGCGCGCTTCCCACTCCAGGGGCGTGCCCGTGCCCGTGGCCTCCAGGAGCTGTTCTTCGTAGGACGAACCGGCGAGGACCACGCCCCGCAGCCCTTCGAGGTCGGCGATGCTCTCGGGAACCCGCAGGCCGCGGCGCACGACCACCCGGGTGTGCGTGTCGGCGTAGGGCAGGGCGAAGCGGAACTGCTGCTCGCGGCTGGCCGTACGGGACAGGTTGGCGGCGATGAGGTCGCCCTGGCCCTGGTCGAGCATCGCGCTCAGCTCATCGAAAGCGCCGGCGACGCGCACTTCGAGCTCCACGTCCAAGCGATCGGCCAGGCCCTCGGCGAGTGCGTACTCGGGGCCGGTGGGTCCATTGGCGTCGATGAAGTAGCTGCTCGCGCCATTGCGCGTTAGCACGATCAGCCGGCCCCGCTCCCGAACCTGCTCGAGCCGGGTGAGTTTCGGCGCGTCAGCGGGCTCGGTGACCTCGGGGGCGGTCGCCGCTTGAGGCCGGCCGCCCAGCATCGCACTCACGACGAGCACGCACAGCAACACACCCGCCAGCGCCACCCCCGTAAACGGGGCACGAGCTGCCGGGGCGGTTAGCCACCGCCTTGTGTTGGGCGCGTTCCTGCGCATCGGGGATCCATCCGGAAAAGGGCCGCATAGTCTATCAGAAATTCATGCCCTTAGCGAACCCCGGGGCCACGTTGCACGGGACGCGACCCGGTTCGTCGATCCCCCGCCCGCCGTGCAGTCCGGCGCTGCCCTGATCGTCTGCACACGGTACAATTCGCGTTTTCCCGGACAAGCTGCTTTTCATGACGACCCGTACCCGTTTCGCGCCCAGCCCCACCGGCTACCTCCATGTCGGTGGCGCACGCACCGCCCTGTTCTGCTGGCTCCAGGCCCGCAAGGAACACGGCGTCTACATGCTCCGTATCGAGGACACGGATCTCGAACGTTCCACGCCCGAGTCGGTCCAGGCCATCCTGGACGGCATGGACTGGCTGGGCCTCGACTACGACGAGGGGCCCATCTACCAGACGGATCGCTTCGATCGCTATGCCGAGGTTACGCAGCAGCTGCTGGACGAGGGCAAGGCCTACCACTGCTACTGCAGCAAGGAGCGCCTCGATGCCATGCGCGAAGAGCAGATGGCTGCCGGGATCAAGCCGCGCTACGACGGCCGCTGTCGCGAGCGCACCGAGCCGGTTCCCGGCGTCGAGCCGGTGGTTCGTTTCCGCAACCCGCTCATCGGCCAGGTGGCCTGGGTGGACCGGGTGCGGGGACGCATTTCCATCTCCAACGAGGAGCTGGACGATCTCGTTATCGCGCGGCCGGACGGATCACCGACCTACAACTTCACCGTCGTGGTGGACGACTGGGACATGGACATCTCCCTGGTGATCCGGGGCGATGACCACATCAACAACACGCCCCGCCAGATCAACATTTACGAGGCCCTGGGCGCGACCCCGCCGGAGTTTGCGCACGTGCCGATGATTCTGGGTGAGGACGGCGCGCGGCTGTCCAAGCGCCACGGCGCGGTCAGCGTGCTGCAGTACCGGGACATGGGCTACCTGCCCGAAGCCCTGCTGAACTACCTGGTGCGGCTGGGCTGGTCCCACGGTGACCAGGAAGTGTTCAGCGTCGAGGAGATGATCGAGCTGTTTTCCATCGACGAGGTAAACCGCAAGGCGGCAGCCTTCGATTTCGACAAGCTGAACTGGCTCAACCAGCACTGGATGAAAACCCTGCCGCCGGAGCAGGTGGCCGCGCATCTGCCGTCGCACTTCGAATCGCAGGGCCTCGATCCGGCACAGGGTCCGTCGTTGCCCGACCTCGTTCGCGTTCAGGCCGAGCGGGTCGAGACCCTGGAAGAGATGGCCGCGCAGAGTCGGCCCTTCTACGAGGAGTTCGCGGACTACGACGCCGGGGCGGCGAAGAAACACCTTCGCCCCGTGGCGGAAGAACCCCTGCGCGCCATCCGCGCAGCCCTCGAGGCGGTCGATGATTGGACGCCGGAGGTGCTGGACCGGGCGGTCCGGGATACGGCGGAGGCCCTGGAGCTCGGCATGGGCAAGATTGCCCAGCCCCTGCGCGTGGCGCTCATGGGCACCGGCATGTCGCCGTCCATCGACCTGACCCTGTGGCTGGTGGGCCGGCAGCGCACCCTGGTGCGCATCGACCGGGCCCTGGAATTCATTGCCGCCCGGGCGGCGGCGCGGGGCTGAGGCCGGATACGCCATGTCCAAGGTCGAGCGCCTCTATCATCTCCACAACATCCTGAACCAGCGCAGGACGCCGATCTCGCGGCAGGATCTCATGGAGCGGCTCGGTTGTTCCCAGGCAACCCTCTATCGGCTCGTGGCCGAGCTCCGGGATTTCCTCGGCGCGCCCATCGAGCAGGATCCGGAGACGCGGGGGTTTTTTTACGACCGCAGCTACGAACAGCACTTCGAGCTGCCGGGGATCTGGATCAGCCCGGACGAATTGCAGGCGCTGCTGACCGCCCGCCAGGTGCTGGGCAACGTGCAGCCGGGACTGCTCGAGGGTGAACTGGCGTCGCTCCAGGAGCGCATCAGCAACCTGCTGCAGGACAAGGGCGTGGAGACCTCCGAGGGAGATTCACGCATCCACATCCAGGGCGTCGCGGCCCGCGCCGTGCCCGGCCATCTGTTCCAGGACGTGCTCGGCGCCCTGGTGGAGCGGAAGCGGTTGCGCATCGTGTATCACGGGCGGCGGCGGGACTCGGTCAGCGAGCGGGAGATTTCACCGCAGCGCCTGACCCAGTACCGCAACAGCTGGTACCTCGATGCCTGGTGCCACCAGGCCGAGGGCCTTCGCAGTTTCGCCCTGGAACGAATTACGGAACTCGAGCGCCTGGCTGCGGACGCCCGGGAGGTCCCGCCCGGGGAGTTGGCCCGCCACTTCGACGGCGCCTACGGCATTTTCTCCGGGCCCGCGGAACACACGGCCCGTATCCGGTTCACGCCGGAAATGTCCCGCTGGGTGGCCGAGGAACAGTGGCATCCCGACCAGGACGGGGCCTTCGACGAAGACGGCGCCTGGGTTCTGTGCCTGCCGTTCAGTTCTTCCCGGGAACTGGCGATGGACATTCTTCGTTACGGCCCCGAGGCCGAAGTCCTGGAGCCGGATTTCCTGCGGGATGCGGTGCGCCAGGCCGCCGCGGAAACGGCTTCCCGCTACGACTGAAGCGCCGGTCTCGCCGGCACTTGCCCGGATCTCCGGGTGTTCCCGGTTTTTCGACCTTCCGCCAGAGTTTTTCGACCTTCTCATGCTTTGAGAACGACCTGTGGTCTCCTGAGCTCGCACCGAAGGAGGACGACCACCATGTTGTACGGCGACTACATCGATCTGACCCAGGAAGACACACCGTCGAAAGCGGCTCCGCAGGACGCGGTCGGCCGAATCGATGGTCACGGGACGGGGCTGTCCCGGCATTCCGGCGAGGAAAGCCGCTCATTGCCCCAGGCCCCGTCAACCGGGTTTCCAGCCCGCTGGCGTGTCGTCATGACGTCGCTGTCCGTGCTGGGCAACGCCATCGCCGGGGCCGCTTTCCTGGGCGGGCTGTTCTACGCTCCCCACCTGCTGGCCCGGGTGGCCGCACTCCTCTGATGCCACCTTCCCGCGCCCGGCGTCCGCCAGGTACGGGAACCGGAGCCGACCCGCTTCGGAGCCGAGTCTCCCCGGCGCATGGGGGATGGGTGAACCTCTCCGCCCATCCCCCTTTTTTTGTCCGGTCTCGGTGGGTCTTCCCTTGCCTCGGGCTCGGGGATGACGGATGGACACTGGATGCCCGTCTTCCGGCGAACTCGGGGGATGAGGGGCCCAGGATCCGCACCCGCCCCCGATGAGTCAGCGGTGTTTGCCGCCCGTCCAACCCCCGGGCCGAAGCACGGCGTCGCCGAGCTTGCCGGGCGCCTCTTCGAGCTCCGTGGCCATGGAGTCGTTCCAGCGATTGAGGAAACCGTAGAGGCTGACGGCGCCGAGGATCTGGACAATCTGTTCGTCGGTCCAGTGCTCGCGCATGCGCTCCATGAGGGCGTCGTCCACGGCATTGGGGACGGCACCGGCGGCCAGGGCGTAGTCGAGGGCCACGCGCTCGGCGTCGGTGTAGAGGTCGCTGGTCTGATAGTCCCACACGGCGGCGATCTTTTCTTCGTCGATGCCGTGGATGCCCGCGGCGATCAGTGAGTGAGCCTCGCAGTACTGGCAGCCGGAGGCGCGGCTGGCGAAGTGGGCGACAAGGCGGAGAAAGCCCAGATCCACCGGGCCCTCGGGGTCCATGACGGCCTTGGTGAGCGCGCCGAAGCCTTTCACCATCTTCGGCCGGCGCTGCATGGTCAGCAGGCTATTGGGCACAAAGCCCAGGATGTCGACAAAAATCGCGAAGTCTTCATCCAGCTCCGGTGAGGCGGACGGGGGCAGGGGGTCCATGTGGGCCATGGGGGCTCCTTTGTAAACGATCCGGCTCTGTAGTAAACGATCCGGCTCTGGCGAAGCGGCCGGGGTCAGGCGGCTTCGGAAGCCGCCTTCTGGGGTCCGTGCACCAGGGCCTGGCGCGTGGCGTCAACCATGAGGTCGACCTCAGCGCTCGTGAGCGTGAAGCCGGGCGTGTAGCGCAGGGCGTTGGCGCCGCCGTGCACCACGTTGACCCCGTGCATGCGCATGTACTCCTCGGACGAATCGGTGCCGTAGCTCTTGAACCGCTCGGGATCGAGTTCCGCGCTGATGAGCAGCCCCGTGCCCTGCACCTTCGTGATGGCGCCGCCGAGTTCGTCGGCGAGGGCCTGGAGCTTGGCCACCATTTCCGCGCCGCGGTCCCGGACGTTCTGACGCATTTCCGGGGTCAGGGCGTTGAGTACAGCCACGGCGACATCCATGGCGCGTGGATTCGTGGACATGGTGTTGCCGTAAACGCCCTTGCGGTAGAGCGCCTCGGCGCGTTCCGTCACGGCCAGTACCGACAGGGGATACTGCCCCGCGTTGATCGCCTTGGAGTAGGTTTCCATGTCCGGCGGATCGAGCTTCTCAAAGCCCGGGTAGTCCACGATGGAGAGCACGCCCTGGGCACGAAGTCCGGCCTGGATGCTGTCGACCAGCAGCAGGGTGCCGTGCTCGAGGGTGAGGGTGCGGGCCCGGGCGTAAAACTCCGGCGTGACCGCCATTCCGGGGTTGCCCTCACCCATGACGGGTTCGATGAACATGGCCTCGATGAATTCACCGCGGGCCTCCGCGCCGGCGAAGGCCTGTTCCAGTTCCTCCACGTCGTTGGGGGTCACGGTCAACAGGATGTCGTCGTCGCGATAGCTGGCGAGATGCTGCTCGTAGCTCTTACGGGTGGAATCGGAAAAGCGGCCGGGCCGGTCCGTGCGGCCGTGGAAGGCGCCCTTCAGACCCAGGCGACGAATGCTGCCACCCGCGTAGCGCCCGTCCGGGTCGGTATGCAGCTTGGCGTTGATGTCGGCGATGCGCGCCGCCAGGGTCACGGCCTCTGAGCCGCTGTTCAGGCAGAGGAGACTGGCGAAGGGATTGCCGCCGCGCGTGTGGCCGATCTCCCGGTCGAGGGCCTCCTTGAAGCGCTTCTGGCTTACGCTCGGGGTCATGATGTTGGCCATGACGTGATCGCGGTTCATGGCGCCGAGCGGGCCGTCCGGCGCATGGCCGAAGCCCAGCATGCCGTAACCGCCGCATTCATAGAGCACCGCGCCCTTCAAGGTGACGAGCCAGGGACCTTTTCCGGCCAGGGCGACATAGGGATTCACGGCGTCGTCCGGATAGAAGTTCACGTAGCCGGACTGGATGTCCGCGATCTGGTCCGCCTCGCTTTTCGCGAGCAGTTCGGGAAACTCTTCCTTCAGGCAACCGAACTGCCCCAGGGCGCTGTCCACGGCCTGCTCGAGGCGGGGGTCTTCGGCTGCGAATGACAGGATCTGATCGTCGGGGAGGCCATGCGTGACGGCCGGTCCACCGAAGGAACGAAGGGTGTCGAGTTTCTCGATGAGGGTCATGGGTGAGCTCCGCGCTGCGTCAGCGGCCCCGCGGGTGCCACGGGTTCCGCTGACGGGTTCTGTCTTCAAGCCGGCGATTATAGCGCAGTGGAGCTGGGGCCGGAGTCGTTTCACCCGCTGTCCGGAACGGGCGCGGATTGCCGATCCAGGGCCCATCGGACGTGTTCCCGAACCAGGGCGGAGGGATGGTCTTCCCGGGCCTTGAGCGCCCGGCGATTGGCGTCGCTCCGGGGTGCGTTACCCAGCGCGACCGCGATGTTGCGCAGCCAGCATTCGTGGCCGATTCGTCGAATCGGGCTGCCGGCCGTCCGCTCGAGAAACTCCGCCTCGTCCCAGGCGAACAGGGCGCGCAATTGCGGGGCTTCCAGTCCGTTTCGCGGTGCGAAATCCGCTTCCTCCGTGGGTTGGGCGAACCGGTTCCAGGGGCAGACGGCCTGGCAGTCGTCACAGCCGTAGATGCGATTGCCCATGAGGGGCCGCAATGATTCCGGAATAGAGGTTCGTAACTCAATAGTCAGGTAAGAGATGCAGCGGCGGGCATCTACCCGGTAGGGCGCAACGATGGCGCCGGTCGGGCAGACGTCGATGCAACGCGTGCAGTCCCCGCAGTGGTCGCGCACCGGTTCATCGACGGGCAGGGGCAGGTCCGTGTACACCTCTCCCAGGAAGAACCAGCTGCCCGCGTCCCGATCGAGCAGGTTGCTGTGCTTGCCGATCCAGCCCAGCCCGGCCTTCTCGGCCAGGGCTTTCTCCAGCACCGGGGCCGAGTCCACGAACACCCGGTAGCCAAAAGGTCCGATGGTCTGCTCCAGCCGGGTCGCCAGTGTTTGGAGGCGTTTGCGCAGAACCTTGTGGTAGTCCCGGCCGAGGGCATAGCGGGAGACGATGCCGGTGTCCGGCGCTTCCAGCAGCGCCAGGGCGTCGTCGGTCCCCTCGGGCAGGTAGTCCATGCGGACGGAAATCACGCGCACCGTGCCAGGGACGAGGTCCGCCGGTCGGCTCCGGCGGGTCCCGTGCCGGGCCATCCACGCCATGTCACCGTGCAGGCCATCCTCGAGCCAGCTGAGCAGGTGCGCCTCGTGCTCCGTGAGATCCGTGTCCGCGATGCCAACTTTCTGGAAGCCCAGCGCGATGCCCCAGCGCTTGATCTGCGCCGCCAGGGTTTCAGGCGTCCAGGGCGCCGGCAGCTCTGCAGGCGGAGTGGAGGCGTTTTCCGGTGGGGAACTCACGGTAGAGCGGACTCACTATAATGCCGACATGATTTCGGTGAGCGACAAATTGTATACCGCCGAGTGCACGCGGGCGCTGGACCGGGCGGCCATCGAAGATCACGGCATTCCCGGTTATACCCTGATGAAGCGTGCCGGCAACGCGGTGGTGGAGGCGGCGCGGGCCGCTTTTCCCGCCAGCAACGCCTGGCTGATTCTCTGCGGGGCCGGCAACAACGGCGGCGATGGCTATGTCGTGGCGCGCCTGGCCCACGAGTTCGGCGTCAAGACGCGCGTCGTGGCCCTCGCGGATCCTGAATCGCTCTCCGGTGACGCACGCCAGGCCTTCGAAGACTGGCGGGCGAGCGGCGGCGAAACGCTGCGCTGGCCGCAGGTCATCCCCGACGAGGTCAATCTCGTCATCGACGCCATGCTCGGCACCGGGCTCGACCGACCGGTAGAAGGGGCGTATGCCGAGGCGGTCGCTGCGGTGAACGCCGCCGCCGAACCCTGTGTCGCCGTCGATATTCCCTCCGGGCTTAACGCGGACACGGGTGCAGTCATGGGCTGTGCGATCCATGCGGACCTCACCGTCACTTTCATCGGCAAGAAGCGCGGCCTGTTCACGGCGGAAGGCCCCGAGTTCACGGGCCGATTGCTGTTCGATCGACTCGAGGTGCCCTCCGCTGCCTACGAACAGGTGCCGGTCTCCGGGCACCTGCTGGGCGCCGACCGTCTGCCGCACGCCCTGGGTCGTCGTCCCCGCAACAGCCACAAGGGGCAATTCGGCCACGTGCTGGTGGTCGGTGGCGACGTGGGCATGAGCGGCGCGGCGCGGCTGGCCGGGGAGGGCGCGCTGCGCAGTGGTGCGGGACTGGTGAGTGTCGCGACCCACCCGGATCACGCTGCGCTGCTCAATCTGCCCAGGCCGGAGCTCATGGTGCACGGCGTGAGCAATGCCGTGGAGCTCGAGCATGCTGCAGAGCGGGCGACCGTGCTGGCGCTGGGGCCCGGCCTCGGGACCGGTCCCTGGGGCGAGGCGCTGTGGCGGCGTTGTCTCGATGACCCGCGTCCCCTCGTCGTCGATGCCGATGGCCTGAACCTGCTGGCGGAGAACCCCCGCCAGCGTGATGACTGGATCCTCACGCCGCACCCTGCGGAAGCTTCGCGCCTGCTCGGTGTCAGCACTTCCGAAGTACAGGCCGATCGCTTCGGCGCCGGCGAGGAGATCGCCCGTCGTTTCCGCGCCACGGTCGTGCTCAAGGGCTGCGGAACTGTCGTGGTGACCCCGAACGGTGGCGCCGACGTGTGTGCCCTGGGCAATCCGGGAATGTCCACCGGCGGCGCCGGTGATGTCCTGACCGGCGTGCTGGCGGCGATGCGCGGTCAGGGGCTGGCGGCCGCCGAGGCGGCGCGGGTGGGCACGATCGCCCATGCGCTTGCCGGTGACGCCGCTGCCATGCGTGGTGAGCGCGGTCTCCTGGCCCTCGACATCGCCCGCCAGCTGCAATGCGTCGTCAATCCCCATCGTGGTCGCTGAACGGCGCAACGCCAGCGCATCGAGCGTCCAGCGGGGGCTGGACGAGCCGGCCCTCGTCGAACTGGCGGGCCGCTTCGCGCAACGCCTGGCCCCGCCCCTCGTTTTGTACCTCGAGGGCGATCTCGGCGCCGGAAAAACCACGTTCGTTCGTGCGCTGCTCCGGGCGCTGGGGTACGAGGGTGCGGTAAAGAGTCCCACCTACGGCCTGTTGGAGCTTTACGACTTGCCCAGGCCCAACCCCGAACCCTTGCTCGATTCAGGCGCCTCGCCTTCGGGCGGAATGGCGCCCGAGGGCCGCCTGCAGGTGATTCATCTCGATCTGTACCGCATCGCGGATCCCGGCGAGGTGGAATACCTGGGCCTGGCCGATCTGCTCGATGGCCGATCGATCCTGTGTGTGGAGTGGCCGGAGCAGGGCGGCGGCGCCCTGCCTGCCCCGGACCTGGTCCTGGCGCTCGAGGAATCTGTCCTCGCCGGGCCGCCGACGCGTGACGTGCACGCTTACGCGTATTCCGATTCGGGTATCAAGTTATGCGAGTTAATTGATCTAACGCTTTAAACTGCAATTCGAGTAACTCCTCGTATGTAACAGTTTTTCATGAAGAATCTATTGATTTTTCCGGAAAAGCGATTCATCATTGTGAACACACACGTGGAGGTTCAGGGGACTCGAAGGCGTGAAACGTCTGATTCCAGTGTTTTTATTGGCGTTCTGTACTTCGGCTTTCGCGGCGGAAGTCAGCGGCCTGCGCGTCTGGGCGGGGCCCGACAAGACACGCGCCGTGCTGGACCTGGACGCCAGCACCGAGTATTCCCTGTTCACCCTCCAGAACCCGGACCGGGTGGTGATTGACCTGAAAGGCGGGCGCCTCGACGAGGCGGCATCCCTTCCATCAGGCGCCTCGGGAGCCATTCGCAGCGTGCGGCACGGTAAGCCGGACAAGGACACGCTGCGGGTGGTGCTGGACCTCGAGAGCGAATCGGAGCTCAAGAGCTTTCTCCTGTCACCCACCGGTCAATACGGCCACCGCCTGGTCGTCGACCTTTACGACAAGAACCGGGCGCAGGTGGCAGAGGCGGTGCGAACCATCGCATCGATCCAGGGCGGCGACCGGCAGATCGTGGTCGCCATCGACGCCGGACACGGCGGCGAGGACCCGGGCGCCATCGGTAAGAATCGCACGCGGGAAAAGGACGTTGTTCTGCAGATCGCAAAGCGCCTGAAGCGCGAAATCGATGCCCTGCCGGGCATGCGCGGCGTGTTGATCCGCACGGGGGATTACTACATTCCCCTGCGCAACCGGTACGAGAAAGCCCGCAAGCACCGGGCGGACCTGTTCGTTTCCATTCACGCCGATGCTTTCAAGAAGCGCAGTGTCCAGGGCAGTTCCGTGTTCGTGCTGTCCCAGCGCGGCGCCAGCTCCGAGTTCGCCCGTCTCATCGCCCAGGGGGAAAACGCGGCGGATCTGGTGGGCGGCGTGTCCCTCAACGACAAGGATGACCTGCTGACCTCCGTGCTGCTCGACCTGTCCCAGAGCGCCACGATCCAGGCCAGCAACCAGGTTGCGGCGGATATCCTCAAATCCATCGGGCGCACGACGCGCGTCCACAAGGACCACGTCGGGCGCGCCAACTTCATGGTGCTGAAGTCTCCGGACGTGCCATCCGTGCTCGTGGAAACCGCCTTCATCAGTAACCCCACGGAAGAAAAGCGCCTCACCCAGCTCGAATTCCAGCAGAACATGGCGGAGGCGATCGCGCGGGGCATTCGCAACTATTTCCATCGCAGCCCGCCGCCGGGAACCTGGCTGGCTGCGAATCGTGACGGCACGCGTCACGTGGTCGCCAGCGGCGAAACGCTCGGCGCCATCGCGAGCCGCTACAACATCACCCTCAATCGCCTGCGCCAGGCAAACAACCTGAGCACCGACATGATCCGTGTCGGCGCGGAGCTCGTCATACCGACCGGTTGACGGGCGCACACCAGCCGCAGCGGTGGCGCGTCACGGGGATCGATGCGATCGGTCGTGAAGCGTGGCGCGTCACCTTTTAACGCGGAGGCAGGGGTGCGGGTCCTGGGTCCTGGGCTTTCCGGCCGGTCCGGCGCCCTTCGGGTGCCCTCACGGGCGACGGCATTCCGGCTTCGCTTCTTTCGCTGCGCGAAAACC
>JAZBOL010000094.1:0-2588 GCA_036351115.1 Lysobacterales bacterium | reverse complement strand
CGGGTCGACCGTCGGGATCGGATCGCCCGGGTGACGGTAGACGCTGCCGCTGTCCGGCCAGTTGCTGGTGAAGCTGCCGACACCGGAGCGGTCGCCCGGGTGCTGGAAGTTCACGAACAGGTTCTTGCCGTCCGGAGTCGACACCACGCCGGTGCACTCCTGGTTGAACGGGCCGGAGAGGAAACGCTTGATCTCGCCGGTGACCGGGTTCGCGGCCAGCATGCCGTTCTCGCCGAAGGGTCCGTTGCCCTGCTGAGAACCGCTCATGTCGGTCTGGATCCAGAGTATCCCGTTTTGGTCGATCCAGACGCCGTCCGGGCTGGCGAAGATGTTGTCCTCGTCCAGTGCCGGGCCGCCCTCGGCGGGCAGCACCTGGCTGTCGCTGTCCGGTCCGGCCAGGACGAAGATGTCCCACTCGAAACGGGTCGCCCAGGAGCGGTTGCCCTCTTCACGCCAGCGGATGATGTGGCCGGTGGCGTTGTTCGTGCGCGGGTTGGCGGCGTCCGCCTCGGTGCGGTTGGTGTTGTTGGTCATGGTCATGTAGACCTCGCCGGTCTCCGGGTGGCAGGCGCCCCACTCCGGCCGGTCCATCTTGGTAGCACCGACCACGTCCGCCGCCAGGCGGGTGTTGACCAGCACGTCGGCCTGGTTCCTGAACACCACCCCGGCCGCTGCCGCGGCGGACCGGAAGGCCCGGTCACGGATGTCCAGCGCCAGCCATTCGCCGCTGCCATCTTCGTTGAACTTCGCGACGTATAGGGTGCCGTAGTCCAGTATGGCGCCGCCGCGCATGCCGGGTCGCCACGGATAACGTGTCACGAACTTGTATACGTACTCGAAGCGGGCGTCGTCGCCCATGTAGAAGGCCAGCGGCTGGTTCGGGCGCGGCGGGGCAAAGACACACCCCTCGTGGGCGAAGCGGCCCATGGCGGTGCGCTTCCTCGGCGGGCTGCCCGGGTTGAAGGGATCGATCTCGACCATCCAGCCCATGGTGTTGGGCTCGTTGTGGTAGTCGGTGACCGCGCTGCCCTTGACCGAGGCGTCGAAGCGCACGTACTGGTCCTCGCCGCTCTCGGCCAGTTCCCAGCCATAGCGGCTGCGGGTCGGCACGCCATAGCGGCTGTGCTCGCGCGGGATCTGGATGTCGATGCCGTTGGCGGCCAGCAGGGCGTTGAACTCGCCGCGCAGGTTGCGGCCGGCGTCGGTCAGGGTGCTGCCGGACTGGGTGTAGACATTGCTCGTGATCTTCTGGTCGACCGTCTCGTCGATGACCCCGATGATCTCGTTGCGGCCGGCGTCGTAGCGGGTGGTGTAGTCGCCCTGGCGCGCGTTTTCACCGTCGAAGCCGAGCCTGTCGAACAGTGCCGAGATGCGCGAGGACTGCACGTCGTTCTTGAAGTAGCCGGCCCAGTTCTCCTCGCAGGTCAGGTAGGTGCCCCAGGGTGTGTAGCCGTGTGCGCAGTTGTTGATGGTCCCGCGCGTCATGGTGCCGCTGCGGCTGTACTTGGTTTTCACCAGGTCACTGCGGCGGACAGGGCCGCGAATCTCGATCGGGGTGCCGGCGGTGATGCGGCGGTTGTACCTGCTGCCCTGGACCACCTCCCACTCGCCGGTGTGCTTGGACTTCCTCACCTCGACCACGCTCACGCCGTGGGCCGCGATCTCCTTGCGCACCTCGTCGGTCGGGCGCACGCCGTTGGACAGGGTCGGGCCCTTGACGTGCAGCACGCGCTGGTCGACGTACTCGTGGTTGATGCACAGCAGGCCGTGGCCGTTCGGGTCGTCCCTCATCGGGAAGTAGTGCATCCCGTCATGGTGTGAACCGACCTGCTGCTCCTGCTCCTCGCCGCTGTTTCCGTTGACACCGTCGTACGCCGGGTAGCTGCCGGTTATCGGGGTGCCCCAGGGGCAAAGGACCTGGGCACGGTAGCCTTCGGGCAGGGTGGTGGAGTCGGCACGGGTGACCGGGATCGGATCGAAGCCGAGCGCGGGGCTCAGGCTCGCGGCGGGGGCGGACTGGCCGGCCGAAGCCGGCGCGGCGCCGCGGCCGGCGGCCTGCACGGCGCCGGTGCCGAGCATGCCCGCGACAGCCATCGTGAAGGTGCCGCCGATCAGCTCGCGGCGCGACAGGCGCCGCTCGAGGATCTCGGCGAAGTGGGTGTTGTCAGAGTGGTTGCTTAGCGGCTCGTCGCCGCAGTCCACGCCGTTTACGAAGATGTTGTTCTCACTCACGTTGGAAGTCCCTGTTGGCAGTGTTTGTGGGAGCGAGGAAGATAGTTCGCGGGCGTGAACAGGTTGTGACGAAACGGTGACGCTTCGGCGCGATTCCCATGAAGAAATTAGGGATCGGCTGGAGGCAACAAAAAACCCGGCCGAAGCCGGGTTCTCGAGGCGTTGCGGATCGAGGTCAGCCGGCGTAGTTCGCTGCGACGAAGTCCCAGTTGACCAGCTTCCAGAACTCTTCCAGGTATTTCGGGCGCGCATTGCGGTAGTCGATGTAGTAGGCGTGCTCCCACACGTCGACGGTCAGCAGGGCCTTCTTGCCGTCGGTCATCGGGGTGCCGGCGTTCGAGGTGTTGGCGATCTCG
>JAZBOL010000093.1:0-4724 GCA_036351115.1 Lysobacterales bacterium | reverse complement strand
GCCGCCCTTGGCGCTGCGCGTGCCCGTATCGGTCAGGCCCATGGTGCCGCAGGTATCGTTTGCCTGGGCGCCCTGGGGCGCCGCCGTCAGCGTAAAGGTCTGGTTGTTGTTGGCCGGCGTCATGGTAATGACGTAGCGTCCACCGTTCGTGGTCAGCGTGCCGCCGGTGAGCCCGCAGCGAGCGTCGTCGTAACGGTTCAGCTTGATGTACACCCGCTCCTGGCAGGCCGCCAGTTCGAGCAGCTGGTTGAAGGCATCGGAGCGGTTCGTGCGGACCACGTAGTCCCGGTAGCTCGGCACGGCGATCGCGCCGAGGATGGCGACGATGGCCAGGACGATCATGAGTTCGATCATCGTGATGCCGCGCTGGCGGCGAATGCGGTCGAAATGTGCGTGGGTCATGGTCCCCTCCTTTGGTGCGCAGCGCCCGGAAGGTTTTCCGGGCGCCCCGCTGCTTGCCGTAAGCGGCCCCTTACCGCTCTCCACTCCAGTTCTGGCGACCACAGCTCAGTGCTTCCGTGGCGGTCTCGATGGCCAGGATGGAGCCGTTGGAGCCTGTCGTGAAAGTATAGGCCCTCGCGCTGCCGGCTTCACAGCCCCGCAGGGCGTTGGGCGCCGGCGGGAATTGCGCCTGGGCGTTGCTGAACCCGGGCCGGTCATCGTAGATCAGGGCCGGCAGGTTCGGAATGCTCGGCGAGTTGATGCCGACGGGCACGAGGTTGTCGCTGTCATCGTCGGGATCGCCCTCGTCGATCGTATCGCCGTCGAAATCCACGTCCAGGTCGCCGTCGACGTCAAAGACCGGGAAGATCGGCGCGATGCCCGTGTCGATGTCCAGGACCGAGATGTAGCCCGTACCGCCCGCGGCACAGGGATCCGGATCCGGTGTCATGGTGACGAAGAACACCAGGTTGTCGCGAAGCACGGGGCGGCGAATCATGCGCTCGCCCTGCTGGGGCAGGTCGATGTACCAGCCATAGGTTTCCGGGTCACCGTTGGTGTCGAGCCAGTCGGCCTTGACGCCGCTCTCGATGACGCGGACGTTGCCGCGGTCGGCGAAGGCATTGGCCGTCAGGTCGGCTTTGACGTAATCATTGGTCTTGGCGACCGTGGCACTGACCAGGTAGTCCTCGGAAAAGTCCCACAGGGCGAACATGGACTCCGTCGGCTTGCTGGCCGTGTCATTGTCCGTGGTCTCGATGTACTGGCCCGTGCCGAACAGCACCAGCTGGCCGAGGGTGCGACCCTGCGGATGCGCGGCAATGGCCGGGCGGTCGCTGATCGGGCTGCCGGACGGCGTGGTGAAGAACGGCTGGCCGCCGAAGGCGATTTCCCAGCTCGCTTCGTCACCGGTGACGTCGAATTTCCACATGTTTCCAAAACGGTCGCCGGCGTAGATGAAGTCGACCTTGCTGTCACCGTCGATGTCCGCGGCGGCCGGGGTGAACAGACCGTTCGGCGTGGTCGTGGTGCCGACGGGCACGGTGATCTTCTTGTAGTCGCCCGGGGTCCAGCCGTCGATACCGGCATCGATGTAGATGATGAACAGGGCGCCCTGGCCGGTGGTGCTGGCGTGGCCGTCGGCTTCCGTGTTGTTCAGCCCGTTGCCCACGATGATGGCCCAGCGGCCGTTCTGCATGCGCTTGATCTGGGGTTCGCCCCAGACGTAGCCCAGGTCGGCGTCGACTTCGTCACTGAACTCCCAGAGTACGTTGGAGGCGTTGAAAGTATCGGGATTCGTCACATCCAGGGCGTAAACCGCCTGGCCGCCGGAGCGGAGTCCGCCAGACAGCACGGACTTCCAGCTGCCTCCCCAGAAGGCATCCCCGTAGCTCGGGGGACCATCCACGAAGAAGGTGTGCGCGTAGTCCGGATCGGTCAGCTGGGGCAGGTTTTCGATCACCGCGTCGGGGACGTAGGCGAACATTTCCTCGCCCGTTTCTTCCCTGATGGCGTGCAGCATGCCGTCGTTGGCCCCGACGTAGATCACGCCGGTGCGGTTCCGGTTGGCGCTGAAGAAACTGTTATAGCCGTCAAAGGGGTAGAAAAACGGCGGGAAGCCCACGAACACCGGGTCCGAGTTGACGATGTCACCCAGCGTATTCAGGCGGTCTCGCCAATCGCCCCCCTGGGCCTGCTCGTTGTCGTCCACGCCCAGCACGTATTCGAGCCGCGCCTGGCCCTTCTCGTTGCCCGGCGTATCCGGCACGCCGTTGTAATCGCGGTTCAGCAGGGCGGCCTGCGTCGCGCTGATGGATGGCCACTGGAAGGACGTGCCACCCGGCGGGCCTTCGTTGTTCCAGGTGAACACCTTGCGGGCGCGCAATTCCGAGTCATCCTTGGCGTTCAGGAGCGCGTTGGCATCCCAGATCGCCGTTCCACCGAGGGTCCCGTCGTCGTTGACGGGAAAAGCGAGCAGTTCGCCGTGCCAGTCCGAGCTGTCGAACTTGGCCTGGAAAATTCGCGAGGACGACGAAATGGAGCCGGAGTTCGCGGCGGCTGAGGCCGCGCCACCGATGCGCGCGCCGATATCCGTCAGAGCTTCGCGCACTTTCTCGAACAGGTCCTGCGGACGCTGGGCGTTGAAATATCTGCCGCGGGAGTTCCACGCGGCGTGCCACATGTCCTCCACCCGGTCGAGCTGGTTGTTGTTGCGGTACCAGTTATCGGAGCGGTCCAGTAGCGGGTTGGGCCAGCCGTCTCCATCCGTATCCTCGAGCGTTCCCTCGAGGCCGAAGGCGATGGTATAGGTCACCATGTGCTGGTAGTTCGCTGCGTCGAAGGCGTCCGTCGGCACGGCATCGTCCAGGTCAGGGCGAAGATCGATGTCATAGTAATAAGCGGCGACGTCAGCGACGGTCACCCCGTTGCCGCCGATGTTCCGGCCGTCTCCGTCCCAGTCATTCGCTGGGGTTCCCGGATTGCCGCCGTTCCAGAAGCCATCGGAAAACAGCAGAGCGAAGTTCTTCTGACAGGTGAGGTTGATCGGCGACGTGATGCCGGCTTCCGTCCCCTGGTAGATCCTGCCGACGCGCTCGAGGCCGCGGCGCAGCGGCGTCCCGGCGTTCCGGCGGTTCGTGTTGTAGAGGATGTCCAGCATGTCGCGGGTGTTGTTCTCGTAATCCGTGATCTCTCCGGGCGGGATCGCATAGGTCGAGCCGGTGGAGTTGATGCTGCTGGTGCCATAGCGGTAGTTCGGCAGCTGGTCCGCCACGTTGGCGACCGCACCGCGGGCGACGTGTGTACGGCGGCGGGAGTACTGGAACCAGTTGGCGACCCGCTGGCGCAGGGCATTGTCCGACAGGCCGGCGGTCGCCAGGTCGCACTCCGCGGGACTCGCCGGCGTGACCGTCGGGTTGATCCCCTCGAGCTGGTTGGGCCAGCTGAAGGGCTTCGGATCGTAGGTCACCTTTTCACAGGTCACGGAGCCGGAACCGACCGTCACCTTGATGTGGGAGTCCCACTGGTCCACGACGCCGTTGGCGCCGTTGGCGACGTTGGGCGGATTGGCGGTCGGGCGCGTGGCCGGAAAACCGACCCAGGATTTGTCGTCGATCCAGTAGTGATAATAGAAGGCGTTCCCGTCGTCGTCATCGGCGCCGAGGTTGAAGGTGTTGCCGTAACCCCGTTCGCCGGACACGGGCCAGGAGCGGGCCGCGGAAAAGGACGCCTGGCCGAAGCTGAAATCGTTGGAGTCGGGCCAGACCGGGTATTCCGTGGTCGGGTCGAAGTATTGCACGTTCACCGCGGAGCTCCGGATACGCCAGTCCCGGACGATCGGGTAGGTCCGTGTGAAGCCGCCTTCGCTCCGGGTCCTGCTGGTGCCGTTGTCCGCGTAACAATCTCCCCAGGAGCCGCCGTTACCGCCCCCCGGGCAATCCGTGTCGTACATGTGGTCGTCGTCGCCCAGGTCAAAGACGTAAGCCAGGTTCGTCATCTGGGGGTTGGCGCCGTCGTTGTTCCAGCGCCCGGTCCAGACCTGCATCAGGCCGTCCGTGGTGGGAAACTGCGTGTTGCACTGGGTCAGGGAGTTGTAGCGACAGCTCGTCAGGTGAAAGCCCGCGAGGATCTCCCAGTCCATGGAACCGGAGTCATCCAGCTGGAACCAGACATTGGGCACCGCGTCGATGGAAACGATCAGCGGCACGGAGGGCAGAATCACCTCGACGGCCTGGGCGTTTCGGGCGGTGCCGGCGCTGAAGGCCAGCGCGGCGACGGCGAGGGCGGTAAAGGATCGTTGTGCGTTCATGGTCGGTTTCCTCGGTGTGCGCTCACTGGAAGCGCTTGGCCACGGAGCTTTGCAGAATGGAAATCGTGTTCCGGCGCTCGCCGGTCGAACCGGCGTAGACGCGGTAGAAGACCCTGCCCTGCTGCGGGTTGCCGGCCAGGTCGTCCCGGTCGACGAAGGTCTCTTCCAGGATGAAGCGCGGCTGCTGGTCCAGGGCGCGCTCGTCCCGGGCCGCATTGGTCAGGTCGTACTGCGTGTTGCCATTGATCAGGCACCCCGGTGATGGCAAGGCGCAGGCGACGCCGGGGTTTTCGCCGTAAAAGCGGGCGATCTGCCAGTAGTCCACGTCTGTCCAGGGGTCACGCTCTTCCACGTCCGGGATGTCCGGGGCAGACTTCACGAGGAAGCCCGACGCGATCACGGTGCCGGGGGCGTTGCAGTTGCTGTTGGGGTCGTTGGGATCCAGGCGCTGGCAGGGAAAGGGCCGCTCCGCCGG
>JAZBOL010000092.1:0-20541 GCA_036351115.1 Lysobacterales bacterium | reverse complement strand
TCCTCGAAGTAGCCGACCACGCGGTGCGCCGTCGCCGGTGACAGCAGGTACACCACGAAATACACGCAGAAGAAGATGGCCTGGGCGATCATGATGAGCAGGCGCTCGACCATGGACGGGTGGGCAATCTCGACGAAGGTCATGAGGTGCATACGTTCGTTCTCCGCCTCGTCGAGCAGTTCGCGCACCCAGCCCCTGTCGTCGCGCAGATAGCGCAGCGACTTGAGGTGCTGCAGCATGCCGCCGACCATGCCGGGTACCGCAGCAACGGTCTCGAGCACCACGGCGCGGTGGCCGTAGCGCTTGCGGAAAAACGCGTCCGCGAAGAACCGCAGCATTTTCACGAAGGCGAAGGCGATCCGGTCGCGCAGGCTGACGGCTTCGTGACGGGACGTGAGGGTGGACATGGCGATCTTGCTCCTGTGCAGGGTGCGACGGGCACGTAAACCCGTATTGGCACAGGAAATATCTGTGGTCAGTCGTGCGCTTTCAAGTCAATTAGCATCGAATGTACGTGCTTCTTGATTCGGAAAAACTTTAAATGTTTCCGCGGAGATTTCCGGGTTGAATTCCAGCTCGAGCACGGTGGTGGAGCCCAGCTCCTCGCCGGTGTTGACGTTCACGTTCACCTGGCGTTCAAAATGGAGCACCCGCTCGATCCAGATTGGCGATTCAAAGCGGGTTTCGATGAGCACTTCCGCGGCGTCGCTCGTGGGTTGTACTGCCCGGTAATCCCGGGTCCGGGTGACCTGGTTCGTCGCCTGGTCAATGAAGTAGTCCTGCGTGAAGCCATCGTCCAGGGTCCCCCGCAGCTGCCACTCGGGGCCGGCTGCCGTCCCCACGGAACCGATCAGCTCGACCGCTGCGCCCCGATCCCGCACGTCCCTCAGGGTGTAGAACAGCCCCGGCAGTTCGAGGCTGTGCCGCAGCGCGGCGGCTTTCCTGTCGTCCACGCAGCCGCCGGGTTCGCCGGCACGCGGGTTCAGGCTCCAGGACCAGGCGCACTCGGGACTGATGCCTTCCGCATATACGCGGTTCGCACCGGCGTAGATGTCCATGCGCATGAGGCCGTCGCGCGTGGCGAGGTAGGTGCCGCGGACCTCGACGGTGGGTTCCGAGATGAGCAGCTCCACCCGGACGGAGTCGATGCGCTCAAAGGCTACACCGCCGTGCGCGGCGCTGTTGCGCTCCAGGATGGTGTCGAGGTCCGCGGTGGATGCATGAGACCCGACGACGAGGAACGGCAGCACGCAGGTCGCGAGAGGGCGGTACCGCATGACCCGTTCAGGACGTCCGGTTCAACCCTCGACGACCGCTTCCGAACGCTTCGGCAGTTTCCAGTTCGGCCGCGGGAAGTGGCAGGTGTAGCCGTGCGGAATCCGTTCCAGGTAGTCCTGGTGCTCAGGCTCCGCTTCCCAGAACGTCGGGGCAGGGGAGACCTTCGTCACCACGGCGCCGGGCCAGAGACCGGAGGCATTGACGTCCTCGATCGTGTCCAGGGCGATCTCGCGCTGCTGTTCGCTCGTGGTAAAGATTTCGGAGCGGTAGGACGAACCGATGTCATTGCCCTGCCGGTCGCGCGTGGTCGGATCGTGGATCTGGAAGAAAAACTCGAGCAGGTCGCGATAGCTGATGAGGTTGGGATCGAACTCAATCTCGATCGCCTCGGCATGGCCGGGGTGATTGCGGTAGGTCGGGTGATCGTTCTCACCGCCCGTGTAACCCACGCGGGTGTTCAAAACGCCGGGGCGCTTGCGGATCAGGTCCTGCATGCCCCAGAAACATCCGCCGGCGAGGACGGCGCGTTCGGTCGTTGCGCTCATGATGCGGTCTCCATTGATCAACCTTGTCCCCTTACATGGGGAGCATGATCGGGTTTTATCAATGGCGCCAGTGCAACCCGGTGAATCGGGTCATCGCGTCCGCTAAATGCGTTTGCGGCAGCTGGACGGGAGGTACTTCAGGTATTCGTCGCTGACGTTGCCGTCCTGGGCGCAACGCCACTGCAGTGCGCCACCGACGATCTCCGGGTCGAGTCCCACTTCGAGCTGCTGCGTGATGCCCAGCGCCGCCTCGTTGAATTCGATTTCGATGCGCTGCTCGATGTGCCAGTCGACGGAATCGATATAGGTGGAGCCGTGGGCCTGTTCGAAACCCGCCGTGGTGTTGTCGCCGCCGGGGGGGAGCTCGCCATGAGCGAAGAAGTAATCCGACACCGCGAGTTTCGCCGGTGCGGTCGCGGCGATGCCTTCCGTTACCTTGGCGCGCACCACGTAGTCGCGGTAGGCGGGTACTGCGAGACTGACGAGAACGCCGATGATCGTCATGACGATCATCAGCTCGATCAGCGTGAAACCGGCTGCTTGCCTGTGCACTTTCATCGGTTGTCCCTCACCGTGAGCCGCCGTGGCGGCGTCGCTCAGTGGCGGGAGTGCCCGGTAGCGGCCATCCTTGCCGCTGCCTTGTCCGGTCTCCCGTTCAATCAATTAATGCAAGTGCTATGCCAGATAAAAAGTAGATGCAATTCAATAACCTGGGAATTCATCGTCCCGGTGGCATGATCGGGAGTGTCACTTATGGTCACTGACGGTCAGTCTGGACAAGCGCCGGATCAACAGCGCACGGCCCTTGTTCACCCGAACCAGGCCGAGCCGTATTTGAACAACAGGGTGCCGACGAAGGTGCCCAGCGCATAGCCCAGTACGCCGACGAGCACCCCCGGCGTGACCAGGTTCTTCCAGCCCTTGGTCGCGGCCAGCGCCGGTGCCGTGGTGGCGCCGAGGATGGCCGCGTTCGACGCGGTGATGAGCTCCGGCAGGCTCAGGCGCAGCACGCTGCCCAGCCCGAGGAGAACCACCAGGTGCACGCCGAGCAGGATCAGCACCAGTACGATCAGCAGGGGCGCCACGGAGACCATGGCCACCACGTCGGCGCCGGCCGCGATGGACGCGAAAAAGACGAAGGACAGGCCCACCCCGAGTTCGAAGCTGCCGGCCAGGCGCTGGTGGAGCCCGGGAATGGCGGTCGCCAGCACCAGGGTGACGGCCGTAATGATGACGTAGCGCCAGTCCTTCAGGTCGAAGGCCGCGACGGCGGCGTCGCTAAGGGCCACGATGGCCAGGGCCACGGCCATGGACAGCACCAGGCTCATGGCCGTGATCGGCGTCTGCTCCGCCGGGGCTTCTCCCACCTCCCGGTGATCATGGTCCGGGAAGCGCCGCCTCAGCCACGCCACGCCCGGCAGCAGGGCCAGCAGCCCCAGGTAGAGCGCGCTGAAAAGATTGTCGGTCGCCGTGGCCGCGGAAAAGAAGGAGGCGTCGCGATTCAGCCCGGTGATTTCCCCCAGGGCGGCGTAATTCACGGAGCCACCGATGTAGGTCGAGGCAAAGAGGCCGGCGAGCGCTGCCTCCTGCTGTTCCGGCGGTAAGCCAGCGCCCGCCCCCAGGGACCCCAGGTCCAGCAGCAGCACCGCCAGCGTCACGCCGGCGACCGTGCCGACGGTCGCCAGGAGAAAGGCACCCGTGGTGCGCGTGGTCTCGAAGAGGATCTTGCGCAGGTCCGCCTGGAAGAGAAACAGGGGGATGAGCGGTGGCACCAGGTAGGTGAACACGAAGCTGTAGGCCGGTGCGCTGTGGGGGATCAGCCCGACATTCGCGGCGAGGATGGCCGCCAGGATCGTAATGACCGCGCCCGTCAGCTGGGCGCCGAGCCGCGTCTTTTCACCAAGAAAACCGATTCCGGCAATGACGAACAGCGCCGCCATGATGGCGAGGTGGTTGTCCGGGGCAATAAGCGTCATGAGGTGCGGTACTCCGATCGGCCGGCCTCGTAGGCCGCCTCGAGGGCGTTGAAGTGCAGCCAGAAATCCCGTGCCGGCTCACCGTTCATGAGGTCGAGCAGCAGGTCGAGGTGTGCGTGCCAGCCGGCCTGTACGCCAGTCTGAATCTCGGGCGCCAGGTCTTCGTGAATCAGGTGGAGCTCGGTTTTGCCACCCAGGTCCCTCAGTCGTATGGTAACGGTAGAAGAGCCGTCTGCATGCATTTCGTTCCAGGTGAATTTAAGCGTCGTGGGCTTTTCGTACACCAGGATTTCGCCTCCCATGTCGATGACTTCACTGTCCGCGTACCGCTCCGGCGGACCGGCGGTGGACAGAAGGCGATGGTCGAAGGCGAAGGTGATGGGTCCGCCCGGTGTCGTCGCCGTCGTGCCCCCGCAGAACCAGAGCTTGCGAAGGTTTCCTTCCGTCAGGTAGTCCCAGACCCGGTCGATCGGTCCGTTGAGTATCCGCCGAATTTCCAGGCGCATGGGACCCGTCATGATGGCTGTGTCAGTCATGGTTTTTCTCCGCAATGAGCAAATCGTCGAGACGGTCCAGGCGCGCATGCCACAGGTCCGCGTAGGACTGCAGCCAGGCCTCGGCGGCCCGCAGCGTCTCGGGCTTGAGGCTGCAGTGCACCTCGCGCCCCTGGCGCACACGCACCACCAGGCCCGCCTTTTCCAGCACGCCGATGTGCTTGGAGGCGCCGGCCAGGGACATGGCATGCGGTGCGGCCAGGTCCCCCACCGTGCGATCCGTCGTTCTCAGTGACGCGAGGATGGCCCGGCGGGTCGGGTCGGCCAGGGCCCTGAAGACCAGGTCGAGATTCGGTTTATATTCAACCATATGGTTAAATATAGTCAGTTTGCCGCAAAGCGCAACGGTAATCTCCTTCTCGGCGAGTGGACCGCACCGAATGAATCTCCTAGCCTCGAGAGGAACCCACTTTTTTGAAGGACCTCCCTCATGGCAACCGCGCGGTCCCGGCTTCCCTCGATCGTCTTTTCCCTCATGGCCCTGGTCCTGTGGGCCCTGGCCGCCGTGTTCCTCTGGGCCGGGCTGGGCAACACGTGGTACGGCTGGGTAAGCGAGGGCTGGCCCACGGCCGAGGGCCGCATCCTGGTGTCCCAGGTGGAAGAAATCCGCGCCACGCGCGTCGAGCGGCGCAGCAGCAACGACCTGGTCAACCCGACACCGCGTGGCCCCATCATCCGCTACCGCCCGGTCATCAAGTACCAGTGGCAGGTCGGTGGAAACCTCTACCAACGCGATCGGCGAAACTTCTCCGCGGCCGTCGCCGACGAAGACACGCCGGAAGCGGCGGAGGCCATCATCGCGGCATACGAGGCTGGCGAACGGGTGTCCGTCTACTACGATCCCGACCAGCCTTCCCGCGGCATTCTCGAGCCGGGTCCGCACTGGGACGGTTTCGGGGTCAGCCTGGTCGTGGCGATGATTCTCGCCGGCTTCGCGGCCGTGTTTTCGTGGCTGGGACTCCGAGGGCTATCGCAGCCAGGCCCCGGCTAGGGCTCGCGCCTGAACACGGCCCCGATAGCCCGGGCACCCGCTATGCTTGGGGACATGAAAAGCCAGCTGCAGCTCCTTCCGTTCACCTTGCTCCTGCTCGCCGGGACTCACGCGTTCGCCACGGAAGAGACGCCCGCGCAGGACCTGCTGTCTTTCGCCGCCGGCGCCTTGCCTGTCAAACAGGGCGGCCACGCCGAGGCCCTGCGCGTCGGCGACGCCCAGGCCATCAGCGCCATCGACGGCAACCCCACGGGTTACACGCTGACACCGCGGCCCGGCGGGCCGGACACGGTCGTAACGATGACCTTCGAGCTGCCGGCACCGACACGGTTCACGCATTTCGAGGTGCCCAACGTGCTGGAAACCCCCAGTCCGAGCCAGACCTTCGTGGGGCGGCTGGAGATCCTGGGATCTTCCGAGGGCCCGGACTCGGGCTTCGATCCTTTGGGGGCGGTGGACTTTTCCACGCATGAAGCGCGTGGGCAGGTCACGCGCTTCGACGCCGTGGGCGAGCGGTCCGTGGACTGGGTGAGGCTGGTATTCAGTGGCGGCCTCGATCTGCAGCGAGAGCAGACGTTTTTCGAATTCAGCGAACTGCGCGGTTTCGGCGCCCAGGCACCGGTGCCCATGAGCGACCAGTTCACCGGACGCTGGAGAGATCGGGGTGTGCGGCTGGAACTCCAGCAATCCGGTTCCCTGGTCAACGGGTGCTACGACGACCGGGGCAGGTTGTCCGGCTCGGTCACCGGGCGGACCCTCTACGCCAGTGGCATCAACGCAAGCGACGGTACGCCCAGCAGCTTCATTCTCACCGTGGACGGGGAGGGCGCCATTCAGGGCCTGCGCTCCAGCAACGGCGCTCCCTTCCGGGCCTACAGTGGGCCCGCCACCGCAACCAGCGGGATCGCCGATTGCGATGTGACACCCTCTCCCGAGCTGGGATGCGATTCCGTGGTGTACGGCCTCAGGTTCGCTTTCGATTCCGCCACGTTGCTGCCGGGGTCCGAAGAGTCGCTGACGGCGCTCGTGAAGGGTCTTGGCAGCAGTGACGTCTCGGTGATCGTCGTCGAGGGCCACAGTTCCAGCGAGGGCGATGAAGCCTACAACATGGGCCTGTCGCAGCGTCGCGCAGAGGCGGTGGTTGCAGCGCTCGCTGAGCGGGGACTGGACCCTCGACGGTTGTCGGCGCAAGGCTTCGGGGAAACGCGGCCCCTGGCCAGCAATGAGGACGAGGCCGGTCGAACCCTCAACCGCCGGGTGGAAATTCGCTGCCCGGCTTAGGGCTCGAACCCATCCTGGAAGATCGGCGCTTCGACCATCGCTGCGGAGAGAAGGGCCCCGACCCGGCGCCGGGTCATCCTCGCAAGACAAAAATGTAAGCGCTTGCATCATGGGCTTCCTTCACGCTTAAATGCCTGCATGAAGCGAACGTGCCTCTTTGTTGTCGCGGCCTTCTGGGTCGCCGGCGCACCATCCGCCCAGGAAACGCTTCTCTGGAGCGACGAATTCGATCTTGGGACGCAGCCCGACGTACGGATCTGGACCTATGACATCGGTTTCGGGGTCAACGGTTGGGGCAATCGCGAACTGCAGTACTACACCGACGAACCGGAAAACGTCTCGCTCGAGGACGGCATGCTCCACATTCGTGCCGTCTCGCATCCCCCGGAGCGACCCTTCACCTCCGGTCGCATCAAGACCGAAGACAAACTCACGATCCTGTACGGGACCATCGAGGCCCGCATCAGGGTGCCGGATCTCGCGGATGGCCTGTGGCCGGCCTTCTGGACCCTGGGCAACAATTTCAGCGAGGTCGGATGGCCCATGTGCGGGGAGCTCGACATCATGGAAATGGGCAATTCCGCAGCGATCAGCGACGGGGTGATCAATCGCCGGATCGGGTCCACGGCCCACTGGGACAAAGCCGGCCAGCACACGAATCTCGGCCAGTACTTCGACGCACCCGCGGCTCTGAAGGACGACTTCCATGTCTTTCGCATGGAGTGGACGCCGGAGTCCGTGACGACCTTTCTCGACGGGCAGCAGGTCTGGCAGATCGACATCCGGCCCTCCAGCTGCACGTCCTGCACCGAGTTTCACCAGCCCCATTTTTTGCTGCTGAACATGGCCGTGGGCGGCACCTATACCGGCATCCTGGATGCCAGCGGTATCACGGCTTCTTTCCCTGCGGAACTGGTTGTCGATTGGGTGCGCGTTTATGACAACGGTTTCACCGTGCTGGGTGGAACCGGGTTGGACGCTACGGGCCCGGCACCCAACGGACCGGAACATTCAGGCTCCGGGCCCGGCGAGGCAACAAGCGGTCACGGTTTCGCGCACGAGTTTGGACCCTTGGGTGATGGCGGCCCCTCCGCCCTGACAGAAACCCGAGCCGGACAACGCCTGTGACTCCAGTCACCAGAAATTGGCTCCTGGCCCTCAGCCTCGCCGGAGGCTGCTGTGCCGCTTACGCCTCAGGATCCGACAGCGGGCCCATTCCGGTGACGATCGAGCGTGATGGTGAACGTTTCTTCCTCGAACGCGGCGGGAAGCCCTACGTGGTGCACGGCGCCGGCATCGAGTTCGGAGACAAGGCGCGATTTGCGGCTCGCGGCGGAAACAGCTTCCGCACCTGGCGCACGAACAATGGCCGGCAAACGGGACAGGAAGTGCTCGATGAAGCCCTGGCGCTCGGGCTGACCGTTGTCCTGTGCATCGAGATCGTCCCCGAAAGGAAAGGGTTTGATTACGACGATGAAGAGGCCGTCCGGAAACAGTTCGAGTACGCCCGCAGCGAAGTCCTGAAATACAAGGATCACCCGGCGCTGCTGGCCTGGATGGTGGGGAACGAGCCCAACCTCTTTTTCGAGAATCCCAGGGTCTTCGATGCCATCAATGACATCGCTTTGATGATCGACGAAATTGATCCAAACCATCCCACCACGACCGCCCTGGCGGGTTTCAGCGGTGAACTGGCGGAACTGATCGAAACCCGGGCCCCGGCGCTCGATTTTCTGAGCATCCAGATGTATGGCGATATTGTCAATCTGCCGCGTTACCTGGAAGAGACCGGTTTCGACAAGCCCTACATGGTGACCGAGTGGGGCTCCATTGGTCACTGGGAGGTCTCCAGGACGGACTGGGACGCACCGATCGAGCAAAACAGCACGGACAAGGCCGACAACTACCTCCACAGTCACCGGGTCGCCATCGCGGCCAACCCGGGGCAGATACTCGGCAATTACGTGTTTCTCTGGGGTCAGAAGCAGGAACGCACGCCCACCTGGTACGGAATGTTCCTGGAGGACGGGCAAAGTACGGCCGCCGTGGACACGATGGAATTTCTCTGGACCGGGGCCTGGCCCGAGGACCGCGCGCCGGAGATCGGCGACATTCTGTTGAACGGGGAGGGCGCCGCGGAATCGGTCACGCTGAAGCCCGGCCAGACCGTGTCCGCAACCGTGGCGTCTCGAGATCCGGAAGGCCAGCCGCTGCGCTGGCGCTGGATACTCATGGAGGAGAGCCAGGCGACCGAGTCCGGCGGCGACAGGGAGCGGGTCCCCCGGGAAATTCCGGGCCGTGTTGCGGGCGAGGCCGGCGAGGTGCGGTTGACCGCCCCCGACCAGCCCGGCGCCTATCGGCTCTTTGTCTATACGGAAGATGGCGGAGGCAAAGCCGCTCACGCCAATATCCCGTTTCTGGTCGAGCAATAACCCTCCCTGTTTTTTCCGTGAGCCCGCTCCAGGGCCGGGACGTTGAGCGGAAAGTTTCGCAATCGAAGCTCCCGAGGATTGGGGGATTCGATCGGTTTTCGCCGCATGCGCGGCCAGTTGTTAAAAGCAAGTTGACCTGCTCGTGAAGTTTGAGTTAGCCTCTTGAAAGCGCTTACATGCGAAGAGCGTCGACAATAAAACAGCTCTCATGCACTGGCGCCATCATCAATCAACACGCTGACCGTTACGTGGCGAGCTCGGGGAGAACAAAATCGTGGACCAACGAAAGTTCAACAGGAATCCCATTTCTGCCGGTATTGCACTGGCCCTCACCAGCCTTGCGCTGTCATCGGCCGCCCTGGCTCAGGACGCTGCCGATGCTCAAACCGACAACGATACCGATGACGAGCTTGTCCTCGAAACGGTCGTTGTCACGGGGATTCGGGCGTCTCTGAACAGTGCGCAGGACCTGAAGGAAAGCGCCGATACCTTTGTCGACGGGCTCACGGCAGATGACATCGGCGCGCTCCCCGATCTCTCCGTCGCGGAATCCCTTCAGCGTGTTCCCGGCGTCAATATCGGCCGTTTCCAGAAAACGACCGATCCGGACCGCTTCTCGGTCGAGGGTGCTGACGTCATCATCCGCGGCCTGCCCTTCGTCCGCTCCGAACTGAACGGTCGGGACGTGTTTTCCGCCACGGGCGGTACGGTGCTGAGCTTTAACGAAATCTCGCCGGAGTTGCTGGGCCGGGTGCTCGTCTACAAAAACGCGACCGCCGACATGATCGACGGGGGTATCGCGGGAACGGTGGACCTGGTCACCCGCAAGCCCCTGGAATCCGACGGGCCCCGAATTACCGGTAGCCTTGAGGCGAACTATGGCGACATCGCCGAAGAATGGTCACCGGCCGGCTCGCTCCTTCTGTCCAACAGCTGGGACACGAATATCGGCCGCTGGGGCCTGCAGGCGGGCTTTTCCATGTCTGAGCTGAACACCCGCTCCTATGCCTCCCAGGTGACAGACCCCTGCTACCGCGACGCCTCCCTGGACGGCCCCTGTATCCGGGCCGCGTCGGTGGGCAGTGGTGGCGTCGGTGGCGAACCCGGTCTCGGACCTGACGAGTTTCCACCGGCCGGGACCGTGATTGTGCCCAAGGGCGCCGGTGTCCGAACGACGGGCTACGAACGTGATCGACAGACCATCTCCCTGGCGGGGCAATGGGAAAGCAATGATGGCGATCTTCTCGTGACGGCCGAGTACCTGCGTGCCGATGCAGAACTGTTCGTCGACGAGCACGCGATGCTCGCGCTGGTCAATGACGACGCCCTGTTTCCGACGCCCGCTGCCGGGACGAACTGGACGTTCAACAACGGCAGCTTCCAGTCCGGCGTGCTCTCCCAGGTCGCGTGGCGTGGCCTCGACAACTGTGCACCGGGATCGATCACTGCCCCGGAGAATCCGGACTTTATCGGCGACCGTCCCTGTCTCCCGCAGGTGGGCATTCCGACCGAATTGCTGCGTTTCCAGCGCCAGGATGAATCCACGACGGAGGACCTGTCCCTGGACATTTCCTGGAACGCGACGGATCGACTGAGAGTCAATTTCGAGGCTCAGCACCTGGAAGCCGATCGCACGGAAGACGGGTTCATCAGCGCGATGGCGACCTACGCGGATATTTTCCTCGATGTCTCGGGTGATACGCCCGCCGTGCAGTTCCTGCCGCCAACCACCACCGATGGTTCCACGGATCCGAATTACTTCACGAACCCTGCTCGCACCTACTACTCGTTCCTGCTCGACAGCCTGATCGAGAATGACGCGGAAATGGATACGCTGCGACTCGACCTGGACTACTACTTCAGCGATACCGGGTTCATCCGCGACGTGCAATTCGGCGCTCGCTGGTCAGACCGTAATCGAGTCACCCGCGATAACCGCTTCGCCAACTGGGGCGCCCTGTCCTTCCCCTGGGCCGGCGATCAGAGCTGGGCGGAAAACTGGGAAATCAAACAGGCACCCGTGTTCGCCGCTCAATACGGGGACGCGGCGAACATCTATAACCCCTTCCTGGATTTCCAGCGGGGTTCCGGACCCGTACCGGTTCCCAACGGCGCGGCCTGGTTCTTCGGTGGCGCGGACATGCTGGGTGAATACCTGAGCGGCCTGAGCGAGGAACAGGCAAACGAAATTCTGAATGATTCCTTCGCTCGAGAATTCGGCGTTGGCTGGGGTCCGGTCGCCAACCGTGCCGGGGTGATTCCGGGAACGCCTTTCCTGCCGGGTGAAATCTCGGACGTGACGGAGGTCACCGAGGCCGCCTATGTCCGATTCGATTTCGCGGTGGATTCCGCGATCCCGATCACCGGTAATTTCGGCCTTCGATATGTCAACACGACCATCGAAAGCGACGGTTTGCTCCAGTTCCCCAACCAGCCACCCGACCCGTCCCTGTGCGACACCCCCGGGCCGGCGGGACTGCCGGGTTTCTGCCAGCTGTCACCGGCACGCGAGGCCGAGTTTGTTGCCGCCTACACCGGGGAAATCATTCCGGATGACGCAGACATCTCCTACGACCACTGGCTGCCCAGCCTCAACATCAGGTTCGACGTGACGGATACGCTACTGATCAGGGCGGCGGCATCCAAGGGCATTTCCAGGCCCGATCTGGCTGCTTACCAGACCAGTGGCGTGTTCTTCGACAACACCAACACCCTTCGTGACGAGGGCACGCTGGAAACGGGGCCGCTGTTCGCCGTCAGCACCGGTAACCGGCTCCTGGTACCCATTGAAGCCTGGAACTACGATATTTCGGCCGAATGGTATTTCGCCGAGGTCGGTCAGCTGACCGCCACCTTGTTCTACAAGGACTTTGAAAATCTGATTTCCAACGGCGCCACCTTGCGAACGTTCTCCGGTGATGAAACACCGGCCACGGATATCGAGGTCCGCGGTCCCGCGAACCTGGAAGACGGCAGCCTGTGGGGCTACGAGCTGACCTATCAGCAGGTGTTCGACTTCCTGCCCGGGTGGGCATCCGGGTTTGGCGCACAGGCGACCTACACCTATGTGGATGCATCCGATCTGAGTACGGTTGAAGACCAGGTCGCCCGGCAACCGTTTGCCGCAGACCTCGGATTGCGCGGAATTTCCGAAGATACGATCAACCTCGTGGCCTTCTACGAAACCGAGGTCCTGTCGGCGCGACTGGCGTACAACTGGCGCTCCGAGTACCTGATCACGCCCCGAGACGATATCTTCCCGTTCTCACCGATTTACCACGAAGATACGGGCCAGCTCGACGGGTCCATCTTCTACAACTTCCTCAACACCGGTTTCCTCGAGAATTTGCAGGTCGGGTTGCAGGTAGCCAACATTACGGACGAGGTCATCCAGACCTCCCAGGTCATTGATTACGACGGAACGCAGTTCCCGAGATCGGCATTCAGGAATGACCGTCGATACACCCTCGTGGCCCGCTTCAAATACTGACGAGCGGCCTTGCTTTGAGGCTTGAAGCCGTGCTTTCCTTGATCGGAAAGCACGGCTTTCCTTTGGCAGGGCGCTTTCGCTGACCGCGACCGGTTCTGCGCTCGCCTCGTGGAACCGGACGCCCGGCTTTCGTGCTTTCAATGATCCCTCAACACGGCCCACGCGGCTGATGGACAGGTAAAACAGACGTGCGAATCAGGAACATAGTGATTGTCGGCGGAGGCACCGCCGGCTGGATGGTGGCAGCGGCCTTCAGCCAGTTTTCAAAAAGCGGCCTGGCCAACGTCACGCTGGTGGAATCCGCGGACATCGGTGTCGTCGGTGTCGGTGAGGCGACCATTCCGCCGTTCCTGGGGTTCAACAAGCTCATCGGCGTCGATGAAGCCGACATGATGGCCGCGGTCGGTGGAACCTTCAAACTGGGCATCCAGTTCGTCAATTGGCTCAAACAGGGCGACAGCTATTTCCATCCATTCGGCAATTACGGTTACGAGATCGAAGGCGTGCCGTTTCACCAGATCTGGCACAAGCTCCGTAAAAACGGGGATCCGCGACCGCTCTACCTCTACAACGTCGAAACGATTGCTGCCCAGTTCGGCAAATTCGCCATTAGCAATCCCAACGCGAGAGCTGATCTGCCCCCGGTCAACTACGCCTACCACCTTGATGCCGTCAAGTATGGTCAGTACCTGAGAACCTTTTCCAAGGCCCGTGGCGTCAAGCGGATCGAGGGTCTCATTGAAGATACCGCCCTGGACCCCGAGAGCGGTTTCGTGAAGTCGGTGACCTTGAAGGATGGCCAGACCGTCGAAGGGGACTTTTTCATCGATTGCTCGGGGTTCCGTGGCCTGCTGATCGAACAGGCGCTCGAGACCGGCTACGAGGACTGGACGCACTGGTTACCCTGCGATCGCGCCTGGGCCGTGCAATCCGATCAACCCGGCGATCCCTTGCCCTACACGCGTGCGACCGCGCACGCGGCCGGGTGGCAGTGGCGGGTGCCCCTGCAACACCGACTCGGGAACGGGCACGTGTTCTGCTCCCGGTTCATGTCCGACGACGACGCACTGAAGATTCTCCTGGCTAACCTGGACGGAGAACCGACCAGTGAGCCCAGGCTGCTCAGGTTCGTTACGGGGCACCGCAAGAAATTCTGGAACAGGAACGTTGTGGCCATCGGCCTGTCATCCGGTTTCATGGAACCGCTGGAGTCGACGTCCATTCACCTGATTCACTCCGCCATCAACAAGCTGATGCTGATCTTCTCGCTGGCCGGTGTGGAGCCCCAGCAGGAGAGAATCTTCAACCGCCTGGCCCTGAAGGAGTTCAGAAGAATCCGGGATTTCCTGATATTGCATTACAACGCCACCGCCAGGGACGACAGCGAGTTCTGGAATTACTGCCGGACCATGGACGTGCCGGAAACGCTGACCGAAAAGGTCGAGCTCTTCAAATTCAACGGTCAGATATTCCGCGAGGAAGACGAGCTGTTTACCGCCACCAGTTGGGCGGCGGTCATGCTTGGGCAAGGCATTCAACCGGGTGTTTACAGCCCGCTGGTCGACGCCCTGGACCAGGACAGCCTCCTCAAGGAAGTCGGAGAGATGGAGAAATCCGTCAAGTACGTCGTTTACCACATGCCGAAGCACAAACAGTTTCTCGACAGGTACTGTCCCGCCAGCGTTCCCGCCTGACCCCATACGCCGGCGACGCTGACGGCCTAACGTGCCAGCGCCGTCGTAAAGAAATTCAAGGTCAGCCGGCCGCGGGACAGATCGTCGCTCAACAACTCCGGATGGGTAATGTGACCGGTGTGCGGTGATGAGCCGTCGTAGAAAACGAGACGGTTGAAGCGCGCCGGGACGACCGACAGCAATTCCGCCAGGTCATTCGATTCGGTCATGTACTGCGGTGGCTTACGGAAAATCTCCAGCGACGTCTCGAGATACCTTTCGCAGGCGGCGGGATCAATCTCGTGCAACTGCTCCGCCCGCGCCATGACCTCCGGTTTTTTCCACCGATAGAATGCCGTGCCGCCCAGGTCCGGATTCCGGAACAGGTAAATCAATCCCGCGAAATACCGCATATTCGGTTTCTCGGACTCGTCAACGTGACACAGCCGTTGCAGGTGAGACAGCTGCTCCGGGGGCACCGTGACGTTCGCCAGGCAGGCCCGCAGGCTGAGCCCGGTGCGAAGGATCGGAAAGTGGCGGCTCAGCTTCGATCGAACCAGGCGCTTCAGGTCCTGCAGCGCGTTGTCGGGGGCGATGAGCCGGGGACCCGGCGGGACGGACCACCATTCAAAGCGGTGCGCCTGGCGAACGGCAAACTCAACCAGTGACTCCGCATTCTCCAGGACGTCATCAACGATGGCGCAGTACTGCCCATCGGCGATCTCCCGGAGCTGCACCTCGGCGTTCGGATTGATGCGAAGCATGCGGCGGTGGGTTCAGGCGCGATCCAGGGTGTCGAACAGATCCTCGGCCCAGGAACCGATCATCTGCCTGGAATCCCGGTTGTTGGTCGTACGTGTGCGGGATTGGAGATAACCCCGCCGAAGGTCACGCTGCCTGTCCCTGGACCAGAAAAGCACCTCGTTCGAGGCGCCATCCAGAAGCTGCACCTCGAGCGTCATGGTGCTCGAATACTCGGAAAACGTCTCTACCTGGGTGGCCGGGAAGGTGTCCGGTCCCACGACGTCGAGGTCCGTGATCTGCACCTCGACGATGAGAACCCCCCGGGCAGGCGCTGACACCACCTCGTAGCCTCGCTCGACGAACCCGGTCTCCAGGATCGAGACCAGTTGCCCGGAAACCCTTGCCCCGATCCGTTCCATGTCCTGAGCCTTGATCTTCTCCCCATCCCGTTGCCGGTTTTGATCCCTCAGCCAGCTTTCCCGGAATGAGACTCCCGGTTGCGTGATGACCACCGCCCGGAACTGCTCCAGGGAAACGCCCGAACGGACGAAGACATCATCGAGCCGGGTCTTGCTGACGCGTTCCAGGTGGTTCAGATCAATCGCTTCCACAGGTTGATCAGCGCCGGTTCTCACGGGTAGGAACAACAGGGCTGACAGCGTGACCGTCAGGTATGGGTTTTTCATGGCGTTCGGTCCGTGGATAATGAGGGCGCCTCGGATGGCCAGTATAAACTGCGTCTTGGACTTTCCCGGGCGACGATAGCGCCGTATCCGGGCCAAACGCCTCGATCCCGGCCGTCGGGAACCGTCGAGCTGGGCATCCGGTTTTTGGGAAAGCCTTTGTCATTTTATCGGCCTGACGCTAAGATGAAACCGCTTACATTCACGCTGTGAACAACCAGAATAATCGCGAATGACGGGAGGGCAGGAGTGTCTCTGGAGGATTCAAAGCGCTTGACGCTGCCAGGCGACTCGCCGTTATGGGCGATGGATTTTCAATGGGGGGCAGCCACCGCGGCTTTTCAGATCGAAGGCGATGCGGAACATCGGCAGAAATGCATCTGGGACACGTTTTGCGAGCGCCCCGGCGCTATCGCGGACGGTTCGAACGGGCTGGTGGCGTGCGATCACGTGGCACGGTACCGGGAAGACCTCGACCTGCTGGATCGGCTGAATGTCGACGCGTACCGCTTCTCCCTGTCCTGGGGCAGAATTCTCGATGAGCGAGGCCGAATCGATCCCCGGGGGCTGGATTTTTACCAGCGTCTCCTCGACGGACTCCATGCCCGGGGCATTGCCCCCTGGGTGACGCTGTACCACTGGGACCTGCCGCAAGCCCTGGAAGACCGGGGCGGCTGGCTGGCGCGGGATACGGTGTACCGTTTCCGCGACTATGTCGAAGCGGTTGTCGAACCCCTGGGCGAAGCGGTCGCCGGCTGGATCACGATCAACGAACCCATGGTCTGTGGTTACCTCGGCTACGCCAGCGGCGTGCATGCGCCCGGACACCGGAATCCCGCGAACTACGGCGCCGTCGCCCACCATTTGCTCCTGGCCCACGGGCTCGGAATGCAAGTGCTCGCCGAACGGGCCCCCGAGACGCCCCGGGGCGTCGCGCTGAACATTTCGTGCGTGCATGCCGCTTCGGATGATCCCGGGGATCGCGCCGCCGCGCGCAGGGCCGATCTCACGTTCTACCGGCGCTTTCTCGATCCGTTGCTCAAGGGCAGCTACGATCCGGCCCTGGCGGCCCTGCCGGGTGAGGAGCCGCCGGCGATCGTCCCCGGAGACCTGGAGCTCATCTCGCAGCCGCTCGATTTCCTCGGCATCAATTACTACACGCGCAGCGTCTACCGGGCGGCGGAGGACGCCGCGTTCGAAGAGGTCAGCCCGCAGGGTCCGTTGACTGCCATGGGCTGGGAGGTGTATCCGGAAGGCCTCACCCAGTTGCTCAGGACGCTTGACCAGGACTACGATCTGCCCCCCGTGTACATCACGGAAAACGGCGCCGCTTTTCCGGACCGCCTGGAGCAGGGCGAGGTGAATGATGCCGAGCGCCTGGCTTACGTACAGGCGCATCTCCTGGCCATCGACAGGGCGCTTCGAGACGGGATCGATGTGCGCGGACTCTTCTACTGGAGTCTGCTCGACAATTTCGAGTGGGCCGAGGGCTATGAAAAGCGTTTTGGCATGGTGTACGTCGACTACGACAGCCAGGAACGCATCATCAAGCAGAGCGGTCTGGCCTACGCGAAGCTCCTTGCGGAACGCCAGGCGCGATCCAGGCCACGAGCCGTCACGGGTGCGGACTGACCTTGGCCACGATCTACGAGGTTGCGCAAGCCGCCGGGGTTTCCCTGGCGACGGTTTCGCGCGTCATCAACGACAGTGACAAGGTGCGGGCGAAGACCCGGGAAAAAGTGCTCGCCGCCATGGCGGAACTCGACTACCGGCCCAATGTCTTCGCCCAGTCCCTCGCATCGAATCGCACGAACTGCATCGGGGTCCTGGTTTCCGAGCTGCACGGCCCGATCTTCGCACCGATGCTCAGCACCATCGAGAAGACGCTGAAGGAAGCGGGAAAGTTCGCGATCATTACCGCCGCCCACTGCGATGCGGAAAAAGAAGCGGATGGCATTCGCTTCCTCACCGAGCGCAAGTGTGATGCGCTGATTCTTCACATCGAAGCCCTCCCCAGTGACTATTTCCTGGAGCGCGAGGAATCCCTGTTGCCCTTCGTGCTCCTCAATCGCCTGATTCCAAGCCTCGAGCATCACTGTCTTTCCCTGGACAACGAGGAAGGCGGCTACCTGGCCACGAAAGCCGTGCTCGATCTGGGTCACCGGCAGATTGCCTACATCTCTGGTCCCAGGGGGTGGGGTGACGCCGAGGCACGGCTGGCAGGTCATCGCCGTGCGCTGAAGGAGTTTGGCGTGCCGTGGAATCAAAAGCTTTTCTACCCGGGCGATTTCACGGAGAACGCGGGGAGCGAGGGTACGGCGACCATGCTCGATGCCGGTGTGCCCTTCACCGCCGTGGTCTGCGCCAATGACGAAATGGCCGTGGGTGCGATGGACCGGCTACGAACCCGGGGCTTTGGCATTCCCGATGATGTCTCGATCATCGGCTTCGACAACGTGCGCTGGGCGAGGTTTTTGTTTCCCAAGCTCAGCACGATCCACTATCCGCTCGAGGACATGAGCCGCATGGCGGCACACTGGGTTCTTCGCCACGTATACGGTGACGAGGACCTGACGATCCAACGCCGGTTCGCTCCCCGGCTCGTCTTGCGCGATACGACCGCTCCCTGGACAGCACCGTAAGCCCTGTCCGCATCAACCCAATGACAAGACGGTGTTAGGCCGCAGGAATCCAGTCCCATGAAAGAGCAATCCATCCGCTTGAATACGTTTCGCGCCGCCCTGTTTTCGGCACTCGGCGGCTTTTTGATGGGATTCGACGCGTCGGTCATTTCCGGGGTCGTGCCGTTTATCGAAACCGAGTTCCAGCTGGACAAAATCGAGCTCGGGTGGTCCGTCGCTTCCCTGACCCTGACAGCCACCCTGGCCATGCTTGTCGCCGGCCCGATCAGTGATCGCATCGGGCGGCGCCCGGTCATGTTCGGTGCGGCCCTGGTCTTCCTGGTTTCAGCGGTCGCTTCCGCTCTCGCACCCAACTTCGAGACCCTGGTTGCCGCGCGCATGCTGGGAGGACTGGGTGTCGGTGCGGCACTGATCATCGCGCCCCTGTACATCGGAGAAATGGCGCCGCCGGCGCTTCGGGGCCGGCTGGTTTCACTCAATCAGCTCAATATCGTGATTGGTATCTCGGCGGCGTACTTCAGCAACTACCTGATTCTGGGCATGAGCCAGGATGGGGGAGGGCTGGCCGAGACCCTGCAGCTCGACACCCTGGCCTGGCGCTGGATGCTGGGTGTGGAAGCCTTGCCCGCGCTGATCTACGCCGGCGCCCTGTTCTTCGTGCCGGAAAGTCCACGCTGGCTGCTCATGAAAGGGCGACCGGAGGATGCCCGTCGTGTGCTGGGGGAATTCAATGACGCGCCGACAGCGGATCGCGTGTTTCAGGAGGTTGCCGGGTCGCTGGCGAGCGCGGACGAATCAGGCGGCAGTCGCGCGCACTGGCGGGAGTTGCTCCGTCCCGGCGTGCGTTTTGTCCTGGTGCTCGGCCTTTCCATCGCTGTGCTGCAGCAAATTACCGGGATCAATGCGGTGTTTTTCTATGCGCCCATGATTTTCGAGCAATCCGGCGTGGGTACCAATGCCTCCTTCATGCAGGCGGTGCTGGTGGGGCTGGTGAACCTGGTGTTCACGATCGTGGCGATTGCGTTCATCGACCGGCTGGGCCGGCGGCCGCTGCTGATCACCGGTGTCAGTATCATTTTCGTGTGCATGTCCCTGCTGGCCTGGGGCTTCTGGAACGCCAGTTATACGCTGGACGCGCAGGCCGTGGCCGGACTCCCGGCGGCCCTGGATTCGGCTTCGCTGACGAGCATCATCGACCAGCGTTTCGAGAGTGATGGGGCTTTTCGCAGCGCCGTGACGGGGCTCATCGGTCCGGAAGCGTGGACAACGCATCAATCGGCGCTGATCTCGTCCGCGATCGAAATCCAGTCCCTGCTGATCCTGCTCGGCATCCTGGGTTTCGTGGCGGGGTTTGCCATGTCCCTGGGCCCGGTAATGTGGGTGCTCTTTTCTGAGCTGTTTCCCAACCGTGTTCGCGGGCTCGCCATTTCCTTCTGTGGCCTGGTCAACTCCGGCGTGAGTTTCACGGTCCAGCTGGTGTTCCCCTGGGAACTGGAAGCCCTGGGGAATTCGCTGACCTTCCTGATCTATGCGGGCTTTGCGGCTATCGGGCTCGTGATCATCGTGCGGCTCCTGCCGGAGACGCGGGGTAAGAGCCTGGAGGACCTGGAGACCGAGCTCGCACGTACGCCCGGAGATTCCTGAGGCTTGCCCCGGGGTCCGGCGCGAAGGTCGGTTCGCGCGAGTCGGGTTCCCTGACGGTCATCGCCCACGCGCCCTGTTTCTCTCATTCATGGATCGGTAAGGAATCTTTAATCAAGCTGTCATGGAGCGCTCCTAGCGTATGCAGTTCCCCGCATCCCAACCACAAGGAACCGCTCCATGTTCAGGAAAACCATGCTGGCCGTTGCCCTGGCCGCCGCCGTCGGCAGCGCTGAAGCCGGGAAAGACTTCAATATCGGCCTCGAGGTCATCGGCACCTTTGAAACCGGTGTGTTCGACGAAGGGGCCGCCGAGATCGTCAGCTACGACCGCTGGTCCCGGCGGCTGTTCGTGGTCAACGCTGACGCCAACTCGGTCGACGTGCTCGACATCAGGGACCCCGGGAACCCGCAGAAGCTGTTTTCCATCGACGTGGCTGACGATCTCCCGCTGGCCGGGGGGGTGAACAGCGTCGCGGTCAGTCGCTGGGGACTGGTGGGTGTCGCCGTCGAGAACGACGACAAGCAGGCTGACGGCTGGGCTGCGTTCTACACGCGTAGCGGTCGTTTCCTGGGGTCGGCCCCGGCCGGCGCCCTGCCGGACGCCATCAC
>JAZBOL010000091.1:0-2992 GCA_036351115.1 Lysobacterales bacterium | reverse complement strand
TGATGTTCAGCGTGGCGGGGTGCCGGTCCCTTGGGGTCAATCGGGGCCGCTGCCGAGCGAGCCGCAGCGACTGAGACTGGCCGCGCAGCGGTCAGAGGCGAGCAACCGGATAAGCCAACCATCGTGATGGACATCGTGCGAGCCGGTCTCATGAAGCGAAGGGGAGCCGAGGGAAGCCGAAGGCCAGCGGTCCGACCCCAAGGGACCGGCACCCCGCCACACTCAATCTCCCAAAACCAGGTGTTGAAAAACCGGTCCCGAGTCCGTATCATTTGCGTCCTTGCTGATGCGGGGTGGAGCAGTCTGGCAGCTCGTCGGGCTCATAACCCGAAGGTCGCAGGTTCGAATCCTGCCCCCGCTACCAAGTTTACGTCCCGGCCGTCGCCAGAGGCGGGGACTGAGAAAAGGGCCCAGCGGGGCCCTTTTTGTTAGGTCGGAAAAATGTCCGGCCAGGCCGTGTGGAAGACGCGATGAACGAATGAAGGCTCCCTTTGCCCGACCGGACCGCCAACGGCGGTGACCGCCGGGTAGGTCACGGTTACCGCTGATCGGTAATCGTCAGACAGGGGCCTTGCGCCCTTTTTTTGTGCGCGCAACGAGGCGTTCCGAAACGCCCAAGAGAACGACGAAGGAAACGGATGAGCAGCAGTCAGCGACTGAACGATCTCCTGCAGCCCCTGGTGGAGGAGCTGGGCTACGAATTCGTGGGCCTGGAGTACCTCAATAACCCGAAACAGTCGGTGTTGCGCATCTACATCGACAGCGATGGCGACGACGGGGTCGGCCTCGAGGACTGTGAAAAGGTCAGCCGGGAAGTGGCGGCATTGCTCGATGTGGAGGATCCGATCAAGGGTCACTACAACCTCGAAATCTCCTCGCCCGGGCTCGATCGGCCCTTGTTCACGCTGGCGCAGTTCGAGCGGTTCGCCGGCGAAGAGGCCAAGGTCACCGCGTTCGCCCCGGTGGACGGGCGGCGCAAGTTCAAAGGTGTCATCGAAGGCATCGAGGGTTCCACGATTCGCATGACAGTCGACGGTGAAGCCGTTGAGCTGGAGCACGCCAACATCGCCAAGGCGCGCCTCGTCCCGGATTGGGATGCGCTCATGGCGGCCAGGAAACGCGGGTAACACTGCGCTGAGCGCGGTTTCTGAATGAACTCCTGACGGGGATAGATAACGATGAGTAAAGACATTCTGCTGGTGGTCGACGCCGTGTCCAACGAGAAGGGCGTTGACAAGGACGTCATTTTCGAGGCCCTCGAGGCCGCACTGGCTTCCGCCGCCAAGCGTCGTTCCGGCGACGAGATCGGCGTGCGCGTCGCCATCGATCGCTCAACCGGCGAATACGAAACCTTCCGCCGCTGGGAGGTGCTCGAGGACGACGAGGAAGAGATCGAGTTTCCTGAAGCCCAGTACACCCTGACCCAGGCCCGGGAGATCGATCCGGAGATCGAGGTGGGTGAGTTCATCGAAGAGCCCATGGAAAATCCGGAATTCGGTCGCATCGCAGCCCAGACCGCCAAGCAGGTCATCGTGCAGCGCGTCCGCGAGGCCGAGCGCGCCCAGGTGGTGGAACTCTACCAGGACCGCGCCGGCGAACTGGTCAACGGCATCGTCAAGCGCATCGAACGCGGCAACGTGTACCTCGACCTCGGGGGCAACGCGGAAGCGTTCATCGCGTCCCGGCACATGATCCAGGGCGAAACCGTTCGTCCCGGGGACCGCTTGCGCGCCTATCTTTACGAAGTGCGTTCCGAACTGCGTGGCCCGCAGCTGTTCGCCAGCCGCACCATCAAGGAATTCCTCATGGCCCTGTTCGAGCTCGAAGTGCCGGAAATCGGCCAGGAGCTCATCGACATCATGGGCGCCGCCCGGGATCCGGGACGCCGGGCCAAGATCGCCGTGCGCTCGAACGACAACCGCACGGATCCCATCGGCGCCTGCGTCGGCATGCGCGGTTCGCGCGTGCAGGCCGTCAGCAACGAGCTGGCCGGCGAGCGCATCGACATCATCCTGTGGGACGACAACCCGGCGCAGTTCGTGATCAACGCCATGGCGCCGGCGGAAGTGGCGGGCATCATCGTGGACGAGGAAGCACGGTCCATGGACATCGCCGTGGAAGAGTCCAACCTGTCCCAGGCCATTGGTCGCGGCGGGCAGAACGTGCGCCTGGCCAGCGAGCTGGCCGGCTGGGAGCTCAACGTCATGACCGTCGAGGACGCCGAGGCCAAGAGCGAAGACGAAGCGCGCAAGCTGGTCGAGAAGTTCATGGAGCGCCTGGACGTGGGCGAGGACGTGGCCAACATCCTGGTGCAGGAAGGCTTCAGCAGCGTTGACGAGGTGGCCTACGTGCCGGAGTCCGAGCTGCTCGACGTGGAGGAGTTCGACGAGGAGATCGTCGAAGAACTGCGCCGCCGCGCCCGTGATGCCCTGCTCACGCAGCTGATCGCCAAGGAAGAAGTCCTGGATGAGAACAAGCCCGCCGAGGACCTGCTGGCCCTTGAAGGCATGACCGAGCGCCTGGCCTATCGCCTGGCGGAGAAGGGCGTACGAACCCAGGAAGACCTGGCCGAACTGGCCACCGATGAATTGCAGGAAGTGGACGAGGACATGGACGAGGAGGCTGCGGCCGCCCTCATCATGGCCGCGCGTGCGCCCTGGTTCGCCGAAGATGACGCTGAAGAAGAGGCCGCCGAGGCCAAAGAAGAAGCCTGATCGCGCGAACCGCCCCCGAAGGAGCCCAGAATGTCAAAAGTAACCGTTTCCCAGCTGGCCGAAGTGCTTAATGTCAGCGTCGACAAGTTGCTCGACCAGCTGAACCAGGCCGGCATCGAAGCCAGTTCCGGTGACGAGTCGGTCTCGAACGACGACAAGAAAAAATTGCTCGCCCACCTGCGCGAAAGCCACGGCAAGTCCGAATCCGACGCCACGGCGCCGCGCCAGGTCACGCTCAAGCGCCGTTCCCACAGCGAACTGCGCATCAAGGGCAGTGG
>JAZBOL010000090.1:0-39651 GCA_036351115.1 Lysobacterales bacterium | reverse complement strand
GGGGCGGTCGCCGACTGAACCGAAGCGACTGGGACTGGCCGCAAAGCGGCCAGAGGCGAGCAACCGGATAAGCCAACCATCGTGATGGACACCGTGCGAGCCGGTCCCACCAAGCGCAGGCGAAGGAGGGAACCCGAAGGGCGACCGCCCGATCCCGCAGCGGGGGAATCCCGCCGAGCCCGGGCAACCGCCCGATTCCAAAGCGGGGGAAACCCTCCGAGCCCCCCCGACCGCCCGATCCCGCCGCGGGGGAAACCCGCCAAGCCCGCCAGCGAAGCTGAAATTCTAAGCCGCCAGTGCCGCCGCTCTCGCCCGGATGGCGTTCAGCATGGCGCCGAGGCCGTTGGCGCGTGTGGGGCTCAGATGCTGGCTGAGGCCGATGGCTTCGATGAATTCCGGCTCCGTCGCGAGGACGTCGCTCGGGCTGGCCCGGTCGTAAAGGCGAATGAGCAGCGCGATCAGGCCGGAGACGATGGCGGCATCGGAGTTGGCGCGTATCCGCATTTGCGATTCGTCACCGTCGATGACGAGCCAGACGCGGGACTGGCAGCCGTCGAGCAGGTTCTCGTCCACGCGCTCGGTGTCTTCGAGGGGCTCGAGCTTCTTCCCCAGGTCGATGAGGTACTGGTAGCGGTCCAGCCATTCGGGGAACAGGCTGAAGTCGTCGATGATGCCCTGCTGGGTCTGTCTTGGATCGTTCATGCCTTTACACATAAGGGCTAGGACCCGCGACGCCAACGGGTGCCACCGGACCCGTCTTCCAGGAGGATACCCCGGTTCGTCAGCTCATCCCGAATCTCGTCGGCCCGGGCAAAATCCCGGTTGGCGCGGGCGGCGTCGCGCTCGGCGACCAGGGCATCGATGGCGGCATCGTCGTCCCCGCCTTCTCCCTTGAACCAGGTTTCCGGGTTCTCCGTGAGCAGGCCAATCAGTCGGCCCTGGGCCAGGAGCTGGTCCACGAGGGGCTGGAGGGCTTCCGCGGTGGCCGATTCGCCCAGGGCCTGGCCCACGCGCCGGGCGAGGCCGTTCATTTCCGCGAGAGCGTCAGGCGTGTTCAGGTCGTCCTCGAGGGCCGCGACGAACGGCTCTCCCGGGTCGTCCGCAACCGAGTCGAGATCGACGCCCCGTGATCCTGCGTCCCGCAGTACGGCATACATGCGGTCCAGGGTCCGCCGGGCCTGCGCAATCGCGTCCGGCGACCAGTCCAGGGGCTGGCGGTAGTGCGCGCTGAGCAACACGTAACGCAGCGCCTCGCCGGGATGCGTGTTCAGCAGTTCGTGCACGATCAGCGTGTTGCCTAGGGACTTGGACATCTTCTCCCGGTCCACGGTGACAAAGCCGTTGTGCATCCAGTAGCGCGCAAAGGGCCGGCCGCCATGGGCGCACACGCTTTGCGCGATTTCGTTCTCGTGGTGGGGGAACACCAGGTCCTGGCCACCGCCGTGAATGTCGATGGTTTCGCCGAGATGTTCGGCGGCCATGGCGGAGCATTCGAGGTGCCAGCCGGGGCGTCCCCAGCCCCAGGGGCTGTCCCAGCCGGGCTGAGGATCCACCGAAGGTTTCCAGAGCACGAAATCCGCCGGGTTGCGCTTGTAGGGCGCGACCTCGACCCGCGCGCCGGCGACCATTTCGTCCATGGGGCGGCGGGAGAGGGCGCCATAATCCTCGAACGTATCGACGGCGAACAGCACGTGGCCTTCCGCCGCGTAGGCGTGACCGGCCTCGATCAGCGTCTCGATCATGGCGATCATCTGCGGGATGTGGTGCGTGGCGAAGGGCTCCACCGTCGGCGGTGCCACCCCCAGGGCGCCCATGTCCTCGTGGTAGGCCCTGGTGTAGCGGCCGCTGATGACGTCGATGGGCACGTCCTGCTCGGCGGCGGCCGCGTTGATCTTGTCATCGACGTCGGTGATGTTGCGGGCGTACACGACCTCCCCAAAGCGGCGCGCGAGCACGCGGCGAAGCAGGTCGAACACCACGGCGGGCCGCGCATTGCCGATGTGTGCGTAGTTGTACACCGTCGGGCCGCAGGCATAGAGCGTCACCCGCTCCGGGTCCTGGGGCGTGAAGGTTTCCTTGCTGCGGCTGAGCGTGTTGTAAAGACGGATGGCCATGGTGGATTCGCAATCGCGGAGCAAGCGCGTATTCTAACCGTCTGGACGCAACGGGGAGCACAGGATCATGACCAGCGAGACGATCACGCAACACTACGCCGATCACGTGGCGCGGCAGCAGCGCGCCTGGGAAGAGGCCATGGCGCAGGAAGGCTTCGATTCGGTCATCGTCCATGCCGGCAGCGCCATCGTGAGCTTCCTGGACGACTACCATTACCCGTTTCGCCCGAACCCGCATTTTCTTGCCTGGTTGCCGCTGGTGCAGCACGAGGAATGCGTGCTCATCGTCCGTCCCGGCTTCAAGCCCGTGCTCTACTTTTACCAGCCCGACGACTACTGGCATCTCCCGCCCTCGGACCCGGAGTCCTGGTGGGCCCAGCATTTCGACGTGCGGGTCGTGCGTGAGCCGGGCACCTGGCACCAGGGTGTGCCCGTCGGCCGTGAAGCCTATCTCGGTGACGCCCCGGAACTCGAAGGAGAAGACGAGGTCAACCCGCCCGGCCTCATCAACCGGCTGCACCTGGCGCGTACGCGCAAGACCCCCTACGAGCTGGCCTGCCTGCGCGAGTCCAGCGCCCTCGCCGCGCGCTGTCACCGGGCGGCCGAAGAAGCGTTTCTCACCGGGTGCAGCGAGTACGAGATTCACCAGGCCTATCTCGCCGCCGGGGAACTCGATGACGCGAGCCTGCCTTACGGATCCATTGTCGCCCTTAACGGCCATGGTGCCGTGCTTCACTACCAGCACAGGGACCGGGCGCGGCCTGAGTCCTCGCATTCGTTCCTGATCGACGCGGGGGCGGCCATCCACGCCTACTGCTCGGACATCACCCGGACCTACACCACGGCGGAGGGGGCCTTCGCCGACCTGATCTCGGCCATGGACCAGGTGCAGCGGGGCCTGTGCGCGGACATGACCGCCGGTACGGACTACTCGCACATGCACCTGAGGGCGCACCAGGACATCGCGGGCGTGCTGGCCGACGCGAAGATCGTTCTCTGCGACGCGGACACGGCGGTGGAAACCGGCCTGAGCCGCGTGTTCTTTCCACATGGGCTGGGGCACTACCTTGGGCTGCAGACCCACGATGTGGCGGGGCTGCTGGCGGACGAGACGGGCGAGGAGATACCGCGCCCGCCGGGCCATCCCTATCTTCGCCTGACCCGCGTTCTCGAACCGGGCAACGTGCTGACCGTGGAGCCGGGGCTGTACTTCATCGACTCACTCCTCGACGACTGGCGCGGGGGGCAACACCGGGAACTGGTCAACTGGGATCTCGTCGAGTCCCTGAAACCCTACGGCGGAATCCGCATCGAGGATGACGTGGTGGTGACCGACGGCGCGCCGGAGAACCTGTCCCGGGAGGCGTTTGCAGCGCTGGATTGAGCCAGGTCTCCAGGATCGGGCGTCCCCGGAGCGATGCCGCCGAATTCCGGTTGATGTCCGGGCGCAGGAGCTCAGTCGTCGTCGGTGAGTCCGAGTCCCTTGAGATCGTCCACGGGCATTTCACCCACGGGGCCGTGATTCCAGATATTGGCGCGGGTTTCCATGAAACGCCGCTTGTCGTCACTGGCCATGGCCTTGACGGCCTGCATCACGCCGGCGTCGTTGATGGCCTGCGTGACGAAGCGGTCGAGTTCATGGACGTAGGGGTCGCCGATAATCTTTCGCATGACCTTGTTGGCCTCGGTGAGGTCATCCGGAAACAGGTGCTTGCCGGTCTGTAGCCGATAGTGATCGGAGACGGTCTGCAGGGTCACGAGGGAGCAGTAGGCGTCATCCAGCAGGCCGACGATGCCGAGGCTGTCGGGAATGACGTCCTCGTCCTGGACCCAGTAGGTGAGCACCATGTCCACCACCTGGCTCATCTGGTCTTCCAGCCCCACATTCGCCGCGGCGGTCATGGCGACCTTCAGCATGTAGGGAACCTGCTCGATATAGGCGATCACGAATCGCGTCCCCCGTTCGAGCTCCTGCTCGTCCGGATCGATGTCGTTACGCACGGCAATCACGGCGAGCAGATCGTGCAGATCACGCGCCGCCAGGGGATCGTTACAGATATCCCGAACCATGGTGTCTACTGCCGTTGTGTCCATTTCCCCCGCCGGCGCTTGTGGCCCTTCGTCGTGTTCGGGCGTCCTTGCCCTGAAATTCTCAATGATTTGCCGCGGCACCACAAGCGGAGGCCGGGCCGGCCACGCGCCCGCGAGGCCTTGGCGGGGTGGCCCGCCACGGTTAATCTATGCGGCCTGCCGAGGGAGACCCGCTTGCTCGTACTGTCCATACTCGCCCTGTTCGCCGGGCCCTTGCTGTACCAGTGGCTGCGCCGGGGAGGATGGGTGGCGCGCACCATGGAATCGCTCGTGGTGGTGGTCCTGGTGCTGGTGGTCGTGCTGTTGCTGGTTCCGGAAACCCTGCGGGAGGCCGGGCCCTGGTCCCTGGTGCTCATGGCCGCCGGATACCTCGTGCCCGGTCTTCTCGAACGGGCGATCCGGCAGGCGGCGCACACCTTTCACGTCATCAGCCTGCTGCTTGCCCTGTTCGGCCTGGGCCTCCACGCCCTGGTGGACGGGGCGGGACTGGCGGGCAGCCAGGCGGAATCGGGTCACACGCTGGCCCTGGCGATCGTGCTGCACCGCTTCGGCGTGGGCCTGGTGCTCTGGTTCATGGTGCAACCCGTTTTCGGACGTCGCGCCGCGCTGGGGGTGCTGGTCGGGGTGTCCGCCGCCACGGTTCTCGGATACTTCCTGTCCGAGCCCATGCTGGCCGTGGAAGGATCAGCGGGTATTCACCTGCTGCAGGCCCTGATCGTCGGTACGATCATCCACAGCCTCGTGCATCGCGGCCATGGCCACCGGCGGGCCACGCACCCCGACCATTGATGCAGGCCCCGCGTGGAAACAGTGACCGTCCGGCGGGGAATTTTTCGGTCAAATGATTGTCTATCCAGGACAGGCAGAGGCATGGGTCATTCCCTAATATGACGACCAACATCTCTGGTACTCCTCTTGTGTGGAAAGTTAGGGCGCTCACGGAGCGCCCTTTTTTTTCCGCGCCGTCGTTATACTGTTGCCCCCGGTGAATTTCATCCGAAACCCTCGCGTCCACGGGCCCCGCGAACTGGCCGGAAGGAGATGCAGTCATGCCCCTCGATCCAGATCTCGATCTCGATATTCGCCCCCTGCGCCGAAGCGACGAGCCGGCCTGGCGAACGCTCTGGACCGGATACCTGGCCTACTACGAGACCGAGCTGCCGGAAGCCATCTACGCGAGTACCTTCGAGCGCCTCCTGAGCGAGGATCCGCACGAGTTCCACGGCCTGCTCGCCGTGCTCGACGGGACGCCCGTTGGCCTGGTGCATTTCGTCTTTCATCGCAGTTGCTGGTCCATCGAAAATACCTGCTACCTGCAGGACCTCTTCGTGGATCCGGCGATGCGCGGCAAGAGCATCGGCCGGGCGCTGATCGAGGCGGTCTATGCCGCCGCCGACGAGGCCGGTCATCCGGACGTGTACTGGCAAACCCAGCACTTCAACACCACGGGGCGCCGGCTCTATGACCGGGTTGGCAAACTGAGTGACTTCGTCATCTACGAGCGTGCCTGAAACCCCTCGGCGGCTTTCCGCCAGCATCCAGGGCATGCCGGAATCCGTCCCGCCAGCCGTGCGGGCGCGGAGGCTCATGCCGCTGCTGTTGGCGCTATGCCTGGTGTTCTGCCTTGGCCAGCCCCTTCAGGTCCGGGCCTCGGACCTCGAACTGGTCGTCCGCGGCGTGGACGGCGCGCTGGCGGAGAACGTCCGGGCGCACGTCGGAAGCCTGTGGGTCTCCGGAGCGGCCCTGTCCTCAGAGCGCCGGCGCCAGGAACTGGTGGACCGGGAGGAGCTGCGCGCCGCCCAGGCGCTGAGGCCGCTCGGCTACTACCAGCCGACGATCCAGGGTCGGCTGGAGCAGCGTGACAACGAAAACTGGACCCTGTTCCTCGACATCGAGCGCGGCCCGCCGGTGCGGGTGAAAGCCGTGAATCTGGACATTCGCGGTCCCGGCGCCGGGGTATCGGTGGTCCGCGATTGGGTCGATGCCTGGCCGTTGCCGCCGGGCCGGACGCTGGACCAGGGGGTCTGGACCACCCAGAAGGCCGAGATCATCGACGTCCTGGAAAGCGAGGGCTTCCTCGCCGCGGAGATCACGGAAAGCACGCTGGCCCTGGACCTGGTCGCCAACGAGGCCGACCTGACCCTGCAGGTCGAGTCCGGCGTCCAGTTCGTCATGGGGGCTGTCGAGTACGACCAGGACCTGGTGCGACCGGTGGTGCTTCAGTCCATACCGCGCTTCAGCCCGGGTGATCCCTACAGCGTCTGGGCCGTGGAGCGGCTGCGCCAGGATCTCTGGCGCACGGGTTACTTCGGCGAAATCGACGTGCGCGAGGAGCGGATCGAGTCGTCCGAGCCGCCGCGCGTGGATTTCCGGGTCCTGGCGGGCCCGCGCAACCGGATTACGCACCAGGGCACCCTGGGCTACGGAACGGATTCCGAGTTTCGCACCCAGTACAACGTAACGCGGCACCTGCTCTCCGACCGGGGTGACTCGATCACGGCCGGTCTCGGCTGGCAGCAGCGGGACCAGGAGCTTCGCGTGGCCATGGAGTACCGGTTGCCACGACGGGATCCGGATGCCCGGAAGTACTGGGTGGTAAACACCGTGCTCAGGCAGGAACGCCGTGAACTGTTCCTCGAGTCCGACGGCGAGGAAACGGATCGGATCACGCGCACCGACATCCAGGAATACCTGCTTCGCCTGGGTCATGGCCGCATGCGAGGCGTGGGCCGAAGCCAGGAGTGGCTGGTGGAGCACTGGTTCATGGACCTGCTCGCCGAAGAGGACGGAATCGACTCCGCGGACCTGGGAAGCGGCCCGATCCCCATCGTGGCCGGGGACACTCCCGTTCCCGAACGGTCCGGCAGTGTCCGCAGCCTCGCGTTTGGCTTCCAGGTGGATCTGCCGGTGATCGAAGGGCGGGGATTCCGGACCGTCGGTCACCACGAGCGTGCCTGGGCCATCGCGTCGAGTGACTCCCTCGGCTCCGACGTCGAATTTCAGCAGGTCTACTTTTCCAGTCGCTGGAACCGCTTATTGACGCCCCGGCTCATGCTTTTTCTTCGTGGTGAGGCCGGATACACCAACGCGGACGTGGACGAGTTCGTCGTGGCCCAGGATGGCGAGGAATCCCGCGTGGAGCTGACCACGCTGCCGAATACCTATCGCTTCCGGGCCGGGGGCAGCCGCAGCGTGCGCGGCTATGACTTCGAGACCCTGAGCAACAACGGCTTCGGCTCGAACAACATCCTCACGGCCAGCGTTGAGCTGGAGTACAACGTCGTGGGGGACTGGGCCGGCGCGGTGTTCTACGACGTGGGCAACGCCTTCAACGACTGGTCGAACCCCGGCCTCAAGCAGGGCTGGGGCGTCGGGGTGCGCTGGTACACGCTGGCCGGACCGATTCGTCTCGATGTCGCGCAGGCGCTCGATCTCGAGGGCGACCCCTGGACCTTCCATCTCACCATCGGGACGCCGTTGCTGTGATGCGCAGGCTCCTCATCATCGCTGTTTCGGTCCTCCTGATCGCAGCGCTGGGCGTCGCGGCCGGCTGGCAGTGGCTCCACAGCGAGGGAGGAAACCGCTGGCTGGTGGAGCGGGCGATCGAGGCCAGCGATGGTGCCCTGACGGTGGATGGGCTGCGGGGACGCTTCGATGAATCGCTCACGGCCCGTTCCCTGGCCTGGGACCAGGATGGCCTGCGCGTCGACCTGGAAGACGTCGCCCTGCGGGGAGCCGTGTCTGCCTGGCCACCCGGCGTGACGCTGGTCAGCGCCAGGGTAGGCGCCCTGCAGGTGACGCTTGATCCCGCCGCGCCGGACGCCGGCGAACCGGCGGACTGGCCGGCGATCCTGGATGGCCTGGCGTTGCCGGTCCCGGTGAGCATCGCGCAGTGGAACGTGGGACCCGTGGAGCTGCTGGACGGGGAGGGCGGGCGTGATCGCCTGCTGGACGCCGCAGAGGGTTCCTTGCGCTGGTTCGATGCGCTGGTGCTGCCGTCCTTCGCATGGGAGGCGCCCCAGCACGCCGGCCGGGGTTCCCTGCAGCTCGAGCTCCAGGCCCCCTACCGCCATGTTCTCGAACTCGAAGCCGAAGCGCCGGCCCTGGAACGTACCCCGGGGCTCAGCCTTTCCCTGGTGGGGGACGAGGCCGAGACCCGGCTCGAAGCCGCCGCGACAGGACGCGACCGGCTCGACGCTGCCGGCGTGGTCCTGCAGCCCCTGGAACGACCGGAGCTTCGCCTCGACATCGAGACGGCGCACGTCGGCCTGACATCCGGCGTGGCGCTGACCGACCTGTTGCTCTCGCTGGACGGGCCGCCCGGCCACCTGGCCGTGAACGCGGAGGGAATCCTGGAGACCGGGGAGTCGCCGCCGGCACCCTGGACCCTGGAAGGGCGACTCGCGCCCTCGTCGTTCACGGTCGAGGCCCTGGAAATCGAGGCGGGTGACCGGCGATTCATCGCGGAAGGGGTCGCCTCGCTGCTGCCGGGCCGGATCCACGTGGATCCCCTGGCGCTGCGATCCCTGGACGGGGAAACCCGGCTCGGGGGCGATCTGCACTTCGAGCTGGACACGGAGCAGGTCGAAGCAGACCTCGAGTGGCAAGGCCTGTCCTGGCCCCTGGAGGGTGGGGAAGCCGCCTGGCGGAGTCCCCGGGGTCGCTTGGCGGCGCGTGGGACGCCGTCGTCCTGGACCGGGTCGGCGAGGGTCGATGTGCTGGCGCCAAACCTGCCGGAGTCGGGGTCCTTCGACATCGAGGCCGATGGGGGCCTGGAGCGCGGCCGATTCCGGCTGACAGGTTCCGGTTCACTTCTCGAAAGGATCGAAGGGGAGGGCATACTCACCTGGGACCCCGCCCTGCGTCTCGAGTGGGGCGGGTCCGTGAGCGGCCTCGACGCCAGCCCGTTCATTGACGGCTGGCCATCCGCGATCGATGCGCAACTGCGCTATCTCCTGGACGGTCGCAGCCAGCAGTTCGACATCGCTTCCCTGGGTGGCACCCTGCGCGGCGAGCCCCTGTCCGGTGCCGGCCGGCTGGAAACCAGCGATGGGCGCTGGGTGTTCGAGGACATCCGGGTTGGTATCGGCGAGGCACGCTTCGACATCGGCGGCGCCTGGCCAGAAGGCCGGCTGACGGTGGAGTCGTCCGTGCCGCCTCGCAGCGCCCCGGCGCGCTGGCTGGGTTTCGAGGCCAACGGCTTCCTGACCTTCGATGGGTCCGTGGAGCCCCCCGGCCTGGAGGCCCGTCTCGAGGGTCGCGGACCCGAACTCGAAGGGCTCACCCTCGGCGCCTGGACCCTCGAGGGAGACAGCGCTGTGGAGGGCCTCGCGTTCAACGTCGAGTTGCCGGCCACGGGGAACGCGCTGGCCGGCCGGGTCTCCGGCACCTTGCGCCTGGCGGGCCAGGGCCTGGATGTAGCGCTGAATCTGCAGCAGGGGGAGCAGGCGCTCATCCTGGCGCTGGACAGCGAGCCCGTTGCATGGCGCGCGGACATGACGCCACGGGATCTCGACCTCGGCGGGAGACTGACGATGCTCGAGGCGCTCCAGGGTGAGGAGGTGCTGTTCCGCCTGGATCGGCCGACGCCGTTCCGCGTCGCGCAGGGTCGGTTTTCGCTGTCGGAGGCCTGTGGTCGAGTCGTCGGGGGCGGCAGCGCCTGCCTCGAGGGCGCAGTGGATACCGATGGCGAGCTCAGCCTGGACGCTACGCTCGAGGCCTTACCGCTGGCGCCCCTGGCCGCCCGCCTGGGGCTGGCGATCGTTCCCGATCAGAGCGTGGATGGCGAGTTTTCCTTCCGCCGTACACCCGGCGCGCTTCCCAGCGGGTTGCTGGTCCTCGATCTTTCCGCCGGGGCGCTGCGGGATCCGGAGCAACCGGAACGCACCCTGGAAACAGGGCCGGCCCGGGTGAACTTCGTGCTCGACGAAGGGCAGATCCGCAGCGGCGTGTTCGAGTTGCCGTTGCCCGGCGTTGGCAGCATCGAGGGGAGCCTCGACGCGGCGAACGTTCGCCTGGACGGTTCAGGCTCGGTCCGCGGACGGGCGCGCGTCCAGATCACCGACCTGTCCTCCGTCGGCGTGCTGCTGCCGGATCTCGAGCGCCTCAGCGGGGGCATGAGCACGGAGCTCGATCTCACCGGTTCCGTTGGCGAACCGATCCTCGACGGACTGGTGCGCTTCGAAGACGTGGCCTTTTCCGTTCCCTACCTTGGCCTCGAGGTCACGGACCTCAACGGTGAAGGCTATGCGCGTGGGCAGGGTGAGGCCGCCTTGCAGGCGACCTTCCGCGTGGGGGAAGGGTCCGGGCGGCTGCTTGGCGACGTTGACCTCACGCCCGGGTCGGGCCTGCCCTTCATTTTCCGTATCGAGGGGGAAAACCTGCGCCTGGTGGAAACGCCGGACATCGAGCTGGATGCCAACCCGGCCATGGACCTGTCCTGGTCCGACGGGGCGTGGACCATCGACGGTTCCCTCGAAGTGCCGCGGCTGCGCCTGACGCCCCGGAGCACGCTGGTGGGGCAGGTGAGCGAGAGCGAGGACGTCGTGATCGTCGCCGGGGAGCCGCCGGTGAGTCCCCCGCCGCCGATCTACGCCACCAACCGCTTTTTCGGGCAGCTCGAGCTGGTGCTGGGCGACGACATCACCCTGGAAACCGAGGATGCCCAGGCCAGGGTGGGCGGCGGCCTCACCCTGAGCTGGAGCGGCCCGCCGGAACCGGTCGCGGAGGGTGCCCTGACCGTGACGGGGGAGATCGAGATATTTGGGCCCGTCCTGCGCATCTCCGACGGCAACCTTCGGTTTCCGGGGGTGCCGGTCAGCAACCCGGTGCTCGACCTGCGCGCGGAACGGGACGTGTTCGGCAACACGCAGATTCGCGCTGCCGGGGTGGCCGTCAGCGGCACGGCCCGGCGCCCCTCCATCGAAGCCTACACGCGTCCCTTCACCACCCGCGACCGGGCCTGGGCCCTGCTGATCACGGGGCAGGACTTCGATCAGGGCCAGAGCATCACCGCGCTGGAGGTCGGCGCCTACATCGCACCCCGGATCTACGTCAGTTACGGGGTCAGCCTGTTCGACGATGAGAATGTCGCGAGTGTTCGTTACGACTTCAGCCGCGGCTTCGGCGTCAAGGCCACCTCGGGCGTCCGCCAGACCGGCGTGGACATCAGCTACACGATCGAGAACGACTGACTGCGAGCGGCGTCCGCACGCCTTTTGCACGCCGGCTCAGGGCGTGTTCGTGTCGTGCCAGTCCGTGAGGGAAACGCCGATCCCGATGCGGTTCGACTTGCGGTCGTAGTCGATGAGGCTCTCGCCGTAACCATAAAAGTACTGAAGATACCCTTTCAGGTACGGGTAGCTTCCGAGGGGAAAGCTCCAGCTCAGTTCCAGGGCCCCCCGGTCGAAGCCGCTTTCCAGCTGGTTCCGGAGCATGGTCGAAATCACGTGGCCATCCCGGTTCCAGGAAGCGACCATCTCGCCGTGCCCCAGGAAATCCTCGATGTCCGGATTGTCGCTCAAGCCGCTGTCAATGATGATCCAGGGTTTGAGCTGGAAGAGAAAATCGTCCTTTTCGAGCAGGATGTTCGCGTAGATTCGGTTCCAGCTCCGGGACAGGGGGTCGCCCTGGCCGTTTGACTGGTGCACGAAGCCAACGCGGTTTTCCGTGTTGGTCACGCCCCAGAAGCTCCAGCGGTTGGGAAACTGCATCCAGACTTCCGGTTCGTGATTGGTTTCGCGGAAGGGTGCGGATTCGTCCTGGAGATACACCTGCCAGAAGGACCGGTTGGTGTAGGCCGCGTAAATGTCCGCTTTACCGCCGAACAGGTCGACGGCGAGGGGAAACTTGAAGCTCAGCTGAAACTGCGCCTCCAGGTCGTCGTAGGACACGGCGCCCGGCGTCCCCTCCGGCAACGCGTTCACGTAACCGCGGTCATTCCAGGCGCCGAACAGGATGTAGTTGGGCTTGTGCGCGAGCAGGGCACCCGGGGAACGGGCGACGTTCCGTTCGCCTTCGATCCGTCGCTGGGTACGGTCCGGCGCCTCCGCGGGCTCCGTCTGCACCGCGCAGCGTCGCCGCATTTCACCAAGGGTCAGCGTGTCGGCGCCGGTGTCGAGAAACCCGATGAGGCAAGTGGCGTCGATGGCGGCCGGGTCGTCCGTGGCGGCAAAAGCCGATCCGGCGCCGGCGATGCCGTTCAGCGTGGCCGCCATCAACCACGGGAATACCCGGTGCCGGCGGCGACCGTGGCTGGGGCCGGGAGAGGGTGCGTCGATCGAAGAACAGGCCATGGGGCAGTCCGGTCAGGGGTCTGGGGGCATGGTACCTGCGGGGGCACGGGGTTGTCCCGTCCCGGAAGTCCGGGCGCGATCCGTGCCGGGGGTGGGGCGACAGTCCGGCGCCCGGGCGATCCGGCCGCTAGCTGCTTCGGTCGCCGACCAGGTCCACCAGGTCCTTTGCCCAGCCGCGGACGGTCATCCGGGCAAGGTGAAGGTTGTTGGGCCGCTTGCGCCAGACCAGCCCCGGCTCCCGCGGGTCTTCCCTGTGGTCAATGGCGTGGAGCAGGGGCGCACCGGTCAACCCGTCCCTGAGCGTGACGTCCAGGGTCATCGCGCCGGCGGAGTCCGAATAAACCTCGCGCAGGCCGGTGCTGGGGACGTCCGGGGCCGTGACGTCGAGATCGACGATGTTGGGCTGAACCACGAGAACACCGTCACCGGGCGACTCGGCCAGGCGCCAACCCTCGTCCTCGAAGCGCTTGCGCATCAGTTCCTGGACCAGGTCGGCGACGTCGTTGCGAATGCGCTCCACATCGCGGTCCTTGACGAGATCGGCGTCGTAGCGGTTCTGGTTTCGCTGCCAGTTTTCGCGAAAAGCGACCTCGGGTCGGGCGACATAAACGGCCTGGAACTCGCCCCAGGCCGCTTCCGGGGACTGGAGCAAGGTGTCGAAGTCCCGGGATTTCACGGGCTCAAGGCCGGCCGCTTCGGCCTCCGAGGCCCACAAAGGGCCGCTCGAGGCCAGGCTGGTGGCCAGCGCGACGATCATTGCCGTGATTCTGATATGCATGGCTGCCTTCCTCCGTGGTCAAGCTTCGACCCCGGAAAGCATAGCCGGGTTCCCGCAACGCGGGATGGACGGTATGGGTCAGCCCAGGGGCGGCGAAGGTTCCCGGACGGGAAGCATAGCGCCCACGAAGGAGCCGAGCATGAGGCCCGTTCCCAGGGAAACGAACGTCATGGAAAGCTGAAGCGCTTCAAGATGTTGCAGTAGCTGGATCATGGCTTTCTCCTGTGCCCTCGGAAAAGCGGCGAGGGGTAATGGTGCATACGCGATCGGCGGGTCGATCGCATCATCGGCAGTCTGGGTGCAATCGGCTGAATCCAGCCTGAATTCGCTGGTTGGTGTGCCGTTTCGCTCAGTAAGCGCCCCGGCGCCGAAGATGGCGGTGCCAGGCCATGAGCCAGTGTTCCGCCCGCCAGAGCAGCAGGATCAGCAGGGCACCGAGGGGGATCGTGAGCAGATAGGTCTTGCTGACGATGGCGAGGATCATCCCGCCAACCAGCAGCAAACCCGCGCCGGTGAGGCCGGCAAAGGCGCTCCAGAGCAGTTTTTTGCTGCGTGGGGGCAGGGGGCGTTGGGCGTTCAAGGTTCACTTCCTTCATGAGCGAGCCGTCATTCTAGGAAGGCAGGCCGGGCAAAGGCTTGCCCGGATCGGACAGACAGTTGCCCGAAGCGTTGTTCGAATGCCCGGTGGCTGCCGTCGCGAGTACGGGTATTGAGGTGCAGGAGGAGCAGGGGAGTGGATTCGGGCGGGCGAAAAAAAACGCCGTCGGTCACCCGACGGCGTTTCCTGGATTTTTTGGTCGGGGTGACAGGATTTGAACCTACGACCCCCACGTCCCGAACGTGGTGCTCTACCAGGCTGAGCTACACCCCGAAGGGCGCGTATTCTAACGGACGATGCCGGGCATGGGAAGCCTGGTTCTCCGGTTCGGGTATTCGAGTCGTTGTCCGCCAATTTGTCTCCTCATTGTCATTTTTCACCGGCAGAATTCTGCAATCGTCACGTTCATTAAAAAATCGTTCGTTTTCTATTAACTCTTTTTGTTAGACTGTTGGCCGCGGTTAGGCCGCATCACCAAACGACTGAACTTATTTCTGGGGAGAGATCCAAAGTGAAAGCGCTTGGCAATACCCGAATTCTCGCCTTCCTCCTGCTCCTTTTGCTACCGCTTGCCGCGGCAGCCCAGGAGACCACGTCCTCCATCCGCATCGACACTTACGACGCCAGCGGCAGCCCCGCTTCCGAGGTCGAAGTGACGGTCACGGATACGCGGACGGGCAACAGCAGGAGCAACACCACCGGCGATGCTGGCACCGTGACCTTCAGTGGTCTGCGCGTTGGCGGTCCGTACACGGTCACCACCAGCGGCGGCCAGACGGTTACCGATATTTTCCTGCGCCTGGGCGACACCTACCTGCTCCCCATCAGCGCCAGCACAACCGGTCTCGAAGAAGTGATCGTGACGGCGGCACAGGTCCAGACGCAGCAGATTGCGCTTGGGCCCGCGTCCACTTTCGATTTCTCGGATCTCCAGGATTCGCCGGCCATCAACCGCGACATCCGGGACATCATCCGTGCAGATCCCCGGCTCTACCAGGACGTTGCTGACCCTGCCGGCGGTATCCAGTGCGCCGGTGCAAACCCACGCTTCAACAGCCTGACGGTCGATGGCGTGCGTTTCAACGACAACTTCGGGCTGAACCGCAGCGGCTACCCGACGGAGCGCCAGCCGTTCCCCTTCGACTCCATCGACCAGGTAGCGGTTGAACTCGCTCCCTACGACGTGCAGTACGGCGGCTTCACGGCCTGTAACATCAACGCCGTGACCCGCTCCGGTGACAACGAGTTCACCGGCAGCGTGTTTTTCGACTACACCAGCGACAGCCTGCGGGGCGACAAGCTGGAGGGTGATCGAATCGAGCTCGGTAACTTCAGCGAGGAACGCTACGGCTTCAGCCTTGGCGGCCCGATTCTGAAAAACAAGCTGTGGTTCTTCGTAACCTACGAGAAGCTCGAAGGCGCCAACCTGTTCGATCGCGGTCCGGTCGGTTCCGGCCGTGCGGTCGAGGTGCTCGGCGTCAGCCAGGAGCAGTTCGACCTGATCCAGAACACGCTGATCAACCTGTATGACTACGATCCGGGCAGCCTGCCCCTGTCCCTGCCGAACGAAGATGAGAAGTTCACCATCAAGCTGGACTGGGACATCAACGATCAGCATCGTGCCGCTCTGACTTACAACTACAACGACGGCTTCAACATCGCTCAATCCGACGGCGATGCGGACGAGCTGGAGTTTTCCAACCACTACTACGAGCGGGGCGCCGAGCTCAACTCGACGACGGCGGCCCTGTTCTCTGACTGGACCGACCGTTTCTCCACGGAAGTTCGCCTGTCCTACTTCGATCTCGATAACCGCCAGATTTCCCTGGGCGGCACGGACTTCGGTGAATTCCAGATCGAGACCTGGAACCAGGTGGATGGGGACTGGCAACGCGCCGTGGTGTACGCCGGTGGTGACGATTCCCGTCAGGCAAACAAGCTGACCTACGACACGATCAACCTGCGTCTGGCCGGCAGCTACGCCCTGGACAATCACATCCTGACCTTTGGCTACGAGCGGGACGACCTGGACGTCTTCAACCTCTTCGTTCAGCACGTCCAGACCGAAAACCGCTTCGACGAGGAGTGTGGCCCCGACAACCCGAACGGCTGTATCCAGGCCCTGATCGAAGGCCGCCCGGATGACATCTACTACGGCAACGCGGCCCCCTCGCTGGACCCGAACGATGCGGCTGCCGACTGGAGCTACGCCATCAACACGCTGTACCTGCAGGATGAAATGATCCTGGCAGGTGGCGCGCTGAACGTGGTCGTCGGCCTGCGCTACGACTGGTACTCCTCCAGCTCCCTGCCGAACGAAAACCCCAATTTCATCGAGCGCCAGGGCTTCACCAACGCCCTGAACTTCGACGGGGTTGACCTGCTGCAGCCGCGTCTTGGGGTGAACTGGGACGTGACCGATACCCTGAGCCTCCGCGCCGGTGTCGGCCTCTTCTCCGGCGGCAACCCGAACGTCTGGCTGTCCAACAACTTCTCGAACGACGGCATCACCCAGGTGCAGATTCGTGAAGGCGTGCTCGAGGATATTTATGGCCGGGATTTCTCCCTGTTCGACATTCCGCTGGGCCCGGACGGCAACGGTCGTCCCGGTTACGACGTTCCGACCGACATGGAGCAGTTTCTCCTGACCCAGCAGGGCAACTCCGGCGTGAACGCGCTGGACCCCAACTTCAAGCTGCCCTCGTCCTGGAAGTACTCCATCGGCGCGACCTGGAACTTCCTGGACAACTACCAGCTGCTCGCGGACCTGCTGTACTCGGACTTCCAGGACTCCGCCATCGTGCGTAACGGCACGGCGGAAGTCACCGGCACGGCGCCGGACGGACGTCCGATCTACACGGATTCGCGTCGCTTCCAGTCGGACTACATCCTGGGCAACGTCGAGGGCGCGGACGCCGAGTCCCTGTCCCTGTCCCTGGCCGTCAGCGCTTTCTATGAGAACGGCTTCGACTGGTCCCTGGCGTACGCCTACACCGAGGCCGAGGAAGTCAGCCCGATGACGTCCTCCGTGGCCTTCTCCAACTTCGCCAACATCTCCGTGTCCGACTTCAATGACCCGGGCCTGGCGACGGCGAACTACGAGATCCCGCATCGCTTCACGGCGCGGTTGGGCTACGAGGCCTACTGGTGGGACGATAACCGCACCAAGTTCACCCTGTTCGGCCAGGTGGCCGAGGGGCGTCCGTTCTCCTACACCTTCGCGCGTGACGACGGAGACACCTTCGGTGACTTCATCGACAACCGTCACCTGCTGTACGTACCGAGCGGCATGGACGACCCGAACGTGGTGTTCGGTCCGAACTTCGACACGGCGGCGTTTTTCGCCTTCCTGGACGAAAGCGGCCTGAGCGCCTATTCCGGTGGCATCGCGCCGCGGAACGAGTTCAACAGCGGCTGGTGGGGCACGATGGACCTCCGGATCGAGCAGGAGCTTCCGGGCTTCCGTGAAGACCATCGCTTCGCGGCGTTCATGGTGATCCGTAACTTCTGCAACCTCGTGAACGACGACTGGTGCACGCTCAAGGAAGTCAGCTTCCCGCGTCGCCAGGGCATCGTCGACATGGAGATCGAGGGCGACCAGTACCTTTACGAAGCGTTCCTCCCGGGTGCGGGTGAAACGCGCGTTGCCGATCCGTCCCTGTACGAGATCCGCATCGGTCTGCGCTACGACTTCTGATCGAAAAGGGGAAGATGAAAAGGGGCCGGCGTTTTGCCGGCCCTTTTTTTATTCGCCATCACCATCACGGCACCCATGACACAATGTGTGGCTAACCTAAAAACAACGAGAGAGAAACCCTGCATGCAATCCGATGTCGTCAACGCCCGGCTGTACCCGGCCGGCATGCTCACCAGTCTCAGCCGCATGGAAGTCGAGCGGCTTCACGACGCCAGCCGCGGCGATCTGTACCAGCTCGTCCGTCGTTGCTCCCTGGCCGTGCTCAACAGCGGCAACGAGAGCGATGACGCCGAGGCCCTGCTGGCGCAGTACCAGGACTTCGATATCCAGGTCGAGCAGTTCAACCGGGGCATTCGCCTGGATCTGAAAAATGCGCCGGGCATCAGCTTCGTGGACGGAAAGATCATCGAGGGCGTGCGGGAATTGCTCTCTTCGGTCATCCGGGACCTGGTCTACTACGACACGGAGATCGGCAGCAACCCGGACTACCGCCTCGACACGGGAGACCGGATTTCCAACGCCGTGTTCGAGATTCTGCGTAATGCCGACGTCATACAGCCACGCATCGAGCCACACCTGGTGGTGTGCTGGGGAGGGCACTCCATAGCCCGCCACGAATACGAGTACACCAAGGCTGTCGGCTACCAGGTCGGCCTGCGGCGCATGAACGTGTGCACCGGTTGCGGGCCCGGGGCCATGAAGGGTCCCATGAAGGGCGCGACCATCGGCCACGCCAAGCAGCGCGTGAAGACCGGGCGCTACATCGGCCTGAGCGAACCCGGCATCATCGCCGCCGAGTCACCCAATCCCATCGTCAACCAGCTGGTCATTCTCCCGGACATCGAAAAGCGCCTGGAGGCCTTCGTGCGCCTGGGGCACGGTTTCGTCGTGTTCCCGGGCGGCGCCGGCACGGCGGAGGAAATCCTGTACCTGCTTGGCATCCTGCTGAACCCGGCGAATGCCGACATGCCGTTCCCCCTGGTCTTTACCGGTCCGCCGGAAGCGGCGGAGTATTTCGAGCAGATCGACGCCTTCATCCGCCTGACGCTCGGGGACGAGGCGGCGAAGCGCTACGAAATCATCATCGACGATCCGGAAGCCGTGGCGCTGGCCATGGGCCGGGGACTGGAAGCGGTTCGCGACTACCGCAGCGACTGCAAGGATGCCTGGTACTACAACTGGCGGCTCCAGATCGACCTGCCGTTCCAGCGGCCCTTCGAGCCGGACCACGAGAACATGGCGGCCCTCGAAATCAACAGCGATCTGCCGGTGCATGAGCTCGCGGCGAACCTGCGCCGGGCCTTTTCGGGCATCGTGGCGGGCAATGTGAAGCCCCGGACGCTGCAGATGATCCGTGACAAGGGCAAGTTCCAGATCAGCGGGGAGCCGGCGATCATGGCTTCCCTGGACCGCCTGTTGCAGTCCTTCGTGGAACAGCACCGGATGAAGCTGCCGGGTACGGCGTACGCGCCGTGTTACCAGGTCGTGACCTGAGCCGGACCTTTCACAAAACCCCTCAGAACAGCCATTGGAGGCCGGTGGTCCGGAGGGTCCGGTACAGCGGGCGCTGATTTCTCACGGACGCGCCTTTCATGCCGTCCATGGCCCCGGCACGCTGCCGGAGCTCGAGCCATTCCGGGGTGCCCCAGCGCACGCTCTTCGACTTGAGCAGATCCACATCCTCCCGCAGCGCCTGGACCAGCAGCGGGGCGCGGAAAAAGTAACCCATCTCGCTGTTGTAAAGGCGTGAGCGGTAGTCGAAATTGTCCGTGCCAACGAAGCCGATCTCGTTTTCCAGCCAGAATTTCGCGTGTAGCTTGCCGTACACCGTATCGCCGCCGATCTTGCTCGAATCAAGTCCGCCGCTTTGCCATACCGCAATGCGGGGCTGATTGACCGCCGCTTGCCAGGCCTCGCTGTGCACGAGCTCGGCGGTCGCTTCCTCGTCGTGTTTGAGCGCGAGCCACTGTTCCTGCAATTCCGGCGGCAACAGCAGTCGCGGCGCCGTGTCGAAGTCGATCACGGCCTGGGCGAAGATGTTGTCCGACGTCAGTACTGAATTGGTGATCAGCTCGAAGCTGGCCCTGGGGTGTTCGTCCAGGTAGGCCCGGATGGCCTCGGCCTCGTCAAGTATCAGTTTGCCGTCCCTGTCCTCGTAGCGTGCCAGGAACAGGTACGGTGAAACGATGTCCGTGTCCTCCTCGCCGGTGGGGTTCTCGCCGATGCGGTTGAGCACGTACAGGATCGAGTTGGGGTTGCGCTCGAAATTCTCCGCCACGTTGCGCACCACGCCCCGGTTGTCGAGGTTGGCCATGTTGTGGGCCAGCAGGGCGTCGGCGGCGATGAAGCCTTCGTTCATCCACTGATCCATCTCCCGGAAGTGGGGCTGCATGATCGGCATGCGCCGTAAGTCCCGCAGGGCGCGGTAGGCGTCCTCCCGGTGCTTCCGGAAGACCTCCAGGACACGGTCCGTGGGTTCACGTTTGCTCAGCCGCTTGTTCCCCCGAAACAGGAAGAGCAGGGAGAAATAGGTCTGGGAGACTTCGCCCAGGTCACCGTCTTCATCCGGCAGGCTTCGGAACAGGATCTCCGAATCCTGGTAGGCGCCCGGGTCCAGCTCGCCGTCCGCCGTGAACCCGTAGTAGTCCAGGGCGATGTTCCTTCCCCCGGTCATCATCAGGGCCTGGCCCGGAAAGGCCGCGTCGGTCAGCAACAGCTTGTCGTGCGAGCGGCGGTTCGGGCTCGCCGAGAGATCCGTGAGCGCATTGAAGATGACCACCTCGACCCTCGCCCGCCGGTCCGTGGGCACGCCGTCGGCAGACACCATCCAGCCGGCCTCGGCCTCGCAGAGCTGGAGCCAGTTGAGCGCGAGGTCGCTGGTGCTCAGGGAGCCGGCCCCATCGACCATCAGGCGTACATCCACACCTCGCTTGATGGCTTCGCACAGGGCGGCCATGAACGCCTGGCCTGACAGGTCCGGCCGAAAGATGTAGTACACGGCATCGATCGTGTGCCGCGCGTTCTCGATCATCCAGATCTTGGCGGCCATGGACTGACGCGCTTCTTCCGGCGTGGGACCGAGGATCTTCGCTTCCGCGGCGGAAACCGGTATCTGGGCCTCGCTGGCATAGCGCACGGGATCGATGCCGAGTTCCTTGAGCTTCCGCCCAGGCGCCCAGCGCCGCTTGTCGTACAGGTCCGCAATGAAGGGGTCCGGCTCCGCGCCCGCGGGCGGGCACGTTCCGGCCGGGCATGCGTCCGGCCCCGGCGCCGTTGCGCAGGCGCTCAGCAGGGCGAACAGGCTCGCCAGCAGCGCACCGGTGAAAAGGCGCCGATGAATCCATGACAGGCGTGGGTCAGTGTGCATGGTCGCATTACCTCTCGGGTTGGGTGCTCGCCAATCGAAGTTGTGCCCAGACGGGCAGGTGATCCGAAACGACCGTGTCGATCACCGCGTAGTCCGCGAAGCCGATTTCCCGGGAAACCAGGACCCAGTCGAGGCGCTTTTTACCGCCCTCGTAGGTGCCGTAACCGGCTTCCGCGGGCGCCCAGGCGTGCAGATCGAGATTGTCGGCGAAGGTTTTCAGGAGGCCGCCCCTGCTTTCCCACTCGGTGTTGAAGTCGCCCATGACGACAAGCGGACGAGGAAATTGCTCGAGCACACGGGTCATGGCGGCGAATTGTGCTTCCCGGGTGGAACGCCGGGAAAAGTCCAGGTGCAGGGACACCAGGGTGAGCATCACCGGCTCGTCGAGCACCCCCGCCGGGTTCCAGGGTAGCTGCGCCGCGACAAAGCCCTTGCGCGTCGTCGGTGGCGTGGGTTCGAAGTCGTGCTGGGCGGCCCGGTGAAAGCGATAGCGGGACAGCAGGGCGGTGCCGAAATTGTAGAAGGCTCCCTGGGCGTGTACTCCGTGAAATTGGCAACCGTACCCGGCGGCGTCCGCCACGGCCTGGACGTGGTCGAAGTTGCCACTCCAGCGCGAGGGCGCATCCGCTTCCTGCAGGGCAATGACGTCCGCATCGAGCCGCTCCAGGTGTTCGGCGGCCTCGGCGATATTGCGCCGCGCGGTGTCGCCGCTCTGGAACGACTGGTTGAAACCATCCTTGCGGCCGTGGGCCAGGTTGACCGTGAGTACCCGAAGTTCCGGCTCCGTGAACACCTCCGGCGCATCCTCTTGCTGGCACTCGGGCAAATCCACGATGCGGGTTTCGCCGTCCTCGGCGGGAACCGCACCGGCGCAGGCCAGCGCGGCGACGACCAGCAGGATTTTGGTGACGGAAGCGATGGTCGATGGCCCCGGAATCAGTGCCCGTCGGTCGGCGCCGGGCGCAGCAGCGATCGGTCGCGGGTCAGGTTTTCCTCGCCGAGCAGAGGCCGGACCTCCGACAGGGGAATGCCCTGGGTGACGAGGTAGGTCCGGTCTTCCCGTTCTTCCAGCAGACCGCGCTCCAGCAGGTCGAGGCGGTCGTCCACGGTGAGGTCTTCGTAGTCGATGATCGCGTAGGCGTCAGTGAATTCCAGGGGCCGTGCCAGGGCGGCCAGGTCGTCGGTCAGCGGTGGGCCATCGGGGGGATGGCGCAGGGCATAGCGATTGTCCGCCGTGACCAGGGCGGTCAGCGCGCAGCCCGTTTCCAGGCCCAGGTACTGTCCCTCCACGTCCGGGTTGCGCCGCACGAACAGGAGATGCCGGCTCCCTTCCTCCGTGACCTCGGGGTTCGGGAAATAGCAGGTGTTCGGCCGCAGCCCTTCATCATAAACCTCGATGATGTCGGGCCGCGGGCGGTCGAGCTTGTAGGGAATGAGGATGCGAAGGAAGGCCGTGCCACCGACGGGGAAATCCCGTTTCGTCTCGTAGTCCGTGTCCAGCACCTGCACGAGCGCCACGAGGTCCGCCGCCGCTGCGAGGCTTTCCAGCGAGCGGGGCTCGAGGACGATCTCCGTGTCCACCGCGTCTTCCTCCCAGGGGAACAGTTCCTGGCCCCGGGTTTCGGTGCCGGCGAGGGTGAGACCGATAACCGCGGTGAGGGCCAGCGTCACGCCACGGGAGGCTCTCCGGCCGGCGGCCGGGCGCTGTGTCGAATGGGCGTGATTCATGGGGCGTCTCCTTCGGTCGTCATCCCGGTTCGACTCGCCGCAGCGCCGTCCGTTCCCGGTCTGACGAGCCCGGCGATCCGCTGCCCCACGCGCACCGGGTCTCCGGCGCGAGGCAACGCGTCGCCGCTGTCTGCGACAACCCCCGGCGGCAGCAGGCTGATCACCGTCGAGCCCATGTTGAACCGGCCCATTTCCTCGCCGCGGTCGAGCCAGACCTCGCCGGGTGCGTAGCGGGTGCGCGCGAGGGTCCGCTCCGGCGCCGGCGTCACCGTGCCGGCCCACACCGTGTCCATGCTGGCCACGAGCATGGCGCCGACCAGCACCTGCACGAAGGGCCCGAAATCCGTGTCGAACACACAGACCACGCGCTCATTGGCGGCGAACAGGCCGGGGACGTGCCGAACCGTGTAGGGCGCGACGCTGTAGAGCTTGCCGGGCACGTAAATCATGCGCTGGAGGGTTCCCGCGAGGGGCATGTGCACCCGGTGGTAGTCCTTCGGCGACAGGTAAATGGTCCAGAACCGGCCGTCACGCAGCGCGTCGCAGACCGGGTCGTCCGCCAGCAGGGCTCCGATGCTGTAGTCGTGCCCCTTCGCCTGCAGGATGCGCCCGTTGTGCAGGGCGCCACACTCACTGACACGCCCGTCGCAGGGGGAGAGCAGGGCATCGGGATCCGGATCCAGCGGCCGTGCGCCGGGCTTGAGCTCGCGCGTGAAGAAGGCATTGAAGGTGCGATAGTCGTCCGGGTCCGTGCTGACCGCCTCGCTGAAGTCGATGCCGGCGAGCTTTCCCACGGCGCTGATCTGCGCATTTTTCAGCCAGCCGGTCTCGCTCCGCATGAAGCGGTGCACCAGTTGGGTCAGGCCGTGTTGCGGCAGGACGTCCTGCAGCAGGGCCAGCGGTTTTTCGAGCCAGGTCGGCATGGGGTGGGTCCGATGGGCGCGTTGGCCGGAGAGGGCGATTATACTGCCCCGGTGATGGCGAGAGGCGGGTCGTGGGAAAGGAGAGCATAGAGATCTGGGTGCGCCGGTGTGCCGCGCGCATGGACGAGGCGGGTCTGTTCTTCGGGCATGGCACGGACAACGCCTGGGACGAGGCCGCGTGGCTGGTGCTGCACGCCCTCGGCCTGGATCCGGGGGCATCCTTCGAACGCTGGGACCTGCCCGTTTCACGGGAAGACGCCGTCGCCATCGAGGCCCTGTTACAGCGCCGCATTGAAACGCGCCAGCCCCTTGCCTATCTCGTGGGCGAAGCGTGGTTCGCCGGCTTGCGCTTCAAGGCGGCCCCCGGCGCGCTCGTGCCGCGCTCTCCGATCGCCGAGTTGATCCTCAATGGCTTCCAGCCCTGGCTCACGGAACCGCCGCAGCGCGCCCTGGATCTGTGCACCGGCAGCGGGTGCATTGCCGTGGCCATGGCGCACTGGATGCCGACGCTGGAGGTCGATGGAACGGACATCAGCGAGACAGCCCTTGACATCGCCGCCGCCAACGTCAGGATGCACGGTCTGGAGGATCGGGTTCATCTGGTTCGGGCCGACCTGTTCGACGGCCTGGAGTCCGAGGCCTATGACCTGCTCGTCACGAACCCGCCCTACGTGCCGGTCAAGCGGCTGGCGGAGCTGCCGGCGGAGTACCTCGCCGAACCGTCCCTGGGGCTGGTGTCCGGGAGCGACGGACTGGATCTGCCCCTGCGTATTCTCCGGGATGCGCCCCGGGTGATGCGGCCCGGCGCCGTGCTGTTCTGCGAGGTCGGGGAAAGCGAAGGCGCGCTGCAGCGCGTCCTGAACCGGGTACCGCTCACCTGGCTGGAGTTCGAGCGGGGCGGGGGCGGTGTCTTTACAATGAATCGCGAAGAACTACTGGCCGCGCGACCTGACGTCGACGCGGTACTGGAGCAACGGGTACATGTCACATAACACCATCGGGCGCGCCCTGCGCCTGACCACCTGGGGCGAGAGCCACGGGCCGGCCATCGGCTGCGTGCTGGACGGCTTTCCGCCGGGCATGGAAATCACCGAGGACGAGATCCGCGTGGAGCTCGAGCGTCGCGCCACGGGCCGCTCGCGCCACACCTCCCAGCGCCGGGAGAAGGACGAGGTCAAGATCCTTTCCGGCGTCTTCGAGGGGCGCACCACGGGAACACCGATCTCCCTGTTCATCGAGAACACGGACGCGCGTTCGAAGGACTACAGCAACATCGCCCGGCTGTACCGGCCCGGCCACGCCGATTTCACCTACGACGCCAAGTACGGCTTTCGCGATTACCGCGGCGGCGGACGCTCCTCCGCCCGGGAGACCACCATGCGCGTGGCCGCCGGCGCCCTGGCGCGCAAGTGGCTGAAGCAGGAGCTGGACATCGGCATTCAGGGCTGGCTCGCCCAGCTCGGCCCGATCCGCACCGACGAGGAGAAGGACTGGTCCGTGGTGGACGACAGTCCCTTCTTCGTCCCGTCGAAAGCCCTGGTGCCCGAACTCGAGCAATTCATGGACAAGCTGCGCAAATCCGGTGATTCGGTCGGCGCCCGCGTCAACTGCCGGGCCTGGAACGTCCCCGCCGGCCTCGGCGAGCCGGTCTACGGCAAGCTCGACGGCGACCTGGCGGCGGCCATGATGAGCATCAATGCGACCAAGGGCGTGGAAATCGGCGCGGGCTTCGACAGCGTGGCCCAGAAGGGCACGGAGCACCGGGACCTGATCACGCCCGACGGCTTCGAGGGCAATCATGCCGGGGGCATCCTCGGCGGCATCTCGAGCGGCCAGGAGGTGGTCGTATCCGTCGCTTTCAAGCCGACCTCCAGCCTGCGCATTCCCTGCGATTCCGTGGATGCGGACGGCAACGTGGTGGAAGTCGTCACCAAGGGGCGCCACGACCCCTGCGTCGGCATTCGCGCCACGCCCATCGTCGAGGCGATGATGGCGCTGACGCTCATGGACCACGTACTGCGACACCGGGGACAGATCGGATCATGACGGGCGCGGATACCAAGTGGGACTCGAGCCCGCGGCCCGTGGTCGCGGTGGTGGGCGCCACCGGCGCCGTGGGCGAGGCCATGCTGGACATCCTCGCCGAACGCCTGGGCCGGAGCATCGAGGTGCACGCCCTGGCCAGCGAGCGCTCCCTGGGCGTCACGGTCAACTACGGCAATCGTGAACTCGACGTGGAGGTGCTCGACGACTACGACTTCGCAGGCACGGACTACGCCCTGTTTTCCGCGGGAGGAAGCATCAGTGCCGAGCATGCCCCGCGGGCCTGTGCGGCTGGCGCCATGGTGATCGACAACACCTCCGAGTTTCGCTACCACGACGAAGTCCCGCTCGTCGTGCCGGAGGTGAACGTTCATACCCTCGACGGTCTCGGGCCGGGTGCGCTGGTGGCCAACCCGAATTGCTCCACCATGCAGCTGGTGGTGGCGTTGGCACCGATTCACCGGGCCTTCGGCATCGAGCGCATCAACGTGGCCACGTACCAGTCGGTGTCGGGCGCCGGCCGCAAGGGACTCGAAGAGTTGGCGCACCAGACCGCCGATCGCCTGGCCATGCGCGAGGTCGAGCTCCGGGCCTTCGCCCAGCCCATCGCCTTCAACGTGCTCGCCAGCATCGATTCGCTCCAGGACAATGGTTACACCCGGGAAGAGATGAAAATGCACTGGGAGACCCGGAAAATCCTCGAGGACGAGGACATCGCAGTCAACGCCACGGCCGTGCGCGTGCCGGTCTTCTTCGGACACGCGGAGGCGGTGCACCTGGAGACCCGCGAGCCGGCGGACCTGGAAGCGGTGCGCGCGCTCCTCGCCGAGGCGCCGGGGCTGGTGCTGGCGGAGAACGACGAGCCGGGCAACGTCCCGTCGCCGGTGGCGCACGCTGCCGGCAAGGATCCCGTGTTCGTGGGTCGCCTGCGCAAGGACCTCAGCCACCCTCGCGGGCTGAACCTGTGGGTGGTCGCGGACAACGTCCGCAAGGGCGCGGCGCTCAATGCCGTTCAGATCCTGGAAGCCCTGGAAAGCCGGGGTGCACGTCGAAACCCGGGGGGCTCGTGATGAAACCTGGCCGGGCCGTTTCACTCATCGCACTGTTGCTTGCCCTGGGCATGACGCCCCAGGCACGGGCGCTTGGCCTGGGCCAGGCGCAGGTGCAGTCCTACTACCAGCAGCCGCTGGTGGCGCGCATCGATCTGATTTCCCGTTCCGAGGCGGAGATGGCGACGGTCACGGCCGGTCTTGCCTCACCGGCGGACTTCCAGGTGCTCGGCCTGACGCGCACCGCGATCGCCGCGCCCCTGGAGTTTGAAATTTACCGCGATCTTTCCGACCCCCATATCCGGGTTACCAGCCAGTTGCCCATGAACGAACCGGTGGTGCAGCTGGTGGTGGAAGTGGTGTGGTCCAGCGGCCGCATGCTTCGGCAGTACACCCTGTTCCTCGATCCGCCGACCTTTGATGCGCCGGCGCCGCTGCCCGCGCCTTCGGCCCAGCGCCCGGTCCCGCCGGCGGGGGAAACCGTGGCGCGTGACGCGCAACCGGAGATCGATCGGGTGGAAGCGCCCGAGGCCAGCACGTCGCCGTTTCGTGACGACGCTCCCGAAGGCATCGTTGCCATGACGCCGCCCGCGCCGCCGACCGAGTCCCCGGTCGAAGCGCCGCCCGCCGGGCCGCCCTTCGATCCGGTGGTCGATGAGTCGGAACCGGACCTAAGCGAGGAAACGCTCGAGGAGACGCTCGCGGCCGCCGAAGCGGGCGTGCCTGCGGCGTCGCCATCAGCGCCGGCAATGAATGAGCCCGCGCCTCCTGAAACCCCCGACGCCCCGACTGCGGCCCCGGAGACGGTGACGGACGTCTCCGGCGAGGTGCCTGCCACGGGTGCCGCACCGGAAACCATGCCGGAGGAAGCAATCCAAGACAGCTTGGCCTCGGCTGCGGATGCCATGGTCGAAGCGCCACCTGAGTCCGGCGCGGAAGTGGCGGCTGCAACGACCGCCGAAGTGGCCCCGGAAACTGACACGGTGATGGCCGAGGACAGGCCGGTGGAAACAACGGATCCAGGACCCGCGGAATCCGCTGCCGATTCATCCGTCGAGGCTGTGGTTGACGGCGGGGAAGAACCGATCGCCGCCAGCGAACCCGCGGATTCACTGTCCCCGCTGGAGGAAACGGTCGCCGGCGAGGAATCCGCGCCCGCGGTCCGCGCCGTGCTGCCCGGGCCCGGTCAGGGTCTGCCGGTCGCGGTCAACGTGCAGCGCGGCGACACCCTGTGGGGTCTTTCCCGGGAGTTCGCCCGAGCCCAGGGCACGACCATCAACCAGGTCATGCTCGCGGTGCAGCAGAAGAACCCCGGGGCCTTCATCGAGGGCAATATCAACGCCCTGATGGCCGGGGAAATCCTGCGCATGCCAAGCCGTGACGAGGTGCTCGCCCGCAATGTGCGCGAAGCGATGCTCGAGGTGATGCGCCAGGAGGCCGTCTACCGAACCCGCTGGGACCTGCCGCCTTCGCCGGATGCCTTGCCCACGATTTCCAACCTCGCGGATGCAGGGGCATCGTCGTCGAGCGCTTCCGGGGCGGGGATGGTTGACGGGTCAGAGGCCGAACCAGCAGAGTCGCCGGAAGACCCCGGGTCTTCGACGGAAGCCGATTCACGCCTGGTGCTCGTACCGCCGTCCGAGACTGATACGGATACCGCCCAGGGCACCGGGCAGGGGGGCAGCGGTGAGACCGGTGTGTCGAGCGGCGAGAGCGTCGTCGAAGAGCTTGCCCGTGCCCGCGAGGAACTGGCCAACGCCCAGCAGGAGAACGCCTATCTGCTGGACCGGCTAACGGAACTGGAAGCGGAACTGGCCCGCCGGGCAGGGGACGATACCGGCGGTGTAGCGGACACGAACCTCGCGGAGATGGAAGACCGGCTTCGGCAAGCGCGTCTCGCGGGCGAAGAGGAGCCCGCGCTGGCCCTGCCGGACCAGGGTGGGGAAGGCAGCTGGATCAGCCGTTATGGCTATGGCCTGGCGGGACTCGCATTGCTGCTCATTGCGGGACTCGTGTGGTTTTTGAGAAGCCGGCGCGATCCGGAGTACACCCCCGGTCTCGAGGAGCCGGCCGCACCGGAGCCGGCACAGGACGAGGCCGGGGAGCCGGAATCCCGGCCAACGGTTCCGGAAAGCGACGACCCGGAGACCCTCCTGAATCTCGCGCGGGCCTACATGGCCATGGGCAAGAATCCGCAGGCCCGGGACTGCATCGAGGCCGTGATCCGCATCGGGTCGCCCGCCCAGGTGCGCGAGGCCCGGGACATGCTGGCCGAGCTCTGATCCTCCGCTCACGATGCGTTACGCCCTGGGTGTCGAATACGATGGCCGGCCGTTTTACGGCTGGCAGACCCAGCGCCAGGAGCCCACGGTACAGGCCGAGCTCGAGCGCGCCCTGGGCCGGGTGGCGGATCATCCGGTCAGCGTCGTCTGTGCCGGACGGACGGATACGGGCGTGCACGCGCGCTGCCAGGTCGTGCATTTTGACAGCAACGCCGACCGATCCGTTCGCTCCTGGATACTGGGGACCAACTCCAACCTGCCTGCCGGTGTCTGCGTGCTGTGGCTTCAACCGGTCAGTGAAGACTTTCACGCGCGCTTCTCGGCCTACGCCCGAAGCTACCGCTACGTCATTCTCAACCGCTGGATCCGCCCGGCCATCGACCAGGGGCTGGTGAGCTGGCAGCGTCGTCCACTCGACCAGGACGCCATGAACGACGCCGCCCAGGCCCTGCTGGGCGAACACGATTTTAGCGCCTTCCGCTCCGCCGGTTGCAGCGCAAACCACCCGGTGCGGGACATCCAGGCCATCGCGGTGCATCGCCAGGGTGAACACGTCACGATCGATATCACGGCCAACGGCTTTCTCTATCACATGGTGCGCAACATCGCTGGAACACTGATGGACGTGGGAACGGGCGAGCAGCCGGTGTCCTGGGTCAAGGAGCTCCTGGAGGGACGGGATCGGACCCGGGCCGGCGTCACCGCGCCCCCGGACGGTCTCTATTTCGTCGGCGTGCGCTACCCCGAAGTCTTCGGTCTGCCGACGACCCCCCCGGCCTTCGGCGGATTGGAATCGCCGTGAATGGCGTAAAGGTCAAGATCTGTGGCCTGACCCGTGCAGCCGACGTGGACCTGGCGCTCGGGGCCGGGGCCGACGTCGTCGGGTTCATTTTCGCCCGAAGCCCGCGGCAGCTGGCGGCGGCCACCGGGGCGTCCCTGGCGAAACGGGCAGCCGGCCGGGCGTTGCGGGTCGGCCTGTTCATGGACCAGGAGGCCTCGCAGGTACAGCCGGTGATCGACGCCGTCGCGCTCGATCTGCTGCAGTTTCACGGGAGTGAGCCCAATGAATTCTGCCGGTCCTTCGGCTTGCCTTTCATCAAGGCCATATCCATGTTGGATGAGTCGGCGGACCGCGCTATCCTGAGTTACCCCGATGCGGAAGGCATCCTGCTCGATTCGCATGTACCCGGGGGCGCGGGGGGGACCGGCCAGACGTTCGACTGGAACCGCCCCGTCGCCAGTGACAAGCCGATCTGGCTCGCCGGCGGACTGAACCCGGACAATGTGGCGGAAGCCGTCCGACTTTTCCAACCTTACGCCGTAGACGTTTGCAGCGGCGTGGAAAGCGCGCCCGGCCTGAAGGATCAGGATCGGGTACGAAACTTCATCACCAACGCAAAACAGGCATGACATGAACCAGCCAGCACACATTCCCTACGCATTTCCGGACGAAACCGGTCACTTCGGTGAATTCGGTGGCTCCTTCGTTTCCGAGACCCTGATGTACGCCCTCGAGGAACTGAAGACGTCCTGGGAGCGCTGGCGCAGCGACGAAGCGTTCATGGCGAGGCTGGATGCGGACCTCGCCCATTACGTGGGCCGGCCGTCGCCGATCTACTTTGCGGAGCGCCTCACGGCGCACTGCGGTGGCGCTCGCATCCTGCTCAAGCGCGAAGACCTCAATCACACCGGCGCCCACAAGATCAACAACACGGTGGGGCAGGGTCTGCTCGCCAAGCACATGGGCAAGCCTCGCGTGATCGCCGAGACCGGCGCGGGCCAGCATGGCGTGGCGACCTCCACCGTTGCCGCACGCCTCGATCAGCAGTGCGTCGTGTACATGGGCGAAACGGACATTCATCGCCAGGCGATCAACGTGTTCCGCATGCAACTCATGGGCGCGGAGGTGCGCAGCGTGACCTCCGGGTCAAAAACCCTCAAGGACGCGCTGAACGAGGCCATGCGTGACTGGGTCACGAATGTCGATGACACGTTCTACGTGATCGGTACCGTGGCCGGTCCGCATCCGTATCCGGTCATGGTGCGTGATTTCAACGCCGTGGTCGGCCGCGAGGCCCGGGTGCAGATGATGGAGCAGTATGAAACGCTGCCCGACGCGCTGGTCGCCTGCGTGGGCGGCGGATCGAACGCCCTGGGCCTGTTTCATCCCTTCGTCGACGATACGGACGTGGCCATGATCGGCGTCGAAGCCGCCGGTCGCGGCCTGGCCACCGGCGAGCACGCGGCGTCCCTGTGCGCCGGCAAACCCGGCGTGCTGCACGGCTGCCGGACCTATCTCCTCGACGACCAGGCCGGGCAGATCACGCACACCCATTCCGTGTCCGCCGGGCTGGATTACCCGGGCGTGGGGCCGGAGCACTCCTGGCTGAAGGACTCGGGCCGGGCCAGCTACGTGGCGGTCACCGATGAAGAGACGCTGCAGGCCACGCGGGACCTGTCCCGCATGGAGGGCATCCTGCCGGCGCTGGAAAGCGCGCATGCCATCGCCTACGGCATGAAACTGGCCAGCGAAATGCGGCCGGACCAGACCGTGCTGATCAACCTCTCCGGACGGGGTGACAAGGACGTGCAGACCCTCGCGGCCATCGAGGGCCTCGAACTGTGAGCCAGCGCATCGCGGGCAGTTTTCAGCCCGGGCGCACGTCACTCATTCCCTTCGTGACCGCGGGCGATCCGCACCCGGACTGGACCGTGGACGTCATGCACGCCCTGGTCGAGGGCGGGGCGAACCTGATCGAGCTGGGCGTGCCGTTTTCCGACCCCATCGCGGACGGCCCGGTCATCCAGCAGGCCAGTGAACGCGCCATCGAACGCGGCGTGACCCTGGAATCGGTGCTGGACATGGTTCGCGCTTTCCGGGGCGACGACCCGGATACGCCCGTGATCCTCATGGGCTACATGAATCCCATCGAGCGTTTCGGGGCCACGCGTCTCGCCGAGGCCTGCGCCCAGGCGGGCGTGGATGGCCTGCTGCTCGTCGATTGTCCGCCGGAGGAAGCCACCGAACTGCACGAATCCCTGAGCCGGCACGGGCTCGACGTGATCTACCTCGTGGCGCCGACCACCCATGAAAAGCGGGTCGAGCTGATCTGCAACCGGGCCGGTGGCTTCATTTACTACGTGTCCTTCAAGGGCATCACCGGCGCGGACCGCCTGGACGCGGCCGCCCTCGAGGCGCCCGTGTCCCGCATCCGCGCGCATTCGGGGCTGCCCGTGGCGGCGGGTTTCGGGATCAGCGACGGGGCGTCGGCCCGGGCCGTTTCCGAATATACGGACGGCGTGGTGATCGGCAGCGCCCTGGTCAAACAGCTGGCGGAATGCGATTCCCGGGAGGAAGCCGTGGTCCTGGCCCGCGACTTTGTTGCGTCTGTCCGGCAGGCGTTGGACAATGAGGTGACCTGAACTCAATCGGCGCAGACCGAGGAGTCGCGACACCCCATGAGCTGGATCAGCAAACTGATGCCCTCCCGCATTCGCACGGAAGGGGGCAACAAGCGCAACGTTCCCGAAGGCCTCTGGACCAAGTGCACGGCCTGCACGGCGGTGCTTTACCGGCCGGAACTCGAGCGCAACCTCCAGGTGTGTCCCAAATGCGGCGACCACATGCGCCTGTCGGCGCGCACCCGGCTCGACCAGTTCCTGGATCCGGAACCGCGGCAGGAGATCGCGCGGGACCTGGAGCCTGTCGACGTCCTTCGCTTTCGGGACAGCAAGAAATACAAGGACCGCATCGTCGCGTCGCAGAAGAAGACCGGGGAGAAAGACGCGCTGGTGGTCATGGCCGGTGAATTACGGGGCATGCCCATCGTGGCGGTCGCCTTCGAGTTCGGTTTCATGGGCGGCTCCATGGGCTCGGTGGTGGGCGAGAAGTTCGCCCGGGCCGGGCAGGCGGCGCTGGAAAAACGCTGCCCCCTGGTGTGCTTTTCCGCCACCGGCGGCGCCCGCATGCAGGAGGGCCTCCTGTCCCTCATGCAGATGGCCAAAACGAGCGCGGTGCTCCAGCGCATGGCGGACAACGGCGTGCCCTTCGTCTCGGTTCTGACGCACCCGACCACCGGCGGCGTGTCCGCCAGCCTCGGCATGCTGGGCGACATCAACGTCGCCGAGCCGGGCGCTCTCATTGGCTTCGCGGGGCCGCGGGTCATCGAGCAGACTGTCCGGGAGAAGCTGCCGGAAGGGTTTCAGCGCAGCGAATTCCTCATGGAAAAAGGCGCCATCGACCGGATCATCGACCGTCGCAAGCTGCGCGAGGAGCTCAGCGCCATGCTGGCCCTGCTCATGGCCGGCGACCGGCCCATTCCCGTGACGGGTGAAGTGGTTCCCGCCTGAATGCGTTCCCCAGACCCGGGCTCACCGGCACTGAAGCGGTGGCTCACGCGACTCGAATCCCGGCACGATAAACCCATCGATCTCGGCCTGGGACGCTGCGGCGCGGTATACCGGCGCCTGGGCAGTCCCCGCCCCGGCCGGCACGTCATCACCGTCGCCGGCACGAACGGCAAGGGCTCCACGGTCGCCTGGGCTGCCGCCACCCTGTCGCTGCTCGGTAAACGCCAGGGGACCTATACCTCGCCGCACCTGCTTCGGTTCAATGAACGCGTGCGCATCGACGGAGTGCCGGTGGACAGCGCCACGCTGGTGGATGCGTTCGAGGCGGTCGAGGCCGCTCGCCAGGACACGTCGCTCACCTATTTCGAATTCACGACCCTGGCGTGCTTCCTGGTCATGTCCCGCGCAGACCTGGACGTGGCCGTGCTGGAGGTCGGGCTGGGCGGCCGCCTGGACACGGTCAACCTGGTGGATGCGGACGTCGCCGTCATCACGCCCATCGGCCTGGACCACCAGGCCTACCTGGGTGAGGACCGGTACACCATCGGCCGGGAAAAGGCCGGGATCCTGCGCGAAGGCATCACCCTGGTCACCAGCGAGCCGCACCCACCCCTGAGCGTGCTGGAGGACGCCGAACTCCTGGGGTGTCGCGTTTTGCGTGCCGGGCGGGATTTCCGGCTCGAGGATGGGGATTCCGGGGAACTGGTCCTTCACCTGCACGGCCAGCGCTACCCGTTCCGCACGCCGCTGCTCGGTGGCGCGCACCAGCGCGACAACCTGGCCGCCGGCATGACCGCCGCGCTCTCCCTGGTGCCGGTGGGCGAAGCGTTGCCCGAGGCGGTCGCCACAGGCCTGGTCGAGGCGCACGTTCCCGGGCGCCTCGAGCCCGTGGGCGACGCACCGGGCTACCTCGTCGATGTGGGACATAATCCGCTCGCAGCCGCCGTGGTGGCGGAGGTCCTGGCGCAGCGGGCCAGCCGATGTACCTGTGTCCTGGGCATGCTCCGGGACAAGGACGCGGAGAGCGTCGCGCGCTTGCTGGCGCCCCACGTCGAAGCCTTCCTGTGTGCGGGTCTGAAGGAAGGCTGGCGCGCCCAGACCGGGCACGAGCTGGCGGAACGGGTCCGAACCGTTGCCGGCGACATTCCGGTCAAGGCTTTCCCAACGGTTCGCGGCGCCCTGGCGGAAGCCCGCCGGCGGTCCGAGGGCGAACGCTGCGTGCTGGTTTTCGGCTCCTTCCATACCGCGGCCGAGGCCTTCCAGTGGCTTCATGAACGTGGCCTCGAGCGCCGTCCCGGGCCGGCGCACGCCCTGGCGTCAGCCTGCTAGAATTGGCCCTTGCCGCATAGCGAAGCTTCATGGACAAAGCCCTAAAACAACGACTCGTCGGCGCCAGCGTTCTCGTCGCCCTGGCGGTCATCATCCTGCCCATGCTGCTCGGCGGACAGCCCGAGTCGACCCAGGACACACGGCCCATCGAGATTCCGCCCCGGCCTCCCGAGGTCTCCTTCGAAACCCGGCGCTTCCCCATTGGTGAGCAGTCACCCGACGAACCCTCCACGCTGCCCGAGACCGGGACGGGGGAGAAGGCGGTTGACGGTTCCGCCGGAACGGAATTCCCTGCGGGCCAGCAGGCGCCATTGACGCTGGAACAGCGCCTGGAGCAGGTGGCGGCGGAAAACGCGGCCCGGCAGCAGGGGGAAGGGGACGCCCAGGCGGCCAGCCCGGCGGCGGGGGCAGTGGATCGGCCTTCGCCCGCGACGGTCGAGATCGCCGCCGATCCCCGCGAGGATGTCGGGCCAGGAAGCGAACGGGGACCGGATGAAGGGGCCGGCGGCGACACCGCACCAGTCGGTTCATCATCGCCGGCGACGGCGGATCCGGTCGCTGAATCGACGCCCCAGCCGCAGAATGTGCCAGGCGCGCCCGCCGGTGGCCGCTATCTCGTGCAGGTCGCCAGCTTCAGCAGCACGGCCAACGCCAACCGGCTCGCCGGCAGCCTGCGCGAGTCGGGGTTGCCGGTGCTGATGGACACGGTGGAGAGTTCCGCCGGTACGCTCCACCGGGTGCGCGTGGGGTCCTTCGAACAGCGGGCGGAAGCGGAACAGGTCCTGGCCCGCCTGGGGCGCCAGGTGCCGGACGTGCGGCCGCGGCTCGTGGATCTCCGTCCCGAAGAGGGCGCTCCAATCACGCAGCCGAACGATCCCCTCGTGCGCTGGGTGGTGCAGGTTGGCGTATTTTCCGGGCAAAACAACGCGGAGCAGCTCGTGTTCCGGTTGCGCGACGCCGGTTTCCGCGCCTCGAGCCAATCCCGGACCGGCGATGGCGGTACGGTTTACCGGGTACTGGTCGGGCCCGAGGTGAGTCGCGACGACGCCCTCCGGATCAGGGACCGCATCGAGGCCGAGCAGGGCATCAAGGGCATCGTGCAGAGCACGGACTGACGTCATGGGCACCCCTGACCTGGTCCTTCTTGGTTTGGTCGTGCTGTCCGTGGTCGTCGGGTTGTGGCGAGGGTTCATCAAGGAAGTTTTCGCCCTCGCGGTCTGGATCTTCGCCTTTCTCGCCGCCTTTCACTTTTCCGGGCTCGTGGCGGACCGCCTCGAGACCTGGGTAACGGTCCCTTCGGCCCAGCAGGGCCTGGCCTTCGCCGGGATCTTTCTCCTTGTCATCATCGCCGGTGGCCTGTTGACCTGGCTCATCAGCCAGCTGGTGGAAAAGACGGGCCTCAGCGGCACGGACCGGGTTTTCGGCGCAGTATTCGGTGCGGCGCGGGCGTTGATTCTGCTGCTGGCCCTCATCATCGTGGCCGGTTTCACGCCCGTGCCCGAGGATCCCTGGTGGGACGAATCCCGGGTCATCCAGAGCCTGCTGCCGCTGGCAGACTGGTCCACGCAATACCTGCCGGAATCGGTCCAGGAGCTCCTCGAGCTGCATCCAGTCGAAGGGGAGGCCGAGGTGGCGCCGACGGCGGACGGCGCCGCCTGAGCCTTGACGTCATCGGCGCTGGACCGGCGTCTCCTTTCCTTTCGTCGTCTCCGGCCGGTCGGGTTGCGTGGTAGAATTCGCGCCGACAGGGGCGAGTGGCTTCCCGGAGACCTCCAATCATGTGCGGAATCATCGGAATCGTCGGATGCGACGTGGTGGCGCCCGCCATCTACGACGCCTTGACGATGTTGCAGCATCGCGGCCAGGACGCAGCCGGAATCGCCACCCTGGACGGGCATCGCCTGCGACTGCACAAGGACAACGGCCTGGTGAGCGACGTTTTCGGTGACACGCGGGATACGGCCATGCTCCTGGGCAACGTGGGCATCGGTCACGTGCGCTACCCCACCGCGGGCGGCGACAACTCCGCGGAGGCCCAGCCCTTTTACGTCAACTCGCCCTACGGCCTCGCCCTCGCGCACAACGGCAACCTCATCAACACCGACGAGCTGGCCGCGGAGCTGTTCGAGAGCGACCGGCGGCACCTGAACACGGAATCCGACTCCGAACTGCTGCTCAACGTGCTGGCGCACGAACTTGCCGACGCGCGCGGTGAGCGCCTGACGCCCCAGGACATTTTTCGCGCCGTGGACCGGGTGCACGAGCGCTGCGAGGGCGGTTATGCGGCCATTGCCCTGATCGTGGACCAGGGCCTGCTCGGTTTCCGGGATCCCTGGGGCATTCGCCCGGCCGTGCTGGGCCAGCGGGAGACTCCGCGGGGCATGGAGTACGCCATCACCTCGGAGAGCGTGGCGCTGGACGCCATCGGTTTCCAGCTCGTCCGCGACCTGAGGCCCGGCGAAGCCGTGTTCATCAGCGCCGATGGCACCCTGCACACGCACGAAAGCCCCCATGGGCGCACCCTGACGCCCTGCATTTTCGAACACGTCTACTTTTCGCGACCCGAATCCATGATGGATGACGTGAGCGTCTACAAGGCGCGGCTGCGCATGGGTGAAGCGCTGGCGCGAAAGATTCTCCGGGAATGGCCGGACCACGACATCGACGTGGTCATTCCCGTGCCGGACACGAGCCGTACCTCCTCCTTGCCCCTGGCCTACGAGCTGGACGTGAAGTACCGCGAGGGGCTGATGAAAAACCGCTACATTGGCCGGACCTTCATCATGCCCGGCCAGGCTGAACGGCAGAAATCCGTGCGGCGCAAGCTCAATCCCGTGGGGCTTGAATTCCGTAAGAAGAACGTGCTGCTGGTCGACGATTCCATCGTGCGGGGAACCACGTCACGACAAATCATCCAGATGGCGCGGGAAGCGGGTGCAAGGAAAGTCTATTTCGCCTCGGCTTCGCCGCCGGTCCGCTACGCCAATATTTACGGCATCGACATGCCCGCCACCTCCGAGCTGATTGCCCACGGCCGCAGTGTCGAAGAGGTGCAGGAGCTGCTCGGCGCCGACCGCCTGATCTACCAGGACCTCGACGACCTCGTCGCGGCCTGCCGGGAAGGCAACGATTCCATTCGCCAGTTCGATACGTCCTGCTTCTCCGGAGAGTACATCACCGGCGTGCGCCCCGGCTATCTCGAGGCGCTGGAACTGCGTCGCTCCGACGAGCAACGGGCGAGCCGTCGCGTCGCTGAGCTGGAACGGCGAGCCAGTTGAGCGCTCGTCCCGAAAGGCAGTCCATGTCGAAGGTGGACACGGCATGGCTCCGGATGGAGCAGCCGTCCAACCTCATGATGATCACGGGGATCATCGGCCTCGAGGAAGACATCGATTATGAACGCCTGCTCGAGACCATCGAGCAGCGTTTTCTGGTGTTCGATCGCTTCCGGCAGAAGGCCGTGGACGGCGCCGGCGGCGCTCACTGGGAAATGGACGAGGACTTCGATCTGAGGTCGCACGTGCGGCGCGTGGCCCTGCCGGGCAAGGCGGACGAGGAGGAATTACGTATCCTCGTGGCGCACCTGGCCTCGTCTCCGTTGAATCACGCACGGCCCCTCTGGCAGTTCCATCTCGTGGAGAATTTCGAAAAGGGGCCGGTGCTGATCTGCCGAATTCATCATTGCATCGCCGACGGGATCGCGCTGGTGCAGGTGTTCCTTTCCCTCACCGATGACTCCCCGGCGCCGCAACCTGCACCGCCGGATCCGGAGTCGTTCCGCGAGCGTATCGCCGAGGAATCACCGATCTTCCAGCGCTTGCTCGAGCCGGCCAAGGACGGCATCGACATGGCGATCCACCTGGGCCAGAAGGCGATCGAAGAGGGGGTCTCCCTGTTGCAGGATCCCTCGAAGGCCCAGCGCTACGCCCACGAGGTGGGAGAGATGGCGGGAGAACTGGCGCACGCGCTCGCGCTGCCGAATGACCCGAAAACGCGGTTCAAGGGTCGCCTCGGCCCCCGCAAGGAAGTGGCCTGGGCGAAACCGCTGCCCCTGGACGAGGTCAAGTCCGTCGGCAAGGCTTTCGGGTGTACGGTCAATGATGTGCTGATCGCCTGCGCGTCCGGCGCCCTGCGGCGCTACCTGCTCGAATGCGGCAGCGACGGTGACACGGACCAGGACATCCGCGCGACCGTTCCCGTCAATCTGAGACCGCTCGAACACGCGCTCGAACTTGGCAACCACTTCGGCCTGGTGTTCCTCGACCTGCCGATCAGTATCGACAACCCCCTCGAGCGGCTTTACGTCGTCAACGATCGCATGACCGAGCTGAAGCGCTCCCGCCAGGCGGCGGTCACCTTCGGTGTCCTCGCCGCACTCGGCATGGGGCCTTCCGCCCTGCAAAAGCCGATCCTGGATGTGCTCAGCGAAAAGGCCTCCGCCGTCCTGACCAACGTCCCCGGCCCGCAGAAGCCGCTATACCTGGCGGGTTCGATGATGCGCAGCCTCATGTTCTGGGTTCCCCAGAACGGCAACATCGGCATTGGCATCAGCATTCTCAGTTACAACGGAAAGGTCTTCTTCGGCCTGATCACGGACCGTCGCCGCATCCCCGATCCACAGTCCATCATCGACCGGTTCCGTCCCGAATTCGACAAGCTCCTGTACCTCGGCATGATGCTGCCCCTGAAGGGGCGGCCGTGCGCTTCCTTCGCCGAGAATCTTCTCGAAAAGTAACCTGGCGCTTGACGGCGGGCTTCCCCCGCTGCGGGATCGGGCGGTTGCCCGGGCTCGGCGGGCTTCCCCCGCTGCGGGATCGGGCGGTCGCCCTTCGGGTTCCCTCCTTCGCCTGCGCTTGGTGGGACCGGCTCGCACGGTGTCCATCACGATGGTTGTCTTATCCGGTTGCTCGCCTCTGGCCGCTTTGCGGCCAGTCCCAGTCGCTTCGGTTCAGTCGGCGACCGCCCTGATTGATCCCGCAGCGGGGGAAGCCCGCCGAGCCCTGCATCG
>JAZBOL010000089.1:0-25718 GCA_036351115.1 Lysobacterales bacterium | reverse complement strand
GCGATTCGCATCGCCCTGACCAGCAGCCTGCTTGTACTTGGCGCCTCGTCCGTGACCCTCGCGGATGACAGCGTGCCGGCGCCGGCTGCCGATGATCCGGAGGCACAGGCCGCCCAGGCGGAGGCCCTGGAGAACGGCGAAGCGCCGATCCAGCTGGCCCAGGCATCCGGCACCATGGCCGAACAGGACGAGGAGGCCCTGGCCCTGGAAGAGGTGGTGGTGACCGGTTCGCAGATTCGCGGCGCGGGCATCAATGACGCCCTCGCGGTGACGGTGATCGACGCGGAAGCCATCGGTGAGTTCGGCTTCGAGTCCGGCGACGAGCTCCTCGACGCCATCCCGGAGCAGGGCCAGAACTTTTTCAACGAGGCAGGAAACATCTCCGGCGGCGTCAACTCGGCCCGCGGCGACATCGGCGCCTTCAACCTGCGCAACATCGGCACCGGCAACACGCTGGTGCTGTTCAATGGACGCCGCATGGTCAACAGCGCCACCTTCCAGACCGAGGAGGTGGGCGGCAGCTTCGTGCCCGTGAATTCGGCCAACGCAGCGGCCATCCCGCTGTTCGGCGTGGACCGGGTGGAAGTCCTGCGCGACGGCGCGTCCGCCATCTACGGCGCCGACGCCGTGGCCGGCGTGGTCAACACGGTCATGCGCGACGATTACGACGGCTTTTCCATCCGCGGCCGCTACACCTCCTACGACAACATCCCCCGGGACGACTACTCCGTCACCGTGGAATGGGGCAGCCTGTTCAACGGCGGCAACACGGCCGTCGGCCTGTTCGCCAACGTCTATCACCGCGACCGGGTGAATTCCCAGGACGACCCCAAGTGGGCCGACTCGGACTACCGCCGCCTGGTGCCGGACGGCTCGCCCTGGGCCGGGGACACGCGCTTCCGCAACGACAGCGCCAACTCGCTCTGGGGCCAGTTCGACATCGTGCGCAGCATGTCCGGCGACCCCTTCGGCCTCGTTGGACGCGGCATCGTGGACCGCAGCGGCGAGTTCGAGACCTACCCGGTGGGCGACGAGCGCTGCGCCTACCTCATCGCCGAGAACCACTGTGGCGCCCCGGACGGCCAGGGCACCTTCCGTTACAACCTGAACGACAACCGCGACGTGGCGTCAGAGCTCGACCGCTACAACGTGTACGGCTATTTCAACCACACCTTCGACAACAACCTGGAGTTCTACTCCGAGGTGAACTACTACAAGTCGGAGACGAACCTGGTCCGCCATCCCACCGCCTCCTTCACGACCGTGCGGCTGCGCGTGGGTGCGGAAAACTACTACAACCCCTTTGGCCCCTGTGGTTCGCCCAACCGCCTGCCGGAGGAGCTGATCGGTCCCGACGTGCCCTGCGAGGGCCTCGAGCTGACCATCGACAACTACCGCTTTGCCGAGCTGCCCCGCATCGTGGACAACGACGGCGAAATGGTCCGCCTGCTCGGCGGCCTCCGCGGCACCCTGGGCACGGACTGGGACTGGGACACGGCGGTGCTCTACAACAAGTCCGAGAAAAACGAAGTCACGCGTAACCGCCCGGCCAACAGCCTGCTGGTCGAAGCGCTCTTCGACCCGACCCCCAACGCCTACAACCCCTTCGCCGGGGGCGGCGCCCGGGAGAGCAACATCGAACGCGTGCTGGTGGACGTGCGCCGCGACAGCGAGGCCGAGCTGACGCTCTGGGACTTCAAGATCTCCAACCCGGTCCTGTTCGATATCTGGGGCGGTCCCGTGGCCTTCCTGGCCGGGGTCGAGTGGCGCGAAGAGTCCTTCTTCGACGACCGCGACGACCGGCTGGATGGCACGATCCAGTTCACGGACTACGAGGGCGACACCTATCCCTTCGTTTCCGACGTGGTCAACTCGAGCCCGACACCGGACAACAGCGGTTCCCGCCGGGTCACCTCCCTGTTCACGGAATTCGCGATTCCGCTCCACGAGACCTTCGACCTGCAGCTGGCGCTGCGCTACGAGGACTTCTCGGACGTGGGCGACACCACCGTGCCCAAGGTGGCCTTCGGCTGGCGTCCCACGGACTGGTTCATGCTGCGCGGCAGCTGGTCCGAGGCCTTCCGGGCCCCGAACCTCATCACGGTCAACGAGGACATCGTGGTGCGCAACAACACGCGCACGGACTGGGCCTGCGTTTACGCTGCCGACAACGGGGGTGATCCGGGCCAGGACGTCATCGACTGCGTGAACAACATCCAGCGCCGCGCCTCCGGCAGCGAGGACCTGAAGCCGGAGAAGTCCGACAACTACTCCATCGGCACGGTGCTGACGCCCACCAACAACCTGACCTTCACCATCGACTTCTGGCGCATCGAGAAGGAGGACACGATCGGCCTGTTCGGCGAGGAGAACCACACCGTGCTGGACCTGCTGCTGCGCCTCGAGGCCGGCACCGCCAACTGCGACGCCTTCCAGGGTAACCCGGCCGTGGCGCGGGTACCGGCGGACGACGACCAGGAGGCGATCTACCTGGCTGCGGGCATCTGCCCGGGCGGGGACATCGACTTCGTGGCCGACCAGTACGCCAACCTGAACACGCGCATCGTCGAGGGCTTCGACATCGGGGCGTACTACGACCTGGACACGAACATCGGCCTCTGGACCTTCACCTACCAGGGCACGTTCTACACGCGCTATGACCAGGAAGCCGGGCCGCTGTCCCAGCGCCTCCTCGACGCCCAGGCCGACGGCACGCTGCCCGCCGGCACCCCGATCGCCGGTCTCGGCGACCTGCTGCGGCGCGACGGCAACCAGGAGGAGAAGATGAACGCACGGGTCCGCTGGCGGAACGACGCCTGGGGCGCCTCCCTCGCGTGGTTCTACCTCGGCGACTTTTACCAGGACTCCCTGACGCTCGACGATGGCACGCGCTACGAGATCCCGGCGTTCGATTACTTCAACGCCTCCGTCGACTACCGCTTCGAGATGGGCAGCGTCGACACGCTCTGGCGCTTCGGCATCAACAACGTCACCGACGAACGGGCGCCCCTGGCGGACGGCTTCTTCGGTTTCTTCTCCGACGCCCACCGCGACTACGGCCGGTCCTTCTACCTGGACGCCCGTTTCAACTTCTGAGGCATGGCACCCGGGGGCCTGGCGCCCCCGGGTACTTCCAACCTGAACATTCCTGACCCGGGCCCCGCCCGGGTCTTTGCTGGAGGGCCCTGCAATGCTTCGATCCCGCTCGCTGACCCTGCGGCCGGCTATCCTTGCCCTCGCCCTGGCGTTCGCGGTTTTCCCCGGTATGAACGCCGCCGGTGCCGAAACGCTGCCGACACCGGAAGTCCGCCCCGAGGGACAACCCACCCCGAAGCGGGTCCTGTTCGTCGGGAACTCCTACCTCTACTACAACGACAGCGTGCACAACCACGTGCGGCGCCTGGCCGAGGCGGCCGGCACCCTGGAAGCGGGGGCCTACCAGTTCAAGTCCGCCACCGTGGGGGGCGCGCGGCTCTGGCACCACCCGATCGACCACTGGCTGGGCGTGGGCAACCTGGGCGTCGACGAGCCCTTCGAATGGGTCGTACTCCAGCCCGGCAGCACCGAGACGCTCTCGCCGGAGGCGCTGTCGCGCTTGCGGGAAAGCGCCCGGGCGTACGTCGCGAAGATCCGCGCCATCGGCGCCACCCCGGCCCTTTACCTGACCCACGCCTACGTGCCGCCGCACCGCCGGGCCGATCCGGCCATGACGGACACCGTCGCCCGGGCCACCATCAATCTGGGCAACGAACTCGATACGATCGTGATTCCCGTGGGCCTGGCCTTCGCGCGGGCCTACGGCGAGCGACCGGACCTGGCGCTGCACGAGACCTTCGACGGCAGTCACCCGAACCTGGCGGGCACCTACCTGGCCGCCTGCGTGGTGTACCGGACCCTCTATGCGCGGCCCACGGCGGATATCGATTACGATTATTTCGGTGAACTCGATGCGGACACCGCCACCTGGCTGCGGGGCGTCGCCGACCGCACCGTGAGCGACTTCTTCGCGGAGACCCCATGACCGACACCACCGAAAGCGCCGATACCCGGCGGTCCGACCCCCCCATACCCCGCTACCAGCGCGTGGGCTTCTTTCTCGGCCCCGCCATCGCCGTGATCATGCTGCTCATCGGTCCCCAGGGCGGCCTGGAGCCGGCGGCCTGGCGCACGGCGGCCGTGGGATTGTGGATGGCCGTGTGGTGGGCCACGGAGGCGACGCATGTCGGCGTCACCGCCTTCATCCCGCTGATTTTCTTCGCACCGCTGGAAATCACCTCGCTGCGCGAGGCGGCGACCCCCTACGCCAATCCGATCCTCTACCTGTACCTGGGCGGTTTTCTCATCGCCCTGGCCATGCAGGGCTGGAACCTGCACCGGCGCATCGCCCTGGCCCTGCTGTCCGTGTCCGGCACGGACGGCCGCTCCCTCGTGGGGGGCTTCATGGTCACCGCCGCCCTGCTGTCCATGTGGATGACCAACACCTCCACGACCATGATGCTCCTGCCCATCATCATCTCGGTGATCGCGGTGATCGGCGACACGGTGCCGGACCTGGCGCCCGAGGAACGAAAGAATTTCCAGATTAACCTGCTGCTCGGGACGGCCTTCGGCGCGACGATTGGCGGCGTGGCGACGTTGGTGGGCACGCCGCCCAACGCGTTCCTGGCCGGCTACCTGGCGGATAACCACGGCATCGAGATCGGCTTCGCCCGCTGGATGCTCGTGGGCCTGCCGGTGACGGTGATCATGCTGCCCCTGGCCTGGATGGTGCTGGTGCGCTTCGTCTACCCCATCGGCTTCGCCACCTCGCCCCAGACCCGGGCCCTGCTGGCGGAAATGCGGGCCGAGCTCGGCCCGCCCAGCACCGCCGAGCGCCGCATCGCCATCACCTTCGCGTGCGTGATCCTGGGCTGGATGCTGCGGCCCTGGATCGCCGATCTGCTGCCCATCGGCGGCGTCAGCGACATGGCCATCGTCATGATCGCGGCGTTCCTGTTGTTTCTCATGCCCAGCGCGGGCATGGGCTCGAAGCGAATTCTCACCTGGGATGTCACCCGCGACCTGCCCTGGGCCATCCTCGTGCTCTTCGGTGGGGGGCTCAGCCTCGCTGCGGCCGTGTCCAGCACGGGACTCGCCGAGTGGCTCGGCCAGTCCCTCGTTGGCCTGGGCGCCTACGGCATCGCGGCGGTGGTGGTCGGCATCGTGGTCATGGTGATTTTCCTGACCGAACTGACCAGCAACCTCGCCACCACGGCCACCCTGCTGCCGGTGATGGCGGCGCTGGCGCTCGAGCTCGGCGTCAGCCCCATCATGCTCACGGTGCCCGTGGCCCTGGCCGCCTCCTGTGCCTTCATGCTGCCCGTGGCCACGCCGCCGAACGCCATCGTCTACGGCTCGGGCATGCTCACGATCCCGCAGATGGTCAAGGCGGGCCTGGCCCTGAACCTGATCGGTATCGTCCTGCTGTCCCTCGTGGCCCTGTTCCTGGCGCCGGCGGTGCTGAATTGACGCCAGTGAAACGGACCAGCACAGCGCGGACCACGCGCCGTCTCCTCGCCCGCGGCTGGCGTTCCGCCCGCCTGGCCCTGGCCGGGGCCCTGGCGCTCGGCCTGGCAGGGAACGCGCCGGCCCAGGATTCCGCGGCGCCTTCCAACCCGGCCGCTTTCCAGAGCTTCGACCGGATCATCGCCGGCGGCACCGTGTACGACGGCAGCGGCGCCGGGGGCCAGGTCATGGACGTGGGCATCCGGGGCGATCGCATCACCGCCCTCGGCGATCTCTCCACGGCGCCCACGAAGGACGTCATCGACGCCAGCGGCCTGGCCGTGGTGCCGGGCTTCATCGACATCCACAGCCACGCGGTCAACGCCGACCGCGAAACCAGCGGCCTCTTCAACCACCCCCAGGCGGAGAACTATCTGCGCCAGGGTGTCACCACGGCCATCGGCGGTCCCGACGGGCGATCCTGGTACCCGGTCGCGGCCCTGCTCGAGGCGGTCGGGGAAACACCCATCGGCATCAACTTCGGCACCTTCGTGGGGCACAACACGGTGCGCGCCGAGGTCATGGGCCGGGAGCGGCGCGCGCCGACGGCCGATGAACTGGACGCGATGGCGAACCTGGTGGACACCGCCATGCGCGAGGGCGCCTGGGGACTGTCCGCCGGGCTCAAGTACATACCCGGCGCCTACGCCGAGACCGGCGAAGTCATCGCCCTGGCCCGGGCGGCGGCGGCCCACGACGGCATCTACATCGTCCACCTGCGGGACGAGGGGCGCGGCCTGCTCGACAGCGTCCGCGAAACGCTCACCATCGGCGAGGCCGCCGGCATCCCGGTGCAGGTGACCCACCACAAGGCCATGGGCGTCTCCATGTGGGGCAGGAGCGTCGATTCGCTCGCCCTGCTGGACGAGGCCAACGCCCGGGGCATCGACGCCTCCAGCGACCAGTACCCCTACACGGCCTCGAGCACCGGCCTGAGCGTGCTGTTCCCGGCCTGGAGCCTGGCGGGAGACCGGGCCGAGCGGCTCGAGCGCATGGCGGACCCGGCGCAGCGGCCCCGCATCCGCGCGGGCATCGTGGAGAGCCTGCGCATCGACCGGGCCGGGGACGATCTCACCCGCGTCGCCCTGGCCAACTGTCGCTGGGACCCGACCTTGAACGGCCTGAACCTCGAACAGGTGCTGCAGCGCTTCAACGAGCCCGTCACCCTGGAAGCCGCCGCCGAGCGCGTGCTGTGGCTCGAGGCGCAGGGCGGCTGCAGCGCGGTGTACCACACGATGTCGGCGGAGGACGTGGATCGCATCATGCGCCATCCGCGCACCATGATCGCTTCCGATGGCGGCATCTACCAGCCCGGGGCCGACGTGCCCCACCCCCGCAACTACGGATCCTTCGCCCGGGTGCTGGGCGTGTATGTCCGCGAGCGCGGCGTCCTGGATTTTCCGACGGCGATTCACAAGATGAGCCGGATGCCGGCTGATCGCATGGGCATGAGCGACCGGGGCCGCCTGGCCGTCGGCGCCTACGCCGACGTCGCGGTGCTGGACCCGGACCGTGTCATCGACCGGGCCACCTTCGAGAACCCCCACCAGATGTCGGAGGGCGTCGTGCACGTGCTGGTGAACGGCCAGGTGGCGTTGCGCGACGGCGCGCTTACCGAGACCCGGGCCGGCCGGGTGCTGAAGTTAACGGATCGGAACTGAGGACACACCCTCGGCGCTGACCGACCCCACTCACGCGAGGGGCGGCCGCGCCTGGATCGTGCCCTGGTTTTCCGGTTTCAGGCCGACCCGTCCGTCGTAGAACGCCGCGATGCGGGCGAAGTCGGCGTCGCGATCGTCACTGGGCATGAAGGCGCCACCCAACCCGACTTCCCGGCGGTCGTAATCAAGGTAGGCCATGGCGATGGGCACCTGCGCGGCCCGGGCGATGCGCCAGAAGCCGGATTTCCAGTGCTCGGCATGACTGCGCGTTCCTTCCGGCGCCATCCCGAGCACCAGGTGATCCGAGGCGGCGAAACGGTCTGCCATTTGCTGCACCAGGTCCGAGGCCGCGTCGCGGTCGACGGGAATGCCGCCCAGCGCCCGCATCACGGGACCCAGGGGTCCGCGAAACAGGCTGTGCTTGCCCATCCAGTTTGCCTTCAGATCCAGCGCCCAGGCCGCCAGCAGGCCCAGGGGGAAATCCCAGTTGCTCGTGTGCGGCGCCACGATGAGCACGTAGCGGTGTGTGAGCGGATCATCCATGTGGACGGTCCAGCCCAGGGCACGCAGGACCCGGCGGGACAGCGATTTCATGGTCCGCTCGGATCCGGCGGCGGCGCCAGCAGCATCAGCGTCATCATTTCCTGCGCGAACACGCGCGCCGAGCGCTCGATGGCGGCGCGGTTGGTCTCGTCACCGGTTTCCACGGTGATCGCCGGTATGCCGAAGCGTTCGAAGAAGTAGTTCTTGGTGGTCGGGCGTTCGTTCACCGGTCGCGGCTCGTGGTCGAAGGCAAAGTCCGGCAGGCGCGCCCGCGACGCTTCCATCCAGTCCCGCGCGAAGCGCGGCGGATTGGTCTGGTCATCCGGCATCTGCGTGTAGAAAAGATTTCGCCAGGTCGAATGAAAATCGAGCATGAGCCGGATGGCCTGGCCCTGGTCCGCCAGCGTGTCCACGTGATCGCGCACCAGCCGGGTCTCCGGTTGCGTGAAGGGCCCCCAGTCCCGGTTCAGGTCCACGCCGCCCGTGTTGTGGCGCCAGTGGCCCCGCGCCACGCCGTCCGGGTTCAGCAGGGGATAGATGATCACCTGGTACCGGGCCCGGAACTGCTTGGCCAGCGCCGACGGGCCCAGGACCTCGTCCAGGAACGGAAAAAGATTCAGGGAACCGGTCACCTCGGGGGGGTGCTGCCGCCCCACGATGAGCACGTACTCGTCCCGCACCGCCGTTTCGGTCACCCGGATGGGGCGTCCTTCGCGGCTCACGCCCGCGAGGCGCGTGGTGGCGTCAGGCAGGGAATCCAGGAACCGGTCCTGGCTGCCGAACCAGTCTTCAGTCAGCAGTTCCTGGCCCGCGACCCACAGTTCGTGGCCCGGCAGCGTGAGCTCCATGACCATGCGCTCGCGGTCGCCCTCGATGCGCACGGCGCTGTCCGGGGCCCGGCGCCAGGTTTCACCGTCCAGGCTGAGCTTGGGCCAGTAGCGCACCTTGGCATTGTCGGCCCGCAGCTCCACGGTCACCGGCGCCCCCTCGGCGCCGGAAATGCGGAAGGCGTACCAGGGCGACGGATTGATCGGCGGCGCGTCTTCCGGGTGCAGCACCAGGGAAAAGCGCCGGCCTCCGTCGCTGGAGCACTGCCCCAGCTGGCCGCCCTCGAAGTGCGTATCGAGCAGAATCCCGCCGGATTCGCAGTGGGTCATGGGAACCGGCGGCTCCGCAGGCTCCCCGCCTGCCGGCGCTTCCGGGGTCTCGGGACGTGACGCGCAGGCCGTGACCAGCAGGGCCAGCAAGCCGGCGATCAGCAGCCGGTCACCGGGAATACCCATGGCAGGGAGAGACGTGGGCCGGCGCCACCAGCTGGCAGGGTGGTGCGGCCGGACGCCAGGCGCCGGTTCGTCGATCGGGTTCAGGGGCATGAGGGCCGGGTCCGGAAGCTGAGTTCCGGGACAGTTTAAGCCACGGTGGCGAACATGCGAACGGCCCAGGACACCTGGTACACGAGACAGGCCACCACGAGCACCTGGTGGTAGCGCTCGTTGCGGGTGAAGGCGCCGACCAGCTGCACCAGGGAAACGACCCCATTCATGACCAGGTACTCCAGGCCGAGGGACTGGAAGTAGTCGAGGCCCTTGAGCAGCGTGTCGAACAGGTCCACCACGCCATTGAAGGCCAGCAGCCCGAAAAACCAGCGCCGGCGGTCGTAGAAGTAGTCCTTGTAGCTCCCGTAATCGTCCATGTCATCGGGAAACAGCAGGGCGCTCGCGACGAACAGGAGAAAGGCGTAAAAGATGACAAACAGGTAAACGTCGAAGGTCCAGCGCTCCAGGTCCCCCAGGCGGAACTCCCACCACCACCAGAAGATGAGAGAAAAAAACATGTAGCCCACCCAGCCCAGGTGCACCCAGTAGGCGGGGTGACGGCCCGGGTGCTGGATGATCCGGACGAGGCCCCGGAGCAGATGCGCCATGCCCAGGCCGATGATGATGGAGACCAGGACCGCGACGTATTCGAAGATGTCCATCGCCGGGTTACTCAGAGGTGCACGGGGCCCTTAGTTTCCGGGGTAGCGAACAACCGTGGCGCCGGCCCCTCAGGGACCGGCCACGGCGCCGGACGCCAGGCGTTGGGCCAGGCCGTTCAGCGTCTCACCGAGCGCCGAGACCCGCTGAGCCGAGTGCCCTTCCGCACCGTTCGGCTCCAGGCCGCCGGCAATACTTGCCAGCTGCTCCGCGAGCTCGCGGTTACCGGTACCGGCCTCGATGGCGTCCTCCGCCTCGTGCAGCGCCGCATCCAGGGCGCGGAAGGTATCGGCGTCGAGCGCATCCTCACGCAGCAACTGGTCGAGGTAGGCGCGGGCCACCACGGGCTCCGCGGGCCACTTCACCGGTACCTGCTGCTGCGGGTTGAAGACCCGCTCGGGGCCGACGGCAGGGGTCGCCAGGGAGGCCGCGGTGATCTCCGCTTCGCTGAGGTGTTCGCTGGGGATCAGCTTGAACACGTCCAGGCCGCGGGTGATTTCCGTGCCGTAGATGGCGCCCTCGTAGAAGTACACGGACCAGAAGCCTCCGGTGATGAGTTCGTCCTCGAGGATCGGGCCGCGGTCGAAGTAGGCGATCTCCACCGGGTTGGCCGAATCCGTGAAGTCGATGACGGAAATGCCGCCCTGGTACCAGGCCTGCACGAAGATGTCGCGGCCGGGCACGGGCACGATGGAGCCGTTGTGGGCCACGCAGTTTTCCGTCTCCACCTGGGGGGCGGGCATCTTGAAGTAGCTGCGGAATTCGAGCTTGCCATCCACGATGTCGTAGATCGCGTTGGCGCCCCAGGTCAGGGGATCCCAGGCCCGGCAGCGCGGGCGCATGCCGCCGCCCCACTCGTCCGTGAACAGCACCTTGGTGCCGTCGTTGTTGAAGGTGGCCGAGTGCCAGTAGGCGAAGCCCGTGTCCGTCACCGCGTCGATGCGTTGCGGCGCGCGGGGGTCCGTGATGTCGAAGAGGATGCCGTTGCCGGAGCAGGCGCCGGCGGCGAGGTTGCCGGCCGGGAACACGGTGATGTCGTGGCACTGGTCCGTGCGGTTCGTTTCCTGCGTGTCGTCGCCGTGGTCGCCGCCGCGCCACAGGCCGGCGAGGCTGCCCGTTTCCGGGTCGGCGAAGACCGCCGGGCTGTCCACGATGCGCGCCCGGGACGGGTCGTCCACGGGAATTTCGATCACGTCGATGCGAAACAGGGCCGTGCGTTCGTCGCCGGGGACCTCACCGATACAGCCGTCGAGTTCTTCCTCGTCCCGCACGCTGGAAGTGCCCGAGTTGTAGACCACGATCTTGCCGTCCGGCTCGGGGCCGGAGACCACCGAGTGCGTGTGCGAGCCGCGGCAGGTCTGCACGGCCCCGACCTGCACCGGGCGGGTCAGGTCGCTGATGTCGAAGATGCGCAGGCCGCGGAACCGCTCGTCCGAGGGCTCGGTTCCGACACCCTCAAGGCCGCAGTCGAGGCGGCCGCGGGTTTCCTCCACGGACATGATCAGCAGGTCGCCGACGATGGACACGTCGCCCTGGCCACCGGGGCAGACCACGGACGCCATGAGTTTGGGAATGCGATCCTCGTCGAGCTGGTAAATGTTGAAGCCATGGTAGCTCCCGGCCACGAGCACGTCGTCACGGAAGGCCATGTCCGTGTTGGAGAAACTGAGCATGGGATAGCGGCGGTCCCGGGCGTCCTGCTCGACGGTCTTTTTCCGCTCGTCCTCACCGTCCGCCTCGTCTTCGTCGTCCGTTTTCTTCGAGGCCCCGCGTTCCGCGGGATTGTTCGGGTCCACGAAGCCGGCAGGCTTACGCAGGGAAGCGACGAGTTCCATGTTGGAAATGGCCTCGCCGGCATCGAACAGGCCGGCCGCCAGGCCGGACCGGGGGTCTTCGGAGAGGCCGACGAGCAACTGGTTCATGCGCTCGATTTCCACGGCCTGGTCGTTGACCACGTCGTTGGTGAATTCGTAGAGCACCGGGTCGTAGGCCGAGCCGCGCTGGTCCATGAGCTCGTCCACCATCTTGATGGCCCCATCGTGGTGGGGAATCATCAGCTGCAGGAACAGACGGTCGAAATCCGTGCCCTTCGAGGCCTCGAGCTTTGCCATCTGCTCCGGGGAGGCCATGCCCGCCATGTCGTGATGCGTGTGCATGGCGTGGTGCGCCGTGGGGTCGGGGACGGGCTCGCCACGCTCGCGCAGCCAGTCCTGCATGAAGGCGATTTCGTCGGCCTGCGAACCGTCGATGCGGCCGGCCAGGTCGAGAATCTCCGGGTTGTTCGTGCGCTCCGGCGCCAGGCGGGACATGACCAGCGCCTGGTGGTGGTGCGGAATCATGTCCGTCATGAACCGCGCGTCCGCCGGGGTGTAGGAAGAATCCGCGATGGCCACGGCCTCGTCCGCGTCGAGGGAACGGGTGGCCTCGCCCGGGGCGCCCGGTTGAACGATCGGTGCGTCCTGGGCAGAGACCGGGGCAAGCTGGGCGGCCAGCAGCAAGCCGGCAAGGCCGGCGGTTTTCAGGGGCCAGGCCCGGAGCAGGGAATCGTTCGCCATGGATGGATCCTTTGTGTCGTCAGTTTGAATCGAGCCGCGAAGCATAACCCGACCCGGTTGAAGAGTGCATGTTGAAGCATGCCCGTCGAATAAGGCCTGGGGAGGACTGCCGGTTGTAGCGTGCCGGTCGGGCCAGCCGGCCCGGCGCCCGGCCGGGGCGCTCCCGAGGCGGGCTTTACCCGGATTTACATCCTCGAGGCGCGATTTCACGCCGGCTTCCTGTTTAATCGGGGTGTGAGTCATGAGCGGCAGGCAGCTGACATGAAATCCATCGAAACCTTCATCGCCGTCAATCGTTTTGGCCTGGGACCTGCCCCCGGGGAAGCGGATCGTGCAGCCCGGGACCCCCGTGGCTGGGTGCGCAACCAGACCCGGCTGCCTGCCGTGCCCCTGCAGTCCACCACCTCGCTTCGCGATGCCGCCACCATCGGCGCGAGCTTCCACACCGCCCGCATGTCAGGCGGCGAAGGGCTGATGAAGTCGATCCGTGCGGCCTATCGCAGCGACTTCATGACGGCGCTATCCGCCCGCACCGAACACCAGCTCACCACGGACCGCCCCTTCGGCGAGCGCATGGTGCGTTTCTGGTTCAACCATTTCACCGTGTCCACCAGCAAACGCTTCATCGGGCCGATGATCCCGGCCTACGAGCGGGAAGCGATCCGCCCGCATGTCTTTGGGCGGTTTTCCGACCTGCTCCGGGCGGCAACCCGGCACCCGGTGATGCTGACCTACCTGGACAACCAGCTGTCCATGGGCGACGGCTCCCGTGCGGGCCGTTTCCGGACGCGGCGCCAGGGCGTGGACACCACGATCAACGAAAATCACGCCCGGGAAATCCTCGAGCTGCATACGCTCGGCGTGAACGGGGGCTACACGCAAAAGGACGTGATGGAGCTGGCCCGGGCGTTGACCGGCTGGACCCACGGCGGCATCCGCCTCGGCCCGGACCGGCGTTCCGTGCACGGCGAGTTCGAATTCAACGCGGGTTTCCACGAGCCGGGAACGCGCACGGTGCTCGGGAAGCGTTACCCGGACGGGGGACCGGAGCAGGGCGAGGCGATCCTCGACGACCTGGCCCGCCATCCGGAAACGGCGAACTTCCTCGCCACGAAGCTGGTGCGCCATTTCGTCGCCGATGATCCGCCGGCGGCGGACGTGGCCGCGCTGGCAGCGATCTACCGCGACACGGACGGCGACCTGGGCGCCGTGTCCCGGGGCCTGGTGGACCTGCCGTCCGTCTGGGCCGAGCCCCTGCCCAAGGTGAAGGATCACGAGGAGCTGGTGATCTCTGCCCTGCGCGTCACCGGTTCCACGCAGGCCCGCGCCCGGGACCTGGCCGTACCGCTCCAGGAGCTCGGCCAGGCGCCGTTTTCCGCACCATCGCCGGCGGGCTGGGGCGACCGCGCCGACGACTGGCTGGGCCCCGAGGCGCTGCTACGGCGCGTCGAGTGGTTGCGCCAGCTCGCCGCCACCCTGCCGTCGAGCCTGGTGCCCGCCCGATTTCTCGAGGATGTGCTCGGTCCGGTGACGGGAGAGCCGTTGCGGACCTGGGTGGAGCGCGCGCCTTCTCCCGATGCCGCCCTCGCCCTGGTCCTGGCCAGCCCGGCGTTTCAACGGAGGTGAACCTGATGTACCGCAGACGATTTCTGACTGAGACAAGCCTGTTTCTTGGGGCAGGTCTCGGCCTCGGCGCCGGGCTGGCCGCCCTGCCGGCGCGCCTGGCCCTGGCCGCCGCGCCCACGGACCGCCGCCTGGTGTTGCTGCTGCTCCGCGGTGGGCTGGACGGCCTCCATGCCGTCGTGCCGTACGAGGATCCGCAGTACCGGGCCCTGCGCCCGACCCTCGCCCTGCCACCGCCCGGGGAAGCCGGTGGCGTCCTGGACCTGGACGGCGACTTCGGACTGCACCCGGCCCTGGGACCCCTCCGGACCCTCTACGGCCGGGGCGAGCTGGCCGTTTTGCCCGCCGCCACCACCGCGTACCGGGACCGGTCCCACTTCGACGGCCAGAATCTGCTGGAGAACGGCAGCGGCAAGGCCTTCGGCGCGCGGGATGGCTGGTTGAACCGTGCCGTCGCGGCCCTCGGCGAGGGAGGCGCTGCCGGCGAACAGGCGCGACTGGGCCTGGCGCTGGGCCCGGCCGTGCCCCTCATTCTTCGTGGGGACGGTGGCGTGCAGACCTGGTCTGATTCGCGCCTGCCCGAGGTCAGCGAGGATTTTCTGAAGCGGCTGGCGAAAGTCTACGCCTCGGACCCGGCCTTCGAGGCTGCCCTGGCGCAGGCGCGCGGCGCCCCCACGCCGGAGATCGACGGTATGGGCGGGCGGAGGCGTCCTTTCGGCGACGGCGACCTGGTGCTCTCGGCGCGCGCCGCTGCCGACCTGCTGAAGCGACCCGACGGCCCGCGGGTGGCGGTGATGGAGTCCCAGGGCTGGGACACGCATTTCGACCAGGGGCGTCGCCTGGACGCCCTGCTGGGCGACATTTCCGCGGCCCTCGTGGCGCTGCGCGACGGCCTGGGGCCGGCCTGGCGACACACGGCGGTCCTGGTGGTTTCCGAATTTGGCCGCACGGCGGCGGAGAACGGCAGCCGGGGCACGGACCATGGCATCGGCGGCCTGGCGCTCCTGGCCGGCGGCAACCTGCGCGGCGGACGCGTCCTCGGCGACTGGCCGGGCCTGGCCAAACGAAATCTCTACGAGGGCCGGGACCTGCAACCGGTAAACGCCTACGAGGACCTGTTTGCCGCAGCGCTCGTGGACCACCTCGGCCTCGCGCCCGACGTGGTGGACCGTTTCGTCCTGCCTTCGGGGCGGGCGGACCGGCGGCTGAGCGGATTGTTCGCCTGAACGCCCGGCGCTGGCCTCAGAGCTCGTCTTCGATGGGCAGGTGGGCGAAGAACCAGTCCTCGAGGCGCTGGAAGGCCGAATCGACGGGCTGGGCCGTGAGCACCTCGTCACCGGACACCCAGGTGACCTTGCCGGCGTCGTCGTAGCGCAGGTTCCAGGCATTGCCGGCGGCAAAGTCGGGCGCCACGGCCTCCCGGAGCACGGCGTTGAGCGCTTCGCTCGTGACCACCAGGCCCATCTCCGTGTTGATGCGCAGGGACCGCGGGTCCAGGTTGGCGCTGCCGATGAACACGCGGTCGTGATCAATGATCAGCGCCTTGGCATGAAGCCCGAGCACCTTGCCGCTCACCGGGGGGCGGATGTAGGTCGTCCGGTCGGCCGCGTCCGCCCGCACCTCGTACACATCCGCACCGAAGCCGAGGAGCGCGGCAATGTGGTTGCGGTAAGCGCTGTGCGCGCTCAGGTGATTGTTGGAGCGGATGGAATTGGTCAGGATCCGCACGGACACGCCCCGCGCTTCGGCGCGCCGTATGGCTGATTCCAGGGCCTCGGTCGGGATGAAGTAGGCGGACACGATGACCACTTCCTCCCGGGCGCTGTCGAACAGGTCCATGAGGGCGTTCGCCACCTGTACCGGCGCTTCGCTTTCCAGGGCGGGGTTTTCGTCCGGCGGCTCGTCCACCAGGAGACGCGAGGCGCCCGGCACGGCTTCGCCCATAAGCGACTGCCAGGCCGCCGCGCGGGCGGCCCCATCGCGCTCATCGTGGAGGGCCGCTGCATCGCCTGCCAGCGCCCGCACCATGGCGTCGTCGACGTGCGTGGGCGTGACGTGGGTCAGTTGATCGATGGGCAGGGACCAGTCGTCGTTCCAGTAGTCGACGAAGGCTTCTTCGATGCGGGCCACCACGGGCCCACCGACGATCAGCTCCAGGTCCCGGAAGTTGGCTTCGCCGTGGAGACCGAAATATTCGTCCGCCAGGTTGCGACCGCCGACGATGGCCACGCGCCCGTCCACGATCATGGCCTTGTTGTGCATGCGGTGATCGAGGCGATGGAACTCCGCCAGGTTCAGGGCCTGGCGCGTGATCGCCCCGCCGCCGCGACGGAGGTAGGGGTTGAAGACCCGGAACGCCATGTTCTCGTGCTGGTGGACCAGCATGACCAGCTCGTCCTCCCCCTGGAGAAAGGAATCATCGATGAGAAAGCGCACCCGCACACCCCGGTCGGCCGCCGCGATGAGGTGGTCGATCACCGCCGCGCCGACCGTATCCAGGGTGAGCAGGAAGGTCTGGATATCGATCGTCTCCGTGGCGCTGTCGATGGCGAACAGGCGCCAGTCCAGGGCCGTCGGTCCGTCATTCAGCAGGACGTGCCAGTCGCCGGCAAACCCCGGATCCAGCACATCCCAGGCCGGGGCGTTCGACGCGGGCGACACGGGCGCATCGGGGAGCTCGACGGGCTGGAGCTGGGCACAGGCGCCCAGCAGCATGACCGGAACCAGCACCAGGCTGCGCAGGAAAGACCTCACGGGAAGCGGGGCCGGGAGGCCAGGGTGGAAGCGAAAGGAACTGCGCAGGGACATGCCGAGAGCTTCGGCCATTCCGGGGGCCGGTTCAAGTGCCGGCTACGGGGCGGGGCGCCTCAGCGGCCTGGGCTGCGTGTCGGCCCGCTGGTACAGGGGATGCGCCGGCTCTCCGCTGGCATTGAGCTTCAGGCAGTGAAGGTCCGGCAGCAGCCGGCGTACTTCCGCCGAGCGACCCCGGAAGCCGCCGTCATTGCCCCAGGCGGCCACGACCAGGCCGGCATCGGCGGCCAGCCGCTTCAGCCAGCGGTCGTTCTCCCGCCCGACCGGATCCTCCGCCGCCATCATGACCTTCGGATCCGTCGCCCGGTAGGCGAAGAGGTTGCCGTTGCCCACCCCACCAAAGCCCCAGCGGCGGGCGAAATCCATGGTGCGGCGCAGCGTCGGGTCGTCCCCCTTTTCGTCGGCCGTCGAAGGATTCAGGCCGATGAACATGACCCGGGGCAGGGTGTCGTCCCAGGTGCGCCAGAGGGCGTAACGGTAGCGCCGGCAGTCCGACAGGGCGGCGGAGTTCTTCACGACGATGGGTTCTCGCCTTCGCTTTAGGCTTCCGCGCAGGTCCCCGGCGCGGGCTCGCGCCAGGTCATGAGAGCGTCGGATCCGCACAGCATCCCGACGATCTCCTGGCGTTCCTCGGCGATCAGCCGGTCCATTCGTTCCCGCTGTTGAAGGAAGTCCAGGTTCTCACGAACCGATTCCCAGACCGGAGTCGCCAGCGCCCGCTGATCCCGGTAGCCGAGGTCGATGGCGCGGGCGAGGTGATTCATGGCGGTGCCCGCGTCGCCTTCCAGGAGCGCGAGCTTGGCCTGGGAGATCTCGAACTGGTCACTGAGCCAGTTGGCGGCACGGCGGGCCTCGACCACCTGCCGGGCCGCGCGGAGAAAGGCGTCGTACACCTGCCCGCGCTCGGTGGCCCGCGCCAGCCAGGCCACGTCCACCACCGCCTCCGTGGGCCACTGGAAGGGGTTGCGACCCGAGGACTCCCAGATCAGCTGGGCGAAACGCAGGGCTTCCTCCCTCTGTTCAGCAGCCGCCAGGGCAAGCCCCAGGCGAATCACCGCGTCCTCATCCGACGGGTTGGCCTCGAAGTCGGCCTGGGCCAGGGCCAGCGCGCGCATCGTGTCCCCACTGGCGAGCGCGAGCTCCGCTTCCGGAAGGGTGGCGGAAATGCCCCTGGCCTCCGCCGCCAGTCCGTAATCGAACAGCTGCAGGGCGATGAAATCACGGGCCTGGGTCGAACCCGGGTTGACATCGATGCCCTGGAGGCCGAGGCGAATGGCTTCGAGGCGATCGCCCTGGATGCGGCGCGTGAAGGCGCGCCCATACAGACCCCAGGATGCATCCAGCCGGCTGAGGCGCTCGTGCAGGGCTTCCAGTTCCCCGGGCTCCGCTGCCTGGTAAGCCGCCAGGTGGTTGGCGGCATTGAACACGGCCAGGATGGACGAGGGGTCGCGCTCCACCATTTCGCGGGCGATTTTCACCTGCGCTTCCAGTTCACCCATGCTCCCCAGGCTGTTCAGCAACCAGCTGTAGGCCACCACGTTGGAGGGATTGATGTCCAGGGAGCGATTCAGGACGGCGACCGATTCCGCGGGACGTCCCATGTCCCACAGCATCAGCCCCTGCACCGCCAGCACCTCCGCGTCGTCCGGGGCCAGGGCCAGGGCGCGCTCGAGCAATGGCATGGCCATCCCGATGGCTTCGGGACGAGGGATCGTGCCGTAGGAACTGGCTCCCTGTCGCAACAGCAGGGCGGTGAGGGCCTCACCCGCAAGGGCCTGGGCAAATTCCGGATCGCGGCCGTGGGCTCGGCGGAAGGCTTCGCGCGCCGCCATGATCGTGGCTTCCGTGCGCTGCTCGACGAGGGTGCGCCCTTCGAAGTAGGCTTCCAGCGCCTCCAGGTCCTGCGTCGGCATGCGCGACAGGCGCCGCTCGTCGCTCTCCGTCAGCGTGGCCTCGAGCGCCTCGGTGACAGCCCGGGCGATCTCGCTCTGAACGGCAAAAATGTTGTCCGTGGTCAGCTGACGGTCAAAGGTCTCCGCCCACAGGTAGCTCTCCGACACGGGATCGACCAGCTGTAGGCTCACGCGAAGCTGATCACCGGCGCGCTGCACGCCGCCTTCGAGCACCGTGGCGACCTGCAGCAGCTCTGCGACCTCTCCCGTGCTCAGGTTCTGTTCAGCGATGCGCAGCACGGAAGACCGGGCCACCACCCGCAGCGCGTCGATCTGGGCGAGAGCGGTCAGGAGGCCATCGTGCATGCCCGCGGCAAAGGCGGCGTCTTCACCGCCGGCATTGAGACTGCGAAGGGGCAAAACGGCGACGGAGGCGTCCCGGGGCAGCCTGGGCGCGGTAGATTCCGGTGTGTTCTCCATGGCCGTCGCCGGTGCGTCCGCGCTTTCTGGTGTGCGCAGCAGAAACTTGTCGACAGCGAAGTATCCCAGGGCCAGGGCCAGCACCACGATGATGACCCGGTCGAGGCGCCGGCCCGTCTCACCCGCGATGGACGTCGTGCGGTCAATCTCCGACTCTCGCTTCAGGCCCTCCGGCGTCAGCTCGAAGACCCAGGCAAAAATCATGACCAGCGGCAGACCGATGGCCAGCACGGTAATGAGAATGCGCAGGCCGGCCTCGGGCACGGCCCAGGCCTCGAAAACGATTTCCGCGAGCTGGATCAACAGCCAGCCCGCCGCCGCGTAAGCCAGGCCCACGCGGATCACATTGCGTCTCCTGAGTTCCTGGAACAGGGACATCAGCTCGCTTCCTTCCGCGCCGCGCTCGGCGATTGTCCGGTCCAGCCCCGGAACGCCCGGGTAAAGCTGCTGGGTTCGGAAAAGCCCAGAAGGTAGGAGATTTCCGTCAGGGACAGGTTCTCGTCCGCCAGGTAGCGCAGGGCAAGGTCTCGCCGCACGTCGCTGAGCAGCCGACGAAAGCTGACGCCCTGGTCGTCGAGGCGACGCCGCAGGGTCCGGTCCGTCATGTGCAGCTGCTCGGCGATGCGCTGGGCGCTCACGTCCCCCTCGGGCAGGCATTCGAACAGTGCCGCCCGGACCTGGCTGAGGATATCCGCCTTGTCGCGCATCGCCAGGTAACGCGCGACCATCTCCTCCGTGGCGAGCTCCAGCTCCGGATGGGCCCGGGGCGAGGGCCGGTCCAGCACGTCCGTGGGCAACACCAGCAGTTCCCGGGGCTGGTCGAAGCGCAGTTCGCACTGGAAGTGGTCCTCGAACGCCGACAGTTCGGCCGGCGCCGGAGTGCTGAACTCGACGCGCAGGGGGTTCGCTTCCGGCCCCGCCACCCGCCGGTGCAGGTGAACGAGCAGGGCCATGACCATGTAGATCTGTGAGTCGATGGGCGACCAGTCGCCTTCCCAGAAGTAGGTCACGTGGAATTCCGGGTCGCGCTCGCGCAGGGTCAGCTGGAAGGTGTCCGATTCGATCCTGCTGTAGCGGTGCATCTTGTTCCAGGCGTCCCGCGGCGTGCGGCTGGCCAGAAACGCATAGCCCAGGGCGCCCATGTGGGAGGGGTGGTAGGCGGTCACGACCCGCAGGCCCAGGGCCACGTCCCCCGTGGCCTGGTAGGCCGCCAGGTGCAGGGCGTTCATCTGGGGCCGGCTCAGGCGGGCGTTGCCGTCGAAGCGGATCTCCGGGTCCACGCCGGCCGCTTCGAAGACCGGCTTCGGATCCTGGCCGAAGGACCGGACCAGTTCCCAGAGGTAATCGGCGGCGGGCGCGTAAACGGACATCAGGCTTGACCGGCAATGGCGAACATCAAGACTAGCGCAAAGGAAAGCCGCCTTGAAGCGGCCCCGCCTGCACGCCGCCACCCCGAATTCGGGGTAAACTAGGCACTGTGAACGAGAGTCCTTCGACGGCGCCGATTCCGGCCCGCTCAACCCCGAAACTCACCCCGGCCGGCAACTTCGCCGTCGCCTGGGGCGTGGGTGGCTTTGTCCTGCTGCTGGGCTTCGCCCTCTGGCGCCTGACCCCCCTCGCGCTGGAGAGTTTCGACCACCCCTGGGGCTGGCCGCACGTCACCGTCTTTGTCTTTAACCTGGTCGCCATGGCCTGGTTCGAGGGGTACCGGGGTTTCCAGAAAGCCTACTCGCCGCGCTTCGCCGCGCGCTGTCGCGAATGGGCGAGTGCGGCGACCTGGCCGCAGGCCCTGATCGCGCCGCTCGTGTGCATGGGCTTTGTGCAGGCGCCGCGGCGGCGAATCGTCGCCACCTGGATCCTGACCGTCGGCATCGTTCTCGTGGTCCTCCTGTACCGGCAGCTGCCTCAGCCGTGGCGGGGGATCCTCGATGCGGGCGTGGTGCTGGGCCTGGCCTGGGGACTGGCGGCCACGCTGGTACACGTGGTGCTCGCCCTGCGTGACGGGCCCCGCGTCGATCCGGAACTGGAGGCGCCCGTCCGCGCCCGGTGACCGAGGGTGAGGCGACCCGATCGGCGCGCCCGGAATCCCCGGCTATAATCGCCGTGAGGCACCGAAAACGGCTTTCACATCCAACATCACCCACTTGTCCTCACGGGGGGGCCATGGACTTTTTTCGCGTACTCTTTTCCATCCTGATTCCGCCGCTGGGCGTTTTTCTCCAGGTCGGGCTGGGTCTGCAGTTCTGGATCAACCTGCTGCTGACGCTCCTCGGCTACGTGCCCGGTCTCATCCATGCCATCTGGATCATCACGCGCCGCGAGCAAGGAGTCTGATCATGATCCCGAAACGCCGCACCGCTCACACCCTCCTCCTGTTGCTGGCCACCGCCTTCCTGGCCGCCTGCAGCACCGCCTACTACGAAACCATGGAGACCTTCGGCTTCGAGAAGCGTGACCTGCTCGTGGACCGGGTGGAAGACGCCCGCGACGCGCAGGACGACGCCAGCGAGCAGTTCACCGACGCCCTCGAACAGTTTCGCGCCACGGTAAATTTCGACGGCGGAGACCTGGAGAAGACCTACGACCGCTTGAACAAGGAGTACGAGCGCAGCGTGGACCGGGCCGATGACGTCCGGGCGCGCATCGACGACGTGGAATCCGTCGCCGAGGACCTGTTCGAGGAATGGGAAGGGGAAATCCAGGAGTACAGCAGCGCCCAGCTGAGGTCGGAAAGCCAGGCCATGCTGCGGGACACGCGCGCCCGCTACCGCGAGCTGATGGCCGCCATGCGCCGTGCGGAGGCCACCATGGACCCGGTGCTCGCCTCGTTCCAGGACCAGGTGCTGGTGCTCAAGCACAACCTCAACGCCCGGGCCATCGGCGCCCTCAAGGGCGAACTGGCGAACATCGAGCGGGACACGGAACGGCTCGTGGCGGAAATGCAGCAGTCCATCGCCGAGGCCGACGCCTTCATCGCATCGATGAAGTAGGCGCCAGCGCCGCGCGGACACGCCGGCGCAGCACCGGCACCACCTCCGCCTCGAACCAGGGGTTGCGGGCCAGCCAGAGGTTGTTGCGCGGGCTCGGATGCGGCATGGGCAGCACGTGGTCGCCCCAGGCGGCGTGCCGACGCACCGTTTCCGTGAGGCTCAGGCCCCGGGCCTCCGGCAGGTGCCAGGCGAGGGCGTACTGGCCGAACAGCAGGGTCAGGGTGATGTCCGGCAGCTGGGCCAGGAGCGGCTCGCGCCAGGTCCGCGCACAGCGGCGCTTCGGCGGCAGGTCACCCGATTTGCCCCGGCCCGGATAGCAAAATCCCATGGGCACGATGGCGATGCGCTCCTCGTCGTAAAAGGCGTCCTCGTCCACCCCCATCCAGTCACGCAGCCGCACGCCGCTCGGATCGTCGAAGGGCACACCGCTGGCGTGGACCGCGGTGCCGGGCGCCTGGCCGACCACGAGGATCCGCGCCGACGGGGCGGCCCGCAGCACCGGTCGGGGTCCCAGCGGGAGCTCCGCCGCGCACAAACGACAGGCGCGAACCTCGCGCAGCAGCTCGTCCAGCCTGTGGGTGACGTCGCCCATGCCGACATGATCGCAGATGCGCGGATCAGGCACAGGGACGACCGAACCCGCAAAAGCGCGAGGCCGGAAATCAGCTCCGGCCCCGCGCTCCCCCAGACGAAAGGGTCAGCCTCGCGACGCTGACCCTTTCCTTCAACCAACCGATTCAGGGCATCTGCCGACGCGCCTTGCCCCGCATGCGGCAGCGTCCGGCGTACTCGGCGAGCCCGTTGCCGTTCTCGTCGAAGCCGGTGCCGGTGATGTCGATGAAGCACACCACCCGCGGACCGTCGATGCGATCCACCAGGTAGGCCTTGCCCACCGTTGCGCCGGTGACGAGGTTGACGTCGAAGCGGAACAGGTCGTCGTGCAGGAGCACGGGACCGACCCCCAGCACGGTGCCGGAAAACACCTGGTTGCCCGTATTGACGAGCGTTCCGGCCTCGTTGTCGATGACCGTTTCCGGCTGGTAGAGCACGCGGCCCTCGAGATCGCCGAACAGGTCGATGGTCTCGGTGGAACGCTGCTCGATGCCCGTCTCCGTGGGGGTCACCTGGTGCACGATCACGTTTCGGCCGGCGACATCGTCGAAGTAGTGGACGGCGGTGCCGGAAACGGACTGCCAGTTCCAGCGGCTGGTGCTGTCCTCCCGGTCTGCAAAACAGGCCGGTGCGGCGAGCAGGGCCAGGACGGGTGCGATTCGAAGGGTGGTGACTTTGATCATGGCGGCCTCCTGAAGGCGTTGATGGTGCGTTGGTGGTGCATTGGTTTGGGTCTTGCGCCGAGCGACAGTGCGTCGGTGCTCGCCATCGATGCTGCTCATCCCCGGCGGCGCCGGCAACGGACACGCCCGGCCACGACCGGGCCTGGCCGGGTATGGCCACCTTTGTCCCACCCGCTCGCCGGTCTAGAATGACGTTCATGACTCGATCCCCCGCGGAAGACCGGCTCGAATCCTGGAAGGCGATTGCCCGCTACCTGGGCCGCAGCGTGCGCACCGTGCGTCGCTGGGAGCAGCAGGAAGGCCTGCCGGTGCATCGGCTCATGCACCAGTCCCAGGCCAGCGTTTACGCCTTTCCCCGGGAACTGGACGATTGGCGTGCATCCCGGGCCCAGGGCCCTTCGGAGGCCCCACCGACCCCGCCCGCCAGGACAGCGTCGCCCGGTCCCCCGGCGCCTGCCGGCCCGGGTGATACCGCCGCCATCGCCGTCCTGCCGTTCAGCTTCGCCGGGCCCGATCCGTCCCAGGCCTGGGTCGCCGACGGGCTGACGGAGGAAATGATCGGGGGCTTTTCGCGCCTGGCGAAACTGCGCGTGACGTCCCGGACCTCCTCCGCCGCCCTCAAGGGCAGCGAGCGGGACTCGAGCGCCATCGCGGAGCTCCTGGGCGTGACCTACCTCCTGGAAGGGGGCGTGATCGGCGACGGTCGCCGCCTGCGCATCAACGTTCGGCTCATCGATCCCCGGCGCGACGACCACGTCTGGTCACGGAAATTCGCCGGGGACATGGACCAGGTGTTCGACATCCAGGAGCAGATCGCCCGTGCCGTGGTGAATGCGCTCCAGCTGGAGCTGGAACCCCGGGAAGAAGCCGCCTTCGGTCGGCCGGCGGTGAGCGACCTGTCCGCCTGGCGGCGGGTGATCCTGGCCCGGGAAACCGCTTTCCAGTGGCGGCCGGACGCCCTCGAACAGGCCCGGAACCTGCTGACGGAAGCGCTCGAGATCGCCGGGGAAAACGCCGCGATCTGCGCGACCATGGGCCGCGTACTGCTGCATCACGTCGAAGCCGGTATTCCCGACCGGGAGCGCGTGCTGGAAGAAGCGCGGTCCTGGGAAGCCCGGGCGCGGGCGGCGGATCCGGATCATCCGGAGACCCGGGTGCTCAGCGGCTGGCTGGCCCATACGTCCGGCGATCTCGGCGGCGCCGTCAGGGAGCTCGAAGCGGCGCTGCGGGCGGACCACGACAACCCCGACGCGCTGCTGTTACTGGCCCACTGCCTCCTGCGCATCGGCCTGACCGATCGCGCCCGCCCGGTAATCGAGCATGCGATGGCGGTCGATCCCCTGACGCCGCTGACGCGCTGCTTTCCCGGTTACCTGGCCGCCATGGAAGGCCGCTTCGACGAGGCGGTGGACCCGTACCACGACATGCTGGACCGCGACCCGGCCAACCCGGTGGCCCGCCTGTGGAATGTCTGGGTTCACTTCGCCGCGGGTCGCGACGACGAGGCCATCGCCATTGCCAGCGGCTTCGACGGGCCGGCCGCGGAGTCGACCCCCGCGCACCTCGCCCGCCACCTGGTGGCCGCGCACCTGGGCACGATCGAGGATCTGCCCCTGCCGAGACCGGTACGGGAAGCGGCCGAAGGCAGCGAAATGTACGCCCGCCACGCCGCCGAGGCCTGGGCCCTGGCGGGCAAAACAAAGCGCACGGCGCTCTGGCTGGACCGCGCCGTGGACCTCGGTTTCGTCAACTGGCCCTACCTCGCGAAGCACTCGCCCTTCCTGGCCCCGCTGGCGGACGACCCGGAACTGAAGCCCGTACTCGACAAGGCGAAGGCGCGTTGGCAAACGTTGGGGAACGAACTCCGCTAACGGCCGGGCAGCGGCTCGCGGCGCCAGAAGTGCCGCACCTCGTCATCCAGGCCGGTCATGTCCCAGCGCACGAGTGACAGGGGCAGGCGCCCCGCCGCCATGAACTCGTCGTGGAAGGCCTGCAGCTCGAAGTTCTCGCCCAGCTGCCGCTTGCGATCGGCCAGCAGCCGCTGCATCTGCAGCATGCCGATGGTGTAGCCGATGCCATAGCCCGGCGGCCGGCGCAGGTAGATCTCCGCATCCACCCGGGCCACGTTTTCGTCCAGGTAGGGCACGCGCTCGAGCCAGTAGTCCACCACCTCCTGCGCGTTCATGGCGCCGGTCTGGAGCCAGACGTCGGCCGGGACGCGGGCGGCACGGAAAATCCCGAAAATCTGGATCAGCTCGCGGACCCGGGGCAGGTCCTCGAACAGGCCGGCCTGCAGCATGGCTTCCTCGAGGTAAGTCGCCCAGCCCTCGACCCGGGCGCCGGAATAG
>JAZBOL010000088.1:0-28402 GCA_036351115.1 Lysobacterales bacterium | reverse complement strand
GTTGGCGTCATCCGCCGGGGTGTAGCTCAGGCTGCCGTCGAGGGCGATGGTCGGCTGCACGGCGAACAGGGCGTTGTTGTCGTTGGTCACCAGGTAGGCCAGCAGGCTCTGGTCACCTTCGCCCGCTCCGGCATCGAAGCCACTGGCAAAGCCGGCCACCACCCGGGCGCCCGCGTCTTCCAGCACGTCCTGGTTGCCGCCGAGCACGATGGACGGTGCGTCGTTGACCGGGTTTACGGTGATGGTGAACTGCTGCACGGCGGAGGTATCGATACCGCCGTTGAGCGTGCCGCCGTCGTCCTGCACCTGGACACTCACGACCGCGGAGCCGAAGGCGTCGTCCGCCGGGGTGAAGCTCAGCGTGCCGTCATTGGCGATGTCCGGCTGCGCGCTGAACAGGGCGTTGTTGCTGTTGCCGACGAGGTAATCGGCAATCTGCTGATCCCCCTCGCCCTGCCCCGGATCGAAGCCGAAGGCGAAGGCGGCAACCACCTGGGCGCCATCATCCTCGTTCACCTCGAGGTCGCCCCCGATGCTCACGGACGGCTGATCGTTGACGTTGTTTACCGTGATGGTGAAGGTCTGCACCGGTGAGGTGTCGACCCCGCCGTTGGCGACCCCGCCATCGTCCTGCACGGACACGGACACCGTCGCGCTGCCGTTGGCGCCGGGCGCCGCGGTGTAGCTGAGGGTGCCGTCGTTGGCGATGTCCGGTTGTGCGCTGAACAGGGCGTTGTTGTCGTTGCCCACGAGGAAGTCGGCAATCGCCTGCGTCGCCTCGTCTGCGCCGCCGCCCGGGGTAAAGCCCGTGGCGAAGCTGGCCACGCTTTGCGGACCCGTATCCTCCTCGAGCACCTGGTCGGGACCGAGCGTGATGGATGGTGCGTCGTTCACCGGGTTCACCGTGATCGTGAACTGCTGCGATGCAGACAGGTCCGCGCCGCCGTTTGCCGTGCCGCCGTCATCCTGGGCCACCACGGTCACCGTGGCGCTGCCGTTCGCGTCCGCGGCGGTCTCGAAGGTGAGCTCGCCGGCCGGATCGATAGCGGGCTGGGTGGCGAACAGCGCGTTGTTGTCGTTGGTGACATCGAAGCCGAGGTTCGCCTGGGCTTCGCCGCCGCCGGCATCGAAAGTGGCGAAAGCCGGCAGGGCCTGGGCCCCGGCGTCTTCGTTCAGGGCCGGTACCGTGCCCACGGTGATGACCGGAGCGTCGTTCACCGGATCCACCTGTACCGTGACGATTGCCGTGCCCGCGGCGCCCGTGCTGTCCACCACGTCGTAGGTGAACACCTCGGTTCCGGCGAAGTCCGCCAGCGGTGTGTAGTCGATCGTATCGTCCGACGGATCGAGCGGTGTGCCACCGTCGTTGAGAACGGCGCTGCCGCCGCTGTCGGGCGTACCGACCGCGGTGATGGACAGATCCGGGTCCACGTGATCGTTCGACAGGACGTCCAGGCCGGCCGTGGACGCATCCTCCAGCACGCTGAAGGTGTCGTCCGTGGCCAGGAAGTAGGCTTCGAGCAGGTCGTAGTTCGCCGCGAACGCCGCACCCGGACCGAAGGAGGTCTGGATCAGGCCCATGGCGAGACCGAAATCATCCGCCCCGTCCAGCCAGCCGGCCGGCAGGTCGATGGGCGGTCCAACGGAGGTCAGCGGACCGCCGTCGACGGACACCTGCGCCTGGGCCGTTCCGTCAACGCCTCCCACCGGATCCACCAGCAGGTAGAGATCCACCGCGGTGCTGCCCGCAAAGGACGGACCGACGTTGGTGCCGCCCGGGGTCGTTCCGCCGGACTCCAGGAGCAACTCGATGTCGTCTTCGAGCCCGTCGAGCACCATTTTCAGGTAGTTGTCCTGGTCCCCGGTGCCGATGAAGATGCCCTGGGACTGGAAGTTGTCCGGGGCCAGCCCATCGAAGTACGGCGCCAGGAGCCGTGCGTGCACGACGAAGGGATCGGAGGACAGGTCGACGTTCAGGCCGAGCTGGAAGGCGTGGGTCTGGTTGTTGTTCGCCGCGAAGGCGTCACCCTCACCGACGTTGAGCAGCGTATACACGCCGCCGCCGACCGGATCGTCGTCGACCAGCACCGTGGCCGGGTTGTAGAGCGCCTGGTAGTCGTCGCCCTGCGTTCCCCCGATGACGCCGTTGGTCATCAGGCCCGTGAAACCGAGGCCGAACAGGCCCGTGCCCGGATCGGTGGTGAACATCGGCAGGGACACGGGCAGATCCGTGGTCAGGCCGTTGTCCGCGTCGATGGCGAAGGGGTCTTCCGTATCGAGGAAGCCGTCGTTGTCATCGTCGTTGTCCGTGGCGTTCGGCTCACCGTCTCCGTCCACGTCATCCGGGAGGTCCTGCAGGTCGCCGACCTGGATGCGCACGGTGGCGACGTTCGACGTCGCGCCGTCATTGTCGTTCACCGTGTAGGTGAACGTATCGAGGCCTTCGTTGATGCCGTCGTGGGTGTAGGTGAACGTACCCAGGCCACCCGGCACCAGCGTGCCGAACAGCGGCGGATCGAGGATCACGATGGACGAGAAGTCCACGGTACCGTCCGCGTCCGAGTCGTTGGCGAGAATCTCGATGAGCACGCTGTCGCCCGGGGCGAGCGGCACATCGTCATCCAGCGCCAGCGGCGGGACGTTGGGCTGTCCGCTGTCCAGTTCGAGGACGAGGAAGTTTGACCCCGGACCCGTTACGCCGCCCTCTGCGATGACGGCCATGAAGTGGTTGAAGCCGCCGTCCGTCGCATCGCTGCGCGTCAGCGTCACGGGAATCTCCACCGTACCGTCCGGTCCGATGACCGCCGTGTACTCGGTCACGGCGAGCGCCTCGTTGGCCTCGAAGACTTCCAGCTCGTAGCCGAAGTCCGCCAGCAGCGCGGCCTCGACCTGCAGCAGGCGCACGGTGGCGCCGACCGGCCCGGAGACGACGAGGCTCTGGGCCGCCTGGCCGGCCGGAATGACCGCAGCCGTGTGGTCCGGCGACAGGGTCGTGGGCACCAGGGTGGCGCCCACGACGCCCAGGGTCGGGGCCGTGGGCGGCGTTTCCACCGCCGTGGCGACGGAGCCGCCCAAGGAGCCGGGTATCACGAAAGTCTCGGCAAGCAGTACCGCGCCGCCTTCGAAGGTGATTTCCACCGTCGCGCCGCTGAGTTCGAGGCCCGACACGGAGCCGGCGAAGCCGGTGCCGGAGGCATCCCGAATACTGGTCGGATCGATGTCCACGGAGAAAGCGAAGCTCTCACCGGGATCGAAGTCCGTGAAATCCAGGGTGGCCACGTCGAAGCCTTCCGCGGCGTCCACGCCGTTGTGCGGCTGGGAGAACGGGTCCACCGTGTTGTCCGCCGGCACCACGTAGCCGGTGGCCGCGGTTCCGGCATCGGCCGCCAGGCCCTTGCCGGTCGCGTCACCCGCCGTGCCCTGCGGATCCCAGACGATGTCCGGGAGAATCGCCGTGGACAGGTCGATGCGCACGGAAGCGATACGCTCACCGCTGGTCGAGGTGTTCTCGATCACGAGGGAGCTGCCGCTGAAGGTACTGGCGGTGAGACCACCCGCCGGCGTGATGGCGAAGGTGGCGCTCGGACCTTCCACCAGCACGAGCGGATCGACGACCCACGGGAAGGCGACTGTCACCGGCTCGATGCCGTCGGTCACCGTGACTTCCGTGGCGTAGGGACTGCCGTCGGCGGCACCGGCCCCGGAGCGCGGAGATTCCGGCAGCGCCGTGCTGGTCGGATCGCCGACGTAGTCGTCGCGGTACATGACCATGCGATCGACCACGTGCTCCGCGGAGCGGCCGGAGATCTGGATCGTGTAGGTGCCCGGCGCGTCGAAGCGGGCGAAAATCTGGTGCGCGTCGTCGTCGCTGGTGTTGGTTACCCAGCTCCAGGTGTCCGTCCCGCTGCGGTAGGCCTTGAACCAGCCGTCACCGCCGGCGCCGTTCGGCACGGAGCCCGTGCAGTCGTTCTCCAGCGGGTCGAAGCCGATCGGGCAGACGATGTTGCCGCCGGCCTTCTCACCGTAGAACGCATCCGAGTCGATCTTGAGCCAGGTGTCGTTGTGCTCCGTTGGATCGGTGCCAAGGCCCACGAGACTGCGCCACTGGAAGCGGTAGGTGCCCGGATTCTGGATCTCGATCGGGTAGCTGATGATGTCGTTGCCCGGCGTGCCGAAGCTGTCCGCGCCGTCGTAGCGCAGGTAGCCGGAGCCTGAGAAGTTGGCAAAGGCGGTTTCCTCCGGCCAGTTCGCCGGCAGCGTGTCCGCCGACTCCATCTCGATGACCAGCAGCCCGTTCTCCTCGAGGAAGGCGCCGTCGCCACCCACGTCGATGGTCCCGCTGATCAGACCACTGGTCGGATCGATGCTCAGGCCCGGCGGCAGGTTGATCGCCGAGTAGCCGAGCGGGTCCAGGTCCGTGTCCGAAGCCACGATCTGCAGGCTGACCAGGTCGCCTTCGGTGTTGCTTTGACCTCCGGGGTTGGTCACGTCCGGCGGGGTGTTGGCGCCCGCGCTCAGCTGGACAATTTCGATGCCTTTCACGGCCGGATTGTCCACACCGTGGATGAATTCGAGATCGATGGCGCCATCGCTCACCGTCGGGAACGCCAGGCGAATGCCGATGTCGTCGCCGCCGGCGATCTGGTGAACGTCGATGTCGTCGAAGACCGCGGGCACGACACCGTCCACGGCCACGTCGAAGACGCGTCCGCCGTCCGCCGTGAGGAAGGTCTCCGCGAAGTACAGGCGCACCTCGACCTGGGTACCGGCCGGCACCGGGAAGGACCAGGTCAATTCCGGGGCGAATTCCGCCGGCGTGATCGGGTCCCAGCGCTCGGTCTGGAACAGGGCGCCCGGCGCCACGCTGCCAGCCAGGGACGGGTGCGTCAGGGCGATGACGTCCGCGGTGCCGAACGTGTTGTCGCCGGAAACCGGGACGTTCGAGAGCGTCGAGGGCGTGCCCGCGACCGCGGTGCCGCCAGCGCTGCCCGGATTGCCCGCGCCCTTCTGGTCTTCACCCCAGGCCGGCAGGCTGGCGTCCGTCGCGGCGACCTCGGGGCCCCCGTTGTTGATGCGGTACAGCACGGTCTCGGGACCGGTGTTGCCGGCGTCCACGAACCAGTCGAAGCTGGCCTGGGACGTGTCCGCGCCGTCGTTGGCGGTCACGGTCACGGCATAGGGGCTGCCCGCCGCCGCACCGGCCGAGATCACGCCGCCAATGTGGCCGTTGGTCGGATCGACCACGCTCAGGCCGGGCGGCAGGCCCGTGGCGCCAAAGGTGATGTTGCCGGGGCCATCGCTGTCGGTGGCGAAGATCGTAAAGTCGATGTCGTCGCCTTCACTGCTGGACTGGTCCGCAATCGGGTCGATGACCGGCGGGACGTTGACCGGGCCGCCGCCCGTGCCGACCTCGAGCACTTCGATGGCGTTCACCAGCGGATTTTCGATGACGTCGTGGAGGAAATCGATGTCCAGCGTCGCGTCGGTGGCCGTGAACTGGTGCTCCAGCATGCCGGCGACCTTGTGCCCCCAGGTACCCGAAGGATCGAAGTCGTTGAAGGTCGGGGGGGTTGCGCCTTCGATGGTGATGTCGAACACGCGGGTCGCGGGCGCACTGGTCCCGTCGAAGCCGTTCATGATGTAGAGACGCACCAGGTAGGTGTTCCCCGGCGTGACCGGGAATTCCCACTGCATCTCCGTGCCGCCGGCGTTGTCCCAGCGCTCCGTGTCGAACACGGCATCCGGGACATAGGCCGGCAGGGAGGCGTCGCGGCCGTTCAGCGGCGGGAAGCCGTTCTCGTTGCTCGAACCGGCGTCCGCGAGGAACGGCGAGTTGTTCGCGTCGCTGTCCTCGCTCCAGGCCGGACCGGCATCCGTGGCCGCCACCGCCGGGCCACCCGCGTTCACGCGGTACAGGGCCACGGGCTCGTCCAGGCCTTCACCGTCCAGGGGAACGTTGATCGTCTGGCCGCCGGAGTGGGTCACGACCAGCGTGTCGGTTGCGGCGCCGGCCGCGGTCGGCGAGAAGGTCAGGGAAATGACCAGGTTGTCGCCGGGGGCGATGACCACGGGCTCGGCCAGCGGCGCGTCCAGGCTGAAGGGAGCACCGCCCGCCAGGGCCACGGACTCGACCACGATGCCCTGGTCGCCCCCGGTGTTGGTCAGGTTCATGCCCTGGCCGGCGCTCGCACCGGTCTGGACCGACCCGAAATCGATGCCCGTGGGCGCGCCGAGGGAACTCGGGAACACCGCGTCGCTGGTCGGGGCCGTCGCGCCGAAGAGATACAGTGCCTCGAGGTTGAGTTCGGCGCCGCCCGGCCCGCCCTGGTTCGGAGAACCGGCGGCGACGTAAAAGCCGTTGTTGGACACGATGGCCTGGGTGGCGTGGCGCGGCGTCAGCATGGGCGTCAGGCTGCGCCAGGTGTTCGTATCGAGGTTCAGCGCCTCGGTTTCCGGGTGGGCGTCGGAGCGCGTATCGCTCTCGCCACCGGCGACGATGATCTCGTTACCGATCAGGCCCGTGGGCGCCGCAGCGCGCGGCGTGGGAATGTTGGACCCCGGCGGCAGCGTGCTCCAGGTTTCCGTCACGAGATCGAAGACGTCCACTGCCGCGACGGTGCCGTCAAAAATATTCGGCCCGTCGGAGGTGCGACCGCCCACCGCGTACAGTTTGTCGCCGGCGACGGTCACGAAGAAATGATCCCGGGGATTGGGGATGTCGGGGAGCGGCGTGAAGGTGCCCGTGGCCGGGTCGAAGCGGTCCACGGCCGCACTGACCGGCCCCTGGTGCCCGTTGGTGTTGCCGCTGACCCAGTAGATCTGGCCGTCATACACGGCAGCGCCACCACCACCGCGGGCACGCGCCGGCGGAATGGCCGGCCCGACGATCCAGGCGTCGGCCAGCGGATCGTAGACATACACGTTTGGCGCTTCCGGCTCGTTGCAGCAGTCGCCGGTCATGGCGCCGATCGCGTAGATCAGGCCGTCGAGCTCGACGGCCTGGAAGTGGTGCAGCTTGATGGGTGAAAGGGCGCCGTTCAGCCAGGTATCGGTACCCGGCTCGTAGATGCGCACGCCATCGTTCTCACGGCCGCCCAGCAGGTAGAACCGATCGCCCACCTGCACGGCAGCGCCCTCGTGGCGGGTTTCGCTGAACTGATCGTTGACCAGTTGCCAGTCGCCGGGTGCCGTCACAGCGGCAAAACTGATGTTGATGAAGTCCCAGACAGCCACGAAGGTCGGCGCACCCGCACCCGGACCGTTGGCCGTGGATATCACGCCAACCGCAAGACCCTGGTCGTCCGCGCTGCTCAGCCAGGCCGCCGGGATGGCAATGGGCGTGCCGAGATCCGTGATGGTGGCGCCTTCGTCCAGGGAAATGCGTGGCTGGACCGTACCGGCCTGGGGATCGACGAAAAGATACAGCTCGATGGCTGCCGCATCGAGGATGGTGCCCGGCCAGTCGGTGTTGTCGTAGGTGTCACCGACGAAGGTGCCGCCCACCTCGGTGCCGACTTCGATGCCGCCGGCGCCGTTGTTGTGGTACACGACAAATTTCAGGTAGTTGTCCTGGTCTCCGGTGCCGATGAAGATGCCGAAGGATTGCCAGGGTTGGGGCGTTCCGGTGACGTCCCCGACGGAGAAATAGGGCTCCAGCACACGGCTGTGCACCTGGAACGGCGGTGTGTTTTCGTCCACGTTCACGCCGAAAAGAAAGGCGTTCTCCTGGTCGTTGGTGCCTTCGAAGGCATCACCGGTGGTGACAGCCTCAACCGAGAGCAGGCCGGCGGCGCCGCCCGCGGCGAGCTGTTCCTCATCAAACAGGTCCAGCCAGGTCAGGCTGCCGCCCGTGTCCAGCATCAGGCCCGTGAACCCGAGGCCGAAGAGGCCCGTACCCGGGTCGTTGTTGAACAGGGAGTAGTTGATCGGGAGCGACGTTGCCAGGCCGTTGTTCGCATCGATGGCGAAGGGATCCGTGACGTCCGGATTGCCGTCGTTGTCGTCGTCCGGGTCGTTCAGGTCGGAAAGGAAATCACCATCGTTGTCGCTGGGCCGGCTGCCCTGGGAACAGGGATCCGTGCCGTTATCGGCTTCGTCGCCGTTCGTGAAGCCGTCCGTATCGGAGTCTTCGCTCGGGTTACTCGGATCGCAGACCAGGAAATCATTGGGTTCGAAGACGGTAACGGAATTGGCGCCGTAGGTCGCCGCCCACACCGTGCCGGGAAAGGCCTCGTCGTTCGCCTGGGCCGTGACGTCCAGCGGGCTGGCGCCGAAGTTGCTGAACAGCACCTCGCACAGCCCATTGGTCAGACCCGAGGGACTGCCGGAAAGATCCGCCAGGCTGGAGGGCCCGCTCGGTTTGCAGCGGTAAATGTTGCCGTTGAAGGAGGCGGCCAACAGGTCACCCTGCATGGCGCCGGCAAAGTTGTCCGCCGTGTATTCCACCAGTCCATTGGTCGAGGCGTTGGCGACCTCGAGGTACTTGGCCGGGTCGTTGGCCTGGTAGTCACACTCGACGGGGTTGTCCGGGAAGTCCGCGGGGACCAGGCCGTAGCCCGCCGGCAGCAGATCGAAGAAGTTCTCCACCGGGCCCTGCTGAACCCAGTTCCCGTCACCCTCTTCGGCATAGTTCACGACACCGGCGAGGCCCGGGAAGGCGCGAATCGGTGTCGGGTGGCCGCCGAAATAGCCCGGCGCCGTGGCATCGTGCAACGGGTCGCCGTGGCCGTTGCTGGCGCTCTCGTTGAGCGTGTTGGTGCAGTAGTCGCCGGCGAGCGCGTCGAAGGGACCGGTGCCCTTGGGCGTATCGTCAGAGGCGAACACCAGGGGCTGTCCGCCCCAGTTGGTGTTGGGCCCGTTGTCCCAGGTGTAGATGCTGCCGCCCGTGGTGACGACCACGTCGTAGGCATTCCGGTAACCCGGCGAATGAATCTGTACCGGGCCGCCGGGCACGGGAATCGCCTGGTTGAGGCCGTTGTTGCCGCCGAAGGGGTCGCCCGGATCGATCTCCAGGGTGTAGCGGGGATGCCCCGGGCCATAGGGAAAATCCGGATCCGTGTTGTCGATATTGGCGCGGGTGGGGTCGTCGAGCGTCACGAGATCGTAGACGAACTGGGCACCATTGCGCGGGTCGATGTAGGGGCCACTGTTGGCGGTCTCGATCGCTTCGATGGCGTCCAGGTCCACCGCCAGCATGGCCGCGGAAAGATAGTATTCCGGCGTGCCGGCGAAGTTGTTGCCCGGGGCGCCCTTGTTGGCGTGCCCCCCGGACATGACGTAGAGGATGTTGTTCGCCTCGTCGAGATCCATCCCGTTGGTCGAGTGGTTTTCCTCGGAGCGCGGCAGTCCGCGAACAATGTCGACACGATCCCAGCCCGCACACTGGTTGCCGACGATGCCACCGACGCAGGTCAGGCGGGAAATCACCCCGGAATTCGTATCGAGGCCCGTGTCCACGCCGACGGCGATGCGCGGGTCGGAGGAAGAAACATAAAGGACGGGGTTGCTGGCGGTGCCCACGGCCAGGACGCCGGTAATCTGGCGGGTGTTCTCGGTGGATTCGCTACCGTCGTCGTTGTGGTTCTGCACGTTACCCTGGATCTCGGAAATGGTTTCCGTGTCCAGAATCGTGTAGTCCGCCGGCGCATTGCGCTGCAGCGTGTAGGCGTAGATGGTGCCGTCCTGCTGGCTGACGTAGAGCCGCTCGTCCGGCCCGAAGTCGATGGACGTGGGATTGTTCAGCCCCGTGCCGGGCAAACCGCTGGAGTTGAAACTGATCTGGGCCTGTGCCGTGCTTCCGACCGCGACCGTCAACAAAGCCGCCGCCACGACACCCGTCGTGCGAAAACGAAACCCCTTTTCCATCTAACCATCCCCTGTCCCGTCCGGGGCGATCCTGCCTCCGGTGTCGGGCGCTACCCCCTGTGCGGGGTAAACGGGTCCGCGGTTCCCTCCGCAGACGCAAATGATCCGTCGCACGTGGACCGTGCGATCAGGACTGAGTGTCGAGTGACCGACGACGGTGGAACGTCGCAGGCTCGGTTGAAATGAAGCCTTGCCGAAATGATGATCCGGCCGGGCTACCCCCAGCGTTCAACCGTTGCCGAGCGCTCCTCGCTATCTATCCTCTGTATTAAAGGAAGACGAAGTTTGCGTTCGGTGCATGTCACGGTCACGACGCTTGTTTCCAAAATAGCAGGACGACATGGGATTGCAACCGGCCCGATACGCTTATTGACCGGAATTCTCGCGGCGACCCGGCGCACAATTAGTTTCTTTTGATACAATCCCGCCGCCCGCTTCACTGGACGCAACCCGGCCCGCTGACCGGGGTCCGGAACCGGGCACGGAAACCCGGCCCACCACGCCCCGGCCACCGTTTTCGACGTTCACTCTCCCCTGCGCGAGGCCGTCAAGACCGGAGGAAAACCTCGAGGGCGACAAGGAGAACTGCATGGAACTCTTCGAAACGATCGAGGCCTCCGGCCATGAACAGATCGTCTTCTGCAACAACGCCGACGTCGGCCTGAAGGCCATCATCGCCATCCACAACACCACGCTCGGCCCGGCCCTCGGCGGCCTGCGCATGTGGCCCTACGCCACGGAACAGGAAGCACTGAACGACGTGCTCCGTTTGTCGAAGGGCATGACGTACAAGGCCGCCGTGTCCGGTCTGAACCTGGGCGGCGGCAAATCGGTGATCATCGGCGACCCGCGCAAGGACAAGTCCGAGGCCCTGTTCCGTGCCCTGGGCAAATTCATCGACACGCTGGGCGGCCGTTACATCACCGCCGAGGACGTGGGCATCGATGTGAACGACATGGAGTTCATCTTCCAGGAGACGAACAACGTGGTCGGCGTGCACCAGGTGCACGGCGGCTCCGGCGACCCCTCCCCTTTCACCGCCTACGGGACCCTCCAGGGCATCAAGGCGGCCCTGCAGGCCAGGTTCGGTGACGAAGAGGTGGGCAATTACAGCTTCGCGGTCCAGGGCGCGGGCCACGTGGGCCATCACCTGGTGAAGCTGCTGCGCGAGGGCGGCGCCAAGGTTTTCGTCACCGACATCAACGAAGACGCCGTGGCGGAGGCCGTGGACATGGGTGCCGAGGCCGTCGGCCTGGACGAGATCTACGACGTGGATGCGGACGTGTTCAGCCCCTGCGCCCTTGGCGCCGTGGTGAACGAAAACACCCTGCCCCGCTTCAAATTCAAGGTGGTGGCCGGCGCGGCCAACAACCAGCTGGCCAACGACCAGGCCGGCGATGAGCTGGAGCGGCGCGGCATCCTCTATGCCCCGGATTACGCCGTGAATGCCGGCGGCCTCATGAACGTGTCCATCGAGTTCGAGGGCTACAGCGAGCAGCGCGCCTACCGCATGACCCGCGCCATTTACTACAACCTTTCGCGAATCTTCGAAATTGCCGAGCGGGACGGCATTCCGACCTATCGGGCCTCGGATCGCATGGCGGAAGAGCGCATCGCCATCCTGGGCAAGATCAAGATGCCCCACATGGGCAAGCCCCACCGGTTCCCGGGCCGGGAACGGCTGGCGGCCTGATCGGCGAGGGAAAAAACATGACCACGACCATCAACGAGGAACTCGACCTGCTCCGCGACAGCGTGCGGCGCTTCGCGGAACAGGAAATTGCACCCCGGGCCCAGGCCATCGACGAGGAAAACGTCTTTCCCCAGGACCTGTGGCCAAAGCTGGGCGAGCTGGGGCTGCTGGGCCTGACCGTGTCTGACGAGCTGGGCGGATCCGGCCTGGGCTACCTCGCGCACGTAGTGGCCATCGAGGAAATCAGCCGGGCTTCGGGTTCCGTGGGCCTGTCCTACGGCGCGCATTCGAACCTGTGCGTCGACAACATTGCCCGCAATGGCACCCCCGGGCAGCGGGAGCGATTCCTGCCACGCCTCATCAGCGGTGAACACGTCGGCGCCCTGGCCATGAGTGAACCGGGCGCGGGCTCGGACGTGGTCGGCTCCATGGCCTGCCGCGCCGAGCTGAAGGGCGATACCTGGATCGCCAACGGCAACAAGATGTGGATCACCAACGGCCCCGAGTGCGACGTGGCGGTGGTCTACATGCGCACCGCCGGCCCCGAAGCCGGCTCCCGGTGCATGACGGCCTTTCTGGTCACCCCTGACCTGCCCGGCTTCAGCAAGGCGCAAAAGCTGGACAAGCTCGGCATGCGCGGGTCGAACACCTGCGAACTCGTGTTCGAAGACTGCGAGATTCCGGCGGACCGCGTGCTCGGTGAGGTCAACGAGGGAGTCAAGGTGCTCATGAGTGGCCTCGACACGGAACGCCTCGTGCTGTCCGGCGGTCCCATCGGCCTCATGCAGGCCGCCATGGACCTGACTCTCCCCTACCTCCGGGAGCGCAAGCAGTTCGGCAAGGCCATCGGTGAGTTCGGCATCATGCAGGCCAAGCTGGCGGACATGCACACGGCGCTCGAATCCTCCCGGGGCTTCAGCTACCGCGTGGCGGAAGCCTTCGACGCCGGCGTCAAGTCCCGCGTGGACGCCGCCGCCTGCCTGTTGCACGCCTCACGCAACGCCGTGCAGGTCGGCCTCGAGGCCATCCAGTCCCTCGGCGGCAACGGTTACATCAACGAGTACCCGGCCGGGCGCATCCTCCGGGACGCCAAGCTCTACGAAATCGGCGCCGGAACGAACGAAATCCGCCGCATGCTCATCGGCCGGGAGCTCGTGGAAGGAAAGGGCTGAGTTCACCGCCCTGCCCCTTCACCGGCCGGTTCGTCCGGCAGTGACTCCGTTCCTTCGCCGGCGCCAGTTCAGGGCCGCCACGGTCAGCGCCGGCAGCATGGTGACGGAAACGACGGCCGCGCCGAGGATGCCGAAGAGCACGATGGCGCCCACCCCCCGGTAGAGTTCCGTTCCCTCTCCCGGCAACAGCACCAGGGGCGAGAGTCCGCAGATGGTGGTCAGCGTGGACATGGCGATGGGGCGCAGCCGCGCATCGACGGCGTCGTTCACGGCCTCCACGGGCGTCATCCCGTCCTCCCTGATCCGCCGCATGGCCCGTTCCACGATGAGAATCGGGTTGTTCACCACCGTGCCCATGAGGATGAGAAAGCCCAGCATGGTGATCATGTCGAAGGGCTGACGAATCGGCGCCAGGCCGATGGCGGGCAACAGCCCCCCGATGAAATTCATGAGCACCAGCCCCACGATGCCCCCGGCGATGCCCACCGGAATGGTCGTCATGATCAGCAGCGGGTAGCCCCAGTGGTTGAAGATGGCCACCATGAGCAAAAAGACGATGACCAGTGCGACCGGGTAGTTGATCGCCAGGGCTGCCCGGGTGGCGTCGAGCTGATCGCTGGCCCCGGAAATATCGATGGTGACGGACGCCGGTATGCCCCCGGATTCCCGCAACGTCCCGAGCACCTCCTCCCGCACCATCGCGACGCCCGTTTCCAGGGCGATGGTTTCCGGCGGGATCACGTTGAGGGTCACGGTTCGCTGGCCGTTGATGCGGCGCACCGTGCTCGTGTCCACCGTTTCCGTGATGGCGGCAATGGCCCCGAGGGGTAGTACGCCGCCCCGGGGCGTGTGGACCGGCAGTTCCGCCAGCGTGTCCACCCGCGCCTCGCCGTCCCGGCCATACAGGTAGATGTCGATCTTGTCGTCGCCGAGGAAAAACTCGTCGATGAAGGCCCCGTCCGTCAGGGCCGCCACGGTCAGCCCCACGTCCACGGCGCTCATGCCCAGCTCCGCGGCCCGGTCCCAGTCCGGCCGGACCTCCACGAGGGGCTGGGCCAGGGCCAGGGAGGCGGGGCTGGACTGGATGCGGGGATTGCCGAGCACTTCCTCCGAGCGCCGGTAGACCCGCTGCGCGGTTTCGTAGATCACATCGAGGGTCGGGCCCGAGATATCGAGGTTGATGCTGCGCGTGCCGCCGTCGTTGCTGGTGATGATGGAACCGCGGGTGGCGAAGGCGCGCATGCCGGGGAAAGACTCGAACAGGGCGGTGATGCCCTCCATGAAGGCGTTGACCTGCCCCGGGTCCCTGACCTGGGCGATCACGCGCAGTCCGTCCGGCGCAATGGACACGATCATGAAGCGCAACGCCGGGTACTTCACCGCCCCCGACTCGAAGTCCGCCGGGTCGGCGCCCACGCTGGGCAGCAGTTCGTCCTGAATGCCGAGGCCGATGTCGTGCATGGTTCCCAGGTTGTAGCCCGGCGGCGGGTTCATGGACGCGAAGACCCTCGCTTCCTCCCCTTCCGGCAGGTACTCGGCCGGGGGCGTGAGCACGAAAATCACGAACAGGGCAGCCACAACCGTGACGCCGATGGTCACCGCCCGCCGCGCCGGTGTGGCGATGAATCGATGCAGACGCTCGAGCAGCGCCTCGCGCAGCCGCTCGCTCCGCGCCACGGACCGGGTCGTGCGGCGGTCGTCGAATTCCAGGCGGGCGCTGGCCGTCGGAATGAGGGTGATGGCCACGCCCATGGACGCCAGGATCGAGGCGGAGATGGCGATGGCGATGTCGGAGTAGAGCTGGCCCGCTTCCTCCACGATGAACAGCACCGGGAGGAATACCAGGATGGTGGTCAGCGTCGAGGCCAGCACCGCCGGCCACACCCGCTGAACCCCCGCCACGGCGGCGCGGAATCGATCCAGGCCGCGGCGCCGCTCCCGTTCGATGCTGTCGATGACCACGATGGAGTTGTCGAGGGTCATGCCGATGGCGAAGGCCACGCCCGCCAGGGAAATGACGTTGATGGTACGCCCCGCCAGCAGCAGGCCGATGAAGGCGGCGATCGTACACAGGGGCACGCCCATGACCCCCACCAGGGTGGCGCGCAGGGATCGAAGAAAGGCGTACATGACCAGGGTGGCGAAGACGGCGCCGATGAGCAGGTTCTTCCATACGTTGCGGATCGACGCCTCCACGTAGCCGGCGTCCTCGGCGGTGAGCTTCAGGCGCATGCCCGCGGGCTCGAGCACGTCGCGGTTGATGGCGTCGATGCGCGCGAGCATGGCGTACTTGATGTCGATGACGTTCGAGCCGGTTTCCCGGAGCACCTGCAGGCCGATGACCGGCGCGCCGTCGATATACGAGATCTGGCGAATTTCCGAATGATCCAGCTCGACTTCAGCCACGTCGGCAAGGCGCACGACCGTGTCCCCCCGGCGCTCCACGACCAGCGAACGCAGCTCCTCCAGGTCCCGGAAGCGCCCCACGGTGCGCAGCAGGTAACGGCGTTTGCCGCTTTCGATTTCTCCACCGGACACGTCCCGGTTGCGGGCGCGGATCGCATCGCGCACCTGGCCGACGGTCAGCCCCAGGCCGACGAGGCGCTGGGGATCGATCTGCACGCGGATCTGGCGCTCGGCGCCGCCCCCGACCGTCACCTGGGACACGCCCGGAACGCTGGACATGCGCGGACGGACGTTGTCCTCGATAAAGTCGCGCATCATGTCCATGTCCAGCCCGCGGGGGTTGCCGGGCAACGGCTCCACGCGCAGGTACATGAAGGCATTGGCGGAGAAGGACGTGGCGATCACCCGGGGTTCGTCCACGTTCTCCGGGTAGGAGGGCACCTGGTTGAGGGCGTTCTGCACCTCGATCAGGGTCTCGGTCATGTCAACGCCGAAAGGAAAATCGAGCTCGATGGAGGCCGAACCGCTCGTCGCCGTTGCCTCCAGGCGCTGCAGATAGGGGGTCGTGCGCAGAAACTCCTCCTGCTCGATCAGGATTTCCTTCTCGATGTCCTGGGGCGTGGCACCGGGCCAGCTGGTCTGCACGGAAACCGTTCGCACCTCCAGGTCCGGGATCATTTGCACCGGAATGCGCAAAGCGGCGAGCACGCCCAACACCGTGACGATGAGCGCGGCGACGGTGGTGAGAATGCCCCGGCGGACGATGGCCTCGAACACGCGGTGATCCTCAGCCCGAACCCGAATCCGAATCCGGGCCTGGAGCGTTGCGCCGGACGGTCACGGCCTGCCCGTCCTGGAGTGACTCGTTGCCACGCACCACGACCGGGGCGCCGGCCTCGAGGCCCGAGGACAGCTCCACCAACCCGCCGAATTCCAGCCCCGTTTCCACGGTCCGTTCACTGACCCTGGCCCCGCTTCCCTCACCCTCGACGACCCAGACGGTGCTGCGCCCGTCCGGATGCCGGATCAACGCGTCCCGGGACACGACCACGGCCCGGCGGCCCGTGTCGATGCTGATCGCGGCGCGGGCCGACATGCCGGGCACCGCCGGCGCCGCCGGCGCCTCGACACGCAGCAGGAAGGTGCGCGCCGCGGGATCGTTGACGGGCACGATGGCCTGAATGGTTCCCGGCCATGCTTCTCCGGGCTCGGCGTCGAGGGAAACCCGTACCGGGGTCCCGCGTGTGATCGAACTGAACCGGGACTGGGGCACGCGGAAATCGAAGCGCAAGGCATCCGTGGCGACCAGGCTCAGCAGGGAATCCCCGGGCGACACCCACTCACCGAGTTCGCTCATGCGCTCGGCGACCACACCGGCAAAGGGCGCGCGCACCGTGTGCCGGTCCAGCAAAGCGCGCTGTTCCGCGAGGCCCGCCCGCGCGGCGGCCAGCGCCGCCTCGTCCATATCCACCTCGGCGCGCAGGGAACGAACTTCGGTCTCTGCGATGCCGCGCTCATCACGCAGGCGTTCAGCCTCGCCGAGCCGTCGCTGCGCGTCGGCCAGGGCGCTTTGCACCTGGGCTTGCGCGGCCTCGGCGCGCTGCACATTGAGGCGCGCCAACTCATCGTCCAGGCCGACGAGCACCTGCCCTGTCTCGACCCGGTCCCCCGCGTCCACGTCCAGCACCGCGACCAGGCCACCAACGGCGGCGGACAGCACCCCCGCGCGGCGGGAAGTGACCGTACCGCTCACGCGCAGCGTCTCCGTGATGGGCTGGGTGGTGGCCGTTTCAACCACCACCGGCGGACCGTCGGCGGCGGCCTGGCCCGGGCACAGGCACAGGAGTGCCAGGGCGGCAAGGGAGGGCTTCGCGAAGCGGGGTCCCGGTCCAGACCCTCGCCAGAAGTCGTTGAACATACTGATCCTTTGTGGACATGGTGGCCACTTGTCATTGTGTACGAATCGCGTCGGCAGCGGGTGAACGAAGGCGCCGGACCCACGCAACCCGGCGTCACGGAGCCCTTTTATTGGGACGCCGGCGCCACCACTTAATCGGCAAATCAGAAAGCATCCGGAGAACCCACATGAGCAACGTCATCATCGCCGCCGCCAAACGCACCCCCATCGGCTCCTTCCAGGGACAGTTTTCCGACGTTCCCGCCGACGAGCTCGGCGCCGCCGCCATTCGGGGCGCGGTCGAACAGGCCGGCATCGACGTGGCCGAGATCGACGACGTGATCATGGGCTGCGTACTGCCCGCCGGTGTGGGTCAGGCGCCGGCGCGGCTGGCCTCGCGCAAGGCCGGCATCCCGGACTCGGCCGGGGCGCTCACGGTGAACAAGGCCTGCAGTTCGGGCCTGGTCGCCATCATGCAGGGCCACGACAGCATCAAGGCCGGGACCCACGACGTGGTCGTGGCCGGCGGCATGGAATCCATGACCCGGGCGCCGTACCTGCTGCCCAAGGCCCGGGGCGGCTTCCGCATGGGCCACGGCGAGGTGCTCGACCACATGTTCACGGACGGCCTCCAGGACCCGGACGAAGGATTCATGATGGGCGTCTACGGCCAGCGCTGCGCCGACAAGTACGACTTCTCCCGCGAGGAGATGGACGCCTTCGGCATCGCCTCCGTGGAGCGCGCCCGCGCCGCCATGGAATCCCAGTTCGCCGCCGAGATCGTCCCGGTGACGGTCAAATCCCGCCGCGGCGAGACCGTCGTCGAAACGGACGAGGAACCGGTCGCCATCAATCTGGACAAGGTACCGACGCTGCGCGCGGCCTTCGCGAAAGACGGCACGGTGACGGCCGCCACGTCCTCGAAGATCTCCGACGGCGCTGCTGCCACGGTGATCATGAGCGAGAGTAAGGCCGACGAGCTGGGGGTGACACCGCTCGCCACCATCGTCGCGCACGCCATGCACTCCCAGGAGCCGGCCTGGTTCACCACCGCGCCCGTGGGCGCCATCACCAACGTGCTGAAGAAGGCCGGCTGGAGCAAGGACGACGTCGATCTCTTCGAGGTGAACGAGGCCTTCGCCGCCGTCACCATGGCGGCCATGCGGGAACACGACATTCCCCACGAGAAGATCAACGTGAACGGCGGCGCCTGCGCCCTGGGTCACCCCATCGGCGCCAGTGGCGCCCGCATCCTCACGACCCTGATCAACGCGCTGCAGCAGCGTGGGCTGAAGAAGGGCGTGGCTGCTTTGTGCAACGGCGGCGGCGAGGCCACGGCGATCGCCATCGAGCTTCCCTGACGGCGGATACCCGCCCGGGATTTCGGGGCGCCCCCACCAGCCGGGGGCGTTCGGTGTATCATTGCGCCCCCGACCGAAGCACCGCGGACCCTGTCGTGATGGATCGACACCATACTCCGACCTGCCCTGCCCGACTGCGGGGCTGACCACCCGTGTCCCAGATCGACTCGAGGCTGGACCCTTCCAGCGAGACCTTCAGAGAAAACGCCGCAGCGTTACGCGAGCTGGTGGACGACCTCAACGCGGAACTCGATCTCGCCCGCCTCGGCGGCGGTGACGATGCCCGGCTGAAGCACCTCAAACGGGAAAAAATGCTTCCCCGGGACCGGATCGAGGCCCTCCTCGACCGGGGCAGCGAGTTCCTCGAGCTGTCGGCGCTCGCGGCGCACGGACTGTACGACGGCAAGGCGCCCTGCGCCGGCATCATCACCGGCATCGGACAGGTGCACGGGCGCGACGTGATGGTCGTGGCCAACGACGCCACGGTCAAGGGCGGCACCTACTTCCCCATGACCGTCAAGAAACACTTGCGGGCCCAGGAAATCGCGGCGGAGAACCACCTGCCCTGCGTGTACCTCGTCGATTCCGGGGGCGCCTTCCTGCCGCTCCAGGACGAGGTGTTTCCGGACCGGGACCACTTCGGACGCATCTTTTACAACCAGGCTCGGCTGTCCGCAGCCAATATTCCGCAAATCGCCGTGGTCATGGGCTCCTGCACCGCGGGCGGCGCCTACGTGCCGGCCATGTGTGACGAATCCATTATCGTAAAGGAACAGGGCACGATCTTTCTCGGCGGGCCGCCGCTGGTGAAGGCGGCCACCGGCGAGGTCGTGGACGCCGAGACCCTGGGCGGCGCCAATGTCCACTGCACCCAGTCGGGGGTCACGGACCACTTCGCCGAAGACGACGCCCACGCCCTGGAACTGGCGCGCGACGCCCTGGCCCACCTCAATCGGCGCTCGCCGCGCCCCTTCGTCATGAAGACGCCCCGGCCGCCACGCTTCGGGGCCGAGGAACTTTACGGCGTGGTCCCGACGGACGCGCGGGTGCAGCTCCCGGTCAAGGAGGTCATTGCGCGGATCGTCGATGACAGCGAATTTCACGAGTTCAAGGCGCGCTACGGCAAGACCATCGTCTGCGGTTTTGCGCACATCGACGGTTTCCCTGTCGGCATTGTCGCGAACAACGGCATCCTGTTTTCCGAATCGGCGCTCAAGGCCACGCACTTCATCCAGCTGTGCAACAAGCGCAATATCCCGCTCGTTTTCCTGCAGAACATCACGGGGTTCATGGTCGGCAAGACCTATGAGCAGGCCGGCATCGCCAAAGACGGCGCCAAGATGGTCACCGCCGTGGCGACGAGCCATGTGCCCTGCTTCACGGTGGTGATCGGCGGATCGTTCGGCGCCGGCAACTACGCCATGTGCGGCCGGGCCTACGCGCCGCGGTTCCTGTGGATGTGGCCAAACGCCCGGATTTCCGTCATGGGCGGCGAACAGGCCGCCTCCGTACTCGCCACCGTGCGCCGGGACGGCATCGAGGCGAAGGGCGGCGAATGGAGCGCCGAGGACGAGGAAGCCTTCAAGCAACCGGTCCGGGAAGCCTACGACCGACAGGGACACCCTTACTACGCCACGGCGCGCCTCTGGGACGACGGCATCATCGACCCGGTGGACACCCGCGATACGCTCGCGCGGGCCCTGGCCATCGCCGCCAACGCGCCGATAGAGCGGGGCCGCCACGGCATCTTCCGCACCTAGGGCGACCGCTTCGGAATCCACCAACACCCCGGAAACGACCTGAAGACCGACCATGAGCAGCCTCCAGATTCATCGCGCGAACGGCACCCTGACCCTGACCCTGAACCGGCCGGAGGTGCACAACGCCTTCGATGGCGAGCTCATCAGCGGCCTCACCAGCCAGCTGCAGGTGGCCGGTAACGACCCGGAGACCCGGGTGGTCGTGCTGACCGGGCACGGCGCCAGTTTTTCCGCCGGCGCGGATCTGAACTGGATGCGCAGCATGCTGGGCGCCAGTGAAAAGACCAACGAACACGACGCGCTTCAGCTCGCCCGGCTGTTGCGGACCCTGAACTACCTGCCCGTCCCGACCGTGGCGCGCGTCAACGGCGCCGCCATCGGCGGCGGTCTCGGACTCGTGGCCTGCTGCGACATCGCCGTGGCCAGCGACACGGCGGTGTTCGCGTTGTCCGAAGCGCGTCTCGGCCTCGCGCCGGCAATCATCTCCCCCTATGTCTTCCGGCGCATCGGCGAAAGCCAGGCGCGACGGTTTTTCCTCACGGGCGAGCGTTTCGATGCCGAGCATGCCCGTCGCCTGGGGCTGGTGCATGACGTCGTCGATCCGGAAAACCTCGACGAGGCCGTCGAAGGACTCTGCGACGCGATACGGCGGGGCGGTCCACAGGGCGTCGCCGAGTCCAAGAAACTCGTGTTTCATGCGGCGGGGCACAGCGCGGACCGCCAACTCGAGCTGGACCAGGCCACGGCGCGACTGATCGCCCGCCTGCGCATCTCGGCGGAGGGCCAGGAAGGCATGCGGGCGTTCCTCGAGAAACGCCCGCCTGGCTGGCTCGCCGGGGAGTGACGGTCGCCGGCGCGAGGCCGGTACGAACGGGCCCCGGCGACGCACCCATCGAACGAACGTTTTCCTTTTCACTTTGAAACGAACACAGGAGCCCTACCCATGCAGATCGAAAATGTGAACGCCGTCATCACGGGAGGCGTCTCCGGGCTTGGCCTCGCGGTTGCCCGCCACTTCGTCGCGAAAGGCGCGAAGGTCACCCTGCTCGACATCAATGACGAGGCCGGCGCCGCCGCGGAATCCGAGTTCGGTGACGCGGCAAAATACGTCAGGACCGACGTCACCAGCGAGGCGGAAGTCACCGACGCCATGGCGGCCGCCGTCGACTTCATGGGGGGTGTCAGCGTAGCCGTCAACTGCGCCGGCGTCATCGGCGCGGGTCGCGTGCTGGGCCGGGAAGGCCCCATGGACCTGGACTTCTTCGCGAAGGTCATCCAGATCAACCTGGTCGGCAGCTTCAACGCCAGCAAGGCTGCGGCCGCCGTGATGGAAGCGAACGAGCCGAACGAGGACGGTGAGCGCGGTGTGATCATCAACACCGCCTCCGTGGCGGCCTACGAGGGCCAGATCGGCCAGGCGGCCTATAGCGCCTCCAAGGGCGGCATCGTGGGCATGACCCTGCCCATGGCCCGGGAATTCACCCGCATCGGCGTGCGCGTCATGGCGATTGCCCCGGGCATTTTCTGGACACCCATGGTGGACGGCATGCCGGAACACGTCCAGGAAGCCCTGGGCGCGTCCATCCCGTTCCCGTCCCGCCTGGGCAAACCCGAGGAATTTGCTGAACTGGCCGCCCATATCGTGGAAAATGGTTATTTCAATGGCGAAACGATCCGTCTCGACGGCGGCGTGCGCCTGCAACCCAAATAAGGAGACCCCCGTGGAGACCTTCGCAGAAGTCCGCGATTTCGTACAAGCCCAGCACGACCTCATGATCGATGAGCCGTTTTTGCTCGGTTTCGAGTGCCCCGTGGGTGACCAGGGTCGCCGCCAGAGCATCTTTCTCGCGGAGATCAAGGGCGAGGACGGACGGCGCTTCCTGCGCGTGGAGTCCCTCGTGGTTCCCCTGGAGGATTTCGACGCCGAGAAGTGCCTCCAGATCAATTACCGCCAACGGGTCGGCTACCTCGCCGTGGACGACCTGGAAGGCACGACCTACATCAAGCTGTGCGAAAACCTGCCCTATGCCTCCCTGGACGGTGACGCGCTGGAGTACGTCGTGAATCAGATCGCACCCCTGGCGGACCGCTTTGAGCAGGTGCTCGAGTACGACAGCGACATCGCCTGAGACCTGCAAACCGCTTTCAAACATATCCCTGAGGGGGGAGACCATGGAACAACTGAACGAATACATCCAGAACGCCAACCTGCTCGACCTGGCGGTGACGATCGGCATCCGCCTGTTCCTCGTGCTGCTGATCTACGTCGTCGGCCGCTGGCTGGCGCGCCTGGCCCAGCACACGCTGGAGAAAATGCTGCGCAAGCGCGAGGTGGACGACGTCCTCGTGGACTTCCTGGGTAACATCGTGAACATCGCGGTCACGGTGGTCGCCATCATCGCGGCCCTGGACCAGCTGGGCATCTCACCCGCTTCGCTCCTGGCCGTGGTCGGCGCCGCCAGCCTGGCGGTGGGCCTGGCCCTCAAGGACAGCCTGTCGAACTTTGCCGCCGGGGTCATGCTCGTGCTGTTCCGGCCCTTCACCAAGGGCGACTACGTCGACGCGGGCGGTGAATCGGGCACGGTGGACGAGGTATTCCTCAACAGCACGCGGCTCCTGACGCCGGACAATAAGCTGGTTCTCGTACCCAACTCGCAGATCTGGAACGGCAGCATCACCAACTACTCCGCCAAAGATACGCGCCGCGTGGACCTGGTCATCGGCGTCGGTTACGACGACGACCTCAAAACCGCGCATGACGTGATCATGGGCGTGCTCAAGAACCATGACAAGGTGCTGCAGGATCCGGCGCCGGCCGTGTTCGTCAGCAATCTCGGCGACAGCAGCGTGGATTTCAATGTGCGCCCCTGGGTGAACACCCCCGACTACTGGGGCGTGTACTCGGACGTGCTGCACCAGGCCAAGCTGGCCCTGGACGAAGCCGGCGTCAGCATCCCGTACCCGCAGTCCGACGTGCACCTGCACGAGGTTGGCTCGGCGGAATGACGCCGGACAATCGCCTCGGGGAATCGGTACCAACGCACAGGAGAACACCATGAAATCACGCGCCGCCGTGGCCTGGGAGGCCGGCAAACCCCTGGAAATCGAGGAAATCGACGTTGCCGCGCCGAAGAAAGGCGAAGTGCTCGTGCGCATCGTGGCCACGGGGGTGTGCCACACGGATGCCTACACCCTGTCCGGTGATGATCCCGAGGGACTGTTTCCGTCGATCCTTGGCCACGAGGGCGGCGGCATCGTCGAGGAAATCGGCCCCGGGGTCACCAGCCTGGCCGTGGGCGACCACGTCATTCCGCTCTACACCCCGGAGTGCCGCGAGTGTTCCTTCTGCACCAGCGGCAAAACCAACCTCTGCCAGAAGATCCGCGTTACCCAGGGCCAGGGACTCATGCCGGACGGCACCTCCCGCTTTTCCCTGGGCGGTAAACCCATCCACCACTACATGGGCACCTCGACCTTTTCCGAGTACACGGTCCTGCCGGAGATCTCCCTCGCGAAGATCAATCCCGCCGCGCCCCTGGACAAGGTCTGCCTGCTCGGCTGCGGCATCACCACGGGCATCGGCGCGGTGCTGAACACGGCGAAGGTCGAGCCCGGCTCGTCCGTGGCCGTGTTCGGCCTGGGCGGCATCGGCCTGAGCTGCATCCAGGGCGCGGTCATGGCCGGGGCCGAGCGCATCATCGGCATCGATCTCAACCCGGACAAGTTCGAGATGGCGAAGCAACTGGGCGCGACGGACTTCGTCAACCCGGCGGACCACGACGCGCCGATCCAGGACGTAATCGTGGACCTGACCGGTGGCGGCGTGGACTACTCCTTCGAGTGCATCGGTAATGTCAACGTCATGCGCGCCGCCCTCGAGTGCTGCCACAAGGGCTGGGGCGAGAGCACGATCATCGGCGTGGCCGGGGCCGGCCAGGAAATCAGCACCCGCCCCTTCCAGCTGGTTACCGGACGCGTGTGGCGCGGCACGGCCTTCGGCGGTGTCAAGGGACGCACGGAGCTGCCGGGCTACGTGGAAAAATACCTGGACGGCGGCATTGCCATCGACGAGATGGTGACCCACACCATGGGGCTGGAGGACATCAACCGGGCCTTCGATCTCATGCACGACGGCGAGAGCATCCGCTCCGTCATCGTTTACTGACGGCGAGGCTTCCGACCATGAGCCATTCCACGGCCAGCCTGGTCTCGAAGAACCGGAGCTTCGGTGGCTGGGTGAAGCGCTTCAGCCATCACAGCGACGTTCTCGATTGCGACATGACCTTCGGCGCCTACCTGCCGCCCCAGGCGGCGGACGGGCCCGTGCCCGCGCTGTGGTGGCTTTCCGGCCTGACCTGCACGGACGAGAATTTCATGCAGAAAGCCGGCGCCCAGCGCCTGGCCGCGGAGCTGGGCCTGGCCATCATCTGCCCGGACACGAGCCCCCGGGGCACGGACCTGCCGGGCGAGCACGACGACTGGGATTTCGGTTCCGGGGCCGGCTTCTACGTCAACGCCACCCAGGCGCCGTGGTCGAAGCACTACCACATGTACGACTACGTCACGCAGGAGCTGCCGGCGGTCGCCGAAGCCGTGCTGCCCCTCGACGGCCGCCGCTCGGTCAGCGGCCACTCCATGGGCGGCCACGGCGCCCTGATCTGCGCCCTGCGTGAACCGGAGCTGTGGCACTCCGTGTCCGCGTTTTCGCCCATCTGCCATCCCTCGGACTGCCAGTGGGGCATCAAGGCTTTCACGCACTACCTGGGCGAGGATCGCAACGACTGGGCGGCCTGGGACGCGACGCAGCTGGTGACCCACGTGCCGGAAGGCCGGCAACTGCCGATCCTCATCGACCAGGGCGCCGACGACGAATTCCTCGGCGACCAGCTCAAACCCGGCAGCCTCGAGCAGGCCTGCATCTGCACCCACCATCCGCTCGAGATCAACCTGCGGGCGGGCTACGACCACAGCTACTTTTTCGTCGCCAGCTTCATCGACGACCACCTGCGCCACCACGGGAGAGCGCTGGGGCTGATCTGAGTCCCGCGGGCGGGCACGGGCGCGGCACCCCGGCTTTCCGGCCGGCTCTTCGGCCTTCGGCTGCCCTCGGTCTCAACCGCTTGGTGGGGTCGGGCTGGCAGGCCTTCCTGGCCTGTCAGCCCTCAATTCGCCGTCCTGGCGAATTGACCCCAGTCGCGCCTGAACCCTCGGCGAAGCGCCCTATTGGCCGGAAAGCCGGGGTGCCGCGCCAGTTTCCCACATCACGGAAGCCGGACTCAGATCAGCCCGCAGGTGCCCGTAGGCACCAAGATCAAAAGGGGCTCCCGACGCCCTCCCACCTCAAAGCGGAGACGAATCACCTTCCTGATTTCCAACCACGTCCCTTCTGAACCGGATCCCGAGTACACCTGGAGCAGGACAGGCCTGAATTCTCGTTGGGAACTTCGATGCAGGTTCAGGCCCCGTGCCGTTTCTGCCTGCGCCATGAAGGCTCGAGCCGAGGTGTGCGTCGCGACTGGGGGTGATCCGCCTGGACGGCGGATCAAGCGCTGACAGGCCAGGGATGGCCTGCCAGCGCGACCCCACCAAGCGATGCGCGCCGAGGGCAGCCGAAGGCCTCGAGCCAGGCCAGGCAGGAATGGCACGGGGCCTGAACCGCCAGCGAAGGCACACAGGAGCCAGGGAAATGTGTTCCGGGCTACTCCTGCAAGTCCGGATCAGCCCAGAAGAGGTGGTCGAGGGCGCCGGTGTAGCCGTGGCGCTGAAGATCGATGCGGCCCTTGAGGAAGATCACGCCCTCGGCTTCCAGGCGGTCTTTCTGTTCCTGGTAGGCCGCGGAATCGGCGGGAAAGGAGATTTTGCCCTGGGCGTTGATGACGCGATGCCAGGGCAGCTTCAGGTCTCGAGGCGCCCAGCGCATGGCCTGGCCCACGCGCCGCGCGAAACGGGGCGCGCCGCTCAGGCGGGCCACTTCCCCGTAGGTCAGCACGAAGCCGGGCGGGATGTCCGCCACGACCTTCCAGACAGCCTCGGCCCACTCACGATCCGGTTTGCGGACTTTCCGCTCACCGGATTCGGACGCCATGGGGCACGAGCCCGCCCTCAGGGCAGGCTGTCGACCTCCGCGCCTTCCTTCTCCACCTGCAGCAGGTCCAGCTTGCTCACGCCGAGCATGAGCAGGGCGTTGGATGCCACGTAAATGGAGGAGTAGGTGCCGACCACCACGCCGACGATCAGCGTGAGGGCAAAGGCATGGATTACCTCACCGCCCAGGAAGAACAGGGCAAGCAGCACCAGCAGGGTGGTCAGCGAGGTCATCAGGGTTCGCGCCAGGGTCTCGTTCACGGAGCGGTTCACGACCTCCGTCGGCGACGACTTGGTCATGCGCGGAAAGTTTTCGCGAATGCGGTCGAAGAGCACGATGGTGTCGTTCAGGGAGTAACCCACCACGGCCAGCAGGGCCGCCACCACGGTCAGGTCGAAGTCCACCTGCAGGATGGACAGGATGCCCAGGGTCACGAGGATGTCGTGCACGATGGCCACCACGGCGCCCACGGAGAAGCGCCACTGGAAGCGGAACATGACGTAGACGAAGATGCCGATGAGGGCATAGATCACGGCCAGGATGCCCTGTTCCGTGAGCTCTTCACCGACCTGCGGCCCGACATAGCCGGAGCTGCGGTTTTCCACGCCCGCCGGGAAGTCTGCCTGCAGGGCGGCAATCACCTCTTCCGCCTGCGCGGCAGCTTCGCTCTCGCCCTCGCCTTCGTGCGGCGGGATGCGGATCAGCAGATCGGTGGACGAGCCGAAGTTCTGCACCGTGGCGTCGTCCATGCCGGCGCCCGCCAGGCTCTCGCGCACGTCGGCGATTTCCGGCGCCTCGCTGAAGCGCACCTCCACCTCGGTACCGCCGGTAAAGTCCAGGCCGAAATTCAGGCCGAAGGTGGGCAGCGCGACCAGGGCGACGATGACCGCCAGGGTGGAGAGGCCGACGGCAAGCTTGCGCTTGCCCATGAAGTCGATGTTGACGTTGCTTTTGACCAGTCTCATGGCAGGCACCTCAGATGGCGAGTTTCTCGACCCGCTTCCGCCGGCCGTAAACGAGGTTGACGAGGGCGCGGGTGCCCATGATGGCCGTGAACATGGAGGTCACGATCCCCAGGGACAGGGTCACGGCGAAGCCTTTCACCGGACCGGTACCGAACAGGAACAGCACGAAGGCCGCGATCAGCGTGGTGACGTTGGCGTCGGCGATGGTGGAGAAGGCTTTTTCATAGCCCGCCCGGATGCTGGCCTGCGGCGTGTTGCCGTTATCAATCTCCTCGCGTATGCGTTCGAAGATCAGTACGTTGGCGTCCACGGCCATGCCCACGGTCAGCACGATGCCGGCGATCCCGGGCATGGTCAGGGTGGCGCCGAGCATGGACAGCAGCGCGATCAGCAGCACCAGGTTGACCGTCAGGGCCACGTTGGCAATGAGGCCGAAGGCGCGGTAGTAGATCGCCATGAACACCAGCACCAGGGCGAAGCCGATCATGACGGACTGAAAGCCGCGGCGGATGTTGTCCGCACCGAGGCTCGGCCCGACGGTACGCTGGAAGGCGATCTCCATGGGCGCCGCCAGGGCACCGGCGCGCAGCAGCAGGGCCAGCTGGGAGGCTTCCTGGAGTGAATCCAGGCCCGTCGTTCTGAACCGGCTGCTGAAAGGTCCCTGGATTTCAGCGACGGAAATCACGTCCTCGACGCGTTGCCCGCCCGGTTTTTGCTCGATGAAGACTACCGCCATACGGTTGCCGACATTGTCCCGGGTGAAGTCCAGCATTCGGTCAGCACCCACCCCATCGAGCGTTACATTGACCTGTGGCAGGCCAGTCTCGGGGTCGATACTCGCATTGGCTCCGATCAGCTGGTCACCAGTGACGATCAAGCGCTTTTTCAGCAATACGGGTTGGCCGTTGTTGTCCGTGTAGAGCCGTGAGTCCGAGGGAATCCGCCCGGTTTGCGCCGCCGAGTACGGATCGTTCTGCTCATCGACGGCACGGTATTCAAGCGTCGCGGTCGACCCCAGGATTTTCTTGGCCTCGGCCATGTCCTGCACGCCGGGCAGCTGCACCACGACACGTTCCGCGCCTTGCTGCTGCACCACGGGCTCGGCCACGCCGAGCTCGTTGATGCGGTTGCGCAGGGTGGTGATGTTCTGCTTGAGGGCCGTCTGCTGCACTTCGAGCAGCGCCTGTTCCTGGATCGTG